>NZ_JAATTV010000020.1 GCF_013414195.1 Psychrobacter sp. BI730
GTATATAAGTATATAAGTATATAAGTATATAAGTATATAAGTATATAAGTATATAAGTATATAAGTATATAAGTATAACTAAAAATGTACGTCACATCACTATTAATAGCAATACTTCATAGTAAAAATAGCATCGCCTTTTCTAACTAGCGTATATCCATCATGATAGACGTCCTGTATCAAAGACAGCATAATAAACTGCCTATTACTAGGCAAATTGCGCTATTGGATACCAATTTGAGCTACTAAAAGGAATACTTTAGCCGCTCATATTCGTTATAATCCGTTCACCAATCAAAAACTACTAATCGTTAATGAGGAAACCACTATGGTGAAGTGTCACTTATCGACCATCATGGGCGAAAGACGCCTTAAAATTGCCGATGTCGCAAGAGATACTGGTATCAATCGTGGCACCATTACTCGCATGTATCATGAAGAAGCCACCCGAGTTGATCTAGATATCATCGAGTCTTTATGCACGTATCTTAGAATCAATGTTGGTGATTTATATGAAATCATAAATGAGGACAGCAGTGAATCACCTGAGTGAACACCTTCGCTCATAAGACATTATCACCTTTAAAAGTATAAAAAGACCTATAGAAGGTCATTTTCTCTTGCAATAGATTAAAATATAGGTATAATTTGACCTGTAGTAAGTCATTTTATCCATTATTTATACACAATAATCTACAGGAGAATACCAATGAATAACAATCTATCTCGGCTCAACAGCTGCGCTTGGTTTAGTGAACAGACTAAAGCTTTAGCCTCTCAGCTGTTATTCAGCTTACAAGTACAGCAAGGCGTACAACTGGCATCATTACTTGGTGTTGACGCTATTCTTTATAATGATGAAGCGATTTATGTCTGGGTGCAACGACAGATAGATGACGGTCTTATGATTGATGATTATGCGTTAAGTACCCTTGAAACTGCTTTTATAGAGTTGGTCACAGCTCATACTGACCAAGCAGCCTAGTCACTTTAGCTTATATTTACAGACTTCTTGTTTAACAAGAAACAATAACCCTTAAAGCCAGATAAAGTGTCATTATCTGGCTTTTTAATATAGACAAAGATAACGACAATCAAACAAGCCTTTTTTCAGTCTTATATGTTTCAGAAGACGCACTTTTGGGCAATATAGCTCGCTATTACCATACGTCTTTACTCAGTCGGCTTTGCACGCGGCACCCCAGCTATTTTATAATAAACAAAGCCTCTCTCATCTCTCAAAACACTCTTACTGTCTGCTCTAACGCACCAGCTGATTGCATCAGGCTGCTCTTTATTAACATCACAAGCCAAAATAAACTGCGCACTTTGAGCATTATTAAAGGCCTGTTTCCAACCCGTTTCAAGCTCATCGATGCCGCGCTGTAGCTCTGCTTGCTGGTATTTCATCTCTGCAATCTCATCAAAGCTTGGCACATACCAAAATACCAGAGCCACCAAACTTATTATCACAGCCATCGTACCCGCTGCGACAGCGGCTGCAATCCTTTTAATACTCATAGTCTCAATGGACTTATGAATTTTGTCCAAGTCTTTACTAGCTCTAGCCTCGACCTGCTCAATCCGCGTTTTGGTGGTGGTCTCAAAGGTCTCAATATCTTCAATAATCTGCTTATGACCAGCTTGGTACTGATTGGTGAATAGGGCTAGATTGTCCGCGCTTGCGCTAAGTTTATCAGCAACTCCTTGCATGGTACTGATTTGTACCTCTATGCTATCGTTTTTAGCAGTGACGACCGACTCTACAGCCGTATCAATCTGCTGTTTCATATCGGTGATGATGCCCGCTATTTTGTCATCATAACGACGCGGCATCTCATTGTCAGTAAAAGCAGTCACTGCCGCTTGTAGCTGCTTTAACACGAGTTCTTGATACTGGCTCAATGCCTGCGAAGTCGTGCTTGCGCTACTACCTAATTCTTCAATGGCAGAAGACACCTCATTCACCTTGCTATCAATACCGCTAAGCGAACGCTCAAGCCGCCTCGCTACCGCATCATCGGCTCGCTTAATCAGCTCACGCAAGGCCCCAATGACCGGAGTCAATGAAGTCACTAGGTTAACAAGTTGATCGTGTATGTCTTGCTCATTGCTATTGTCTTTATTCATGGGGTACTCATTATTATAATGCCGCCTAAAATGGGCGTGGTGAGGAGTAGCGGCGTGTTTGTGCTTGTTCATGCGCTTGGATGGCGTTCTTCGTTTTTTGCAGGTGATCTGTCACAGTTTGTGTGAGCGTTGCCCCATCTATGGTGATAGCAGGAACGTGCTCAAAGCGCTCATTGATTTTCGTTAACACCTCGACCTTATCTTGATTGTCAGGCAAGCGCTCAAGCTGTTGCCATAGCGTCGTTGCTGCCTTCTGCACCTGCGTTGCAATTTTTTTAGCATCGGTGTCTCGTAAACTTTTTTGTAGTGTCGTAAAGCTGTCAGTGTGTTTTAGAGTAGTGAATATAAATGCTTGTGCGGCAACCGCCTCAGCCGCGTTGATCACTTCGATCGGTGCATCAACGGCCTTAAAATCAAGGGTATTAACGCGGTTACGCACCCGTACCACTAAATTGTCAAATCGATCTCGATATGCTTTGGTCTCATTGATTCGCTGACGCTTAAGAGATGCCTGCTGCCGTCTCTGTTTTAAGGTTTCTCGCCGCCTGATCAAAGCCTCCTCTCGTGCGCGCTCAGCCTCTTTCTTAAGCTTTGCTTGCTCATGCGCTTTGTTGAGCTGATATTGCAGCGCCATAGTACGGCTGCGCCAGTCCTCAAGCCGATCTGCATTCAATTGAGTAGTCTTGGTACTTATGATTTCATCGTATAAATCATCATCTTGCACGATCACCGCCTCACTTTGATCCAGTAAGGCGATACGCTGCTCATAAAACGGTGATAAGCGCTGATAAGTCTTTTTACTGGTATTAATTTGCTGCTTTAACTGTTTGATGTCTTCATTATTGGTGGTCTTAAACGCTTTAACATCAGCGGCCAATGCCGTCAAACGAGTGTCAGCATCCGCGTCTATCTCTACCGCTTTTAACGTACTGAGCGCCTCACGTTCTTTTTCAAGGTACTTAAAGCGCTCAACGTCCAGATCTGCAAATGCAGCAAACTTATGATAAGTATCCATGTTATTGGTGATATCTATCTCTTGTAGATCCGCAAACGCTTGATCCCACTGTAAGGATAAGTCGGATTTTTCAATATCAATCTCATCAAGAGCTTTAAAGCCAGTCGCCAGTTTATTCAGCTTTGCGGCAAAGGGTTTTAGCGTGGCCTTCAACCCTTTGTAGTCAGCAATGACTTCATTATTAAGCGGGATCAGCTTTTCTAGCATCGCTTTATTATTCAGCACTATTTTATCAATCTGTGACAGTTGCTTCTCAAGACTTGTAACGGCGCGGCCTGTTTGTAGGGTATCATCTTGTCTAAACTCCTCAACCAACACTAAAGCCGTCTTTAGTGCCTCACTTTGCTCTTTTGTGTTTATTTGCTTGGTAAGCTCAATCATTTTTTGGCGGGGGTCACTAAAATCCTGTCCCACCTCCTCGGTGAACCGCTGGGTACTCTTAATGTTTTTATCAATAGTAATAATCTGTTTAGACTGGTGCGCTAACTCTTCATGCAGCGCATCAATGGTTGAAAATAAGGCGCTGCGTACCATCTTTTTTTGACTCACAAAGTCGGCTGAGATTGCTAAAAGCTCATCAAGTGCGTGATCATTGGCCGCATCACTATGCGTCTGACTGTTACTTTTAGGGATAGCGGGTTCAAGTTCAACGGCAGGATCTACAAATCGGATATTACTGAGCTCAATTCGCGCAAAGGGTTTACGCTTTTTATAATGTATTGTGACGCCGTTAACCTCTTGTTCATTGCTTTCTAGGTCAATACGTCCCTTGTCGTCGTACTCAATTACTAAACCATTTTTTTCAATGTAAGCATTGATCTCATCAATCGTCTCGTTGTATTCATGAATCACTGAACGATTGCCTTTGAGAATATCCTTATATAGTGATTTACCCAGTTTCATTTTTGGCAAACGATTGATGCCCAGCTCACGGTAGGATTTCTCACTAATGGTTTTATTCTTAGGCAGTAGCTCATTGGCCATATCCGCCCAAAGGGTGCGTTGATATTTAAGCTCATCGCCGCGTCCGTTTAACCCCTTAGATAACCGCTCCTCCGTTGACCACTGCAACCAATTCTTGCGTGCTGATAAAGCATAACCCTCAACATCCGCTACTATCTCACGGCTTGAGAGTAAAATATGGGCATGAAAGTTACGACTGGTCAGCTCAACCACTTCAACCTCCCCCACATGTTTCTCGTGACTGTGGGGCCGATGAATGGCCACATCGACAAGCACGTTATAGCGATCAGATAAGGTTTGAGCGTAGCGCTCGACCAGAACTATACGCTGATCCGCGGTGATCCCATCAGGAAACATCATGTCAATCTCAGTACCCAATTGCGCGTTTTTACGAGTCTCAATACGTTCGATATCATTCCAAAACCCCTCACGCGTTACCGCCAAATCCCCAGCAAGAGTTGGCGTTATCAACGCCGTATGCATCACATTTTTCTCAATAACTTGCGTGTATTTAGTACCATCACTGTCCACTAAATTTAAGATTTTGTCTTTAGCTTTACTGGTGTAATCGTGGACGACTCCTGACTGCTCATCAACCAGTTTTGAGCCAGAATTATAAGCCGACTTTGCCGCCACGCTATGATTTTTCGCCTTACTAACGGCGCTAACCGACAGATGAAACCCTTTATTATTCATAGCAAAAAAACCCAATATTGAGAGATGATTTTTTGGGGGTTGTAGGGGGTTCGCCCCCTGCCGAACGACGGAGTTTATGTAAAAAAACAGTACCCCTTGTGGGTCTTTTTTACACAAACTCCTAAGTTCGCTCTTAACAGAGGGTTAAAATACTACTGCGCCCACGAAACAATGTGGTCTTGTGTATTTTACTACCTTGCATCCCTATGTGTACACTGCTAGGATCAACTCTATCATAGTTGACTAGAAAAGGATGAGATAATGTCAGTAATATCAGATGATCTATTCGCAGATAAGATAAAGCAGTTACAGGCTATTAAAAAAGAAATCAATCAGGACAGACTTGAGGCACATCAGGTGTTGGGGGAATGGTTAGCCAACGCATTAGACGATGATGACAATCATGAACTACAAGCTATATTTTTAGACGCCCATGATAATGAAAGGTACGTTCGTTTAAAAAAGCACCGTGAGTTTTTAAAATCAATCGCTCATAAGATGCAAAGTGAGGCTAAGGAAACACCAAGCAGCTTTACACCACCTAAAAGCAGTCAGGACAGTGACCACGGTTCATTGCTTGATGCTTACTCATCAGCACAGTAGCTGCTAGAAATCGCCTAATTGAAGGTACAGCTGGATCGTCTACTAATTAGCGAAAGGTTAGGAGACGGTTATCGGCTGTTTTAAGCGTTTTAGAATAGCTTTAGCTACCATCGTATCGGACAGAGCGTAAAACGTATATAAGAGTGGTTTCTAGGCTTTTTAGCAACGGTTTGATAAGTGTTTACAGATGTGTCGATAATGGCTACTGAAAATGAAGACAAACTATCTACAAAAAATGAGACTGATATTGAGAATGTGAAAACAGGGTTGTCCAGAATGACAGACGAAGATATTCAAAATATCTTTGACCATGCTTTTGAAGATCTTCAAAGATCTAAGCTTGATCCGAACCATGCGAACGTGGAATAACATTAAGTAAATGGACAATTGCATTCTGAGCTACTGATCAGTTTTACAAGTGATTGGTCGATCAAATTATCATCTTAAATCCGTCGGTTTTTTGGTTTTTTCCTTATTATTTAAAATAAAAATATATTTTTTACTTTTAAAAACTTTTAAAGACTTTTAGACAGTCTGTAAGCTTTGCTATTAAAGGGTTACGCACTCTATTATGCTACTTTTATCCCGCATTATGCTACTTTTATCCCGCATTATGCTACTTTTATCCCGTTTAAATGCTACTTTTATCCCGCATTATGCTAGTATCTTAAAGTAACTAGCATAATGAGGTTGTCATAATGAATGATGTCGAGCTATACGAAAAAAAATATCCTGAAAAATGGATTGTTATGCAGAATAAAATTACTCAAGCTTTTAGAGAGATGTCTATTGATGAGAAGCGCATCATTATTCTAGCGAGCCCATTGGTTAGGGTTAATAATGCTACTGAAAAAACACCGATAGAGGTTGCGTCTTCTGAATTTGCTAAGCTTAGCGGAATAGATAGAAACTCGGCTTATAAGCAAATGAAATCAGCTAGCAAAAAATTAATGAAGCGTACATTCATTTATGAGGATAAGGATGGTGATGATACAGAGGTTCAATGGCTAATCAGGTCGAAATATGCAGATGGCTATATATCGATGCATTTTACAGATGAGGTAATATACTTACTTCAGGTTTTTGATAAGCTCAACCCTTACACTAAATATTTAAAAGAAGATATCTTAAACCTCAAATTGACTTACTCGTTAGACCTTTACCATCTAGCAAAAAAGTCTGAGGGGAAGGGTGGTTTTTCTATGACTTTAGATCAATATAGGCAAGAACTTGGCACGCCTAAGTCGTATGAGCGCATCAACAATTTGAAAGAGAATGCAGTTGATGGGCCCATAAAAGAAATTAATCAGAAAACCGACATCAAAATCACCTATGAAAACATCAAACGTGGACGCACAGTTACAGGTTTGACATTCACCGTCAAGGCCAAGCCAACTAAGAAAAAAGGACAGGAGGGCCTAAATCAGAATAATGAGGATAGAGATATCCCACCTCTAACCGTTAAGCAAATTGATCGTTTTGCCCCTTTGTTGGCTAACTACTCACCGTTTGGTAGTTACGCACCATCAGGTAAAAGCACTCAAGAAGTTATTAGTTGGTTACACACTCAATTAAGAGATGAGGCTTTTTTAAAGACCCACAAAAAGCACTTACTGGCGATAGGCTATACGTTCCCTAAGCAGAAATCATAGCAAAGAAAAAAAGAGTAATTGAGCTAGCGTAGCCTATACAAATGGCTTATATTATATGTACATAAATAAGCTAAAAGTGATGTTATGACGACAACTAATTATAATATTAGGCTCGATCAAGAGCTAAAAGAAAATGCTTTTTCGGTATTTGAAAGCTATGGATTAACACCGTCTCAAGCGATCAAATTATTTTTGACCCAAGTGGCGCAAACCAATAAAGTGCCACTATCTTTTGAGTATCAGAAAGTAGCAGCTGTCAGTCAAGATGAATTGCCAATCTATAAAGAGCATACTGATTGAGAGAAAAGATGAGTATTAGATTTGAATGGGATGAACAAAAAAACATCACCAATCAGTGCAAACACCGTTTATCATTTGAGGCAGCTACCCGGGTTTTTTAGATCCTTTATGCCTGCGTCAGCAAGACAGGTATGAAAATGGTGAGGAGCGGTGGCAGGCGCTGGGTACAATAGACGGCACAGCAGTCTTATTAGTAGCCCATACGCAGACAGACATAGATGGTGGCGAGGTTATACGCATTATCTCGGCTAGGCGTGCCACAAAGAGTGAGAGGAGGCAATATGAACAAGGTTAGCTATCAAATAGACGATTTACCACCACTAACGGCAAAGCAACAAGCGGACTTAGAATATTTAGCAACGCTTAGTGATGACAATATTGATTTATCAGATATTCCAGAAGTTACGGATTGGTCAAACGCTATCCGTGGCAGTATTAAGCCGCAAGCGTTCTCTGCTGAAGCGAGCGTCATCAACCCAAGTATCATTGCCAAGTTTAAGGATAGAGCCAAGCAAACAGGTGGTGACTATCAAGAAATGATCAATAATGCGCTAGAAGAATACTTAGCGGATCACTAACTATAATTTAATGACCGTGACCTCAAGATCACTTGAGGTTTTTTTATATTTTGTATTGTAGTATATTGTAAATTGTATTATACTACATACATAATATACAACAATTACATATTTATTCATACAAAATTAAGGACGATGATGATGGCCATCACTATTCAGCAAATTCATGCTACTGCCGACCAATTGCAAGAACAAGGAATTAAGCCAACATTAGCTGAGGTGCGTAAGGCTTTGGGCGGTGGTTCATTCACAACCATCAGTGAGGCGATGAAGTCTTGGCGTCAGGATAACCAAGAAGAAGAGCAGCTCAGACAGGTTGAGCTACCAAGTGGTATCACTGAGCGCTTACAAGCGCTTGGTGCGGATATGTGGCAGACGGCCATTGATATCGCTAATGATCGCTTGGTGAAAGAGCGTGAGGCACTAGAGAGTATTAAGGCCAAGGCACAAGCTGAAACAGATGAGGCGCAAGAGGCGGTTAAAACGCTAGAGAGTGAACAAGCCGATTTGTTGGTACAGCTCGATGAAGTCACAGCAACGGCAGAGGCAGCAGCAATCAGTACAGCTCAAATGACTGCTGAGCGTGATACGCTGTTACAGACGCTCAGTGATACTCAGCACGCGCTTGAGCTTGAGCAAGCTAAAACAGATGCAGCCCAAGTGCAACTTGCAGAGCTACACAGCAGCTTTGACCAGCAAGCAAAAGAGCTTAACGTCAACTTATCAAAAGTGGCCACGCTTGAAGCCACTGCTCATAGCGATAAAGCAGAAATTTCACGTCTGCAAATAGAACTGACCGCGACTAAGGATGAGCTAAAGAAAGTCACTACTGAACGCAATGAGATAGCGACTGACACAGCAGAGGTTAAAGGGGAGTTAAAGGCCATAATCGCTGAGCGTAACAAACTATCAGGACTCAACGATCAGTTGACTCAAACACAGGCTAAGCTTGAAGCTGAGCATAGCGTATTGAATAAACAATATAGCGAGCTATCAAGCCGTCATTTATCAAAGCAGGAACAAGTGACTCTGTTACAAGATCAACTTAAGAAAGCACAAGATGCTCTAATACTTATTCAAAACAAAGATAATACTTTGGATGCTGACTAAATAAAAGTATTCGAGGTTTCAGTTTAATTAGGATTTCAAGATAAAGAACAGTTATAAGTTTGGGAGGTAGTTTACCCAAGGCATAGATCTCGTTCTATTCACACTAAGCTTATGAATCAACCATGACAATATCGACTCACTGAATAAGTGACTGCTGTATAATAACTATTCTAAATTTTTCTCTGGACTCTTATAGTATATAGCCGAGTGGGCTATATACTACTTAAATTAGCCTAAGTGAATTTATGCTGATTTTGGAGCCTTGAGCAGATTTCAAGGAACACTCACCCTAAAGCAGTTATGAGTATAATAAAAACACTCACAAACGCTTTAGTGCATTCCTTGGATTTGATGTGATTAGTCATGCCGACTTCATCGCCCATCGCGTCATCAAGACCGTATCACTGTATCAAGCTACGGTTGTTAAGATTACGGCTGATAGCACCGCCTAGACACGCTCTTAACCGCTACTGTGCTGTCATACGCTAGCAAGGGCCTAAACCCAATATACCGCTACGATATGCACGAGTAACCACTCATTGCGTTGCTCAATATGTCTAGAACCCCCTGTCGAGAGCTTACCCCTGTGTCAAACGCAGTCGTCGCCGAGGCCTGCCACCCATTTGACGGGTAACGGGTACAAAGAGAGCAGCACAAGGATGTAACGAGCGAACAAGCAGTTTTTAAAATGTATAGTGAATAAGGTTGATATGAAAGCAGTTTTTGGATAAAATGCACCTACACGGGCATTTAATGCTGTTCAAATAACGCACTGCGTATGCTTATTTGTTCGTTACAGGGTGTTGACGCACTCTGTAACCGTTAGCTACATTAAAAACTAAATGCCTCTAGGAGTCAACTCCCAGAGGCATTTTTTTGTTTAGTCTTTCGATATGACTCTGGTAAATCTTTAGGTGCTATCATAATCAACTTTCTCAAGTACTTCAAATCGCTTTGAGAGTGTCATAATCTCTCAAAAAACCATCTGAACCGCCTCAGGTTTTCGGAGACTAAACAGTCTTAGAGAGTACGACGAACTCGGGGTGGTTTACCCATACGCTTTGAGCTAAGCCACATCTTCATGAGCGTCGTTTCGTAATTTGTCTTGTAATGCTAGCAATCCAAAAATTTCTCAGTTTTGCGCCAGAAATGTGCAGGTAGTGCACAAGCGGTATCATGTGGCATCTTAAACGCGCTTGCCGATAATTCTTGTAATGAGTAATGATATCAGTAGTGTCTATTTCTGACTGATCAAATCATGAAAGGTTAAATACACCCTGATGTTAAGCACAAAAAAACCCAGCAATGATAGTAAGATCACTACTGGGTTGGAGAAAAGCAATAAATATGTTGTGCTGACTTCTCAGGTCTTATTTATCATTCATAGCAAGGTAGATATTACGATCTGATGCGGATGCGTCATCCACATATTTTGAATCACGCCATGTCGTATAAGCATAGACACCACTGTATGGGCTGATACTGTTCTGACGGAAGTCAGAAATCCAATCTGTACCATCGAAAATTTGAATATGGCCATGTGGACGCTTTGATGAGCGATCATAGACAATAACATCACCTACTTGGGTTGGCATATCATTGCTGATTTTGCTGAAACCTGCTTTATCAAGTGTGCCACGAGTAGCGTACTGATAGGCTGAAGGATTTGGAGTGAACTCATAACCAGCTGATTGTAGTGCTTTACGTACGTAACGGGCACAGTATCCAGAGCTGCTAGATAGAGCCACTCGTGAAGCGCGAGCAGCAGCGATAGCGGGTGCTGAATTGCTATCAGGGATAGTATTGACTTGCTGCTGTTGTCTTTCAGCATATAAGCGGCTACTTGATAACGAAAGCTGTTTCTCTTTTTGTTGAGCCTGCGCACTTAAGTTGCTAATTGCTTGACTGATTTCATCATTGCTAGAAACATAAGCACCACTTTTGGTGCTATAAATATTTTTTGACGAACTGTAGTTTGATGCCGCAGAAATATTGGTTATATTATTACTTGTTTGAAAGGTCGTTACAGCAGCAGTACTCGTTTGTGCTATGCCCATACCCAGTACTGACAAAATCAATAAGGCCTGTTTCATAAATCTAATACCTACGGTTAATTCAAAATGGTCTGTTGTCCATAACAGAGCAGTCAATTAAATCTCAACAACTCAAGAATATACACATTGTGGTGACTAATAATTATGCTGCAAACCCTTATTCCATAGGCGGCCGGCATTATCAACGATTTCGCTAAAACCTTATAAATTTATTGGAAGTCAAACTGTTAGCCAAAACACAAATCGGACTTTAGCATAGGCTGTAAAGCATGTCATCACTAATAAAAATCTGATAAAAGCTCTTTTTAAGCTTATAAAATGATAAAAAATACCTATTTTATAATGTAATTTCGTGTAACATTTATAGAATATAGCTGACCAACCTGACAACAATATCTCCTGTTTGATAAGCAGAAAAAAACGTTTGAGGATTAAATCCTTAATTTAGATTTAATCCTCAAACGTTTTTTTAGTGGGTGAAGTAATTATGCTATATAGGGTTTAACCAATTATTAAAATAATATACTAATTTATAGTGTCAATATGAATTTTAATTCGCTAAGGAACTATGTAATCTTACGTAATTGTTGCGATACATCATGTAGTTCCTTGTATTAATTTCTAAGAAATTGGTTATTTTAAAGACAGATAACATCTAAAATAGGTTACATTGACATAAAAAGTTACATATCCAAATTTGTTTTTAGCTTTTGAAGTTCCACTATCTGATGAAAAAATTAGGTTTAGGAATAAAAATCCTTGTACTAACATAGGTATTAATTCTGCAAATGGAATGTATCTTGTTAGAACTGCATTTATATTTATTTGTTCATGCACCTCGACACTTATTTCTAATATGCAGACTGCTTACCCCAATCATAAATACCGCGTTTGTAAGCATAAATCAGCATGATTAAGCCGGCGATAATCATCGGCGCGCTTAAGATTTGCCCTTTGGTCATCCAACCTAATAATATGAATCCTTGGTCAGCATCTGGCTGGCGGAAGAATTCAATGATAAAGCGGCTGATGCCATAGCCTAGTAAGAATACAGCGGAGGCGGCCATACGTGGACGTGGTTTTGATGAATACCACCATAAGAATATAAATAGCAGCAGACCTTCGGCAAAGGCTTCATATAGCTGTGATGGATGACGAGGCAATATGTATTGACCATTGACTTCAATCATCAATTCTTGCAATTGTGGATTGCTCTGTAATTGCTCCATATCAAACGCCGCGGCTTGCGGAAAGTAGGTCAGCCAGTTATAGCCACCGTCTGAGACGCGACCCCATAATTCGCCATTGATATAGTTGCCGATACGCCCAAACAGTAAGCCGGTTGGTACACAAGGAACGATAAAATCGAATACTTGAAAGGTAGTCTTTTTATATTTACGGGCAAAGAACCACATACCTAGCATGACGCCGATAAAGCCGCCGTGGAAAGACATACCGCCTTCCCAGACTTTTAATATATAGGCAGGGTTTTGGAGTAATTCACCGAACTGATAAAACAGCACATAGCCAATACGACCGCCTAAGATGACACCAAGCGCGCCATAAAAGACTAAGTCAGAGACCATGTCGGTGGTCCAATTGTCGCGTTTGGTACTGCGATACCAAGCCAAACCGTAAGCGGCAGCAAAGGCTAGCAAATACATTAGCCCATACCAGTGCACTTCCAATGGACCCAAGGAAAGCGCTACGGGATCATACTGAGGATGAATCATCATAAAGGCATCATAATTATTGGTAATAGAATGTATGAAATAGGCTTATATAAGAAATTTTTTGTCCAACAATTGAAAAGTACAACTATCGCAAGTCAGAATCTCATCTTATGGATAGAGAGACCTTCCAAGTAAACTCGCCTTCGATCTAATCTGAGCGGTTCATAGACAGTATGAAGGTATTTACTACCTGGCAATCAACAACTTTACAGCAACCTCAAAAAGACACTCATCTTTGATAGTAATACTAACTTTGCCATTATGAGCATTGGCGATAGCTTGCACAATAGATAAGCCTAAGCCTGTTCCTGAATGCATCGTATTCGTTTTATCATGACGATAGAATCGCTCAAACAGTTTATCGGCTTCAATCTGATTTAATGGTTTGTCTAGACGGTTGGTCATAGTTATTCTTAACCAGAGCTGCTCTGGGGATTGAATATCGTCTTTTGGCGCATTAAGCGAGGTGCTTGAAGTGAGGACAGTAGCGGATATCATAATAGTGCTATTACTAGCCGCATAATAAATCGCATTTGACATCAGGTTGGCAAACAGCCGTTGCAATAAGCCTTTATCACCTAGTACTGTTTTAAAATCACCCGATTTTTCAAAGATTATCTCACGATCCTCAGCAATCATCTCATAATAATCTATAAGCTTTGTGATCAAGCTCTCTATATCGACATGACTGATTTGCGAATCACTCAGCTCTTTTTGAGTTTTTGCCAGTAATAACATATCGTTAATCATGGCGGATAACTGCTTTAACGTATCATGCTGATGATGCAATTGCTCAATGTATTCGTCGCTTTCTCTTGGCTTAGTTAACATGACTTGCGTTTGCGTACTCAGCGTCGCTATTGGCGTACGTAGCTCATGGGCGATATTGTCTGAAAACCGTGATAATGATTCAAAGTTACTTTCAAGCTTGACCATCATAGAATTATAAGACTCCGTTAGTGGACGTAATTCTAACGGCATATCGCCAACCACAATTCTTTCATCTAACCTTTGAAGATTAATGCCTTTCATCTTTTGTACGATAGTAGCTAGGGGAGCAAAACCCCAGTGTACACTTAGTGCTGCTACTGAAACCAATAATAAGGTAATGGCGATAAGTATCAAGCTCAGCTGGCGATTAAACTGGATAAGATATTGATTATGCACATCGATAGGTAGAGCAATAAATGCCAAAACCTCTTGATGTGTAATGATAATGGCTCGGTAATGCCTATTATTTATCTTGATCATAAACTGCTGATCGCGATAGTCCTGCAATAGTTGTAACAAGCTAAAATCTGCCGGTAGATCATTGATGAAATTACTGGGATCGCTGGATAATAATTTGCCATTTTTATCTGATACTAAGGTTTTTAAATCATAATCCAGCCAAGAAGAATGTAGATGATTGGCATCAATTAGCGCTTGCGACTTTGATACTGTGAATGGTTCTATGTGATCTTCCAAACTAACCATACGTTTGCGCAGGTTAAAAGCTGCATGAGTAAGGATTTCTGAGTCCATTTGCTCAAAGTGTCCACTCACAGAGCGCTGAACCCATGCGTAGATAATAACCTGAGAGATAATAACGAACAATGTCAGTAAAAAAATAGTTCGCCATAACAGTGACCAACGCCGATTCTTAGATTTATGTCTCATTTGATGTCAGACTGTCTTTATTAATACTATCGTCGCCCATGCCACTATCCACGTCGACAGCCAGTGGCTCTAACTTGTAGCCCATTCCGCGTACCGTATGAATCAGCTTTATATCAAATCCATCATCAATTTTTATCCGCAAGCGCCTTATAGCCACGTCAATGACATTCGTATCACTCTCAAAGTTTATATCCCATACTTGCGAGGCGATCACAGTGCGCGGCAGTACCTCACCTTGACGTTCTAAGAAAAGTTGTAATAAAGCAAACTCTTTAGCAGTCAATTTTATATTAGTGTTGCCTCTATGAACGGTGCGTTTGGCAATATCCATTTTCAGATCAGCTATGTGTATGACCGAGCTTTTATAATCAGATTGATTGGCACGGCGCAATAGGCTTTTTATTCTAACAATCAGTTCAGCAAAAGCAAAAGGCTTGGTCAGATAATCATCGCCACCAATTTCAATACCTTTGATCCGATCGCTTAAATCATCTTTAGCCGTTAAAAATAAAACTGGCGTATGCTTTCCAGCAGCTCGGTAGCGCTGTACCAACTCAAAGCCACTGACGTCAGGTAGCATGACATCCATCAAAACCACACTAAAATCTTCAGTCATTAACGCATGATAGCCATCTAAACCTGTCATGTGATGATCCACGATGAAACCGGCCTCAGTTAAGCCTTTCTTAATATATTCTCCAAGGTTTTTCTCATCTTCTACTAACAGTACTTTCATCGTTGCTTACCTTTATATCATTATAGTTGTCAACAGCGTATCACTAACATTGTTAGCTTATCAGCCATATATTTATCAGGAACCCTTGTTATAACAGTGTTCTTTGGATAGAGACAGATGCTGGTATTTGGTTTTAATGACAAGAAGATGACAATATTATGCTGTTCCTAACGAACATGTAATATCCGTGTCATCTAGCTGTCAGCCACCATTTAGTATTCTAAATCAACGCCGCATATTGGCTTGTCTCTGATACAGACTGCCTCTACGAGTAAAGCAATTATCCTACTTAAACAGTTTGTTATTTATCTTTAAAGGGTCTTATATGAAAAATTATAGTTCATTAAAAAAAGCAGCTTTGCTTTCAGTATCGATGTTAGTGGGCATGTCAGCGGCCAATGCGCATACCACAAACTTAGATGCTTCTGTTCTCGGTAATTGTGATGCGCTCACTAGTTTTGCAAAGAACGCAGATCATAACGATGCACAGATTTCTAGCGCGCAAATGAAAGGCTATGTTGATGCGAGAGTCGCGTGTCAGGTACAGCATCAAGATCAACACTTGCAGTCTGAAAAGTATTTTGTGAAAAAATATGGTAGCGATCGTGATAGAAATGCTGAAGCCATATTAAATGAATATATCGCGCATTAAAATCTAAAGCGGTGAGAATGACAGCATTGTAATCTTAACGTCATCTACCAGTCAGAATGATTAATGTATCATTTAGGCTGGTTTAACAGCTATTGAACTCAATAGCCTTTAATCCAAACAATAGGAATTAATCATGTCACAATTTAAATTACTGTCTAAATCAATCGCAATGACGGCCATCGCTCTTGTCGTATCGACCTCAGCTATGGCGCATGACCCTAAAATGCATGCTGAAAAAGATCAAATGAACTGTGAAAAAATGCAAAAGCATATGGATATGATGGGAAAAATGGATCATAGCAAGATGGACATGAGCGATCCTGCCATGAAAGCGATGATGGCTAACATGGGTAAAATGAAGCAAATGTACCAAAAACACTGCGTTACTAACGACAGTAAATCTTAAAAATTTTAGCTCTGTTAAATAGCAGTCAACACTTAACGGAAATAAATTTTTAGGAAAACATATGAAATTTTTATTGGGTGCGCTCTTTACCGTATTTGTGGCAATCGTTAGCGTGTTTGCGGTTGTTACTAGTGGCGTTGTCAATGTGGGAGCTGACCAAGAGCATAGCCCAATGATGTTTAGCTTTTTAGAAACTGCTCGCAATCGTTCCATAGAAAATGCCAGTAAAGATATTGTGGTACCAGATTTAGAGAAGGTTGAGCTAATCAGTTCTGGTGGCGCGGACTATAAGGATATGTGTGCAGGCTGTCACTTGTCTCCGGGAGTGGCACAAACTGACTTTAGTGAGAGCTTATATCCAAAGCCGCCCAACTTTACCAAGGCTGATATTGTCAAACGTTATCAAACAGAAGACGGTGCAAAGCAAAGCTTTTGGGCAATCAAGCACGGTATTATGGCATCTGGAATGCCTGCGTGGGGCGCGTCCCATGATGACGGTAGAATGTGGGCAATGGTAGCCTTCATTAGATCGTTACCTGAATTAGATGAAAGCCAATACACGATGCTAACCACTAGGATAGATGGCGATATGATGGACATGTCATTTGACGGTGATATGAATATGTCAGATGGTGGTGATATGGGTATGAATATGTCGGATGATGGATCTGGAATGCAGCATTAATACTTTCTAGATATGAAAGCCTCCTAACTCACGGTTGTCGCTATTAATAATGCAGTACTGAACAGTGCTGCATTTAATGTTTTTAGTTAAGTACATAAGAATTCAAATATAGGGTGTAAGTTTTTAGAATATCGAGCATAACAATAGACGTTTAGGAGTAATTTAATGAGACATTACACACATGTGCTTTCTAATGGACATAGCTGGTTATCCGGTCGTGTCCTTTTATTGGTGGTGACATCGTCACTCTCGTTAACGCTAGCCGCTTGCAGCCAATCTAATACCAGTGGCTCTGATTCTCAACCAGTAAAGGTTGAACAGTCTGCTACCCAGAATGCACAAGTACAAAATGAAAGTTCTGCTCCTACAAATGCTCCCGTTAACAGCTCGTCATCATTACTCAAAAACGTCTCAGCCACGGTTTATAAAGATGCCAACTGCGGCTGCTGTAAAGAATGGGTAGGCTATGCAAAAAACAATGGATTAAGTGCAACCACGCACGATGTGGAAGATCTATCCTTATTTAAGGAGCGTTATGGCGTACCACAGCAAATGCGCTCTTGTCATACCACCGTTACCACCGACGGTTTTGTCTTTGAAGGGCATGTCCCTGCTAAACACATGGCTGAATTCTTAGCAAATCCTCCTGCACAAGCTATTGGACTTGCCGTACCGAGTATGCCGGTTGGTAGCCCCGGTATGGAGTATGAAGGTAAATTCATGCCTTATAAGGTAATGCAGCTTAATAAAGACGGCACCACAGAAGTCTATGCTGCTATTGAGTCTCCTCAGCAGCAGCTGTAGTGTTGGCTTAGATGTGAATAGATTCTGTTAAATATCGAAAATATTATAACTATAAGCTTAACCACCATCTCTCAAATTAAATCAGGTTATCATTATGAATAAAAAGAACATACTGAACCGCCGACGTTTTTTAACCGGATCCTCTGCTGTCCTTGGTGCCTCCTTGATGCCGACTATTGCTAGTAGCGCATTGGGACAATCGAGTCGCTCAGGCAGTCAGGGCGCTACTATTAATAGTGATCAAAACGTTCATAAAGTACCTGTATTGACAGGGAAAGAGTTTGATTTATACGTCAGTAAACAGTCCGCTATTGTGAACGGCAAAAAGAGCATGGCGACGCTCATCAATGATTCACTACCAGCACCGACGCTAAAAATGCGTGAAGGCGATACGGTGGTGATACGTGTTCATAATCAGATGGATGAATCAACCTCTATCCATTGGCATGGACTACTAGTACCGTTTGAGATGGATGGGGTGCCGGGCATTAGCTTTGATGGCATTCCTGCGAACAGCACCTTTACTTATAAATTCAAATTAAAACAATCAGGCACTTATTGGTATCACTCACACAGTGGGTTCCAAGAACAAACCGGTATGCTGGGTGCCATTGTGATTGAACCTAAAGGGCGTGAGCGTCATCCTATCGACGAAGACCATGTGATCGTGCTTAGTGATTGGACCAGCCGCAACCCGCATAATCTCTTGAAGCTGCTCAAACAGCGCGCCGACTTTGACAACTACCATCTACCAGACTTCAAAAAACTGCTTGCTGATATTGCCGAAACGGATATGAAAACCGCGTTTGATAAGCGCAAAATGTGGAATCAGATGCGCATGATGCCCACTGATTTTACGGACTTGTCGGGTGAAAACACATTTACCTACCTTATCAATGGCAAAACGACCGCAGCTAATTGGGCGCAAATCGTCAAAGCAGGACAGCGCGTTAAATTACGCTTTATCAATGCCTCAGCGCAAACCATCTTTGATGTACGCATACCCGGTCTTAAAATGACAGTCGTCTCAACGGATGGTAATGATGTCGCACCAGTCGCTATTGATGATTTTCGTATTGGCGTGGCTGAGACCTATGATGTCATTGTCACCCCGACCAAAGATGCGCATACCATATTTGCCCAAAACATAGACCGTTCGGGCTATGTCGCAGCAACGCTTGCCACCAAAGAAGGTGCTCGTGCGGCAACGCCTGCTATGGACAAAATTGAATGGCTCACCATGGCAGATATGATGGGTGCTATGGGTGCTAATGGTTATAAAGCTAAGCACGCTAAAACAGAATATGACTTTAAGTCTGATATGCGTGTGGACAGTCCACGTATGAACCTTGACGATCCAGGTATCAACCTGCGCAATATTAATAGAGAGGTATTGAATTATAGTCAGCTACGCTCTGTCGATGAGGCAATATTTGCGGAGCAGCGCAAGCCTACCCGAGAGATCGAGCTACATTTAACCGGTAACATGGAGCGCTATATTTGGGCGTTTGATGGGGTTAAGTTCAGTGAGGCCACGCCGGTCAATATCAAGCCGGGTGAGCGCGTGCGTATTACCTTAGTCAATGACACGATGATGAATCATCCGATGCATTTACATGGGATGTGGAGCGATTTGCGCATGCCTAACGGTGAGTTTCAGGTGCGCAAGCATACTATGATGGTGCAACCAGCTCAAAAAATTAGCTTTGATGTCACAGGAGAAGCTGGTCGATGGGCATGGCATTGTCATCTGCTCTATCATATGGAAGCCGGTATGTTCAGAGAAGTGGCGGTCGTTTAAGCAAATCTTTGGTTGATAGGTGAGAGATGAGATGAAAATACATAAAGTGGGTTTACGGTTCGCTGGGGTATCATCATTGGTATTACTAGCATCATCATTTGCTAATGCTGCTGACCCTGCCACTGCTAAAAAAGACATGACTATGTCAGATATGGACCATAGTAGTATGGACATGTCGGATATGGATCACAGCAAAATGGATATGTCTGGTATGGACATGTCGGATATGGATCACAGCAAAATGGATATGTCTGGTATGGGCATGTCGGATATGGATCATAGCAAAATGGATATGTCTGGTATGGGCATGTCGGATATGGATCACAGTGGCATGGATATGTCAGGCATGGACCATGGCAGTATGGATATGTCAGGTATGCAAGGTGGTAAAGCTCCAGCTGATGCTCGCAGTCCTGACTATTCAAACGGTGTTCCCTATGGACGCTATGGTCAGCCTATGATGATGGGTGATATGCCATTATGGGGCGTTTCTGTAGACGATTTAGGCTATCAGTTTGATGACGATCAGATTAATTATGAGGTTAGTGCTTGGTATGGCCTAGATGAGCGCCGTCTATCTTTACGTAGTGAAGGTAGTGTTCAGACCAAAGATGAGAAAGACATTGATAGTCTGACCTCATTGTCTTACTGGAAGCCGCTAAGTATTTTTTGGAATGGCGAAGCAGGGGTCGCCTATGATACCAAGAATGATAAGCCTGCCATTATGGCCGGTATTGTCGGCACAATGCCTTACTTTATTGAAACAGATGCTAGAGCATATCTCTACACCGATGGTCAAGTTAGGCTTGATCTTGGTGCAGAATATGAATGGCGTTTGAGTCAGCACTGGGTTGTGATACCGGAAGTTGGTCTGTCAGCTTTTAGTAAAGACGATATTGACAATCATATCACCAAGGGATTCAATGAATTAGAGACTGAAGTTAGACTGACTTATGAAACCTTAGGTCGTCAACTGGCACCTTACGTCGGTGTGAGCTATGAGACGGCTCTTGGCAGTGCGCGTGACCAGCGGCGTCAAGAAAATGAATCGGTTGATAGCAGTAGTTTGACTGCCGGTGTTAAATTCTGGTTCTAACATTGTCAAAATTATAGGAGATATATTATGAATACTTCTGATCAAAACAGCATGAATCATCAAAGCCATCAACAGGGCATGAATCCTTATGTGAAGTTCACTTTGATGATTCTGACGTCTACGATTGTAATGTTTATCATGATGTATTTTAATACCTATCAATTGGATCATGTTTATTTTAGTGAGACCCGAGCTTATATGGCGCTCTACATGGGTGCCGGTATGGCCGTCATTATGCTGGCCTTTATGGGTAATATGTATAAGAAGACCAAGGTAAATCTACTGGTTTATGGAATAAGTGTAGTAATGTTTGCTGTAGGTATTTGGGGTGTGCGTTCCCAAGCAACGGTTGATCAAGTCGATTGGATGCAAGCCATGATACCTCATCACTCGATTGCCATTTTGACGAGCTCAAGAGCAGATATTGAAGACCCTAGAGTACAACAGCTCGCTGACGATATTATTAAAGCGCAAAAGCGTGAAATCGCTGAGATGCAAGCGCTTATTGAAGAGCTCGAATAGACGGCTATATATAGAGGTATGGCAAGCTAAGAAATTGATTATGAAAAAATGGTGATACCTGGTATCAGCGCTATAGTCTTCGCTGGTACCTTTACCTTAAAAGGACAGATTGCACAGATAATTAATGTGATTTTTTACCTACCCCTTCAACTGCAGTAACTGCTCTTTGTTTTACTGTTCTTATTTCAAAACCTCTTATTCCTATATCGAAATGTTCAATATCTGTCGATTGCTATTCTTGAGTGATAGTAAGCATCTAAAAGTATACGCTCGCCCACCACTGTCAATATGAGTGCTATGAGTCTTGGAGAAATACTATGATGGAAGGCATGGGTTGGGGTTGGATGGCTCTCTGCTTGTTGTTTGCGCTACTATTTTTCGCAGTACTAGTACTAACAATCATGGCACTGCTCAAGTATTTGCGTGATAAAAACTAAATTCCAATTGAAAAGTATAGAAATTATTTTTTAGAGGTTTTTAGATTAATGATTAGATGAATAGCAATCGAGGATTGATGATAGTGCTTTAAGAGTTGTACTTATTATAAATATTTATTGTCTTCAAGGAGTGGTTTTATGAAACATATTGCCGATGAAAAATCTATCAAAGGTGGTCAGTACGATAAAGTACCAGAAAATTATAGTGGTACGGTTTATATCTGCCCGATGCATCCTGAGGTTAGAGATACTGAAAAGAGCGATTGTCCGATATGCGGCATGTTTCTTAAACCTGAAGACGAGGTTGCTGAATCCAACAACCATGAAGATAGTCATGCGCATTGTCATGGAGCGGATGCTAATAATAGTAATGAGGTAAATTCTGTCGAAGACGATAAGTACGACAAGATACCGGAAAATTATAGCGGTACGGTCTATATTTGTCCTATGCATCCAGAAGTAAGAGATGTTGAAAAAAGTGACTGCCCAATATGTGGCATGTTTCTTAAACCTGAAGACGAAGTTGCTAAAGATGATAGTCACGCTAGCTGTCATGGAAAGGATACTGATAGTAGCGGAGTAAAATCTGTTAAAGGCGGTAAATACGATAAAGTACCTGCTGATTACGATGGCACGGTATATACCTGTCCTATGCATCCTGAAGTGAGAGACGTTAGAAATAGCGGTTGTCCGATATGTGGTATGGCGCTTGAGCCCGAAACGCTTACTATCGGTGAAGAGGACACCTCAGAGCTTGACGACATGACTCGTCGTTTTTGGATATGTACCGTGTTGACTGTACCGCTATTAATATATGTGATGAGCGGTATGTTTGACTTAAACGTAGTTAATTTTAGTCAGTATGGTATCTCCTCAAAGATCTTACAATGGGCTGAGTTAGTGCTCGCGACCCCTGTAGTGCTTTGGGGCGCCGCCCCGTTTTTCGTCCGTGGCTGGCAGTCTATAAAAAGCCGCAATCTAAATATGTTTACCTTGATTGCGATAGGCGTAGGCGCTGCTTATATTTTTAGTATTGTCGCGACCTTTTTTCCCGATATTTTCCCAGACAGTTTCAGAGATGCCTCTGGTCAAGTCGGAGTCTACTATGAAGCGGCAGCGGTCATTGTGACCTTGGTGCTACTGGGTCAAGTATTAGAGCTCAAAGCTAGAAGTCAAACTTCAGGTGCGATTAGAGCTTTGCTTGAGCTCGCACCACCAACCGCAAGACGTGTCGATGAAAACGGTGAAGAAGTCGAAGTCTCGCTTGATGAGGTCGTCACTGGCGATAAGCTACGGGTTAAACCAGGTGAGAAACTACCCGTAGATGGTACAGTGATCGATGGTAATAGTAATGTTGATGAATCAATGGTGACGGGTGAGCCAATCCCTGTATCAAAAGTAGCAGGAGATACAGTGACTGGTGGTACGGTAAATGGCACCGGAACGCTATTAGTCGAAGCGGTCAATGTTGGAGCAGATTCAGTATTATCTAAAATTGTACAAATGGTTGCTGAAGCCCAGCGTAGCCGCGCACCTATACAGAAATTGGTAGATAAGGTAGCTGGGTGGTTCGTACCGATCGTGCTTATTTGCTCCGTCATTACCTTTATTGTCTGGGCGATATTCGGCCCTGAGCCCGCTATGGCCTATGCCTTGGTTAACGCGATTGCGGTACTGATTATTGCTTGTCCTTGTGCCCTTGGTCTAGCGACGCCGATGTCCATTATGGTTGGTACCGGCAAAGGCGCGCAAAACGGCGTCCTCATCAAAAATGCTGAAGCGTTAGAGAGTATGGAAAAAGTCGATACCATTGTCGTCGACAAGACCGGAACACTGACCGCTGGTAAGCCCGAGCTTACCGCAATTGATGCGCAGGTAGGTCAAGATGAAGACGAGTTCCTCGCATTGGTAGCCTCAGTAGAAAGCGCTAGCGAGCATCCTTTAGCAGAAGCTATCGTTAGAGCAGCTCAAGAAAGATCACTCATTATTCCTAAAGCTACTGACTTTAATTCGACTACTGGCGAAGGCGTACAAGCCGTGGTCGATGGTAAGAAAGTCGCTATTGGTAACTCTAAGCTTATGGAAAGCCTAAATAGTTTTGATAATGAGCTGTCCACTAAAGCTGATGTCCGTAGAAAAGACGGTGAAACGGTAATGTTTGTGGCTATAGACGGTAAAGCTGCTGGTATTATTTCAGTTGCTGACCCTATTAAACCAAGCACTAAAGAGGCTATTTCACTGCTTCATGACGCAGGTTTAAAAGTTGTGATGCTAACCGGTGACAACGAAAAAACCGCGCAGGCAGTCGCCAATAAACTAGGTATTGATGAAGTTCATGCGGATGTCTCACCAGAGGATAAAAACCGTATCGTCAAAGAAATGCAAGACAGCGGTAAATTGGTCGCTATGGCGGGTGATGGTATCAACGACGCACCAGCGCTAGCGCAAGCTAATGTTGGTATCGCTATGGGAACCGGTACCGATGTGGCGATGGAGAGTGCGGGCATTACCCTGCTAAAAGGTGATTTAATGGGCATTGCCAAAGCTTATAAGCTTAGCCACGCCACCATGCGCAATATCAGACAGAATCTGTTTTTTGCCTTTATCTACAATGCACTTGGTGTTCCTATTGCCGCAGGTGTGCTCTATCCCACATTTGGGCTTCTGCTCAGTCCGATGATAGCAGCGGCAGCGATGAGCTTGTCGTCATTCTCGGTGATTGCTAACGCGCTGCGATTGCGCCGTTTGAAACTATAATTCTGGTACGGTAAAAAGTGTTCTAAAGCACACTGACACATACTGGTCTAAACAAGATCACAAAATATAAGGATACCGTTATGGGCAGCTTTTCTATTACACATTGGCTGATTTTATTGGTCGTAGTGGTGGTCGTATTTGGTACTGCCAAGCTTAAAAATGCAGGTAAAGATTTAGGCGGTGCGGTGAAGGGTTTTAAAGAAGCGGTCAAAGATGAAGAACCCGAGAATGCTCGCAAAAATCATGTGCTTAGCCATGAAAATAGTACGCCAGCTGCAAGTAATGATTTAAATACGCGTGTAGGTAATCAGGCTGATGATATGGAAATCAGCCCTATTTCCACTGATGACCAGCCTAAAGTATGAAGCGCGCCGCTTATAAATAGCGGCACTAAGTAGTCTATTAATATATGTGACTGTTATGTTTGATATTGGGTTTTCCGAATTACTCTTGTTTGGCGTCATTGCTTTAATCGTATTGGGCCCAGAAAAACTGCCGCAAGCCGCACGTACCGCTGGGCAATGGTATGCCAAACTGCGCCGTACAGTATCCACTCTACAATCTGAAATAGAAGCTGAGCTTGATCTAGCTGAAACACGTCAACAAATGCAAAATGAACTTGCGAAAATCCGTCAGACCGAGTCGGATATGAAGCGCGAATTAGCAGAAATGCGTGGCAGTATGCAAAAGTTTGAGCAGTCACAGAACCAAAGCCTAGACGCTTCACATCAGTCAATCACCCCTTATGATAAAGACCATCAACAGAATACTACCTCCTCGTTCATTAAACAGGAGGCGGATCAGTGAGCCTATTTAAACGGCAAAAAAGTCGACAAGAAAAAATAACAGATATAGAGTTTGAGGCGCCAACAGATACAACACAGAATAGTGAGTCTGGAGATACGTTAGGTACGCTTGGCGATATGCCTATTACCGGACATTTAATCGAGCTGCGTACGCACTTAATAAGAATATGCGTGGTCGTCTTAATTATATTCTTAGTATTGGTGGGATTTTCACGCGAGCTTTATAATCTTTTATCAGACCCATTAGTGGCGCAGTTACCCATCAATTCGACCATGATTGCCACTGATATAACGTCAAACTTTATGGCACCCATTCGCTTAACGATATTCGTCGCCGCATTTTTAGCAATGCCTTATATCCTGTATCAAATTTGGTCATTTGTAGCTTCCGGCTTATATAAAAAAGAGAAGAAAATTGCCATTCCTGTACTGCTATCTTCGATATTTCTATTTTATGCTGGTGTTGCTTTTTCCTACTTTGTCGTACTCAAAGGGGTATTGAAATTTTTTATTATGTTCGCTCCGCAGAACGTTATACCAATGACCGATATTGACAGTTATCTGAGCTTTGCCCTCAAGCTATTTATGGTGTTTGGACTGACTTTTGAGATTCCAGTGGTTACCTTATTGCTGATAATGGCCGGAATCGTTTCTACTCAAATTTTAGAAGATAAGCGTCGTTATATCATAGTCGGCTGTTTTGGGATCGCCGCGGTAGTGACACCGCCTGATGGTGTATCAATGCTGTTGTTGGCGATTCCTATGTGGCTATTATTTGAGCTGGGTTTACTCTTAGCAAAGATATTAATTAAAAATGAACGAAATAATGATTTAGTCTCAGGGAATGAAACATTAGAAAGTAGCTAGCACTACTTAAATACGCCAAGAACCTTTTTTACTTTTTACTTTTTACTTTTTACTAGAGTATGTCAGCGTGAGTACTCTACTTAGCGACGGACTCTAAATGGAACACCCAACTAATAACAACGAAAAAAATGACGGTCTTGCAAATCGACTTAACCAAGAGTGCTACTGCATTACCCTTGATCGTAAAGCGCTTAATACAAGCCTTCAAGATCAATTGGTAGAAACTAGAAACAATCCAATAGGAGCGAACGAGCTTAATAAGCTTTTTTCAGCAACACCCGTGTTCGTTCCCAAAACAGAGATAGAGGCGATGGAGCGAATCGTCAGGGCTATCGAGTCAGCTGCCGAACTGCCATTGTATCAAGAGCAAGTGCTGTCGTGGGCACCAGAAATAGCTGCTTTCGACCCAGGCCCAATAGGGGCCCTCATGGGTTATGACTTTCACTTGGGTAGCGATGGACCTCAGCTCATCGAGGTCAATACTAATGCCGGTGGCGCATTTCTGAATGTGTTGCTCGCTCGCGCACAAAAACGCTGTTGCAACCCCTCAGAGCAAAGCGCTGCAACCAATCAAATGCTAGATAGGTTCGAGGAAGCAGTGTTTGACATGTTCAAACAGGAATGGCAGCGACAGTCCGCTGTTGCTATGCCCAATCGGATAGCCATTGTGGACAATGACCCCGAGAGTCAGTTCATGTTCTTAGAGTTTGAGTTAGCCTGTCAACTGCTCCAAGCTAGAGGTATTGATACTGTGATACTTGATCCCTCTGAACTCGAGTATATCGACGGTACGTTAACAGCCCATGGCCAGAAAATCGATATGATTTACAATCGGCTTGTCGACTTTGCATTTGAGGACCCTGACCATGTATTGCTTAAGCAGGCTTATTTAGAGGGTGCTGTGGTAGTGACACCCAATCCCCGCGTACATGCTATGTTGGCCAATAAGCAAAACCTGACATTGCTATCAGACTCCCAAATATTGCGCTCTTGGGGTCTGGATGAGGCTGCAGTGGAGTGCCTCGAAAGGTCTGTACCGAGGACTAAGATTGTATCAAGAGACGATGCAGCAGAGTTGTGGCTTACTCGGCGGCAACTGTTTTTTAAGCCAGTTGCTGGTCATGGAAGCAAAGGCGTTTATCGCGGTAGCAAACTGACTCGACGCGTCTTCGAAAACATTCTGGATGAAGATTATATCGCACAGACCTTTGTCCCTGCAGGAGAGAGATCACTCAAAATTGATGACATCGTAACAACAAGAAAGGTAGATATACGTCTTTATACGTATGGCGGAAAACTGTTACTACCTGCTGCGCGTGTGTATCAAGGTCAGGTGACTAACTTCCGTACGCCAGGCGGTGGATTCGCGCCTGTCTTTCAGGTGTGATCGTCTAGGTCTTATTTAGATGGCATTAGGCTGTTATAAGTCCGGTTAACTAATTCAATATTCTTCTTACCTAACCCCAGTTCGGGATAAGCCACATTGTAACTCATTGATACTATTTACAATGTAGCCACCTGCCCTTGCTGAGGCATGTTTTTGATGGTGGGTTTATAGGGAAACCAGCGATAAGCAATCAAACCTGACAGCAAGTTTGTAATAAAACCCGTGACACTACGATGGCGTGAATGCTCAATCTGACACAAGTTTTTCAGCTCCCCAAACACCGTCTCAACCAAAGAGCGATGATTGAGTAGCGCCTCATCTATCGGCTTGAGTACTTGCGGTTTCATATTACGCCGAAGTTTCGTTATCAGCCTAGTATCACTGTGTTTTGTGAGCCACTCGTTCAGTGCTTTACTGATATAGCCTCTATCCCCAAACACCTTGCCAAACACAGGCGTTGCCATATCCTTAACAGGCACTCTGTCATCCGTATTACCCGCAGTGACTTTAACAGATACAAGCTCGCCCTTGTGATTGATAATGGCGTGCAGCTTAAAGCCGTAAAACCAGCCCATGCTGCTTTTGCCTCGGGTTGCAAGTCCCTTAAAGACTTTATGACGGTAGATACGTTTGTTATGACAAACTGCTATCTTGGTTGAATCAATATAGCTGATACCTGTACAGTCGCCCATCATGCTTTGCAAGTAGGCACACAGTGGCATGATACTGCGCGGCATAAGCTTTATAAATCGTGAGTAGCTCGGCAGGTTTGGAAACTCCTGTTTCATCATGCCATGCATATGGTGGTAGTAAAAAGACTTAAACTGTCGATACCGCCGTTGATGAAACAGTACCAAGATGGTCATAATCTCTGCTACACTTATCTGGCATGCTCTTAACCTTTGGTGTCCCGTTGCGATTAAGTGAGCGTCAAACTCAGGTTTGAATTGCTAATAAAAGTCGTCAATATGGCAGTATAGTTCGGTTAGGTTGTCCATGTAAGAAGTCCTTGTTGTGAAGTTTGTCTTGGTAAACTTACTTTAGCAACTTTGGACTTCTTTTTTTATCTTTTTTTTGAGCGCTTATCCCGAACTGGGGTTATCATAACTAAAGAAGCGAAGTAATACTCAAATACTCAAATACTCAAATACTCAAATACTCAAATACTCAAATACTCAAATACTCAAATACTCAAAATCATTTTGACTATCTGTATCAAGGCTTGTCAAATTACAATGGTCTGTTATCAGCAGTTCCTTTTATACAGTCTGTTTTAAGTAGTTTATTAGCGTAAATAGGGTCAAGAAAAATATTGATTACGTTTTAGGCTATGGTATTTCAGCCGAATCTCTTATAGCCGAATCATCATCGCAACGATGATATTTATACCAGATTGATTATCAAAGTAGGCTTCCCTGCGTATAGCAGGGTTTCCCCTACCTATTCAAATCATCTGTCTCATCTTTAAAGGTTTCTACAACGACAGCAAAAATGTCATCCCAAACTGCCTCATTTGCCAAAAACGGATAATCCTTAAGTAGCTTATTACTTTTAGCACCTTTATTTTGTAGCATGCTGCGAATGATTCTATCGGCATAGCTGTTGGGCATCTCAATAATCTCTTTTATCGCCAGTCGTGCATGGTCATGTTGTCTTAGGTACTGTGACTCGTTATGCATCTCTTTTTCAATAACATGCGCAATCAGTCCTGATAAGTACTGAACATGAGGCGTCAGGTCCATAAAGCGCCATGCCGGTTGAATAAGGTGACTGTCTTCAAAATTTAAGTTTGAGCGAATACCATCAGGGTAAGTAATCGCTTGTTTATCAAAGCTGTAATGATCACGGATTTGCTTCATAAGGGGCACAGAGACACGGTCTAAGATTTTATCATAGGCATGACGGTCTGAGGGATGCTCAGCAATGGCTTGTGATATAGGTAGGATAATCGGCTCATGAATGACTTGGTCTCGTCTAAGGACATCATTAATTAAAAAGCGATGTACGCGGCCATTGCCATCCGCTAATGGATGAATATACACAAAGGCAAAGGAGACAACAGCACTACGCATCAGTGCTGATTGTCCCTCAGTCTTCTCCATAAATACCTGTAATCCTGCTAGCTTATTAGCAATGTCATCAGCAGGTGGCGCGATATAATGCACAATTTCTTTAAAGCCATTCACCTGGGTATGCGACACAAAAACTGGAGATTGACGGACGCCATACTGCTGGATGACCGTTTTGCTACCAAGTATCTCTTGTTGCAACTCTGCTAGCGACTCAGGATCAAGCGGGATATCGCCCTTGCCGGTACGCCTTGCCATTACATCGGCGAAACGTTCAATACGTTTTAACTCTTTCCCTTCACCTTCTATAGTAAAACTGGCTTTACTCTCTCGTAATGTCATCCATACGGAGGCACGCATCAGTAAGTCTTGCCCAAATTCATCGTTCAGCTTGTCAACCATTGTGGCAATATCGAGTGCAGCGGCTTTCGTAAATGCCTCTGTTTTCACCAGTTGAGGACAGAAATGACGGGTTCCTGCAAGATTGTCATTGATACGCCAACGAGCATTCTTTATGACATGCGCAGGGCTTGAAGTAACCTGCTTCTTAGCATCTAAAGCGTCCACATAGTTACCGCCTAAATTACTCGGTACTGCTAACTGCTGACCCATGAGCCATTCATACAAGAAAGCCATTCTACGGGCATAGCTGCCTGTGGGCTCAGCGTTTACCCATGCTTGTACGTCATTAGCCCCTATCTGCTCAAACAGACGAGCCAGTAACTCCAAATTCAGTACTTCATGACGCATGTGAAACTGTAAGTGCGCAATGATCGTGTCCAGTGGACGCGCGGTTTCCTGATAAGCATTATGGATGACATCACCGTCTTTATAGGTTTGCCTGCGCCCACCGATACTACTGCTGACATATAAAGGCGAAACCAGCTCGATGCTGGCATAACGGATAAGCCATGCTGCGCCAATAGGGTCTGAAGTAGGGGTATTCATCATGAGGGGCTCAAGCGATTCTAGATAAGCCATTTTGCAGAAAAGCGATTATGAATGCAATATAATGATTATAATGAAGCCTCATTGCATTAAATCGATTTTTATATGACGCTGTGATGTCTTTAGATAAAGATCGAAGGGCGTTTTAAGTGGGCATAATTGAACGAAATTGAATGATGAAAATACACCGTTCTTAACACAGCTACGTAGTAATAGAGTACCTATTTCTGCAAATAAAGCCTTCTTGCCTCGCGTGTAAAGCCTTATATATCAGCTGTTTATGAACAAAAATAAAATAAAATACCTCAGCTATGAGCCTGGCTTTAACACCCGGTAAACAGTAGCTACGCCAACACCAACTGCCTTAGCGATTTCCTCTTTTGTCATATTGCCTTGACTGTCTAATTCTCTAATACGATTGTGTTTCGTTGTATTAGGCTTCTTACCGGAGGGCTTATAGCCACTGTTAGCCAATCCCTGCTTGATACGCTCTCTACGCTTGTCGTTATCAAGCTTTGCCATCGTTGCTAATAAGTCGATCAGCATATGGTTAATCACTGTTAGGATCTCACCTGTCATGCCATTATTAACTGTATGCGTCGTTGGTAGATCAGCCACCACCAATCGCAAGCCTTTGTCTTTGATACGCTGCTTTAGAATTGCAAAATCATCTTGAGATAATCGGCTTAATCTATCCACGCTTTCAACCAGTAGAATATCGCCTTGCTCAGCGTCCTTTAGCAGCTTGGCTAATAATGGTCTATCGAGCTTTGTACCACTGAAATGCTCGACGTACTCAACATGGTTATCATCATAACTTGTACTGAAAGCCACCAAATCAGCCAATGCTCTGGTAGCGTCTTGATCCTTAGTGCTGGCTCTCACATAAATACGAACAGTCATAACCCACCTCTATTATTTAGACTTAATAATTAGTGCTCATTGATAATAACAAGATATTACTATCATTTAATAATATAAAAAAGTCTAATGATAGATAGATTATCATTTAAAGGTTTTATGTTTTGGGTATAGGCTAATGATAGGAAAAAAGCACAGCAGCCAGTCTTATAATTCAAAAGTCTGTTATAGATGGTTCCATGCTAACAGTCTGCTTTAAGTAGTCTGTTAATAGGTTTGAAAGGTAAAATAACTGGTTTCCTTGGGGTATACCCTACGATAACAGGAAATCCATCGCGGATGACAAAACCTGTTTAGCTTTTAAACAAGACGGGTTTGTCGATAGTATGTAAGATAAGTTGGAAAAGTAACTAGAGTGTAAGACTATTCATACTGGGTCTGAATCAAAGTTTTATTGTGATTAATTTCTGCTCAATATTATTCATTTGTCGCCATGATGAGTGATGGCGGCTTGTAATTTAGTTAGGAAAAATAATCTTGAGTAATAATATACGTTTGTATCATTTGTATCATTTGTAGCAGAGCTTGTTCTAGGCTTCTTTACTTACACTTTTCTGTAAGTTATTTTTTAGTAAATGATCGAATATAAATGGGCCAAAAGGTAAGAGTGAGCCGAGTACGCCCGCAGGTATTGCCCAAAGAGGCATTTTCATTTTGATAGCTGAGCCTATAAGTATTATGATATAGGTAATAAACAAAATACCGTGTGCCATACCGATGTATTTCACACCTTCTGGAATATCCAGCATATATTTTAGTGGCATGGCGATGAAGAGCAATAATAAGAAAGAGGTGCCTTCTAGGTAGCCTATAAGGGTAAGACTTTTTAACGCGGTCTCTTGTTTTTTTCTAAGGCTGTGAATTTTTTCAATAGTTGGCTGAGCCTGTGACACTATATTTTCCTTTTGTTATTATCAATAAAGAATTTATGGATTATTCAATGTCTCTATAATAATGGCTCTACGCAGAGCTTTTAAGTATTGGGTTTTAAGACCTAAAATGAGTGAGTACCTATACCAGTCATACATTACCTTCCAGTTCACATTTTATAAACATACTCAAGTATAAAAAGTATTTTTCCGTATAGAGTGACTACGACGCTAGTTCATTTTGTTTGTGATAATCGGCATCAATGTGCTTATTTATTACGCTTACTTTCTAAAAATATCATGTCAATTATAATCAATGCGACACCGACACAGACACCTATATCTGCAACATTGAAAATAGGATAATTCCAGACATCAGCATAATGCACATGGATAAAGTCAACCACTTTACCAATTCTTAAACGATCGATTAAGTTGCCAATCGCACCACCGAGCATTAAGGCTAACCCCATGGACAATAGCTTGGCTGCACGTGGCGCTTTGATTAAATAAACCGTTAAAAAGATAGCCATTACAAAAGCTAAGCCTGAGAAAAACCATTTCTGCCAACCGCCAGCGTCGGCTAAAAAGCTAAATGCTGCCCCATAGTTATAAGCGAGTGTCCAGTTGAGAAATGGTTCAATGACCGGTACGGGGTCATTGAACGCTAATTTGGTTTGGGCCAACCACTTAGTCCATTGATCAAGTATTAATACCATTATCGCCAACAAATACCAGATAAAAGCGCGACTGCCATTGGCAACCATTTTTGGCATTTTATTCAACTTACCTTTAGGTGTTATCGAGTTGCCTGAGGTTACGTACATAGCTTTAGGCGTATGATTCATGGTTTTAGAGTCAATTGATTGATGAGTACTACTCACAGCTATAGGTACTTTATTGTCAGCAATATTAGTACTAGCCGATTCAACGCTATTCAATTTAGTACTATCTAATCTGTCGGTAGATTCAGTCATAGTTGTTTTCTTTATCTGTGTTTATACAATGAACAATGTTAAACGTATATGTTTTTAGTATACGACTATTAATAGCGCCACTTTTAAAAACGGCTCCACTTACCGCTCTGGTATTATGAAACTTACGGTAATAATTTTTTATTAGGGAATCTGTTGATTGATTTCAATATTAACCTGAGTCTGTTCAGCACTAATCACTATCGGATTACCCGATAAGTCGCCTGACTCTGCTATGGCATTACCGCTATGACTAATACGAGCAACGACTGCTAACTGAGTTTTGTCACTACGAGCTGAATTTAACGTGCGATCTGGCATCATCGCATCAAGATTGCTTAAGCGGATACTGGCCTCACCTTGCTCAATAACACTAATGGGTAAACGTTTGGCGGCAAACGGTGGACCTCCTTTAACGTCACGTATCGCAACAAACAACACATCATCAGCTTTCACTAACGGTAATAAATTAGCGTTAATTTTCACTGTCACGTCAATACCTTCTAGCGCTTGCTTTTCTTGCGTGCTAACGTAGTTGCTTAACTCATCTAAGCTTGCTAAAGCTTTAGTATGATCACCTGGTTTGGCCACAATGCTGCCTTGTAAGCGTTTAATCCAACCTTGCGCTTGGGCAAAGTTACTACTACGAGTCTCACCCATTGCCATGAGCATTTGAGCCCGTTCATGCTGCGGATTCTTAGCTAATATAGCTTGTAATACACGGCGAATATTGGCGTCTAACTGACCTTCATTAACGAAAAAGCTAGTCTGAGCATAAGTGGTGGCGATTTCTTCATTTTCAGGAGCTAAACGATAGGCACGAGATAAGGCTTCCAGCGCAGAATCAGTTGCCTCCATAGATAAGAAAAGCTCGGATAGGCGCATCCAGCGATTAGGATCATCAGCATTACGATGAACATTGGTTTGCATGGCGCTAATCAGTTGACGACCATCTTCAAACGCCCATGATGGCGGCTTGTCAATTTTAGCTGTCAATAGGTCGTCAGCCACTTGTCCTACTTTGTCCTCAGCTGTCCACAAATCAAACACGGGCGTACGATTGCCTATTAGTAAATACGCCATTGCAGCCAATATTGGGATCCAAGCTGCGACAATTAAACGGCTTTTGACATCAGGGGTGACCATAGGTGTTATCTGACGCTGCGCATCTAATAGCTGACGCTCAAGCTCCAGCTTTTGATTTTGATAATGGCTATTATTAATAGTACCGCTGTCTTTATCTGTTTGTAGCTCAGCTAAACGTTCGCGAAATACTGCAACATTAATATCTAGCAGTTGATTGTCTATTGGTTTGGACTGCAAACGCGGTGCTCGTAGCCATGGCATAATAGCAATCAGCGCAAATATAAGAGCAATCAGCAAGCTTAGAGTTACAAATAAGCCAAAAGTAGAAAATAGAGTCATTTTTTGTCCTCTAGGCTAGTAATGTCGTGGTCGACACTCTCAGCTTGCGATAATAGACGATCAAGCTCAGCCTTTTCCGTAGAGGTCAAGGCAGCAGTACTGTTCACTGTGACGCCGCTTTGACCACGGGCAACAACTTGGCGACGCTTACTTTGCCAAAACCAACCAATAATTAAGACGAGCAATAATAGTGGTGGAAAAAACCATAGGATCCATGTTGATGGTCGCATAGGCGGCTTGTAGCTAATAAAGTCACCGTAGCGCTCTTGCATATAGACGCGTATTTCAGCATCACTACGTCTATCTTTAATTAAATCATAGACTTTTTGCTTTAGATCCTGTGCAATCGGTGCATCAGAGGCTGCAAGGTTTTGATTTTGGCATTTTGGGCAGCGAAACTCTTCTATTAATCCACGATACTGAGCTTCTTGCTGTGGTGAGTCAAAATCGTATACGTCAATAGCTGCGTTTGCCGTCATGTTAAGCAGACACGCTAGTATTAAGCTTGCTAGTTTTAAAACTATATTGGGTTTTAGTTGAGGAGCTCTTATTCGAATAACGTTCATTTGCACATCTCCTCAACCTGAATGAGATCAGGACTATCGTTGTTCTTATTAGCCTCATTAAGTACGGTCAGGCACGGCTTAACACGCTGTTGCCAATTGGCTTCATTAACCTCACCAACAATATGCTGACGAATGATGCCATCTCCATCCACAACAAAGGTTTCGGGCGCACCAGTTATGCCTAAGTCTAGAGCAAACTGACCCAATGAATCCTGAATAGACATAGAAAATGGATCACCGCCTCGGTTTAAGTAACTGAGCGCATTACCAATCTCATCCTTATAATTCACACCAACGATATCAACGCCGCGCTCTTCTAGTTGCATTAAAAACGGATGCTCAATAACGCAAGTTGGGCACCATGAGCCCCAAACATTAAGTAAAAACGGCTTATCCGGCAAATTATCATTGGTGATAGTACGGGTAGTATCTGCTAATAACGGCAGCTCAAAGGTAGGAACCGGACGCTCAAGAGCGGTATTGGTCACAATGTCTGTTGGTTTACCTAAGCGCATGTACAATATAACTACCAAACCAAAAAAGAGGATAAGCGGAATTAAGAACCATAGCTTCGTCTGCTTTTTTTTCATTGTCTTTGGGTTACGCTGCTTACTGTTTTGGCTATCTTTTTGCTCAGGAGTATTATTCGACATAGTCATTTATTTCTCCTTTAGTGTCGACATCGTCGATGCTGAGATTGCCTGTTCAATAGCTACCTCATTGACTCCATCAGTAGCCAGATCACCAGTAACTAGCAATGGAGCTTTAACTTTTTTGATGCGGTATCGTTTATCAAGCATGCTAATTAATCCACCTAGAGCCATGATAATTGCCCCTAACCAAATCCAGCGAATTAATGGTTTTACATAAATCCTTAATGCCCATTGGTTACTACCATCGGCAATAGGTTCGCCCAGTGCGACATAAACATCGCGCATAAGATTGGGGTCAATAGCGGCCTCAGTTGTTGGCATAGTGCTGATAATATACGTACGTTTTTCAGGATATAGCGTTGCCACTTCTTGGCCATTCTTAGTCACTACAACCTCAGCTTGCGTTGCATCAAAGTTACTCCCCTTTATTTCAAAAAATTCAGTTACTTCAAAATCGTAACCTTGAACATTGACTGTATCGCCAATACCCATTGCTACGTCACGCTCAATACTCAAGCTACTAGTAAAGGCTATGCCAATGACAGCAACCAATACGCCAATATGAGCAGTCTGTTGACCCCAATAGCTCAGACGCAGCTGACGCAGACCTTTAAAGAAATTAGGGGCGTTCTTGGTTTTGTCTCTAAAGTCAACGATCATCCATAGCAGTACCCAAAAGCTCACCGCTAAAGTCACGCCAATATTGAACATAGCAGATGGACTGGTAAAGTAGGCGATAATAGCAGCCAATACGATACTACTAGCGGCAATGGCGATACCCACCCCTAGTAACGGACGCTTATCTTGTTTCCAGCGAATATTAGAGCCCATACCCATAGCGATTAACAACAGCCATGTCAAAGGCACAAACAGCGCATTGAAGTATGGAGGCCCTACAGATACCTGACCGAGACTAAAGGCATCAGCGATAATAGGATAAAGTGTACCGAGCAATACCACGAGCGTTGCAATCAAGATAATAGCGTTATTAATGACTAAGAAAGACTCGCGCGAAACCAGCTGATACTGACTCTCAACCGTCAAACGCCAACCGCGAACGGCAAACATTAATAGACCACTACCGATGATAATGCCAAGAATAGCTAAGATGACCAAACCACGCGTCGGATCAGCGGCAAACGAATGCACTGAGGTAAGGACTCCAGAGCGTACCAGGAACGTGCCAAGCAAGCTTAAGGCAAAAGCGAAAATAGCCAGCATGATGGTCCATGCTTTAAACACCCCGCGCTTTTCAGTGACTGCTAATGAATGCAGCAATGCTAAGCCGACAAGCCAAGGCATAAACGAGGCGTTCTCTACCGGATCCCAAAACCACCAACCGCCCCAGCCAAGCTCGTAGTAGGCCCACCACGAGCCCAGTGCAATACCAATGGTCAAAAATCCCCAAGCCGCGAGCGCCCATGGACGTGACCAGCGTGTCCAAGCAGCATCTAAACGCCCTTCCCACAATGCCGCCATACAAAATGCAAAAGGCACTACCATACCCACATAGCCCATATATAACATGGGCGGATGAATAATCAGACCGAAATCTTGTAGGACAGGATTTAAATCAGCGCCATCGACCGCTAGATTGGGTAAGGTACGCTCAAACGGTGACGAGGTAAATATCAGCATTGTTAGCATCATTAACTGTACACCGGCCAAAATAACTAATACCCGCGCACGCATTGATAACGGCAAGCCGCGACTAAAGTATGATACCAGTGCACACCATGTGGCCATGATGGTCATCCATAGCAGCAAAGAGCCCTCGTGTCCGCCCCATGTCGCCGATAATTTATAGTACCAAGGCAACAGCGTATTGGAATGCTGCGCGACGTAACTGAGGCTAAAATCATTATAATAAAAACCTGCTATCAAAGCGCCAAATGACGTTATCATGGCGGCAAACTGTGCCCAAGCTAAGCTAGGGGCTAGTCGTTGCCAAGCAACTTGGTTACGAATAACACCAATAGTTGGCAGAATTACCTGCAATAACGCCAATACAAAAGCGGTAAGCAAGGCAAAATAGCCCAATTCTGTAATCAACATACGGTCTAACCTTATTTACTCTAATGCGGTTGCAGTTTACTGTAGCGGTGGAATTTTTATTATTAGAACCCACCCCCGAAATCTGCTGCTATCTCTAGTTTTTAATTGATTTCGAAGGGTTTTATTTAACTACTTTAGGCGGAGTTACCAGTGGAGGCGCGCCTTTAAAGCGCAGTAAACGTAACGCATTGAGAGTAACGAGCACTGTTGCTCCAGCATCAGCTAGAACCGCAATCCATAGTCCAGTAATGCCGAATACGGTCGTGATCAGAAAGACGCCTTTGAGACCTAAAGCGAAAATGACGTTCTGATGAATGTTGCGCATGGTGGCACGCGAAAGTGCAATCAGATGGGCCATGTCTGTAACACGACTTTTTAATAATGCGATATCGGCCGTCTCAATGGCCACATCGGTACCACCACCCATCGCGATGCCAACATCAGCGGTTGCTAGTGCTGGCGCATCGTTAATACCATCACCCACCATCGCTATTTTGCTGTTATTCTTCATCTCGTTAAGCAAGCGCAGTTTGTCCTCAGGCAACAGCTCAGCTTCCCATTCCACGTCTAAATTACTGGCAAGTGCTTGAGCGGTTAAGCGGTTGTCGCCTGTTAGCATGACGGAGCGCACACCCATCGCTTTAAGTTGAGCCACACCTTCATGAGCGTCGTCTCGTAACTCGTCTCTTAGTGCGACCAATCCAAGCACTTCTCGACTTTGCTCATCGAAAAGAACTGAGACGGTCTTGCCCTCATTTTGCAGCGCCTCGATTTGTGCCTGTTGCTCGGCTGAAATTGATGCCTCATCTGCGGCATAAACAGGCGAACCGATAGCTAGCGCGCGCCCAGCGATAGTTGCGTGTACCGCTTTACCCGCAGTAGCAGAAGCTTTAGAAGCCACAGGTATGACAACTTTGGCGGCTTTGGCATGACTGACAATAGCTTCAGCAAGCGGGTGACTAGAACCTGTCTCCACACTGGCAAAGAGCGCCAATACCTTATCTTTACCTTGAGAACCCTGATCCTGAGAATCCTGACCTTGAACACTTGAATACTCTTGTGTAATGTCAACAACATCGGTCACGCGTGGTTTACCTTCAGTTAAAGTGCCTGTCTTGTCAAAAGCGACTGTCTTCACTTGGCCGATGGTTTCTAAAGCACTACCGCCCTTGATCAGCAAGCCGCGGCGCGCACCGACCGCTAGACCAGAGGCGATAGCAGCTGGTGTTGAGAGCACAAGAGCACAAGGACAAGCGATCAATAATAAGGCTAGACCTCGATATAACCAAGTTGACCAATCTCCGCCCATGGTTAACGGTGGGACGATGATAATTAGGGCGGCAATAGCCATCACAGCCGGTGTATAGTAACGACTGAATTTCTCAATAAAACGGGCAGTGGGTGCTTTGGAAGCTTGCGCTTGCTCTACCAAATCAATAATGCGCGAAATAGTGTTATCGGCGGCTGTCTTTTCTACGCGCACTTGGAGCACACCATCGATGTTAATTGACCCTGCAAATACATTGTCACCCATCGTCTTGGCAACAGGAACAGACTCTCCCGTCACGGGCGAATCATCAAGGCTGGACGCACCTTGAACAATGGAACCATCAGCAGATACCCTATCTCCAGGACGCACCAGCACAAGGTCATTCACTTGTAGTGAAGTCGCTGGAACGTTACGCTGCCCACCTTGAGCATCAAGTAAAATCGCACTTTTCGGAACCAGCGATGATAAGGCTCTGATGCCAGCGCGAGCGCGATCAGCAGCGATACTCTCAAACAGTTCACCGATTGAGAACAAAAAGACAACCGCTGCGGCCTCTTCAGCTTCACCAATGATAAGTGCGCCAAGCACGGCGACGGACATCAGCGTTTCAATTGAAAAGAATGAACCTGTTTTAGCCAGTGCTAAGGCTTTGCGTGCAAATGGAAAAACGCCTACAATCACAGCGATGGCAAACACCCATATCCCATAAGCGGGGAACAGTAGTGACAGTGCATAAGCGCTGCCCATCAAAATACCGAGACCAACAACCTGTTTGCCTTTTTGAGTTTGCCACCACCGCTTATCCTGCGGAGCCATCTGATTGTCGCTGTCAATATCAATAGCCGATACAGTTTGTTGACCAGTATTGGCAGATATACCGAACCCTAGGCTTTTGATGGTTTTTTCAATATCACTAGCCTGAGTCGGCGCATCAGGGGCCAAGCTTAGCTCTAGCGTTTCTGTAGCAAAATTTAGCTCAACATCAGAAACCCCAGGCATACGTTTCAAAGCTGTTTCAATCTTGCCGATGCAACTGGCACAGTCCATACCTTCAATATGATATTTCATAATAATTTACCCTTTGAATAATGGTATTATGAACCCTCTAGTGGCTTTAGAGTCAAGGTTGTCTATCTACAGTTTTGTAAATTTAATTTCTCTAGCGCCAGTCTTTACAGCCACTTTAATTATTTAAATCATAGAGGTTATTATGACAATCAAAATTGGTGAGCTCGCTAAACGCACAGGTGCCACAGTGGAAACCATTCGCTATTACGAAAAGGAGCACTTATTACCTGAGCCTTCTCGCAGCGCAGGGAATTATCGTTTATATAATGAAGAGCACATTGAGCGTCTACAATTTATCCTACACTGCCGTACGCTTGACATGGCTCTAGACGAAGTACGAATCTTACTTGAGTTTTGGGAGGAACCTGATAAAGACTGTGGTGATGTGAGCTCCTTACTAGATAAGCAAATTTATGCTGTAGAAATACGAATGGAAGAACTGATGCACTTAAAGCAGCACTTGACTGTTTTGCGCCAGAAATGTGCAAGTAGTGCACCAGCGGTATCATGTGGGATATTAAAGGCTCTTGCCGATAATTCTTGTCATGAGTAATGATATTAGTAGTGTTCATTTCTGACTGATCAAATCATGAAAGGTTAAATACACCCTGATGTTAAGCACAAAAAAACCCAGCAATGATATTAAGATCACTACTGGGGTTGGAGGAAATAATAACTATGTTGTGCTGACTTATCAGGTCTTATTTATCATTCATAGCAAGGTAGATATTTCGATCTGATGCGGATGCGTCATCCACGTATTTTGAATCACGCCATGTGGTATAAGCATAGACACCACTGTATGGGCTGATGCTGTTCTGACGGAAATCAGAAATCCAGTTTTCGCCATCAAAGATTTGGATATGGCCATGTGGACGCTTTGATGAGCGATCATAGACAATAACATCACCTACTTGGGTTGGCATATCATTACTGATTTTGCTAAAACCTGCTTTATCAAGCGTGCCACGAGTGGCGTACTGATAGGCTGAAGGATTGGGGGTGAACTCATAACCTGCTGATTGTAGTGCTTTACGTACGTAACGGGCACAGTATCCAGAGCTACCAGATAGAGCCACTCGTGAAGCACGAGCAGCAGCGATAGCGGGGGCTGAATTGCTATCAGGAACTGTATTGACTTGCTGCTGTTGTTTTTCAGCGTATAAGCGGCTGTTTAATGATGAAAGCCGACTCTCTTTTTGCTTAGCCTGCGCACTTAGGTTGCTAATAGCTTGACTGATTTCGTCATTACTAGAAACATAAGCACCACTGCTAGTGCTATAGATGTTTTTTGATGAACCGTAGTTTGATGCCACAGAAGTATTGGTGATGGTATTATTTGTTTGAGAGATTGTGATAGCAGCACCACTCGTTTGTGCTATGCCCATACCCAGTACTGACAAAATCAATAAAGCCTGTTTCATAAATCTAATACCTACGGTTAATTCAAAATGGTCTGTTATCAACAACAGCGCAGTCAATTAAATTTCAACAACTCAAGTATATATACGTCATAGTGACTGATACTTCTGCTGCATATTATTCATATAAAAAATGATTATTGGCGATCACAGCATCATTGAAGTCTTACGAAGCTGTTGCAAATCAAGCTGCTGGCCAAAACACAAAGCCGACTTTAGCATAGGCTGTTTAGCCTGTCATCACCCTTAAAAACCCCAAAAATACTTTTTTGATGTTGAAAAAATTGCTAATATTCCACATTTTACAATGTAAGTTTGTGTAACATATACAGAATATAGCTGACTAAATTGACAACAATTTCTACTGTTTTATAAGCAAAAAAACGTCTGAGGGTTAAATCTAAATTACAGATTTAACCCTCAGACGTTTTTTTATTGGATGAAGTAATTACCCTATATAGGGTCTAACTAATTATTAAGATAATATAATAATTTATAATATTAATATAGATGTTAATTCCCTACTGGCTTATGTAATATTACGTAATTGTTTCGATACATCCTGTATATTCTTGTATTAACCCTTAATTATTTATCTATTTTAAGGGTTAATAACCGATAAATCCGCTTACATTGTCATCAAAAGTTACAAATTCAAAGTTGTTTTTGCTTTTAAAGTCGCAATAGCTAATGATTTTTTTGATGAAGAATCATTTTATAAGCAATAGAACAGTCTTATACCTGCCTCATTTACTTTTAACGCTAACACTATAATCAAAGTATTCTTAACTGCTAACACACTATAATTGCTGCTCTACCGATTCAATATCAGCATAAACTTGGGTCGTCCCGTCTTTATTGAGCTGCATAACCTGATAGGGCATGAATTTATTTTGATACTCCATACCTGGGCTACCAACAGGCATGCCAGGTACGGCAAGACCCATAGCTTGTACTGGCGGATTTTCTAAGAACTGCGCCATATACTTAGCAGGTACATGACCTTCAAAGACGTAATCATCAGTAGTGACTACAGTATGGCAAGAACGCATCTCAGTTGGAACGCTGTAGCGCTCTTTAAATACGGCTAAGTCCGCAACATCTTGCGCGGTTGCACTTAGACCATTATCTTCTGCATGACTTATCCATTCTTTACAGCAGCCGCAATTGGCATCTTTATAGACCGTAGCTGAGACGTTTTTTAGTAGGTCTGGTTTACTTACTGACCTTGTCATCATGTGAGCACTTTTAGCGTTTGGTTCATCTTCCTTTAAAGTGATAGCTGTTGCATTTTCGGTTGTTACTGATGTTGTGTTTGCATCAGATACGCCACTACTCGGTTGGCTACAAGCAAATAGTGATGAGGCGGCAAGTAACACCAGCGTACCACGCAACCCCTTAGACAGATGACGATTGAATATAAGACTGGATTTTATTTTTAAGGGGGTCATAGTGCTCTCTCATGTACTGTAGATATTGTGAGCTATAGAAGGTCAAGTAACACTTCATATCGTTTGGTAATGTAGCATAATAACCCATCAAACGGGGTACGTAAATTTATACATTGAGCAGTGCGGACTGGTATCATAAGCAGTTTTTATTTTGAAATGCTGCCTGTAGTATTAACGGGTCTATCTGAGTTTTGGATTTTGATTAAAAATTCAAGGCTCATAATTTTGGATAATTTGCGATGCACCTGTCTACTATTAGTCTACAAAAGCGTTTGAGTACTCACTTAAATCAATTACCGCTATGGCTTACGCTAGTAGCAGCATGGCTTGCAGGGGCTATTTTTTTATTTGCATTATCGCCTTATGGGTTCTGGCCGCTAGCAATAGTGTCACCAGCGATTTTATATGCGCTGTTGGTGCCAAATATGAGTGGTCGTCGCGCTTTTATTATCGGTGAAGCTTACGGTATGGGGCTATGGTGCGTCGGCGGCTTTTGGCTCTATACAGCTATCCATGATTATAGCGATACTCCAACGTGGCTCGCATTGATTATGATTGGATTGATGGGTCTCGGTATGGGACTGTTTCATGGATTTTTAGCACTAGCCTTTAACCGTATGGTAGGCAAACAACCCTTTTCATTTGCTGCTCTTTGGGTGCTACAAGAATGGTTAAAAACTTGGTTATTCACAGGCTTTCCGTGGCTGTTTGTTGGTTATGCGTTTACTGAAGAGTATTGGTTATCGTCCTTAGCACCCGTTGCTGGTGTTTTTGCCGTCTCTTTTGTTGCCATACTATTGGCTGCAAGTTTAGTAGAGCTACTGCTTCGGCGCAGTAGTTATGCCGTCGTTTCTGTACTGTTATTGGCCATTAGCACATCATTATGGCTGGTCAATCCGCAATGGACAAAACCTAAGGGCACACCTGATCTGTCAGTGTCATTGATTCAAGGTAATATTTCACAAGATATAAAGTGGCTGACTCAATATCAAGTAGAAACGCTAAAGATTTATGCGAAGTTAACGCGCACTGAGTGGGGACGTGATGTTGTGGTGTGGCCTGAATCATCTATTCCGATGTTTCAGGATGAGGCTGCGGGCTTTATTAGTGAAATGATAGAAATGGCTAATGCGACCAATACGACATGGATAACTGGTATCCCTTATAAGGATAAAGCGGCATTCAATGCCAGTACGGATAAGTATCCCCCATTTTACAATAGCGTGATTGCTCGAGGTGTAGAAGCGGAAGGCCTATACAAGAAGCAGCGTCTGGTGCCTTTTGGAGAGTATATTCCATTTGAAGGCGTGCTCGATATTTTCCCAAGTTTGGCCGGTAGTCAGGATATTAAGAGCTATAGTCGCGGTAGTGATCAGCAGTCACCGCTACAGGTGCGTGGACACAATATAGGGACGGCTATCTGTTATGAGGTAGCTTATCCAGATACCACGCGTAAAAATGCCATCGATACTGACTTTTTGTTGACGGTCTCTAACGATGCCTGGTTTGGCACTTCAGCAGGACCATTGCAACATTTGCAAATGGTACAAATGCGCGCGCTTGAGAACGGGCGCTGGTTTATTCGAGCGACCAATACTGGTGTTACCGCTATCATTAACCATAAAGGTCGTATTGTAGAACGCGCACCGCAGTTTGAGCGTACTGTACTACGTGGTGAGATACAGGCACGGGTTGGTAACACTCCCTTTATGCTTATGGGAAATTATCCTATCTTGATAATAATAACTCTGTTATTACTACTAAGCTATTTTGGCAAAGGTCTAACCACACTTAGAGGACGAGGGTAATAGTAAACTTAATTATAATAATTTAATCAGCGTAAGTTTTTTATTTTTTCTAGGTAACGTCCTAACGCACGTAAATATAAAAGTTTTAAACTATTGATCACATAAGAACTGATTGAAAAAATTATGTCGACATAAAGCACGCGCCTCATACTTAAAAAGAGATAGCTATATACGGTCTATCATCTTTTAGTTGATACTTTCATTTAATGCACGCGATTTTTGATTGTCATCTGCCTTAATACCAAATTCAATAGTTGCATGTTGTATATTCTGATGCGCCAAATCTTCCTTAATATTTTCTTTCATAATAAGAGTCTCTTCTAATGTCACATCGCTCTTCGGTACGATATGAACTGTCAGAGCATTCTCAGTGGTACTCAAGGCCCAGATGTGCAGATGATGAAAGTTTTGAATAAATTTATAGCTCTCTAAGATAGCAGTGATTTTACTGAGATCAACATTTTGAGGTACTCCGTCAATAGCAAGCTTGATACTCTCTTTTAGTAGACCCCAAGTCGATAACAGTATCACGACTGAAATAATCAAGCTAACTAGAGGATCAACGATATTCCAACTTGTATAGTAAATAATAATGCCCGAGATAACGACACCTACAGAGACCAATGCATCTACCATTAGATGCAAGAAAGCACCTTTAACATTAATATCGTCTTTTTGACCTTTGTAGAATGCAAAAGCAGAAACAGTATTTATAAATACACCTATTAGAGCTGTAATAATAATAACTTTTCCTGCAACTTCCGGTATGGTATCAAATCGACCCAAGGCCTCATACGCAATACCTATAACGATTGTAACTAACAATATGGCGTTAATAAGAGAAGCCATTATAGAAGCTTTTTTGTAGCCATAGGTATAAAGCGTAGTAGATGCTTTCTGTGCTAATTTCATTCCAATTAACGAGATTATTAAACTGGCAACATCACTTAAGTTGTGGCTAGCGTCTGCGATTAAAGCTAATGAATTAGTTGAGTAGCCCACTATGAACTCGATGAGCGTAAATGCAGAATTTAGACCAATTCCAATATAGAAAGCCTTATTCATATTTTTAGGGTTTGGAGCTTGGTGACTGTGGTTATCTGAATTACTCATAATTTACCCTTGTTTAGGTTGCTGCATTTTATTAAAGGTAGAAAATAATTTTATTGCATATCTTCTATATTGCACAGTCAATATTGCTCTAATACCGTAGACACACTTATTGTTATCAATAAACTGAGCCACAACTGGATTGTATGTCCTATCTCTCCTTGGGCGAAAAAAGCGGCTTTTACTGTAATCTAACTGGCTTACGTAAGCTTCTTATTTTCACGTTCAAGCTCTTTAGTATGTGTAGCTTAGTCTTGAATGTTGGTTAGTATGGTTTCATTAGTGCGCTTTTTATGACATGACCACAATGTTCCAAAAGTAGATTCTATTTTCAGTACTATAACTTGAATGGTTGACCACATAGAGGTGTAATCGTTTAATGCTTCAATCAGCATGCGAACGGCGCGTTTTTTAATCTCAGGAGTGTAGGTTTGTCTTTTCATTGTCGTATTCTCTCAGAAAGTTGAGTCTCCGACAATCTCGGGGCGGTTCAGAATAATGATGGGGCTAGAAGCCCCTTATATTTTGTGTAACTTAAATCGTTATTGAGTACGCTTTGATTAAGGGCAATATACCTTAGCACTGCTAACCGTTTTTGGTTCTATTATATGGTACTGATATAGGAAACAGTGCTTGTTTTGCCATGGGCATTTTTTTTGCAGCTTGCTTCTACGTCTGGCTTAAGAAAACAAGCATCTGATGATACTAGAAAGGTACACAGCGTTCGATGATATATATAGTTTTTTGAGTTTTTTATACATATCCTTTTTTTAGGTATAAAAAATCCGATTTTTTATATCTATCGTTCAACCAACTTTTCATCAATCATTTCAGTCAACAGCTCAGTAACCGTTTTTCGGCTTTCAAGCGCGTACCGTTTGAGCGCAATGTGTTTATCTTCATCTAGATTAAAATTCACGCGTACCGTCTTTTTGGGACTGTCCGTCACATCCGATAGAGCTAACTGATCCTTAACGTTCTTACTAGGGCGACCTGCTGATAAACTCATGACCTACTCCTCACCAAAAAATGTTTGAATCTCACTGACTAATGCAGTTATCTCTTGTATCGCATTGCTGTTAGGCGATTCGGTATCAAATACTGTTTTACCAAGGGCAGCACTGTTAGGATAAGCAACACGCTGTATAACTCTAGTTTCTAACACTGGAAGATTGTAATCCAGTAGTGCTGTCGCGACTTCCTTACCTATATTGGTGTTTTGAATAGCACGTGATACGACAAACGCCGCCTTTAGTTGACCATCCATCATCTCTATACGCTGCTGCACCAGATCAACCAAATCGCTGGTCGCCCAGATATCATAGGGGCTCGGCTGCACCGGAATCAATATAAAATCTGCGGCTTTAATAGCTGAAATGGCCAAACTAGTAGCTTGCGGCGATCCATCGATCACCACGTAATCTTTATCAGAAACGCTTTTTAAATCTTTATCAAGTGTTGGTCTATCAAGCCCGATCACTGGTACCGGATTGTCTTCATCAACCGCTCTCCAGTCACGCGCACTGCCCTGCTGGTCGCTATCCACCAACAAAACACTATGACCTTTTAGTTGTAAGCCACGAGCCAAATGCGTTGCGATGGTAGTCTTACCGCTACCACCCTTTTGATTTAATACCGCGATTACCTTCATAAATACAGATCCCTGTAGTATGTATTGAGTATATAAGTATATAAGTATATAAGTATATAAGTATATAAGTATATAAGTATATAAGTATATAAGTATATAAGTAT
>NZ_JAATTV010000021.1 GCF_013414195.1 Psychrobacter sp. BI730
CAATGTTTTTGATAACTTGTGCTCGAAAATCTGCTGAGTAGGTCATCTTTTATATTTCTCTTTGCTTGGTTTAAAAGTATTGTACCTTTTATATTTTGGACTGACTATAGCACGCCATGTCAAACCAAACAGATACCACAAAATCTAAACCAGCTTTATTGGAGTCTTTTAGAACTTTGCTACCAGTCGCGTCATTTAATGACGTTGATCAGCAAACTGTCCTTAATTAACTGATATTAACTAACCGTCATTAACTAATCGCGACGCCAAGTATGGTATTTCTCTAACCAACTTAATACGGTCTCAGGCGCATGAGCACGTTTCCACTCACCAGCGGCGTATTTGTTACCTTCTGCCCAAGTAGGGTAGCTATGAATGGTGCCCAATATTTTGTTGAGACCCAGACCATGTTTCATGGCCAGTACAAACTCTGCGATTAGGTCGCCTGCATGTTCAGACACCACCGTAACGCCAAGTATTTTATCTTTACCTTTTGGCGAGATGACTTTAATAAAGCCTTTAGCCGCGCTATCTGTAATGGCACGATCCAGCTCTTCAAACTCAAAACGAGTAATCTCATAATCGATACCTTTATCAATGGCTTCTTGCTCGTTAATACCGACACGAGCGACTTCTGGGTCGATAAACGTAACCCACGGAATGACGCGATAATCTACTTTAAACTTTTTCAGGTTGCCAAATAAGCCATTTACTGCGGCGTACCAACCCTGATGGGCAGCGACATGAGTAAACTGGTATGGGCCAACGATATCACCTGCGGCAAAGATATTAGGATATAACGTCTCTAGGTATTCGTTGGTCACGATAGTACGATTGGTTTCGATACCTAGTGTCTCTAAACCATAACCTTCAAGGCGTGCGCTACGGCCAACGGCACAAAGTAGCTCATCATACTCGATATCGATTTCTGTTTCATTGTGTTTGACGATAATGTATTTTTTGCCATCACGCATCTCGCAGCGCATCGCTTGATGCGAGGTCAAAATATTGACACCGCTTTCAGTGAGCGACTGATGAGCAAAGGTAGAGACTTCGAGGTCTTCTTTACCCATAATGCGATCGCTCATCTCAATTTGCGTCACGTTAGAGCCTAAACGGGCAAAGCTTTGCGCAAGCTCGCTACCGATTGGGCCACCGCCCAGTACTACTAGCTTATTAGGGGCTTCTTCTAGCTCAGCAAACTTAGTCCATAACGTGTCACTGGTTACGTAGCCAGTTTCTTCTATACCTGGCAGAGGCGGTACAAATGGGCGAGCGCCCGTGGCAATGACAATGGTACGCGCTGTTAAGGTCTGCATGCCGCCGTCATTCAGTTGAATCTCTACTGTCCACGGGTCAACTAACTTGGCATAGCCTTTGACCACATCGACGCCCAGATTGGTATAACGCTCAACGCTATCGTGCGGTGCGATATCAGCCACTACTTGCTGTACGCGTGCCATCACTTTTTTGAACGAAAACTGCGGTACGGTGTTCTCTAGACCGTAGTTCTCCCCATGACGAATTTGATCAGCGATTTTTGCGCTCTTAATGATGGCTTTACTTGGTACGCAGCCATAATTGAGACAATCACCGCCCATTTCACCTGCTTCAATCAGTGTGACTTTTGCTTTGACTGCTGCGGCAATGTAGCTTGTGACCAATCCGCCTGCGCCTGCGCCAATCACAATCATATTGCGATCGAAGTTTTTAGGTTTGGTGTGGTTTTTATAAACACGGCGTTTTTTAAACATGTTCAACACTCCTTTTGCTATTAAGGGGAAGAAACCTAATAACGCAAACGAGACAATTAAGTTGAAAGATAAAATACCCGATAAGCTGTCTATCTGTGCCAGCTGTGTCCCTGCATTGACGAAGACAAACGTCCCAGCCAGCATGCCGATTTGACTGACCCAGTAGTAAGTCCATGTTTTAATAGACGTTACACCCATCAATAGGTTAATCAAAAAGAATGGAAATATAGGTACCAGACGTAAGGTAAATAAATAAAATCCACCTTCTTTTTCGACACCTGCATCAATAGCTGCCAACCGCTCAGGAAAGCGCTGTTTGATGGTGTCACGCAGTAAATATCGCGATGCCAAGAAGGCAATAGTAGCACCAATACTCGATGCAAATGAGGCAACGAGTAAGCCCTGAACCAAACCAAATAGAGCACCCGCGGCTAGCGTTAAAATCGCAGCGCCTGGTAAGGAGAGGGCAGTGACGACGACATATAGTAAGAAAAACCCACCGATAATCAATAGCGGTGACTGCGCTTTGTATTCATTAAATTGCGCCATCGACCCTTTTAAGCCATCAAGCGTCAATAATTGATTTAGGTCAAAATAAAAAAAGCTTGCCGCTAATATCAATATTAATAGTATTAAAAATATTCTTTTAATCATGAAAAGTCCGGCCAAATAAGGGAGCGAAGGCTAAAATCGTAGTTATTACTCAAACAGTAGAATACTCATTGTCTAAGTAACAGAATTCGAGTAACTATATTTAACAAAAATTGGCGATCAAAGCTAATTGTCTGAATCGCCTAACTACGATAAAAAAATGAAGTCGGCAGTCTTGATAGTATATACATTATGTCTTGTTGTCTGACATTTATACGACTGAAGCAATAAGCACTGCTGTCGATGGTTATACTGGAAGATTATTTTTACCCAATGTTAAGGTGTCATAATCTCTCATTAAGAAAAGCGCTATACAAGCCGCCAACATTGGCCATGCGGCAAAAAACAGTAAGTTGTCAAAAGGCGTGAGGTAGAGACCAAAGGAGGCAAAAGTAGAGGCCGCGTGTAGTAATAAGATGATGCCGTATGTCCATTTTTTGAATAAACCCATTACGAACGAGAAGATCAGTATGATTTGTAAGCTACCAATGGCGTAAACAATACTAGTGCCTAAGCCTTCTAGTGCATAAAATTTAGCAAACACATTTGCGGTGTGCTCAGGGTTTATAAATTTGTCGAGCGTCCAAAAAAAGAACACAATGAAGACACCAAGGCGAAGGAATAATAGTGAGAGTGGTAGGTGTTTTGGCATAAATAATCTCTTGTTGAGAAAAACTGAAATTGAATTGAAACAAGCTAAGCAAATAAAACGGGCACTATGGCACTGGACTAATAGATAACAAATACAGGTAAAAATACGAACAATATTGAGTGATTACTCAAAAATAAACAAAGTATTACCACCAGAAGTGCTAAAAACGCATTGTAGTGGTTATTGAATAACTGTTCAAGTTGATGTATTCAAATTAGGGCAATTAGAGGATTGAGTTACCTTTTTCGACCAAACCAGCAATACTGGCTTAAAAAAGGCTGACTTTAGGTACGTTTGATGGGATATGCTGATACACAAGGTGAGTGAAAATAACGAGACCAATGATAAAAAACCCCACATAGAGTAGGCACTCTATGTGGGGTTTTGATTAGATAGTGGGTAATAGTCTGATGATTATGACTGCTAAAACCACAAGAAGCTGGCAGTTACCACATCAAATCATCTGGGATGACATAAGCGGCATAAGGATCGTCTTCTGTCAATGCTTCCTCAGCAGTATCGTTAGACACCACCATAAAACCTGCCATCTTTGAATCAATACGGTCAGCGAGTGGGCGAGGGAGCAGGGCATAGCTGTCCTCTAAGCGCGCAATCACCACGTGACCTGCCACGATTTGATCATATAGCTTTTGGGTAATGGCAATCTTCTTAACTTTAGACTCATCGACGAACTGATAGCTGACCTCGCCTTGTGTATCCGCAATTTGATGCTGCTTAATCATTTGGATAATATTGGCTTTTAGGGCTTTTTCTTCTAGTGCCTGCTGTTTTTCTTGATTGAGCTTTTGATCTTTCTCCAGTTTTTTTGCCTGTGCCTCTGCCAGTGCTTTTTTCGTCTCTAGGCTTTCTGAATCGCCCGTACGTTTGGCATGTTGAGTTTGCTTGCTGATTTTATTGGCTTTTTTGCTATCCACCAATCCAGCCTTTAATAATTGAGCTTGTAGGGCGTTTTTTGCCATAATCCAATCACCTAAATAACGATAGTTAAATCACAAATGCTAAAAAACATATTGTAGCAAACTTTACCAGCGCTTGTGGTTAGACAATGACCAGAGTTTATAGAGGCATCAATATAATACTCTTGCAAACCATAAATAATGATAGGGCTAGCACACTTCTGATGATGGCAAAAGCGTATACATCACTGGATGAAGCCGCCCAAATTGGTTATCATCGAATTAAGAAACATATTTTCTGTAGATGTCTCCCCAATAAAAGGCATAGCTTGGTTAAGTATGACCAGCTTTATAGGATTAAATAACTCAATCTAAGGACAGATTATGACAACATCACAGCACATTTTGGCCTGTATTGATGGCTCGGCAGTGACTGAATCCGTTTGTGACTATGCCGCTTGGTATGCCAGCAAGCTCAATTTGCCTGTTGGGATATTACACGTCAGCGACATACCGGCATCGAGCAGACGAGACTTATCAGGAGCGATAGGGGTAAACAGTCGCCAGTTTTTATTAGAGGAGCTGTCCCAATTAGATGAACAACGCGCCAAAGTCGTCAACAGCTATAGCAATGCATTGGTACAAGATGCAAAAAGCCACATTCAAAGCAGTTTCGCTGATGTCAATGTTCGCGTTTATCAACGCCACGGCAAACTGCTTCCTAGCATTGAGCACTTCAAAGAAGAAAATCGTGCGATTGTGATGGGACGCCGCGGAGAAGATCATAAGAACAGTCGGATCAATATTGGTAGTCAGATCGAGACAGTCGCTCGTGGGTCAGATATTCCTATATTGATTTGCTCAGAGAAATTTGAAGAGCCAAGCTCTTATATGATTGCCTTTGATGGTAGCAAGACCTCTATTAAAGCGGCACGAATGGTGTCAAAAAGTCCACTACTAAAAGGTCTAAAAGGTCACATCGTGATGGTTGGCAATCATAATGACGCCGCCAAGCAAAGTATGAGCGCCGCCGCCGCACAGTTAGAAGATGCTGGGTTTGTCGTTGAAGCACATCATTTATCTGCTTCTGATGCGGTGGACGGATTGTTAAAGTTTCAGGTAGAGAACAATGTCGACATTATGGTGGTGGGGGCGTACGGACATTCGAAATGGCAGCAACTGTTTCTCGGTAGTACAACGACAGAAATTATCGCTAGCACGTTATCACCGGTCATTCTAGTGCGGTAATAACGTCATGTATTTGTGTTTATCGTCTAGGGCGTGTCCTCAGTTTTATATTGGGGGTACGCCCTAATCATTTAATATCTTTGGAATATTTTATGCTTATCAATGCAGATTTTTCACAAAGTGCTTCACTGACCCCTGAAGCACATCAATGGATTAAGTCACCACAAAATGGTGTGGAGCGTGTCATGCTTGATCGTGTAGGCGCGGAGAAGGCTCGCGCTACCAGTCTTGTGCGTTACGCGCCAAACTCTTACTTTCCGCATCATCTACATCCAGGCGGCGAAGAGATTTTAGTATTATCAGGCACTTTTTCTGCAGATGACACTCATTATCCAGCAGGTTGGTATCTACGTAATCCGCCGACTTCAGGCCATAAGCCTTATAGTGACGAAGGTGCTGTCATTTTCGTCAAGTTGCGGCAAATGTCGTCTGACGAAACGCAGCATGTGGCTATCAACACTTATGACGATGCTAATTGGCAACAACAAGGTAGTCGTACTGTCTGCCCGCTTTTTTCCGATGGGGTAGAGCACGTTAGTCTACAGCGTATCGATGCAGGCGAGTTATTATTCACTGAGACAGTTCATGGCGGTGCAGAAATATTAGTTATAGCAGGCAAGCTAATAGAAGGTGAGCAGGTATATCAGCAGGATAGTTGGATACGCCTACCGATAGATGCAAATGTACAAATAAAGGTAGGAGCAGAGGGCGCAACAATATATCTAAAAACTGGACATGTTAATCATGTCATTGGTTTGGAGGTTGAAGAAATTTAAATAATGCTTATTAATTATATAGACAAAATATAAAAATAATTTGGTACTTCTAGTTCTTAATCATGACGTACCAAATTATCTGTATTAGAACTTACTACACTATGAAAAACTCTTATCTATATATGAGTATCTTTAGGTAAAAGTATCAAAGATCACTTGTTTTGATAGCATCTTTGCTCTCAAAGTCAGCCAACATTTCTGTGATTAGCAGATCCTTTTGATGCCATATTTGCTCTACCCATTCAAACATCTGTGCTTTTATCGCCTCATCTGTTTCATAACCGCCGTTTTTGATCGCCGTAAACAGATCTTCGGGTATCTCAATATGTCGCACATCGGCGCCTAAACGCTTGATATTACCTTTCCATAGATCGCTATAAGTGGGCACACCGTCAGGGTAGACAATCGTCATGTCCAAAATTCCATCAATCTCTTCCCCTAATGCACTCATAGCCAGTGATAACCCGCCAGCACGTGGCTTAAGTAAATGCGTATATGGGGATTTTTGTTTATCATGTTTGCTAGGAGTGAAGCGAGTCCCTTCTAGATAGTTCAATAGTGTAAAAGGCTTGTCTTTAAGCAATGCACACGCTCGTTTCGCTTCTTCGATATCCTTACCCTTTAGAGCAGGGTTTTTGGCGATGGCTTCTTTAGAGTGTCGACGCATCATAGGAAAGTCGAGAAAGTAGAAAGCTTGACCAATGACAGGGATATATATGAGCTCAAACTTGGTAAAAAAGCGCGTCAATGGTAAACGTTTCTCGCTGATATATTGCACGATACTGGTATCAACCCATGACTGATGATTGCTCACCAGTAGATACTTACCGTTGGTATGCACATCATCAGGCAGATTAATGCGCCAATCTTTGCGCGGTAATACGTTATCGATCAATGCATTGTTGCTATTGATCCAATAGTTCGTCACATCGATAACGGCTTTGTCAGCGATGGCAGCACCGGTGATAGCCTTGGTAGCACCCATGACCCAGACAGGTAGACCAGCTAACATACTATTGAAAGTGATAACGCTGGTTGCTGTCGTCAGTGAGGCAGCTTTGCCCAGTTTTGGAGCGCGTTCATGTAGTTTTTGAACGATTGATTTCAATCGCATATCGAATCCTTTTACTCATGCCTATGATGAGATATTGATAATGTTGCTGCATGATTTTAGCAGAAATCAATCTCAGTGTACGAGTGTTAACAACAAATAATAAACAGCATTGATAAATCAAAATGTACAATCGTATTGAGATTTAGCCGAAACGAGAGACAAATCAAACCATAAAAACAGTCTGTTTTATCTATAAAAATAAACCGATAAAAAAAGAAATACAGATTACTTAAAGGGTAAGTGTCTATGGTGATATTTCGAGCTCAAATATAGCCCTTATATGCTGGCTAGTCTACGAGTTTCTTCTAGAACCTCTTTTTGTAGATTCACAGTACTACTCACACATTAGTACTGAGCAAAGATTAATGAAGTTAAATATTTTGATAGCAGTTAAGTTATCAATAAACAAAAAAAAGGGCGTATCAAGAATTATCTCGATACGCCCGCTATAATCTAACCAATGAAATTTGATTAGCTAAATAATCGAGTGAATCAACACTCTATATCTACTATATCAATTAGCCGTGCATACCACGGATAGGGTAATTGTTTTCTGGGTTTCTAACAAAAGCCAAACCGTTTGCCAAGGCTTCAAGATCTGGTCTAGAGAACGGTGCGTTCGAGATATCAACAATATGCACTTTTCCTTCAGCATTGATGACGAATACAGCAGGTTCAGCGAAAGGATGATCAGTTTCTTTTTCTGAACGTGGGTCAGAGATGTATAGACCTAGCGTGTTCATCTGCTCGATAGTCAGACCATAAGCCATAGGGAAACTGACATCTATTTGATCGAGATGACCTTCTAACTGCTCTTTGCTGTCTGCAGATACTGCGATGATATCGACACCGACGTCATAGAAAGACTGTTTTACTGTCTCTAAGGTATTTAGATACTTTGTGCAAATTGGGCAATGTTTACCACGGTATACAACAACCAGTTTCCAGTCATGACCGTTTTCAGGTTTGCCTAACGAAGTCATTTCACTGTTTAATACTTGTACTTCCATTTTAGGAAACGTAGTACCGGCTTGAATTTTTTGAGCATAATCTGTTGACATAGTTCTTATCCTTTTTAATAGTATTTTTATGGTTAGTTGGTATTTAACAGCCTTACAGTAGCAGTCTTAAGTGCAAAAGTATTGGATGTTTACAGTCGTCCCAAGTAGTAACAGGAAAAATTAACATTACCTTTAAAATAGACCAATAAAACTATTTAAGTAGGATAGAGCATATCATCAATTAGCACATTGACACATTTAGTGGTCTTAAAATGGCTAAATTTTGTCAAACATCGTCAGAAATCTTGTCAATATGTTCATATTTGTGGCGAGTTCTTCCTTGTTTGACTGCAATTTTTCTCATTTTAAGCCTCACAATCTAAATGATGACACGCCCTAGTGAGTCATAGACAAAGCGTCTATTTTTTCGCTTCTTCAGTTGTCTGAGCATATAGTTTATCTTGAGTTTTTAGCTCGAAATCTGAGGCGTTATGACGTTCGTGTAATTGCTCAGCAGGTTCACCCCAAGTGCGGTTTACCTTGCGACCACGTTGCACAGCAGGACGCTCTAAAATCTCAGTTGCCCAGCGACGTACATTTGGATAGCTCTCAACTTGTAGGAACTCTCCTGCATTGTATGCTTCACCTAGTATTAGATTGCCATACCAAGGCCAAGTGGCGATATCTGCAATCGTATACTCATCGCCACCTAGATAGCGATTGTCTGCAAGCTCACGTTCTAGTACATCTAATTGACGTTTTACTTCCATCGTGAATCGATTGATAGGGTACTCAAACTTTTCTGGCGCATAAAAGTAGAAATGTCCAAAACCGCCGCCTAAGTAAGGGGCAGAGCCTTGTAACCAGAAGAGCCAATTCATGACTTCAGTGCGTGCTGCTGCATCTTTAGGGAGTAGTTTTCCGAATTTTTCAGCAAGATAGAATAAAATGGCGCCACTCTCAAACACACGGCTACCAGTCTCTGTATCCAAAAGTACAGGGATTTTTGAGTTTGGATTTAGCTCAACGAAACCTGATGAGAACTGTCCGCCTTCACCAATTTGAATAAGGTGCGCGTCGTACTCAGCGTCTGTCACACCTAATGCCAATAACTCTTCAACCATAATGGTGACTTTTTGGCCGTTAGGGGTGCCCATTGAGTAGATCTGTAACGGATGTTTGCCGCGAGGTAGATCCGCTTCATGTGTTGGGCCAGCGATAGGGCGGTTGACACTTGCCCACTTACCGCCGCTTTCTGCATCCCATGTCCAGACGCTGGGTGGCTCGTAATGATTAGAGTTTGACATAATGATGATACCTTTTTATATACTATGCTCAGTAGGGTGTAATTGGTAAATCAGATCCAGTTTATTGTTTTTATTCTGGCATGTCTGCTATTTGCTTCAAGATGTTTTTGTAGTTTTCTACACCTTGTGCACCGCTCACCAGATGCCGACCGTTGAAGATAACGGATGGTACGCTTTGAACACCTTGCTGCTTTGAATGCTGTACGGCTTCACGTATCACATTGGCAAAGCGTTGATCTGCGATAACGGCGAGTGCTTCATTATGATCTAGTCCAATATCTGCTGCGACATCTGCCAGTACGGTACTGTCAGCCACGTTTTTATTATCAACGAAATGCGCAACGAACAATGCTTGTTTTAGGTCGTGCATACGTCCTTGCTGATCAGCCCAGTGCAGCAATTGATGCGCATTAAAAGTATTATAGGTACGAAAATCATCTGTGAATTGAAAGTTAAAACCAACTTCCGCACCTGCGGCTGTCATTCTAGCTCGGTTTTCTTTAACGTCCTCAGCAGTTGTACCGTATTTCCCCATGATATGCTCACGATAGTTCCGTCCTTCAGCTGGTGTGTTGGGATTGAGCTCAAAGGGGTGCCAGTGGATTTCGTGCGGCGTGTTGGTTTGTTTTAATGCCTCAGCCAGTTGACTGTAGCCAATGGCGCACCAAGGACAGACAACGTCTGACACGATATCTATTCGTAAGGGTTTCTCTGAATGTTCCATATCATCTCTCATTAGCGATATATTAAAATGAAAAACTGCTGCCCGAAGATGTTTCGAACAACAGTATGAAAACATCAAATGGACGGTGTCAGCGCTAGGCTAGTGCTGCTATTAACCAGCTTTATGCCACTCAAACTTTTGGAATGGTTTGTCTACAGGTGTATCAGCCAAGTGGTTCGTGTAGTTGCTCATGACTTTTTGAGCTGCACCTAGAATAATTTCTAGGATTTGACGCTTGGTGTAACCTGCGTCCAAGAATGCTTGGACTGCGCTATCATCCACATTACCACGACCACGTACAACAGAAAGTGTAAAGTCGCGTAGCGCTTCTAGACGTGCGGTTGGTAGTGGCGTCTCATCACGTAGTGCATCAGTGATAGCATCATCTACCTTCATGCTTTTGGCGATACCAGTGTGAGCAGGAACGCAATAATGGCAGGCGTGCTCGACGTTGATAGTTTGCCATACGACAGTGGTTTCTTCATCATCAAAGCTGCTGTTCAAGAATAGTTCATGAAGACGTTGGTAGCCTTCTAGTAATCCTGGTGCTTCAGCCATAACAGCATGTAGATTTGGAACCATACCAAAAGCCTTGATAGAGGTATCAAGCAATGCTTTGCTGTCTGCTGGCGCGCTGTCTTTATCGTGTAGTGTAAATTCGGTCATAATATAATTCCTAGTAGTCGGTTTAAACTTAACTTGTTTTAGGGTTTTGAAATAGCCTAAAAGTAATCGTTGATTTGTTATCAATCATTATTTTGAATGGTTACTCAAAATTGACGATTTTGCTTAGCAAGCGAGTCAATAGAGACTACTATAAATGATATTGAGCAATCGCTCAATAATTATTTGAGTAATCGTTCAATTAAATTGTAATGGTCAAATTACATTTCTATGGTCTGTAGTGTTTATGGCAATAATATCAATAACCTAATAAAGTAACACTGTGTAAGTAAGCATATTTATAAAACGAAAAAAATGTATTAACGGGACATAAGTAGCATGATAAAGAGGGATAATTAAGTCATCGCTGTACAATGACAGCACCAGAGCAAAGATGTACCAAAGAATAGAAATAGAAAGAGGAAGCAGCTGGTTTTCCTTTTCCTATTTCTTTATGTTGACGTTGATACTTATCGAATAGGTATGAGCTTTGAAGAAGAGATTAACGAACCTCAGTCATCTCATGCAGCACGAATGATTCGACAGCACCTTCAGTCGCTGCTGAAAAATCTTTTAGATGCTGGTTCTCCATATGAACTTGCCATAATTCACGCGTTGCCCAACTTTCATGAAACATAAAATGAGCAGGGCTGTCGTTATCTTGGAAAAGATCGTAACGAATACATCCTTCCTCATCACGTGTTGCAGGTATCAGTTTTTCAAGCTCAGCCTTTACGAGATCAACGCTATTATCTTTTGCGGTTATATGAGCAATAATCGTTAACGTAGACATTTTCAATCCTTTTTATTATGAGTTAGTGAGACAGTTGGAGTGGCCTGTATGAGTACATAATTTATCATATCAATATATATTGCTACTTGAACGAACGTTCATTAATAGCTATAGTGTTTGCCAGATAATAAGAAAACGCTTCAAATCATGATGGCTATTTTTGTTCTCTCTACTGCCTTTTGTAGTCATCAAACAACTATCTTCCAATAGGATAAGATTATGCTTAAGTTTTATTTTCATCAAACCCCAAACCCAATGAAAGTGGCACTGTTTCTTGAAGAAACTGGTCTGCCTTATGAGCTTGTCGCAGTTGATACATTAAAAGGTGAGCAACATACGCCTGAGTACCGTGCTATCAATCCAAATGGCAAAACCCCAGCGCTCGAAGATGATGGCAAACGTGTATTCGACTCTACTGCTATCTTGATGTACTTGTCCGAAAAGACAGGACAATTGGCAGGCAAGCCAGAAGACCGTAGCGAGATGCTGTCATGGCTCATGTTTATTGCATCAGGACTGGGTCCTTTTTCTGGTCAATCGGTGCACTTTAGACACAAAGCGCCAGAAAAAATCCCATATGCAATTAATCGCTACCTTCGTGAGGCTGAGCGTCATTATGAAGTGCTAGATACGCACCTAGAAGATCGCGAATATTTCGTTGGGGATGAATACACAATTGCGGATATCTCTGCATGGGGCTGGATTGATAAGGCAGCGGTCGTACTAGGTGATGCAGGATTGGATAATTATCCTAATCTAAAGCGTTGGTTTGCAAATATTGATGCCCGTCCTGCGGTACAAAAAGCCCGCGATATCCCTAAAGGTATTGATTTTAAGACTGACTTTGATGATGTTGCAGCACGCGCACTTTATCCACAAAACTTTGATAAAAACAGTTAATCGAAGCAAAGGCGGTCAATAAGCCTTATAATATAAAAAGTGATTAAAACCAAGAACTAAGGTTGATTCTACAAACTTTGCCTTAAAATAGGTTTTAAGGCAAAGCTATTAAGGTGAAAATTATGAGTGCTCCGATAAAATTCAATCGTGAGGATGTGATCGAAAAAGCCAAAAATCTCTACTGGGAAAAAGGCTATCACGCAACGTCGATGCGCAACCTACAAGATGTCGTCAACATGCATCCTGGCAGTATCTATGCAGCTTTTGGTAGCAAGGACAAGCTGTTTATAGAGTCATTAAATCGTTATGCAGCAGAAGGCGCAAAAAGGCTGGCCAATTGCATGGCACAAAAGGATACGGTGCTTGGTGGACTACGGCATTTTATTCACACTGTGATCGTGTGTAATAAGGCAACAGCACCAAGTGGTATGTGTATGATCGTAAAAACGGTCGCTGAACTGACTCAAAATGACAGTCCAGAGCTACTGGCACACGCGACAGGAATTTTAGAAGGGATAGAGGCTTCATTTGCTACTTGGTTTGAGCAAGCTATTGAGAGCGGTGAAATCAGTGCACAAAAAGACGCGACTGAACTGGCACGCTATCTTCAGATTCAGATCATAGGTCTGAGGACGTATGCGCAGGTCACTAATGATAATGATGCGGTAGAGAAATATATCGATGATATTTTCAAAAATATCGTATAGCAAGGTTGTGTAAAAAGCAGATTTTTTAGTTATGACAGCTCGCGAATTTTGTCGTTGACCAATCATCATAGTATTACTAAAAACCCTGATTGCTAGTACATTAGCGATCAGGGTTTTTGTTATCTATTACTGTGCTTTTGGATTGTCATTGATGAACTTCAGCAGAAGCTCAGCCAACGTTTCGCCTTGGTCTTCTTGCAGGAAATGACCGCCATTGACAATAGTCGTATGATTTTGGCCTTTGGTACCAGGAATTAGCTTTTGCATGATGCGATCGCCGCCACCAGTTACAGGGTCAGAATCACTAAATAGTGTAATAAATGGCTTGCTCCATTTGCTTAGCACGACCCAAGCTGCTCGGTTGTTTTCTGAAGCAGGATCATCTGGTGTCGTGGGCACTAGGATAGGAAACTGTCTAGCACCTTCTTTATAGGACTCATCAGGGAAGGGTGCATCGTAAGCATCCAGTACAGCTTGAGACAATGTCGTTGTGGTACCGCTTTTGATGGTGCCTGCTACATTGAACTGCGGCGTCTCCTGAGAGAATTTCTGCCACTTGCGAAAACCTTCGCCGGGATCATGATCCCCAGTCGGTAGCATCGTATTGCCTGCTGCGACGCGATCGAATTTATCAGGATGCGCTGCTACTAAGCGTAGGCCGATTAAACCGCCCCAATCTTGACAAAACAGTGTGATATTTTTTAAATCCAATTGATCAAGCACCGATTGCATCCAATCGACATGGCGCTGATAAGTGTAATCAGTACGCGATGCAGGTTTGTCTGAACGTCCAAACCCAGGAAGGTCTGGCGCAATCACACGATGGCCTGCTGCTGTTAGTATTGGAATGACTTTACGATACAGATAAGACCAAGAAGGCTCACCATGTAATAACAAGATAGGGTCGGCGTCGCTTGGACCTTCATCAAGGTAGTGTACGCGTAGCTCACCACCTTCTGTATCATCAACCATCAGATAGTTCGGTTCAAAATCGTAATCTTGCAAGTTAGCAAAATACGAATCAGGCGTCCTAAGTTTTTTCATATATCATCCTTGGGTTAGAAAAATAACAGTGCATTCTGGCACAGGTGTTAGACAGTCTATTAGAAGTGAGTCTCTGGGTGCTACTCGACTATTACTGGTAATCCTAGCGATAAGGCTATCTGCTTATAGTCTATATTGATTAAACGTTCAAAATGAAAACTATACCTTACAAACATTCGTTGCTGCAAACATTAATAGTGGATGTGTCAGTAGCATCCACTATATATAGGATAAGTTTTGATATAGGATAGGTTTTGAGTTTCATTTTATAAGGCTAAGCTAATCGTGACGCCAATATACCTTTACCACAACATCTGTACGACTAAGCTCAAGTCGGTCCTTTAGCAATGGGCGCAATGCTTTGGCAGTATTCGCTTCTAGTGCTCCCCAAACTTTATCAATCTGTAGAGGGTTATTAGTCAAGTAATCGCCTAACTTCCTGTCAATTAGCGTGGCTAAATCTGCTCCTGAGTTTGGTTGATTGGTTACTATAGGCAATACGGTAAAGTAGTTATTACTACTGTTTTCAGTATCGCAATTGAGGCAACTGCGCATTTTTACAGTATCGAGGTAGCTTTGATCGCCTGCATCTTGCGTCACGCAAATGACCAATGGTGGTGTAGGATTGTTCCATAGCTCTAGCAGTCGTGCTGCCGTTGGCATTGATGTCTCATCGACAATCAGTACCGCTTGACCGTCTCGTAAGTGCTCTACCTTTTCTGGAAACTCTCGTTTTGTGACAACGGTCTCGCCTGCTTGTAGTGCTGCTGCCCAGTTGCCCCCCGGCGTATCCCCATGCAAAAAAACATCGACCCAAGCTCTTATCTCATCATCGGCTTGCCATGCTTTTCTCAAAGTGTAATAACAGTGAGGACGTGCAGGGTGTACGTTTCCCTTCTCGCTATCATCAAATTTATTGCCATCAGTGCTGTCAGTAATCAATGCGTTGGTCATTGCGTTGTGCTCTAAATCAAACAAGTAAGCGTAACCCGCTTCGTTGGTAGGTACTGACGTCGAGTTTTTTGCGCCTTTGACATCGCTTAATGACGACATGCTCAATTCAAGGCGCAGCATATTTTTGCTGGCTCTATAACTACTTTGTACATCAAATACTTGCTTGGTCAGTTTGATTGTTTTTTTGCCTAGCTTTTTATCTGCTCTTTGTTTTAGCAAGATATATTGGGCTTGCAAGTCATCAAGCTGGGAGATAGGTGCGGCAAAAGCGATAAAGAAAGTCTGGTCATCAAGCGAGGTGTTGTGAGCGCCAGCTGGTTGAATCTCTGAGCTTTTTAGAAAAGTCTGTATAGCAATACCTTCAGCATAAATATCAGTTATCTGCGCATCGACCAGATCTAATTCGGTGGTAGATAATGAGGTAAATGCACTCAAGAATCCAAGCAGTTCATCGAGGTGCTCTTCATTAATATGAGTGACCACACTTGCTATTTCAGGATCGTTTAGGGAAGTGTATTGGCTGTTTTGGTTATCAGTGTTTTCTGTAGTAGCTAAAAGAAGGTTGGTCATATAAATACTCGCAATCAACAGAGCGTTGAAATTAAAGTGAATGAGTTTATGGTAAATGATAATTGTTTTTATTATCATTTACGAGTAAAATCATCGTAATTGTCGTTTTCGTTTTGAGAGAGCGATTGCTACTACCCTTACTTTTCTCAATTTTGACCAACAATGAGTGCTTATATGCTACGTGCAAACCAACTGACCATCAGCCGTCAAGGAAATAATCTATTAGACAACGTGAGCTGCGAGATTGATACTAATCAACTGGTGGCATTGGTTGGGCATAATGGCTCTGGTAAGTCGACTCTGATTAAGGCGTTGGCAGGAGAGATGACGAGCAGTGGGGGTACGATCACACTAGATGAGACCAATATTAGCGATTACGGCAATAAAGAGTTGGCACGTCAAATGGCATATCTACCGCAGCAATTGCCAGAAGCCGCTGGATTTACTGTACGCGAGCTGGTGATGCTAGGGCGTTATCCGCATCAAAAGTGGCTGCAAAAGCCAACTCAAATAGATAGAGATAAAGTCGAGCAGGCGCTAAAGGTTACCCAAACACAGGCATTCGCAGATCGTATTACGGCAACACTATCAGGCGGGGAACGCGCTCGTGCTTGGCTCGCGATGTGTCTGGCACAAGATACCCGTTATCTATTGCTCGATGAGCCACTTGCTGCGCTTGACATGCATTATCAAATCGAGGTCATTCAGCTTATTCGTCGTTTGGTCGATGAGCAAGGCTTGAGTGTGGTGATTATTATCCATGATATTAATTTGGCCGCGCAGTATGCGGATCGAATCATCGCGCTAAAAAATGGCCAAGTATGTCACAACGGTGATATCGCAAGCACCATGCAACCTACCGTGCTACACGATATCTTTAATGTCGATATGCAGCTGCTCAGTCATCCTATTACGGGACAGCCTGTCGCAGTCGCTTAACGTCTGATTTCTGCTCTTTCTTTCTAATTCGTCTACAAAGATACGTTTCTATGCCTCCCTTTTTTTACACCGATAAACCAGCGAACCTTCCAATAGTTGCGTCAGTATCAGGGACGTCAATGACAGTAATAAAATGGTTTACCCTTTCATTATGCTTAATATTGACAGCCTGCAACGATAATACATCCACGCAAACAACTGCTACCTCAGCAGCAGAATTAGCCGCAAAACACAGTCATACCGATAGAATGAATATCGTCTCACCTGACTGGGGTAATGCGGCGACTTTGACAGCGATGGGTCATGCGCCGATTGCAACAGGTGACGTAAGGGTCTGGGACAGGTGGGTCGGTAGTCCTAAATTGCCAGCGTCGATCACAGACTTAGGCATACGCTATCAGCCCAACGCTGAGCTAATCGCTCAACTGCCTGTCGATATGGTCATAGATAATTATTTTTATGAGCATGCACGCAACTTATACGGCGATGTGCCTGCAGAATCTGTAATGTCTGCGGCAAAAGGAGAGACAGCAATGTGGGCTGACTATACCGAACCGACGCGGGAGCTTGGCGTACTGATCGATAACCCGAAGATGGCTGAAGACTATATTGTACAAAGTCAGAAAGACATACAGCTCGCCAGTCAGCAATTCAAGGAGCGTTATCCAAAAGCCAAGAAATTCGCAGTGGTACAGTTTGCGGATGCTAATAACATGCGTATGTATGTGGCAAACAGCTTATTTCAGCCTGCGTTAGAGCAGATGGACAGAGAGCTTGTGGTATTGGGCAAGGGCAATCAGTGGGGGTTTGTGCCAATACGAATGGGAGATTTGGCGCAACTAGATGATGAGACTTGTCTATTAATTATCGATCCACTAAGCCCAATTACTAGAGCTGAAATTGATGACAGCTTGATTTGGCAGCGTCTAGGTTATGGCAATACCCGCTGTGTGGGCGAGCTACCACCAGTATGGATTTATGGTGGGATGTCATCATTGGTCAGCTTAGCAAATAACTTGTCAGAAGTTTCATTAAAAGGCGGGGAAGTACTATGAGCGCCAATGCAGATACTAACAACAACCTTATCAATAACCACACCGACAGTTCTCATAACGACAGTGCTCATACGATGACATTAGCTTCTCAAGCAGCAACGGTTTCAGATTCATCGATATCGTCATCCTCATCAACGTCATCGAAACAGTCATCACCACCACTGAATCAGCCACCGAACCAACCCAATTCTCAAACTTCCTTGTTTGCCAATTTGTCTTGGCGACTGTGGGCCATGCTCATCGGACTAGCGGCTTTGTCATTATGGAGTAGTTGGGCACTGCTAGATCAGCAGTGGACGCGCCCACTTCGTGATTTGCTCATACCAAGCTCGCAATTGGATATTGCCAGTATGGCGATACAGCTACATATCGTGGCGACCAGCGTAGTGGCGTTGTTGGCTGGCGGGTTATTAGGCGTGGTCAGTATTTTACTGCAGCAATTGGTAAAAAACCCACTAGCATCAGATACGACGCTAGGGGTGGGCGTTGGTGCACAGTTGGCGATGCTCATCGTCACGTTGTTTTTGCCAAGCTTGGCAATTTACGGCGGAATTTACGTGGCCTTTGTGGGGGCTATCATTAGTATGGGTCTGGTATTTGCCTTGTCAGCACCCAGTCGATTTAATCCATTGATTTTGATATTGGCCGGTTTGGTCGTCAATATTTTGCTGGCAGCAGTGGCTAATGTACTGGTGCTGTTCTTCGCTGAACGTAGCAATGGCATGCTGTCGTGGGCTGCTGGGTTTTTGGCACAAAACAGCTGGCATACCAGTATCGCGCTAGTCATCACTGCTATTTTGATGGCGGTCGTATGTCTGCCACTATTGAAACCATTAACGCTAATGAGTCTAGATGACACGCAGGCCAAACGTTTGGGTGTGCCTATTAATGGGATTCGGGCACTGGTTGTATTGGTGGTCGCCGTTGTGACCGCTTTAGTGATTAGTGAAGTTGGTTTAATTGGTTTCATTGGTCTTGGTGCGGCAAGTTTGGTCAATGCGCTGGGCATCTCCGCGATTGGTAAGCGTTTGGCCACTGCCTTTGGGTTGGGGGCGCTGCTGTTATTGTTGACCAGTAATGTCGCGTTACTGCTTGAGCCAATGCTCGATATGCAGATTCCAGCTGGTGCCATGACAGGTATCTTGGGTGCGCCGCTGATTATTTGGCTAATTTTACGTCAGCGCCGCGCGCGGATAGAGACAGTGACGCCGATGCTTGCGGGTAAGCATACATCTATTGCCTTTTGGCGATGGGGCGTTGGTGTGCTCGCTATCATCATGCTAGCTTGTCTTTTTGTACAAGACATCAATGGTTGGGGGCTCAGTACTGACTGGGCGCTCACTCAGCAATACCGCTTGCCTCGCAGTTTGAGTGCTGCAGCGACAGGCTTGATGTTGGCGGTCGCCGGTGTGCTACTGCAAACTTTAACGCGTAACCCTATGGCCAGTCCAGAGGTATTGGGTGTCAGTTCAGGCGCCGCACTTGGGGTTATTTTAGGGTTTTTATTACTGCCAAGTTTAGGGCTATCTGCGGGAGCAGGGACGTTGCTGGTTTCAGGACTGTCAGGGGCGATGGCCGTGCTGCTATTGATTATTTGGCTAGCACGCAGGGTCAGCTCAGGTTATTTATTATTGGTAGGTATAGGCATTGCCGCCATGATGGATGGGGTGATGCATATGGTCAAGCTCTCAGGAGATCCGCGTCTAGAAGCGATGCTCAGCTGGCTTTCAGGGACGACTTATAGCGCTCAGCCTAGTACAGTATGGTATCTCATTAGCATTGCCGCTATCTTATTTGTACTCAGTCTATTGCTGATTAAGCCTTTGCGAGTTCTTGGGCTAGGTACAGGTGTGGCGCGTAATTTGGGTGTGGCGGTTACGCCAGTGACTTTGTCGTTATTGGCATTAGTAGCAGCACTTAGTACGGCCAGCACGCTTGCCGTTGGCCCATTGAGCTTTATTGGTTTGATGGTGCCGCATTTGGCTACTTCACTGGGAGCTGTGAAGCTTGAACGACAATTGCCACTAGCTGCACTTTTAGGGGCAGGGGTAATGGTGATAGCGGATTGGATTGGCCGTTATGTTATTTTCCCTTATGAGCTGCCAGCTGGTACGATTGCTGCCATTATCGGTGGTGGATATTTCTTATGGCTCATTCGTAAGGTACCAGCCTCAGCAAAAAGGTAGCTCATGTCTGCAAGCATTGAATTTGAATAGCCGACAATTTTGACTTCATTCAGCAGAGGCTTATCTAACCTTATTTGATCAGTATTTTGATAAGAATAATGATGCTAAGTTTCAGCGAGATTGGATGACGTGCTCGGCAGGCTAACAAAATAATAACTAGGAGCAAGTCATGCCGACCGTCACCCAATTTTATGGTGCCACTGCTTAATGAGTAACGCTCCTATAAATAAAGTACTTATAAATAACACATCTACAAATGAGTCGCCTATAAACGAAGCCTCTCAGAGTAGTAGTGATGGCTTGAGCAACAAACAAGTACAGCAGGTATTATTGACACTATTACTCGGCGGTACGGTCGTCAGCTTTAGTAATAGTGCACTTAATCCAGCGATTCCTGTCTTTATGTCGGTGTTTGATGTCGATATTGTGATGGGCGGCTGGGTGCTAAATGCTTATGTATTGGCCATGAGTGTGGGGCTGATGCTAAGCGGCTACTTAAACAAAAAGTTTCCTTTTAAGCATGTTTATTTGGCGGCAATTTTTGGATTTATGCTGGGCTCAGTCATTGGGATGCTGGCGTCTAGCATGAGCTTTGTCATCATTGCCAGAGCCATACAAGGACTGAGTGGCGGTCTGATCATCCCACTGTCTATTGGTATGCTGTATCAGATTTATCCGCAGCAGCAGCACGGCAAAGTAATGGCGCTATGGAGCATTGTTATTATGATGTCGTTGGCGTTTGGCCCTTTGGTCGGTGCTTACTTGGTTGAGCAGTTTGCGTGGTGGACACTGTTTGCCATTACGTTACCACTTAGTATCGCGGTCATGGCGATGGTATGGTGGTTAATACCTGATATGCGCTCACATGATAAAAAAAGCCCTTTCGATACCATCGGGTTTATCAGCTTACTCACTTGGCTGCTTGCGATGATGGTTTGGCTGATCACGCTGAAGATAGACTTCACTAGTGGATTGCTCAGCAGTGACGGCCTATTAAAGATAGCCACGTTGGGTTTGTTGTCTGTCGGATTCTTGCTGTCCGCGATGGTTTGGTGGGCATATGAGCGGCGGCAGAAACATCCATTATTAAACGTGCGCTTGTTCCGTAATAAAACCTATTTGCACAGTAATATCATCAGCATTACCCAAACAGTCGGCTTGATGCTGTGTCTATTGCTATTGCCCGTGTTAATCCAAGATTTGATGGGTGAGAGTGCCTTATGGACAGGCATTATCCTGATGGTCGCGACGCTCGTAGCCAGTGCTACTGCCCATTACGCCGGCAAGATGGTAGACAAACAAGGTGCCCGAGGTATTGGCATCGTAGGAATTGCGATTAGTGCGCTGTCTACCTTGATGCTGGCATGGTGCTTGTATCAGCCCACGCTTTGGCTATTAATACTAATTATGAGTGTGCGAGGTATTGGGGTAGGTTTGGCTTACCTGCCAACCACAACGGTAGGGTTTAGCAGCTTACCCAAAGATGCGGTCACTGAGGGAGCTGCCCTTAATAACATCAGTCGCCGTATCATCTCTACCATATTTATCACGCTGTCCACCCTTTATATAGACAGTCGAGGTGCGCAGTTATTAGCAGCAGGTAGTAGTGACAGCACGGCGAGCGCTATCCAAGAAATACTGGTGATCATCGCGGTGCTTTTATTATTCACGATTCCTTCGGCGTGTAAATTACCACGATCCTCATAAACAAATACTCCGTATCGGGATTTGCTTTTGCTTATCAAGATGGAAATATCATTGATTTTTGGCACCAGACATTAATCGCCGTAGAGCAGTGGGCATCATTGATCAATTGTCCTTTTCACCTACTGGCTAAAAGTAAGTTAAGTTTCCCTGTATCTATGCAGGGTATCAGCGCTGTGACCACATTCAAGAGCACTCAAGCACAAGGCACGCTGGCGTCCGATATTGCCTATCGCTTCGGTGAGCAGGCAACGACGATTCGTTCAGGCGACATTGCCATTATGGATAATGACGGCGTATTTATATTATCTGTTGATATAGCACAGCAGCTATTATCAGGTTGTCAAAATAAACATAGAGAGGATGAGATGGAACTCCAACGCTTCTTTAAGGCCTATCATAACAGTGAGCTAGATAAATTATTCAATGACTAATGAAATTATCAAAGATTAAATAGCCAACTATACCTGCGAAAACAACACAAATAAACGCTACTAACAAGGTGTAAATACATATATAAATAAAAACGATTATCATTTACAATACGATTCACAAAGTTAGTACACACAGTATTATTAGCTAAATATTACTCATACCACTGTTTATTTATCCAGCTAAGTGAAATAACCTAAGTGAAATAATTATGAAAAGCCATCATCAAATTGCTCTATCTGTTCTTACCCTCTGTATTAGTCAGCAATTATATGCACAAAACAATGTCAATGAAACGGATGCCTTATTAGATGCGCAGACATCAGCGGAAATGGCTTCAAGTACTGTGTCTAACGAGACGCCTAATGTGACTTTAGACACTATCAATGTCACGGCCAAAGCCAGAACGGGCACGGCGCTGGCACAAAAAATTAGTGAGATGCCGGCAGTTACTCAAGTAATTACTGAAAATGAGATTCAGATGCAGGCAACGGGTGACCGTACTACTGGTGATATCTTGGCACAGTTGATACCGAGTCTGGGTGCCAGTAGTGGCTCAACTAGTAACTATGGTACGACCATGCACGGTCGTCCTGTACAGTTCTTGTTGAATGGTGTGCCTTTAAGCAGTTCACGTAGTCTTTCGCGCGAGCTAAATAGTATCGATCCTGCTCAGCTTGAGCGGGTAGAGGTACTCTCAGGTGCCACTAGTATCTACGGTGCTGGTGCAGCAGGTGGCCTGATTAACCTTGTGACCAAATCTTTGGTAGGATATGGACCTATCAGACAGACTAGAGTCGGTGTCAGTAGCAGTCGTAATTTTGAGTCAGACTCATTGGGTTATCACGTAGGACAAACCTTAGGATATGGCGGCGAGCGAGTGTATGGTCGCTTAGATGTTGATTATGATAATAAAGGCGGCAAGTTTGATAGCAAAGGCAATCGAATCAGCCCAGATGTCAACCAAACTGACCAGCAAGATACCGAATCGCTAAGTTTGAATGGTAGCTTGGGTGTAGAGCTCACTGACAGCCAACGTCTTGATCTTGCAGTAACTTACTATAAAGATGAGCAAAACACCGACTATGGTCCAGATTATGGCGATAACTTACAGGTCTTGCTAAAACCTAAGGATGCACCACCGTCTTTAAAAGCCATTGATGGTGCCAACGTAGAAAATGAGCCATATACCGAAAAAAGCTCAGTAAATTTAAGCTATAACGATGATGACTTTGTAGGCTCAGGGTCTAGCTTAAGCTTGACAGGCTATTATAGAGATGAGAAAGGCCGTTTTTATCCTTCTGGTAAAGATTTCCCTAAACAAGCGGGCAAAGTCTGGATAGCTAATGGCCTTACCGATAAGAGTACGCTAGAAGAATTATTGGGCGGGGCAGTCGTCGTCACTCAGTCAGAAGCTGATATCGAAGTAATGGGTTTGCGAGCAGCCATGCAAACCGAAACCGAAATTGCAGGCAAAAAGACACTGTTTAGCTACGGCGCTGATTTCGAGCGCGAAAATAGTGAGCAAACTTACTACGGTCAAGACCTAAATACGTTCCTTGCTAGCAATGGCTTGACCGCCCAAACCAATGGACTTACCTATAATGGTGGACCAGATACTACCATCGATAAATGGGGCGCTTTTGTCAATGCAGATGTAGATATAACTGACAAGTGGCATACCAGTGCTGGTGTGCGTTACCAAAAATTGAAGTCAGAGACTGATACCTTTACGCCCATCTATGAGCAACTGCTTGAAGAGTATTTTAATAGCCCTGCTATCAGTGGAACAAGCGCAGCTTATGGCATTGACTATCAAGCAGGCGACGTAGAAAAAGGCAGCACAGACCACGACAAAACCTTGTTTAATCTCGGTACTAGCTATCAAATAACACCGAATGATCAAGTTTTTGCTAATTTTTCACAAGGGTTCACCACAGCCGATATCCAACGGGCGCTACGTGATGTACGTGCCGGTTTCGTGGTTAATTCAGACAACGTACAACCGATTACAACCAATAACTACGAGTTTGGCTGGCAAGGCAAACATGGCGATACCGCAGCACGCTTGAGTGGATTCTACAACGAATCAGATAAAGTCGTGCGCTTTACTGACAGCTATACTGTGGAAGTTGTCGATACCGATGAGCGCGTTTATGGGGTAGAAGGGTCGCTTAGTCATGATATTAGTGATAAATGGCAAGTAGGCGGTAGTGTGGCGTACACTTGTGGTCAGTATGACAAAGATGGCGATTGGCTAGAGCTAGATGCAGTACGTCTAACACCGCTAAAAGGTACGGCATTTGCTCAGTATAACTTCGATGAGGGCAGCAATATTCGTCTACAAGCATTGGCAATCGGCGGTGATGACAAGGCTTTTAAAGATCAACAAAAAGACCCTGACTCTAGTGCCTTACCTGTCACTGGTTATATGACCCTTGATGTATTGGGCCAAGTAAACATGCCAGTCGGCCGAGTAGATTATGGCGTTTATAACTTGCTTAATAAAGATTATCTAACGGTCTATCATCAAACCACATTTGGTGATTTAAACCGTCTACCTGCCTCGGGTACGACTTATGGATTAAGCTATACCGTCGATTACTAAAAAGCGCCACGTATTAAAAAACCCTTCAGGCTATGAAAATTTAGCGTGAAGGGTTTTTTAATGTTCATAACTCTCTAAAGTATTCATCTGCTCCAAAAGTATTTGTCAACGTTTTCCATTCTATATTTGATGAGGTGCAAAAAATTATTTTTTGGCATTTTATGATTGACTTATAGCGTATCAATGCTAATCTAATCTCTCTTTGGGGAGTAGCCTGCTTTCGTACTGCGAAAGCGTTCGTATCAACATACTTGGCCACATGCCATGGTGCGAACACCTCTCGGTTGGCGAGACCATCGATATATCTACACTGCAGGTCGGGGGTGTGGCTATGTCGTGGACTCTATACTCGACCAGAGAAAATCACATGAATCCTATCGCACTTCTATTACTTGCGCTTTCTATGTCTACGGATGCCTTTTCCGTGGCAATCAGTAAAGGCGCAAGTCTCAAAAACCCTCGTTTTACCGAAGCTTTCAGAATGGGTGTTATTTTTGGCACCATTGAAGCGATCACGCCTATTATTGGTTGGTTAATTGGTCACTCTGCCACATCCTTTATAGATGCGTCTTTTATTGAGGCATGGGATCATTGGGTCGCGTTTGTCATACTTTTTGCGCTCGGTCTGCATATGCTGTATGAGGGAATGAAGCCAAGTGATGAAGCAGCGCCGTCGAGACATTCTTTTTTCAAACTTGCTTTGACTGCATTTGGTACCAGCATCGATGCCATGGCTGTCGGTGTGAGCCTAGCATTTGTAAAGGTCAATATTTTACTGGCGGCAGGTCTTATTGGCTTGGCCACTACAGTAATGGTCACGCTAGGGGTGATGTTAGGAAAGGTATTGGGCTCCCTAATCGGTCATAGAGCTGAAGTATTTGGTGGTGTGATGCTAATTGCCATCGGTGCATGGATTTTATTAAGCCATCTTCAATGATGATATAAAAACTGTCTACTACGAATAGATGGTCATTACGTGTATAAATTTATTACTAACTTGTAGAGGCAAGGCACTTGTTTATCTAAGAAAAGCCTATCTATATTAATAGTTAGGCTTTTTGGGTCCAAAACTAGCACATTACGCTATAGCGGCTCGCAAGAGGTCTGAAAAACACAGCACTACAAAACTATCAATAATTATCCGTTGTCAGCGAAGAGGCTTGAATAAAGTGTCTATATCTATGCTTATAAACATGGTTGTTATTTACTAAAAAAACAGTAGACAATAAAAAAGACCTCCAATCTCTTGAAGGTCTTTTTTATTAAAACTTAAATGTGGTGGGCCCAGTATCAACCATATAATTATATTAAGTAATTGATTTATAAGAGTTATTTTATAGTATTTTTTCTTTATACCAACAATGATTACATGCTTTTTCTTATATGTATCAATAGTCTATTGTCTATAATAGTATTTTTTTTGTAATCATAATTTTTGGGATGAAAATATAAATATTTATTACCTTTATCAAGAGTTTTAAGAAGCCGATAAAAAATTAGTTAAAGGCATGTTTTTCACGGCGTTGATTGAAAGCGCTTTCACCACCTTCCAATATATCTACAGCAAGTTCTTGAACAGTTGGCATGGCTATAGCGCCTTATTGATCCGGTAAAATTTGTCCTTGATTGTCTTCTACACTGAGTACACCAATCCATTCTGCATCACCAAGTATTGGGATGTTTGCATTATGAGTGGCAAATAAAAACTGACGATTGAGTTTGGCTTTACGTAATCCAGATATGATAAGCTCGGAAATAAGGGAGTTGTCCAGATTTGAGCTATGCTGGAGAAGCCGTAGAGATAAACTTGGGAGGTTTTAATTAAGTGTTTTGACAGTAGAAATCAAGCCGCATACTTCCAGTATTAGCATAATAAAATTGGACTGAACCGCACGAGATTGCCTAATATTAAATATACTGAAAGAGTAGACCAATGAAAACCGAAATCTAAATTCCCGAGATTGAAGAATGCACCGTTCGCATGCTGACTGAGATAGCAAATGAATATTTTTCACTTGGGTGGCTCTCCAAGCCATAATGTCAATGATAGGCTACTCACCTGAAACCCTCCGATCATCCCGTAAAAAGTACATATACCAAACTATTCTTACCTCAGTATAAGCGCAAAGCTTAAATCCAAGCATTAAAGAAACTTCAGACAAAATCGAGGCGGTTCTGATATCAAAATGTTATATAACTGTATTAATACAAAATAGATAGCGATAGGTAGCTGCAAGTATTGGCTAAAAGCCCTTTATGATAAAGGATTGAGCTAAAAGCTAAACATACCTATCAACAAGTATATATGCCTATCAATAAATTTAGAGTATCAAAATCGATAGTTTCAGCAGTTCTTTGAAAGGCAAGGCCCTACAAATGAAACTTTTACATGATTAGCAATAAAGGATATATCTTTTATCCAAGGTATCAAACCCCAGTTTTGACAACATCATCTGAGTAAAGTACACCATTCAAGGAAGGTTGTTAAGACTATATTATGTATACCTCTGGCAATCTTTTGCACCAATATAAAAATTGAGTTGCTAATAATATTTAGAGGCTAAATTGATATTTAGATTACCGTGTTAATAAAGTAATCGACGTCTAGGATATTATATATCTAGCCTACGAATGAGTTAATGACAACGTCAGAACCTTAACACTAATAGCCCTCAAATCATTGTTAATACAACTCGGATTTTTGAAGGTGAATAGCATATTATTCTAGGTTTTGTGCATCTTCCTGCTTCTCAATTTTATGCTGATCTTCTGTACGCTCTACTTTCCAGTAGCTAGATATATATAAATGCGTCTTAGCTATGGACCGGTTGAATTTAAAATAGCCACGCAGTACACGCATACTATGGAATTCACAAGCAGCCCAAACAGCAGGTTGCCCTTCAAGCCAAGTAATGGTTTTAACATACTCAAGTAAAGGGCTGCTTGCGGAGTTTGGAGTAGGATTTATAACCCAGTAAATGTCAACGTTCTTAGGTTTTTTAAGATTTTGTCGATCTGCCTCGCTGCTGATCTCAAGGATGGCATAGCCGCGTGCATCGTCAGGTAATTGTGCAAGATTGACAGCAATCGCAGGTAGTGCAGTCATGTCACCTATTAATAAAAACCAATCTGCATCACGGTTGATGAGCTTTTTTAGTCCTGGTCCGCCTACCAATATTTGCTCACCCACTTTGGCGTTACGTGCCCACATTGATGCAGGGCCTTCAGCGTCGTGCAAGGCAAAATCAATATCTATTTCACCCTCACGTTGACCACTGATGGTATAGGTGCGCATTAGTGGTCGAGTCCCATGGCCTTGAGGAAATATGAGTTTAATATAAGCGCTTTCTTGATCTGTTGGAAAGTCAATCAAGCCAGCACCGCCAAGCGTGACGCGGCACATATGTGGCGTGATGTATTTGGTACAAATAACATCCAGTATTCTTGGAGCGGGTTTTGCCATTTTATAAAGTGCCTTATTTTATAGCGGTAAAGACAGTTGCTAATTAAGTCAGGATTGATATCGTCATCTTTGATTTCAGAAAAAATAAAATATTAAGGAGCAGGCTGAATGTCTATTTTAAATTCCCATGAGGTCGCAGTCGTCGCTGAGCTATCAGGGTAATTGATTTTATCCAAACGCACGCGGGCATAGCTATTGCCTTCAGCAGATCTAATGAGCGCGCCTTGTGCGCTGTCAACTGGTTTGGCATTTAGTTGATGCGTCATGCCATTGTAGGTATACCAGCCAAAGTCTAAGTTCGGGAAACTGCCGGTATAAGCAGGATTGAGATCTGAGCCTTTACTGTCAATAACCCAGCTTCTAGCACTCAGCGGTTTATCATATACAGCGGTGTTGGTAAGGTCGGCTAAAGTAGCCGCGCTACCATCGCTGGTAAATTGACTGGTAATCGGTTTACCTTGCGCATCATAATATCCGGCTGGTGTGGCGGCAAGATAACCGCCAGTTTTACCACTGCCCGAATCCCCACCATTTAAAATCACATCATTACGCTTAAAACCAATCTGCCAAGTGCTGTTTTTATCGCTGCTACTTTTTCCTGTGGTTAAATCAAAATAGACCCAGTTATCATTGTTTGAGGCATCGATATTTTTCGTCTGTACCTTATTCGGTAGCGCCGTATCAATCCAGCGCAGAGTAGGGTAGCCCGAGGTTCCAGCATTATTATAGTAGTTGGTAATCTGCAGAGCATAAATAGGCTGCTGTACGCTGCTGTCTGTCATGGCGCTGCTATTATCTGTGGTGACAAGGTAGACACGATTATTCGGATATAGCTGATGGTTGCCTTTTAAGTTGTACTCAAACCAAGGCTCTGCATCAAAAATACCGCCACTACGGTCTTCATTGTAGTGCATGGTAATATCACGACTGGTATCAGGATCTTGAGTTGCATTGCTATAACGGCTCAAATCTGACCAATCGATTAAACCAAAAACGCCGCCTTTACCATCGCCAGAATCACCGCTATTTGACCAAAGCTTGACCGAACGCGCTTGGTTATCAAACTTGATATCCCATTTATCTTCAGCACACGAGCTTTCAACTTTGGCATCAAAGTCATAACAGGTCGCAGTATTAGGCGCTAGATTGGTGACTTGCCAAGTGACCGTTTCGCTAAAGCTGGCACTGCTAGCAGGCGGGGTAGTGCCACCGTTACCGCTACTGTCATTACTTGTACCATCACCGCCGCCACCGCAGCCAGTCATGCTGAGTGCTAAAATGCTGCCACTAAACAGTAATGCCAATTTGGTCGGCTTGGTGTAAACTGCTGGGATAATTGGGGTCATATCAGCTTCCTTGAAGGTTGTGGTTTCAGATAGAGGGTACAAAATAAGGGTAAAAATAGCGGTACAAATACACTTGCTTTAGAATGATTGTGAATTAAAGGCTTACCAATGGTAGCTGGCGCCAAGTAACCACTCGCGATTATCAATGGGACGGTAGTCACTGGTATCGGTGACATCACGCTGCACATCAAAGATATTATTAATCGCTGCATACAAGCTCAAGTTTGAAGTTGCGTCATAATTGAGCTTGCTATCGAGTGTCCACCAAGAGGGTGAATACGCTTGCTCGCTGGTACTAATCAGCTGTTTGGATTCATAATTGAGGCGCGGGATCAGCTGTAATTTGTCATTGATTTGATAATCTAGTGCCAGCATCGCTTTGTGATTGGGCTTATAGGTCAGCTCGGTATCGGTGACATTGTTATGCGTCTTGAGGTAAGCGTAGCTGGCTTGTAGTTTGGCGCGCTCGTCCACTTGCCAGTCAAGGCCAATATCGCCGCCATAGGTTTTGGCACTATCGACGTTCATATATTTATAAATGGCGATATTGCCTTCAAAGCTCGCATTGTCTTCATCGGTCTGAATCAGATCATCTATCTCGTTATAAAAACCATTAACCGTCAAATTGACACTATCGCTCAGCTGACCTTGATAGCCGATTTGGTAACTGGTTGAGGTTTCAGGCTGCAAGTCGGGATTACCCATGACTTTATAACCCAAATTGCTATGGTCAAAGACGTAGTAGCGTTCTTTTAGGTTGGGCACGCGATAACCACCGCCAATACTGCTACGAAAGACATGGTCGCGACCGCTCGCATCCAAATGGTTGTATTTGAGTGATACCTTTGGCGCCATATGGCCACCAAAGTCTTCATCGTTTTGATAGCGAATACCGCTCAAAACCTCCCAGTTATCACCAATCAGCCAATCATCTTGTATATATAGCTCGCCGACATCACGGCTAACGTTATCGCTGATAAGCTCGCTGACTTGGTTTTTCGTTTGGCTCAACTTGTCTTGCTGAACCTGACCGCCGACTTGGATAAGATGAAGGTGCTTATCGGATAGCAATAGCTCAGGTAAGTCGAGCTGGGCTTGCGCCAACGTCGTACTAATCTCTGTATCACGGGCACTAGTGATGGCTTGCTGTGTTTTAGTATTGGATTCGCTTTGATATTCCTCATGCAGCGCTTGAGCGGACAATCGATAAGTCTTGCTGCGATCATCGACATGCGGCGCGATATCAGCGCGTGCACCGACACTAAAGCGCTGCTTAGTAATGTGCTCATCTCTTTGCTGTGCCAAATAGCGCGGCGCGACATAATAATTAAAGCGACTAATATCGTCTTCTTTATAGTGGCTGGCTTCTAGCCAATATTGAGAATTTTTGACCAGTCGGCTATCGTTGCGGTCATTGTTATTACCTGATGTGTCGTTACCGTCAGGGCGGTAGCTGAGGCGGGCACTGACTTGTGATTGCTCGCTGGCATCTTTTAATCTGGGCCATGCTTCATGGTCTAAGCTTAAGCCATCATTGTCCAGATACGAGCCTGATAGACGCGCGTGAAAGCGCTGGTTTTTATCTAACGCCCCTTCCACGCTGGCTTCTACATAGCGCTTATTGGCATCTAGCTTTTTACCAGATGGATTTTGCTGCCCATTGCTGGCAATCTCGGTGGTGATATGTCCTGTTGCCGCGCCAATGGGTTTGGTGATGATATTAATGACGCCGCCCATCGCCGCGCTACCAAACTGCGCTGATGCCGCTCCTTGCACCACTTCTATTTGCTCAATATCCATATTCATATATTGATTCAAATTTACTGTCGAGCCAGTGCTGGCTGTGATCGGTAAACCGTCAATCAACACCAATACTTGATCACCGGTAAAGCCTTGCATGCTGACCTCGTAACCTGTTTTACCATGGACTTCGCGTAAGTACACATTGGGCAACAAGGCTAGCGCTTCTTTTAAAGTATGAGCATGGTTGTCATCTAGCTGCTGGCGGCTGAGTACTTGCAGGGCAACTGGCGCATCGCTTAATGCACGCTCAGAGCGTGTGGCCGTTACCACGATAGGATCTAAACGTGTGCTCGGCATGGCTGCATCGTCGGTCATATCAACATTAGTCTCTGCGAGAAGCGGCGCTGCTTGGACTGAAACTGACGTGAATGCAAACAATGCTAATGCCACACTGATGGCTAATGGGCTATGACGCAGTGGTGAGGGATGGGTGTTTAGTCCCGTATGAGTCAACGATAAATCAAACGCTAAAATTGACATAAATAAAACAGCCATCGTAAAAAGAGAGAGTAAGAAAGTCGTGTTACTTAAAGACCTTTTTCTACAAAAAGAGCGATTTAAAGCGACCATTTCATAGTATGAATTATTAAAGGTTTGGTTACTTGATTCACTAGATTAAGCAACAAAGCCCAGACATAGTATTTCAAACGATAATAATTATCAAGATGTAAATGATAAATATTATCGTTTACAAAGTGAAAAAATGTTGCCATAATGATTTCGTCCGAAGCCTAGAGACAAAATTATAAATGATGAACTAGCAGCGATAATTGCTAAAAGTCTGCTTGATAAATACACCCTTGCTGCATCATTGCAAGCCCTGTAGTACAGCAGGCATTTGTCTTATCAAATATCAATCATAGTCATCGTCTCTGCTATTTTCTAAAGATATTCATATCTCAATACTACATAGCCAAGATCATTGGCTTTTTTACTGCTATTTATTTTATGGAGACCCTCATGAGTCAACCGTTATCGTTAACTAAAAAAAATACTGAGCTATGGCAACAATACCAAGCATTAAAAGCAAAAACACAGATGCTATTTCCCACAGAGGGAGCGGCTGCGCTAGGCATCAGCGAGTTTGAACTGATGTTAGCCTCGCCTTATAGCCAGTATATAGGTGATCAGTGTAAAGCTGTATTAAAGCAATTTGAAAACTTTGGTGAAATGGAAAGCATCGTCAGAAACGAGTTGGCAGTGCATGAAAAAACCGCGCCGTATCATAATCTTAAGCTTGGCGAAAAGATGGGATTGGCACTCAATGTGGGTGGTCTAGATTTGCGATTCTTTATGTGGCAATGGCAGCATATGCTGGCGGTAACAGATACCAGCCGCGCCGATAAACCGTCTTATAGTATTCAGTTCTATAACGCGCAAGGCGGTGCGATTGATAAAGTCTATCTACGAGAGTTAAGTGATGAGAATATTGCGCGCTGGCAAGCGATGATTCAGGAGCAGCAGCAAACGGTGAATAATGAGACGCTGACGTTAGAGGCACAAGAGCCACTGAATGACTGGCGTTACAAGGCATTAAGTGAAGAGGAGCGCGCGCAGCTACAGCAAGGCTGGCAAGCGATGACAGACGTGCATCAATTCCATTCATTATTAAAAAATCTCGATATCGATCGTGCTAGTAGCTACCATCAAGCACCAGAGCAGATGACGCAGCAGCTTGATATTAGCGCGGTCGAAGCGGTATTTGAGCAAGCGCGTGATGCCAAATGCCCAATCATGATATTTGTCGGTAATAGTGGTCTGGTACAGATTCAGACTGGCACTGTACAGACGCTCAAACGCATGGGCGATTGGTTCAATATTTTAGATAAAGACCATAATGACTTTACGCTGCATTTAAAAGACAAAGCATTGGCGCAAGTGTGGAGCGTTAAGCGCCCAACCAAAGACGGCATCGTGACTTGTATCGAAGGTTTTGATGATCATGGCGTCAGTATCTTTAGTGTGTTCGGTCAGCGAATTGAAGGCACGCCTGAGCTTGAAGCCTGGCAGCAAATTGTCTCGACGGTCATCGAAACGCATTCGTATGCAGAATCCTTAGCAGCAGTTGCAATGGCTGAAGCAGAGAGCGTGTAAACCCGTCATAAAAAATCAGCAAATTTTGCGATATTGACACTCACATAACGGATAAGTCATAGCTGTTGTGTGAGTTATTTGGGATGCTTAATACACGTTAATGGTTCTGTTAATAGTGTCATTTTTTACGTTAGCAAATTAGGAATGCTTATGTCTTCTGAATTATCAAAAACAGTAATCACTCACTCAGTGATAAATAAAAAATTGATGAGTCGTGCTATCAGCACTGCGGCTATTATTGGCGCATTTGCCGTGCCCTCACTTTCTGCCCAAGCTTATGAGCGTATTGTCGCGATGAGTCCCGATGTTGCAGACGTCGTGGTGGCACTAGGAGCGACCAATAAGTTGGTTGGTAAAGATGCTACCAACACCAATCCCGCCTTAAAAAATGTGCCAGCGGTTGGTATGCACCGCAACATCACTGCTGAATCTGTGTTGGCGGTTAAGCCTGATTTAGTGTTGGGTAGCTATATGGTGCAGCCCGCTAGCGTCTATCAGCGCTTGACCGGTTTAAAGGTCAAAGCCGTGAATGTCGCGCCTAAAGAAGAAGTAAATACCTTTGCTAGCAGTATTAAAACCATCGGCAGTTACGTTGATAAAAAAGCTGAAGGATCGCAGCTTGCGAAGCGTTGGAATGCAGGGATGAGTCCAATGGCAAAGACGGGTAAGCGTTATTTATTAAGTTACGATGGTCGTATCGTTGCAGGTAAGGGTACGGTAGGCGATGAGTTGATTCGCCGAGCTGGTGGAATTAATGCCGCAAACGTATCGGGTTTAAAGCCTATGTCACGTGAAGGCTGGCTGGCCGCCAAGCCCGATGTGATTATTATTGCCGATCATAATCAGGCAGTGGTTGGCGGTGTCAGTCAATTTATTAAACGTCCAGAGGTTGCGGCCAGTGCTGCTGGTAAAAATGGAGGCGTACACTTTTGGCCAGCCGACGACTTTTTACGATATGGTCTGAACTCACCGCAAGTCTTAAAAAAGCTGAACGCTGTAGCAAGATAGCCTAAGTAAGCAATAACCTCCCTTATATTCAATAAAACGATATCTCACATGGCAAATACGATTTCCGCTTCTATCCCTATACAAACTGGAAAATACAAACATAGCATCTATTATGTTGCCGCTACTGTCGCATCTGTGCTGCTAATTTGGTTGGCGCTTGGTATTGGCTTTGGCGAATGGTCAAGCCCTAGCCATCTTGACGATACTATCTGGCAGCTACGCTATCCGCGTGTGGTGACGGCATTGTTGGTTGGTATGGCATTATCAGTTAGTGGTGCAGCATTACAAGCTTTATTTGAAAACCCTTTAGCGGATCCAAGTTTAATTGGTACATCAGGTGGCGCAGCGCTTGGTGTTGTTTTGGTTCTGGCACTGGGGTTTGGGGGCATTGGGATACCGTTTGCTGCGTTTACCGGAAGCGTATTGGTATGCTTGTTTATTCTTGCTTGTCATCGGTTTTTGGGTGGCGGTCAGATGGGCTTGCTGATATTGGGATTTGTGATCAGCGCTTTTTGTGCAGCTGTGGTTAGCCTAATTTTATTCATGTCTGATGACATGGTGCTGCGCTCGGCGACCAATTGGCTGTCAGGAAGTATGGCAGAAGCGGGCTTTGTGCCACTGCGTTATTCAATTATTTCTATGATCTTAGGGCTGGCTATTTTATTGCCATTAGGTCGGCAGTTGGACGGGTTGATGTTAGGTGAGGCAGCTGCTAAGTCCTTGGGTATCAAGGTGGGTGTGGTTCGTTGTTTGGTTGTGATTGCTTCGGCGTTACTGACAGGGGCAGCGGTGTCTTTAGCAGGTGTCATTGGTTTTATTGGCATGATGGTACCAAACCTGCTGGCCATTCTGTTTGGTGGCGGACGTATGCGCCTCATGGTTTGGTCTGGCTGGCTTGGGGCGATATTATTACTCGTCATTGATGGCGCGGCGCGGTATGTTGCTTATCCAGTGGATGTGCCCGTTGGCATCGTTTTAGCGTTGCTTGGCGGTCCATTCTTTATTTGGCTGTTTGTGCGTAGTAGCCGCCGCTAATTGGAGAGAGTGTTTATGTTTCATTCATTTTTTACGGCTATATCAAAGACATCATTAGCGAGTCGAGACAGTCGTATAAATAGTAGTGATGAAGGCGAGCTGTTGTCGATGCAAGATATTCATATCTCGCACGGTCATAAAACATTGTTAAGAATAGACAAGCTAACCGTGCCAAGCCAAAAGCTGGTCGCCTTTATCGGACCAAATGGCGCGGGTAAAAGTACGTTGCTGCATACGGTTTTAGGTCAACACACAGGAACCGCGCTTAAAACGGATGGTCACATTACGATTTACGGTCAGCCGATCAACGAAGTCATGAATGATGGTCATATCGCTTGGGTTGGACAACATGAGCGTTTTGAGCTGCCGTTAACGGTATTGGATTATGCGCTGTTAGGGGTCTCGCCAAATCTTGCATGGTATAAGCGCCCAAATAGCCATCATGTTGAGCGCGCGCAACGTTTGTTACAAGATTTTGAGTTATCAAGTTTGGTCAGTGCCCGTGTGCAAACCTTATCAGGCGGTGAAAAGCAGCGCTTGGCTATCGTAAGGGCGCTAATGCAAGACACTAAAATCATGATGTTTGATGAGCCGACCAATCATCTTGATATTCGCCATCAGCGTTTTTTACTTCATTATTTGCATAATTTGGTACGACAGCAACGCAAAAGTATCTTGGTTGTGTTGCATGATTTGACCCATGCGCATCGCTATACTGATGAAGTGGTGCTATTAAGCGGTGGACAAGTTGTTGCACAAGGAACGCCTAGTGAAGTGATGACACGCTCGCAATTAAGCGATGTTTATGATGTTGATATTAAGGTGCATCAAACTGAGGATGGCTTGGTGTTTATATAGGTCTTATAATGAGAGCAGAATCATTTTTTCTATAAAACCTTTATTAATAAAGGTTTTTATTTGGCTGAGGATCGTATCTGCCTTTTTGCAAGCGATGGCCAAGTTTTAACCATAGCAATAGGGAGATGATGTGATGATAGTCTCACATTAACTTAATTTAGAGAATCTGCACATAAAAAGCGCTGATCCCTGCTGTCAAATCCGTACAGTTAAACTTGGGAGATTTTAGTTACGCAGCCTGACGATAAAAGTCAAACCACACCTGTCTTGGTGATTTATAGCCCAAGCCCTTTTGAATCCTCGTTTGGTTGTAGTACAGCTCGATATATCTAATGATATCGCTGATCGCTGCAAACCTTGTTTTATAGTCTTGTTGATACACTAGCTAGTTCTTTAATATGCCCCAGAAGCTTTCTATGAGTGCGTTGTCAAACCCCGATATTAACAACGTCACCTAAGAAAAGGAAACTTCATACCTCAGTCTTCTACACTATATAAATAGTAGCATAGAAAGCTTTCTCGACTCATCAGATTTAAATAAACCCACAGTAATTATAGATATTAATAATATTTCGAGCACTATAATATTGAGGGATCCATTACCTAATAAGTTATAGTGCAGATTGTATAGGTTAACTGATCTCTAATATCTCTCTCAAATTCGGAACTGAATCTTTAACTTGGTTCAAATTTAGTATTCATTTAGCTACTCAACAATCATGTTTATTCTTATACGCTGACCTATTTTATTATGTCACTACAATCCTTATGTTAACTATTTTTGACTTGATAACGTACCGGGCGACTCAGCTTTTTTATAACCTTATCGTCAATAGCGCGCTTAAGCCATTCATTTAATTGAGACTTATGGAGCCGGGTACTTTCAATCAGCTCGTCGATAGTGATTGGATCTTCAGCCAAGTGTTGAAGCTCAGAGATAAACAATTTGTAAAAATCTATAGGTTCTAATGGCATATTGTCGATTTCGGCAGCATCTGTTGAGTTAGCTTCATTCTCAGCTTGCAGCTCAATAGCTGTTCTATTGACTGTTACTTCGTTAAAGTCTTCCTTAGACTCAGGTGTGAACGAAGGTTCAAACTCTGTTTCAGTAAACAATTCAGGCTGTGCATATGCGGAAAATAGATCACCTATAGGTTCGCTTACCTGATTAACAAGATTTTCTTTACTGCTCACTAAATCTGTAATTGTGAAAGCTTGAATATCCGCTTTTAACCAGTTGCCACCTTTGGCAACTAAATCGGCATTAGCTGCATCTTTGTCTGTGGTTTGTTTAATCCATAACGGCACCCAAGATTTTTTCAGGTTTTCTTGTGCGCCGCTGAGTGTGCCACCTTTTTTGCCAGAATGAATTACCAGAGAACTATCCGCTAGGCAGTAAATGTATTTGTTACGAGCCATGGCGTTACCGACATTGAACCCAGCTTCAGGGTAGAAAGGCGATATCAATACAACATGGCCATCCATCAGACCCTGTCGCCACTTACTACTGGTTACAGCTCTTAACAGGCGATCAGCCATTACGCCTACGACCATACCCCCTTGTCGCATAGCCCCAATCATCACTGTCTCATCGACACCACGTGCACCACCAGAGATAATGGCGATATTTTCTGATGCTGCTTTAATACCTATCTGGTCTGTAAAGGCGAGGTCTGTATCACTAGCATTGCGCGAGCCGATCACTGCTAAGCCACCTGAATTTAATAAGTCTTTATTTCCGCAGCCAAACAATACAGGAGGGCAGTCTGTTTTCAATCGCTGTTTTAATCGCTTCGGATATTCCGCGTCAGAACGTGTTACCACCCAAAGGCCTGCACGTTGCCATTTCTCCATAGCCAGTGCAAGGCTATGACCACGCTTCAACAATTCAATGATACGCTCCGCACTGATACGCGTATCATGCCAGCCTTGCAGCAAGGCTTGAGGATCGCCAACCAATAGGTCGGCTGGTGTAATAGACTTTTCTTTTAACCACAAGGCAAAGCGACCCCATTCTGCATTACTTAGTGGCTTAGCACTTTCGTTACTGGATTTTGAAAAATAGCTCGTTATTAGCAAGGTTGCTTGGGCTGTAGGAGATAATAAGTTAGATGCATTCATGAGTCTTTCACCGAAGATGAAGCAAGCGCAATAGGGTAGACCAAACCGCTACCTGCTTGCTGTAAAAGTGCCGCAATTACTGTGAGTGTCCAACCGGAGTCTACAATATCATCTACTAATAAAACCGGTTGTCCCTTATAAGGCTGAGTCACAGCAAATACACCATCCAGATTGCGACATTGGTGGAAGCGATTTTGCTGGCCTTTTTGTGGTTGATTATCTTTAGTTTTACTCACGGCATCTACAAATGGTAAACCTAATCGATCAGCCAAACGTTGTGCAAAACCCGGTACCAACTCAGAGTGATGGCGTGACGGCACACAACACACCCACTGAGGCGCTGGATTGGGCTGCCAACGTTGTTGAATCATTTCTGCTATAGCTTCAACTAATTCATCACTAAATCGACCTGCATGCTTATTGTCGGCAACCATCTTCCCCCAACCTGCATCACCCCAACGGGACAAAACACGGCCTTCTTGTGCGCGAAGTTTCTGGGGTAGATTGCCGCGAAAGCCATAATCCAGAAACGCATTGGCTGCAACTTGTGCTTTTGGGGTAATCACGATTTCTGCGTGCTTAAGGAAAGTACCTGCACGATGTGCCAAAGTAGGATCAACCGAAATATTGATAACAGGTTGACCTAAGCAAGACGAACATTTACCGCACGGTGTAGGATCTAGATCGTCTAGCGCACGGCGTAAAAATGTCATTTTACAATTAGGGCGTGTTGAACATTGGCGACAAATTAATGGCAAAAAAAATAGCGAACGGTTAATCTTTAAGCTCTCACACAAA
>NZ_JAATTV010000022.1 GCF_013414195.1 Psychrobacter sp. BI730
AAAACGTTGTTAGAATGGCAAGCCGAATTATCGATTGCTGATATGTGTCAAGATACATGGCGTTGGCAGAGCATGAATCCCAATGGTTATTATATATCATAGTTTTTACTAGAGTCATGTTTAAGGAATGTCCGAAGCAACTCAACAAGTATTTTCTAATTGAAATTAAGTCATTTATAATAGATTTCGTGGTTTTTTAATTGCTATAAGTTATAGTCTACAAGTTTTTCAAATCATATATCTAACCTCAAAAAAGGAAGTAATCTATGTCGAACGATATCGAACAAGCTCTTGATAACTTAGTAACGCCACATGGTAGCCCAGCCCTAAATATTCTTTTGCTAGAAGGCGAGATGCTAGAAAATGCTTTGAAAAAAGCAGAGACATTACCAAGTGTTACAATGAGTTCACGTGAGCGTGGTGATTTAATCATGTTTGGTATTGGTGGCTTCACTCCTCTAGACGGCTTTATGAACAAAGCGGATTGGCAAGGTGTCTGTGATGACATGGAGCTGAAATCAGGGGAGAATGAAGGTCTATTCTGGCCAATTCCTATCACATTATCAGCCAGTTCAGAGCAAGCGGAAGGCTTTGAGATTGGTGATGAAATCGCCCTGAAAGCCGAAGATGGCGAAATCATGGGTATCTTAACGCTTGAAGAGAAGTACACCATTGATAAAGAGCATGAATGCAGAACAGTGTTTGGTACAACAGATACTGACCACCCAGGCGTTAAAAAAGTCATGGAACAAGCTGATGTAAATTTGGCAGGTCGTGTTGAAGTGTTCAGCCAAGGCGAGTTCCCAACGGAGTATGCTGGTATCTATATGACACCAACGCAAACACGTGAAGAGTTTGCAAAAAAAGGTTGGAAGAAAGTTGCTGCTTTCCAGACACGTAACCCAATGCACCGTTCACATGAATACCTAGCTAAAATTGCAGTTGAAATTTGTGATGGCGTGATGATTCACTCGCTACTTGGTGCATTAAAACCAGGTGATATTCCTGCAGAAGTACGCCAAGAAGCGATTGGAACTCTAATTGATAATTACTTCAAAAAAGATACGGTAATTCAGTCTGGCTATCCATTAGATATGCGTTATGCAGGGCCTCGTGAGGCGTTACTGCACGCTTTATTTAGACAGAACTATGGTTGTTCAGAGCTAATCGTAGGACGTGATCATGCAGGTGTAGGTGATTATTACGGCGCATTTGATGCTCAAGATATCTTCGATCAAATTCCAGAAAATGCACTGAAGACCAAACCAATTAAAATTGATTGGACTTTCTGGTGTAATGCTTGCCAATCAATGGCATCTACCAAGACATGTCCACACGATGCAGATCAGCATATTAAAGTGTCAGGAACCAAGCTGCGTAAAGCATTGTCTGAAGATGAAGAGGTTCCTGAGAACTTTAGCCGCCCAGAAGTATTACAGATTCTTCGCGACTACTATGCAACGATTGCAAAAGAAGACCGTGCCAAAGTTGAGCTGAAAGGTGCTTCTGCTAAGTAATTAAAGAAACATAATTACAATTTAAATAGAAACCGAGCCGCATGATAATAATAGTAAGTTCAACTTCGATTATTAAAATGCGGTTTTTTTATACAGTAAATGGCTTATAAATTAGATACATTATGAAAAAGAAAATTATAGTTACTGGTGGTGCAGGGTTTATTGGTTCAGCTGTAGTTAGACATCTAATAAATGATACGGATCATACGGTGTTAAATCTAGATAAGCTAACTTATGCGGGCTGCTTGGCATCTCTTAGTGATGTTGAAAGTTCTGATCGCTATCAGTTTGTTCAAGCAGATATTTGTGACTTTGAGAAGTGTCAGTCTGTTATTAATGAGTTTCAGCCAGATATTATTATGCACTTAGCGGCTGAAAGTCATGTTGATAGATCTATTGACGGTCCAAAAGAATTTATTGAAACCAATGTTATAGGTACCTATAACCTGTTGGAGATATCTAGAGCTTACTATCAAGGTTTGAGTGATGATAAGCAAGCTGGGTTTCGATTCCACCATATCTCAACAGATGAGGTGTATGGTGATTTAGAAGGGACCGATGATTTATTTACTGAAACGACTTCTTATGCACCTAGCAGTCCATATTCAGCAAGTAAAGCTTCTTCAGATCACCTTGTCAGAGCTTGGCAGCGTACATTTGGACTGCCGACGTTGATAACGAACTGTTCAAACAACTATGGTCCTTATCATTTTCCTGAAAAGTTGATTCCACTAACGATATTAAATGCTTTAGCAGGAAAGCCTTTACCGATTTATGGAGATGGCAAACAAATTAGAGATTGGCTGTTTGTTGAAGATCACGCACGCGCTTTAGTTTTAGTGGCAACGACAGGTGATATTGGTGAAACCTACAATATCGGTGGTCACAATGAGAAGCAGAACATCGAAGTTGTCAAAACGATTTGTAAACATCTTGAGGTATTAGCACCTAATAAGCCTGAAGGTGTTTCAAATTACGAAGATTTGATTACTTATGTTACTGATAGACCAGGGCATGATGTTCGATATGCGATTGATGCATCGAAGATAGAAAAAGAGCTTGGCTGGACACCAAATGAGACCTTTGACACAGGTCTCAAGAAGACAGTGCAGTGGTATTTGGATAATCCCACTTGGTGGCAGTCTATCCAAGATGGCTCTTACCAAGACATCAACAACAAATTGGCGAAAAAATAATGGCTAAGAAGATAGTACTCCTTGCACATACAGGGCAGGTTGGCTTTGAGTTACATCGTCAGTTACAGTCTTTGGGTTCTATTATCACAGTCAGTCGTGGTGACGTGGACTTTTTAGACTCTGATGCTGTGTATAAGCATATTGATGAGCTAGCGCCTGACATTATTGTCAACGCTGCTGCATATACGGCAGTTGATAAGGCAGAAACAGATGAGAACAATGCCTTTGCTTTAAATAGAGACTTACCAGAGGTTTTGGCAAAACTAAGCGTGACGCATGATGCCCTATTGGTTCATTACTCCTCTGACTATGTTTACCCTGGTGATGGTGAAAAACCTTGGTCAGAAGATGACTTAACAGGACCTCAGAATTTATACGGCCAATCAAAGCTTGAAGGCGATTTAGCAGTAGAGAATATTGCCTCGAAATTTCTGATTTTTAGAACAAGTTGGGTTTATGCGGCTCGAGGCAACAATTTCCTGCTCAGTATGCTGAGATTGGGTAAAGAGCGAGAAGCGCTTAATATTGTGAGTGATCAAATTGGCGCACCAACACCAGCACGTTTGATTGCAACGGTCACCTTACTGTGTATTCAAAAGTTTATGGCATCTAACAATGCTAATAAATTGAGCGGTGTTTATCATTTAGCACCAAGAGGATTCACCAGTTGGCATGGCTTTGCTCAAATGATATTTGAAAGAGCGCGTTCAGAAGGTGTCACGTTAGCCTTAAAAGAAGACGGTCTGGGTCAAATAGAGTCTACTGAATACCCAACACCAGCAGCCCGTCCTTTAAACTCGCGCTTAAGTCTCGATAAAATAGAATCAGCGTTCGGTCTAGCAATGCCAACATGGCAAAGTCAGTTATGCTTAACGTTTGATGAATGGCTGGAAATGAATAAAAGTTAGGTTTTTTCAGTGAGATTTGAGTGAAATTGGTTTGGCTAGAACAAATAGCTTAACTTAAAATTAAGTTTATCTGTATTTTAAATGAAAATAAAATTAATAAGGTTGAAGCAATTATGACAAAAGGTATTGTGCTGGCAGGCGGTTCGGGAACACGGTTGCACCCTATCACCATGGGTGTTTCAAAGCAGCTACTGCCTGTTTATGACAAACCTATGATTTACTATCCAATTTCGGTATTAATGCTTGCTGGAATTTCTGAAATACTGATTATCTCTACGCCTGATGACATGCCAGCCTATCAAAAACTATTAGGCACGGGTGAAAGGTTTGGCGTTAAATTCAGTTATGCAGTTCAGCCAAATCCAGATGGCCTTGCCCAAGCCTTCATTATCGGTGAGGAGTTCATTGGTGATGACTCCGTTTGTTTAGTGCTGGGTGATAATATATTCCATGGTCAACATTTTTCTGTACAGCTAAAACAAGCTGCTGAACGTAAAAATGGTGCAACAGTATTTGGTTACTTGGTTAATGATCCTGAGCGCTTTGGTGTGGTTGATTTCGATGAGAATGGAAAAGCCATCTTGATTGAAGAAAAGCCAGCTAATCCAAAATCAAACTATGCTGTTACTGGCCTGTACTTCTATGACAACGATGTTGTTTCAATTGCTAAGTCTGTTAAGCCATCTGATCGTGGAGAGCTTGAGATCACTTCAGTCAATAATGCTTATTTAGAACGTGGAGATTTGTACGTTGAGAAATTAGGCCGCGGCTTTGCTTGGTTAGATACGGGAACTCATGACTCACTGCTTGAAGCAAGTAGTTATGTACAGACTGTTGAACATCGTCAAGGTTTAAAAGTAGCTAGCCTTGAAGAGATTGCTTGGCGTAATGGATGGATCGATGACAAGCAGCTTGTAGCTGAAGGTAATAAATTCAAGAAAACGCAGTATGGACAGTATTTATTAAAGTTGCTTGAAAGCTAATACCTAATAATTTACCTCTCTCTCGTTTTGGCACAGTTGCTTATACAAAATATTGGTAAAATATTAAATAAGTGCGTAATCAAGGTTGAATGCTATGGAATATAAGAAGTTAGAAATACCCGATGTGGTTTTAATGACCCCTCCTGTATTTGGTGATGAAAGAGGTTTCTTTATGGAAACCTTCCGTCAATCAGAGTTTGAAAAAAACTGTGGTAACTACCAGTTTGTGCAGGATAATCACAGCAGTTCATCAAAAAATATATTGCGCGGTTTGCATTATCAACATGAGAAGCCACAAGGGAAACTGGTCCGAGTTGTTCGGGGTGAAGTATTTGATGTGGCTGTTGATATGCGTAAAGACTCACCGACATTTGGTCAGTGGGTAGGTGAATACCTGAGTGCAGATAACAAACGAATGCTTTGGGTTCCCTCTGGTTTTGCCCATGGTTTTATCGTTACCAGTGAGCAAGCTGAGTTTGTTTACAAATGCACGGACTATTACAATCCGGGTGATGAATACTCTTTGATGTGGAATGATGACACTATTGGAGTTGACTGGCCTGCAGGTGTTGAACCAATACTTTCAGATAAAGACGCTAAGGGGCTTACGTTCGAAGAAGCACCTAAGTTTTAGCTCACCCCACCATTGGTTATCATATACAAAAAGCCTCTATCTTAAGATAGAGGCTTTTTGCTAGCTAATCTTTTGAAGTAAGTGGCTGTTAACCTTAACCTAGGTTAGGTAATGTGTATTAATCACTTGATTGGTAGTCGAGTTGACTACTTTAATCGTAGATTTTGCGGCAAAGGCAGCTTTAGGTAGTTTGCAAGCATACCCAACATAGCCGTTACGTGGCACACCAAAGGTCCTCATGTTTAGTAAAAGCTGGTCTGCAGTTATTTCTTGGAAGAGCTCTTCGTCTATATAAAGACTTAAGTGAACAGCCTCATCATTATCCATGGTATAGGCCCAACCATGTATGCGTAGCTTTTCGATAGAAGAATCGCCATACGTCCAAGGCTGTGTTTGCTTAAATAAAGCCTTTCTTTCCTCAAACATATGAAGGGCTATTTCGTAAAGATCGAAATCAGTTTTATTGTTTATTTTGATTAATTCGTAAACGTCAGTGGTAGGCTCGGGTTTCTTAATAATGCCTTTATTGCTATTGAGTTCCGTTAGGTTTAAGTTGTACATTTTATTAATCATAGCTAGGCTTAATGCATATTGTTCTGTCATACCTATAAAGCCGATTTGACGAAGTGGCAAACCAGCTAAATATTTTGACTGAACATTCTGATAGCGTTTATCAGTAACAAAGGTCTCTAAGCTTTCGCTATAATTGTTGTGATATGTGTGATGGCTATAGTGAGACAATACTTGATCTATAGGATTCCTAATGAAACAGAATATATTTTGAGATCGGAAGTGGAATCTATTCGTTTTTAGTCTCGTATGCCCTGTAAATACTTTAATATTATGAGTCTCTAGATAGCTTTCAAAGTCAAAGCCATTATTGCGGATATTATGAATAACATCGCTTGTTTCTGAGTTTTGTCCATAATCCTTTAATAAGCGATTAGGATACTCCCTTTCCAAGGCGTGTCTTAAGCTAGTGCCTGCAGTTTTTGGGATATGTATAAAAAACAGTGTTTCATTCATTTTATAACCAACTAAAGTAGTAACGATGGGCTCACGTTAGACCGTGAAGTTTTCTTTATTTGCAGCAAAATTAGGGTTGTGATATGGGTCGCTCTTAATATAGGTATCCCACTTGTGATGCATATATTCCACCTCTTTTAAGAATCGAGCTTTCTTTTCAGGTGTGGTATCTTTGCCACGAGATAACGATTCATAATGGTATAACTCTGCATAAGGAGTCCAAACATTACGATACCCTTTTTTGAAAGACTTAAGACACAGGTCAACATCATTATAAGCAACCGGTAATTTCTCTGCTTCAAACCCATCAATTTCTTCAAAGACAGAACGACGAATAGCTAGGCACGCACCAGTGACCGCTAAATAGTTCTGAACCTGTTTCAGCCTACCTAAGTAACCATCGCTGTCTTGATCAAAAAATCGATGCGAGTGGCCTGCCACATGTCCTAGGCCCATAATGACTCCTGCATGTTGAATAAGGCCATTCTCATAATATAGCTTAGCACCCACACAGCCAATATCTTCTCTTAGAGCTTGGCGTACCAGTTCTGTTAACCAGTTGGCACTTATGACTTTTACGTCATTATTCAAGAATACTAACACTGGAGCACTGGTATGTTTGGCAGCAAAGTTATTGATTGCTGAATAATTGAAAGGATAAGGGTAGTCCAAGCAAGTCACATTGGTATGTTGTGATACTAAGCGCTCAAAGTATTCTAAAGAGCTGGCTTTTTCACTATTGTTGTTAACTATAATAATCTCATAGTTGGTATAGGTTGTATTGGCAAAAATGCTATCAACAGCTGTTTTTACAAGGTCAATACTGTCCTTAGTAGGAATGATTATAGTAACTCTAGGTAAGCTCTTAGGAAGAGGCCAAGTTATACGATGTGTGTTAGGGAGTATTCCGAGATCAACTTGTATGTCGGGGTTGATTCTGTTTAAAAACTGTTCTACACAAGGTAGATCACTTGGTTTTCCAAGGGATAGAGGTTGATGGTGGTTTAATATCATCTCAGAGTGTTCATTGATAGAAGGCTTCTGCTCTAATAAAACATGTGTTTCGTCTGTTAAAGTTTTATGTAATAAAACTTTAGGGATATGAAAAATATTTTGAGGTGATTCTTGACTTGTTATTAAGTAGTGACCGTATAGAAATGAATCTCCGAACGTAGAATTAAAGCCTCCGTATTTTGATAAGCTTTCATAAGATAGGTAGCAGTTATCACCAATATAGTTTTGTGAATAGAGTAGATCAATATTTAAATTTTGCTTGAAGATAGGATGCACTCTTTGCTCTTTATAGAAACGGTCTTCATCAAAATAAATAATTTCACAGTTTGATTGTTGTTTTATATAATGAGTTAGCTCGCTAAAGATATATGGTGACAGTGTGCAAGCTTGAGTACTGTCGATGAAAAGACAATGTGAAGGTTTGTTAACACTTAGAAAAATGTTTAAGCGGTATACAATTTTATCGACACTTACCGTTATCACATCAAGGGTTTCAGAAGTATGTTCATTTAGGATGCTTTTTTTGTCACAAGCAATGGTGCTCAATAATAAGACTTTATTTTTTGTCTCAAAGTGCATCAACTGATTTATGAGTTGTTTACAGTTACGAAGCTGCGAGGGAGTACGTGCCATCAAGATGATTTGAAACTCTAATGTATCGGATATGACGGGGAACCATAGTTTGGGCTCTTTAAATCTAATCCATTGTATATAGTTACTCTGGTTTTTATGAGTAGGAAAGAAAGTATCGTATAGCTCCCAACACTCTTCAAAGGATAACTCTTTCAGTTCATCATTAGAATATTCTGATTTTTTGATTATCTTTTGCTGAATTTTTTTCCTTGCAAAATTTTGAGAAACTTTATTGATTGTTATCGATACATCTATCGTTTTTGAAGGTTTATCAGATGATAAGAAGATTTCTTGAATAGACTCAGGCAGCCATATCAGACGTTTATGCTTCCCTTTTCTAACTACTGGTAGTGAGTAGTAAACCAATTTATCAGATTTCAACTGAATATGAATTTTATAATAACCTAGTGAGCACTCACATTTCGCATCCAGCTCAAAAAAATAGAAACCATATAGTAGGCTTTTTTCAAAAGATGAAAAAAGCAATTGATAGATAGTAGGTTGTCTCGTGGTTAGTTCAGTGTCGACAAAATTAAAAGAAGCTGCTGCTCTAACTTGAGGGGTGATTTTATAGTTAAGCCAAGAAAGGATTTTCATAGACAGTTATATCATTATATTTTAGAGATATTAAGTAACGCATTTTCGATCCTTTTAAGTCATATCTATCAAATTTTATTCTCATTAATAAAGCTACTTTTATGATAGTTTCTAACAGACTGTCCTAACCAAACATCAGCCAGGCTTCCTATGTCTATCGCCATACCGCCCTGGTCTTTGATTATTGAGCAATAATACTTACCTAACAATCCTGCACTAACTAAAAAAAGCTCTCCATTATCTACATTATTGATAAGGTCGCTGTTAATTATTTCTTCAAACCGAGTAGGGTAGTGAGTATGCTCAGGGGTTGAACTGATATTTAAAGCTTGAGGGGGTATTAAAACTGTCTTTCCTGGATTAATACTAAAGGCTTTTTCAATAGTAGGTAGCAGCTCAGGGTAGCACGTTATCACAGATATTTTGTCAGCATATCTTAATAAATCAGGAAGAGCTGATGCTATTTGTTTATGTATATGCCATTGGCATAAGTTTTTTTGTGAAAGAGCATATGCTGATAGGTGAGTCAGAGATGATCTTACACCAACAACACCAGTAGCTCCTCGAAGCTTTAGATCGGGTTTAGATAACGTCTCAATGTTCTGGAATTGTTGATCATGCTGAATGCGAGTTGGTAGACCAATAAAATCTGCATTTAATATTGCTTTGACTAAATACTCTGAAAAAGTATCCCACTGGTCTGCACTCGGTGCGTTATCTCCAAACATCATATCTAAGATATGAAACATACAATAACTTGCTAAGTAGGGGTAGTTGAGAGAGTTATAGTGCCAAAATAGTACATTCCCCTCTCCATCACCAAGCCTAATCAGTGAAAAAGGTTTAGAAGTAGAGATATACTCTTTTAATTTGGTGATGAGTATGTCTTCAGATTCAGGATTTGACAGGTTGTTTTCAACCAAATCATCAACGATGTTATTGAATCTGTCAAAAATAGGTCTGCCTTCAGCAAATCTCTTTACCTCTTGAAAGGCTAGATTAGCAAATCCTGGGCGAGTGATATTTTTTTTTGTTAAGACTATTTCAGAAAGCTTGGTGCTTTTCGACATTTCACTCAACCTTTTCGTCAATAAACTTACTTAATAACAGCTTTTTTTCAGGAATAAGCTGAATAATAGTTTCTAAATCTTCCTCAAGAGTAGCAGTGTTTGGACACTTTGGTTTATCAGCGAAATCTCGCATTATTAAGGTAGTGCATCGGTTACTTAGGAATTGATTATTATCGTGATATAACTCACGTAATTTTGTGGACACGCTATCAGCAATAAAAAAACCATTTGCAAAGAGGGGTTTGTTAGTCGTAGCAATTTTTGATAGTCGTCGATATAGCGGTGCATCTGAACTGTATCCAAGCCGATTATATTGGAGTTTAAAATACAAAAGATTGCCACCTATAGATGGATTGGATTCGCTTTCTAGTTGCTTAAATCCACTCTCTGGTTTTTGCAAGTCTAGTCCTGAAATAGATAGAAAGTCATCTATAATATCTTGATTCTTCAGTGCGCTTCTATGAAAATAGTGTGCCGATATACTGTCTGCAATTTCTGCCCACCTATTATAGAAGGCTTGATAATTGAGCTTAGTCTGTTCCGCATAAAGCTCGAAGTCTCTAGACTCATTAGTGTTTTGTACTCTTTGAGCATAAGCGCTTTGCAAGTAGTCTAAAATTTCACGAAAGTACACAACAATATGCAAGTGGTAGTCACTAAAAAAATCGCGAAGTCCGTCTAAGTCCCTACAGTTTTGAAAGCCTTCACTGCTTATTATGATATTATCAAAGTTTCTAACCTCGCGTTTTAGTTGGGCTTTTAGTTGTTGATATTCTTTGCTATCGCGTTCCGGTCTTTCAAGGAAAGAAGCTAGACGATGATGTGCGACCTGTTTGCCTCGACCAGTATTAGGGTACAAAACCCCCATGTTTTTTAGAATATCGCTATTAGTATGCAAAAAGCCTTGTAGAGATGATGTGCCAGATTTATGACGCCCAATGTGCAGTATTACCTTTTTCATTACAGACCTTCTTCTTGATGGGATAAGGATATTCTATTTAATCCTTCTAAAAGCGCCAGCCAGCCAGCATCAAATGAGTAGTTGCTGCAGTAGAAGTTTTGCATATTTGTAGATGCCTGCAACCATTGCTCATCACTCATCTGCATAATATTATCAATTTGCCCAGCAAATAGTTCAGGCTCGTCGTAAGCGGACAATATGCTTGCCACATTTTTGATTCCTTCTAAGCCTATAGCTGTTGATACAATAGGGATGCCATTCTTAAATCCTTCGATAACCTTTCCTTTAACACCAGCGCCTGATAGTAAAGGTATAGCAATTACACGACTGCGGTGATAAATAGCATCTAACTCATCATCAGACACCGCGCCGTGAATAATAACGTTATGATGTTTTTCACTTAGTTTGTATATCTCATCACTTGGGTTTGGGCCGACAATATTGATAATGATACTATTGTCACTTATATGAGGCAATATCGACTCTATCAACCAAATAACAGCTTCTTGATTTGGTTTATGGTTCATGCCACCTACAAAAGTTACTTCATGACCAGTTGGTGCCTCATTATATGTGGGGATCTGATTCATATCTTTGCTAATATAAAGTGGTAAGACACCCACGTTATCAAGTTTATATTTATCTCTTAAATACTGCTTTTCATACTCGCTTGGCGTAAAGGCAAAATCCATACTGGCAATGAGCTTCACTTCATTTGGTTCATTTCGTTTTATTAGCTCTGCTAGCTTTGTATCTCCAGCATTGATCGCTTGTCGGTATTCACGCAAAGAGTGGATATCGTGGACAAAATAAAGCATTGGTATTTGATGCTCTTGGCACGTTACTACATGAGATGCTGCCACATGAGGTCTATTTAATATAACTGCGTCCACATAGCCTTTAGTACCAATCAGCCAGTTATTCCAATCATACTCTACACCGAGTGCTGGTGGGTAAAAGGTTTCTATACCCATCTGCTCAAGCTCACGTGCAAATTGTAACTGTCTTAAGTTCTCTACTTTGCAAGCAAGATACTTCACAACATATCCTTTATCTATTAAAAGCTCGATATAGTTAAAGGTATGTCTAGCACCTGCATGACGATCGTATTCGGGCAATAGATAGTCAATAATGGCGATAACAGGCTTGTCTATACTGCGCTCTCGCGCATTAAGAATATGCGCACCAGTAGTATGCTCACGAGCTAAGGTTTCTTCCCATTTCTCGAAAAAACTCTGTTTATTAATAACTTGATAAGCCTTGATGCCTGAGCCTGTGTCTGTACCATGCGATTTGCCCTCAAAGTGGACTACTTGGGAGGCTGGCTGCAGAATTACCTGACCACCATTATCTCTCGCCTGCATGCATAGGTCAGTGTCTTCATAATAAGCGGGTTCAAATAACTTATCAAAACCACCAACCTTTGCCCAAAACTCATGGGTGACCATTAAGGCTGCGCCTGAAATATAGTCGCAAGGTTTGATATAACAATATTCAGGTTTACTAGGTGTGTCATCATTACGGCCATAGTTGGCGCCGCCTGCATTCTCCCAAACAATACCACCTGCCTCTTGTAGGCTACCGTCAGCATAAATTAACTTTGATCCTGTAATGAGTGTCTCTGGGTACTTCTCATAAACAGATGTTAAGCTCGAGAGCCAATGAGGCTGAACTTGGGTGTCATTGTTCAAAAATAGAAGATATTTCCCACGAGCTTTACTTGCCCCTAGATTACAGTTACCAGAGAAGCCTAGGTTTTTGGGTGTGCGCGATATGATTAAGTTTTTAAAATGATTGCTGGCGTTGATTGTCTCATCGGTTGAGCAGTCATCTGCTAATATAATCTCGTATGGCGTTTCATCTTGATTGGTAAAGGCAAGTATAGAGGCCAAACAATCTGCTGTATAAGACCACTCGTTATAAACAGGTACAATGATTGATACCATTGGCTCATCAACATGAGCGATTTGGTAACCTCGCTCATGTTGATGACTGAGTAAGAATGGCGTAGCACCTTCAAACGGACTGGCAGGGCGAATAACCTCAAAGTCATAACCACTATCTGCAGCAATGTAAAGAAACAGTCTTTCAATAACGTGTGCTAAGGTAGCGTTCATCTGGCTATCTTCTGTCTCAAAGTCTTCTAAGCTTAATTTACCTGAGAATAAGGGAGCCATTGCTTTTGGTCTAAACCAGAACATAGAGCCTGCTGGAAATTGCAGCTCAAAGCGACTGAGTATGTTGTTATCTATGCCAAGTTTGGTCAGGGTGCTCTTCCCATAATCCAACATACTCTCCCAGTGCATGTGTTCCACAATTGATGGGAACGGTAGGGCAGTTAGGGCGCCAATATTTTTCTTCTTATCCGCCAGTTTATCCAACAGATGACTTATATAGACGGGGGTATGTAGTAAGTTATCTAGACTATACTCAAGCCAACCTGACAAAGCGCTACCATAAGGGCTCTTTTTGGAGTGTAGGTGCAGGGCAAAATCGTATTCTAGCATCTCTTTGGCAAAGCCAATAATCATCGGAGCAATGTCTCTACCACGGTTGGGTAGTACCTTAATGCTTAGAGTATCTAAGTTATCAATTTTATTAAATGTGTTCTTTAAAATAATGGCTTTGTCTTCAGTATCAGTGGATACCAATAAATCAAAAGGGTAGGGTATGTTATTTAAGTATTTAACAAAGGTATCGCTAAGCTCTGGGTAATACATATGCGCCATAACAGCAATAGTACCTGGCGCATCTGGCTGAGCTGCGACATCAAAAAAGCACCCTGTCGCCAACGCTTGGGGAATGGTTTGACTCAAAGCATTGGTAGAATAGCCTTGAATTTGACCAATCTTTATATAATGGACTAGAGGGTTGAGTGTCTTAACCTCATCAGGAGTCATTTGAGCTTTATAATAGCGATTATTAAAAGTGGCACTCGGATCGCGATTTTCATTAGCTCCAGATCTTAAATAATGTGTGAGAGGGTCTACACCAGCGTTAAAAACATCAGGATATTTATTTAAATAAAAATGAGGATCAAATATATTACTATCTTTAACCAGTAAGTAGTCTTCCCTTAGCGAGGTAGAAAGATTAGAAGTATTTTGATTAAAGATGGGAGGTGATATTTTTCGCTCTTCATGAACACCATGAAGAATATAATGTATAAGAGGGTTAACACCAGCCTGTCTGATATCAGGATGCTTAGACAAATAATACCCTGTATCAAAAAACCGAGAAGGGTTTCGGCCTTCTTTCCAACCGTTATTTAGATAATGTAACGCGGGATCCAGTTCGGTATTTATGACGTCAGGATAAGTATTCAAATAATAATCTGCATCAAAAAGCTTGCTTTTTTTTAGTCGTTTGACATCTTGATCTATACGTAATAACTTGCTTTCAGTGACGTACTCTTGATTTTCAGGGTGCGTTATATAGTGGTATAGACTGTTAACGTCGTCTGCGATACCCGCATGTTTTTTATAGAAATCGGTATTAAACTGAGAACTAGGGTCACGGCCTTCAGTATCACCATGTAGCACATAATGAATAATAGGATGAAATTTTTCCCCCACAATATCTGGATAGTGAGCTTTATACCAAGCTTCATTAAATAATTTTGAGTTTTTTATTTGGCGAACTATCTCTAGTTGTTTTTTAGTGAGTTTATTGTATTTATAAATGAACATTTATATCACCGCTCCTATCAGTCTTACTGAGTTGACCGTCTGTCTTTTCAGTTAGGTTCTCTTTAAGTACTTGTTGTATCTGTTCTCAAACACCCTTTGAGCGGTTTCATATAAAATAATTTCTCCCTTTAATGCCTCTAACATCTGAGAGTAAGTCTCTTTGGAAAGGTTGTCTTGAACATATTTGGTTTTGTCATCGACATTTTTGGAGGCTTCTGATATGTTCTGTTGATCAGGTTTAATGTTTCGTGCAAGCTCAGGAAAGTAAGTCTCTAGACGGTGACAAATGAATTCAAAAGATTCATCGAAACGATCTACTAAACCAAAACATCTAGCCGTTTGCATGTTACTCAAGGCGCTGTTGATAACGATGTCAGTCAGCTCATCACGATTCCAGTTCTTTATATAACGGTTGTCTGTAATCGTCGCAAGTTGTATACCAAAACATGCATTGATTTTTGGATTATTTAAATTTCGGCGAACATACATGTCCATCGTAACATCATCATCCATCAACTTTTGTACGTCTTTTTCGAAGTGATAGCATGATTGGATACGCTCTATAGGGTTACGTAAGAAAAACACAGGATGAAACATTACGCCTGAATAGACTGGAACGGGTAGCCCTACTTGATGTGATGTAATAACACGAGCGTTAGGATGAGCTTGCTGCACTTCAGTTAAATGCTCAATACTAATTCGGCCACCTGGGTTGGCAGTATCATAAGAAATCATTTCATCTTGAAAGAGTTTTGATAAAGCACGATCAAAGGTAGTCCCTGCATTTTTAAAGATATGCAGGTGTAGCAAAACGTGATGTAGAAAATGAGTGTCCATAAAATCCCATAATTTTTATTTGGATATACTTAATAAAAGTATATCATGAACTTTAAGTAAGAAATATTTGAATGCATTATCCGTTGGGCTTAGGATTAATTTAATAGTTATTCATGATGAGTATAAACATCTAGAAAATCTAGCAAATGCATAATACCTTAAGATAAGGTTTTATGTATAATGATACATTTAGTACTTACTAGTGTAACAAACTGACCGATGATGCTATTTAGGAAATAATTGAGAAATGCTCTAGTTTCTTACAGGTTGGCACTTTACAAATATGGATAACCGCAAAATTTAATAATTTAATTTTACTTGGATTCGTCTTTGAATCTAAGCTAGATGAGATGGTAGAGGATATAACAGTATGACAGTCGCACCTGCAAATGAAGTAATGGGATATATTGATAGAATAGATTCTGGTTTTATCTTTGGTTGGGGTTTGGATAAAGATAGTGACAATGATGTATCTACTATTACGATAGAAACAAGCGACGGTCAAATAGTAGCTAGAGGTATCACAGAGATTTTCCGTGGAGACCTAGTCAAAAACGGCATCGCAGAAAAAGGGACAAATGGATTTCAGCTACCAATTCATATAGATGCAAAACTTAAACAAGATTCTAAGCTCAATTTATACGTCGATGGAAAATTAGTAGAAAACAGTGGCAAAGCAACTTTAAAATATCATAACGGTTATTTTTGGGGTGCAATGCTTAAGTTACCAACAAATGAGTTGAACTGTACCATCGTCTCTGAGAGTTTTGAAGGTGAAAGCAGTATTTCGTTATATCATAATGAGACTATCATTTATAGACAGCCAGTGATATTGAACAAAGGTGAAAACTTTTTTAAGATCAATATACCGCATGCTCTATTCGATAATACTAGTAAGATGATTTCTTTAGGAGTGGCTGGTTTCCCTTTCCTTTTATGGTCAGACTATATTCATTTTGAAGACAATCTAACTCCTTGGGAGTATTTAAAGAGCTCTTCTAATAGCCAAGGCATGATGGCATTATCCAAACAAGCACAGTTTCGTTATGAGTCATTGGCGTTAAATTTGAACAATCAGAAGAAGAGTAGTGAGGTTGGCGCCGCACATAACGTGATCGCTGAAGGCTGGCAAGGACGAAAAAAATTCCCTAAATTGACATTACCTAAGCATGAGATGCCAGAAGTCTCAATCATCATTCCTGCTTATAATAAGTTTGAGCTCACCTATAATTGCATTGCATCGATTATCTTGGCATTCAATAAAACCAGCTACGAGGTGCTAGTAGCAGATGATAATTCTACTGATGAGACGAGCGATTTAGAAGACTTTGTAGACAATATTGTTCATGTTAAAAGTAAAGAAAATCTAAGATTTTTACTCAACTGTAATAATGCGGCTGAGTATGCCAAAGGCGATTATATTGTCTTTTTAAACAATGATACTGAGGTCACTAGCTATTGGTTAGATGAGTTAATTGCCCCTTTTGAAGCAGATGAAAAAGTTGGTCTAACAGGTTCGAAGCTATTGAACACCAATGGTACTCTACAAGAGGCTGGGGGAATTATCTGGGGCAGTGGTCAGCCTTGGAACTATGGAAACGGAGCTAACGCTTCTGAACCTAAGTATAACTATAACCGTCAAGCAGATTACTTATCAGGCGCATCACTTTGTATACCAAAAACGGTTTGGCAGCAGGTAGGTGGCTTTAGTATCGAGCTTGTGCCTTGTTATTATGAAGATACAGATATTGCCTTTAAGGTTCGTCAACACGGCTACACGACTATCTACTGTGCACTGTCTCGTGTGGTGCACTTTGAAGGGCAGAGCCATGGTACAGATATTACTAAAGGGCTCAAAGCTTATCAGGTGGTCAATGAATCTACCTTTAAGTCTAAATGGTTCCAAGAATACAAACACAATGGCAAGCAAGGGGTCGCCCCAGACATCGAAAAAGATAGAGGTATCGATCATCGAGTATTGATGATTGATTATGCTACTCCCAATCCAACCACTGATGCTGGTAGTTATGCTGCGGTAGAAGAGATTAAGCTAATACAAGCACTGGGTATTAAAGTTACTTTCGTTCCTGAAAACATGGCACATTTGGGCAGTCTAACCCATGATTTACAACGTATGGGGGTTGAGGTGTTGTATGCGCCTTTCTATAACTCAGTGTTTGATGCCATTGAGAAACGTATCACTGAGTTCGATGCTATTTATATCACTAGGTTCTCAGTCGCTGAGAAGTATCTTGACGCTATACGCGCACGTACTCAAGTGAAAATCATCTTCAATAATGCAGACTTACACTTCTTAAGAGAGTTGAGAACCGTTGGCAAAACTAATGAGTATACGCTAGAGCAAGCGCTAACGACTCGTGGCAGAGAGCTCGATGTGTTAGGTAAGGTAGACGCTGTGCTCAGCTATAATGAGACAGAGCACGCGGTTATCTTGTCTCATATTTTGAAGCAAGATAATATTTTCAAATGCCCTTGGGTGCTTTCGCCCAAAACAGCGGGCAAGTCCTTTGCAGAACGTGAGGGTATCGCTTTCTTAGGGGGATATCGCCACCATCCTAACGTAAAAGCTGTTGAGTTCTTTGCGATGAAAGTGATGCCTTTGATTGCCAAAGCAAATCCAGATATTACGTTTTACGTCTATGGCAGTCATGTACCTGAGCAGATTTCAATGCTTGAGTCAGACAACATTAAAATAGTGGGTTTTGCTGAAAATCTAGACGATGTGTTCCACAATCACAGACTTATCGTGGCGCCTTTATTGTCAGGTGCCGGTATTAAGGGTAAAGTATTAGAAGCCATGGCTTATGGCGTGCCTCAAGTATTGACAAGCGTTGGCGTGGAGGCTACTGGTCTGAATCACAAAATCAGTGCTTGGATTAAAGATGATGAACAAGGACTGGCTGAGGGTGTGTTGCAGCTCTACAATGATGAACAACTATGGAATAAGTGTTCAGAAAACTCTCAAATAATCGCGCAAGAGTCTTTTAGTCATAAGCATGGCGTAGAGATGATGCAAAAAATATTCAATTATATTGGTATTTATACGGGGTAACTTATGAGAACGGTTATATTGCATTATCACTTGTTTAAAAATGCTGGCACGTCAATGGATGCGACTTTAAACAGAAACTTCCCTGGTGATTTATGGGTTACTCGAGAGTTTCCAAGTGATCCTAACACTAATGCTGAACAACTTAAGCAGTGGATTACCGATGAACCACAAGCCATTTGTTTTTCATCGCATACGGCATTTTTGCCACCACCAGAAGTCGAAGATATAGCTATTATACCCGTGATATTTATGCGTCATCCTATCGACCGGATTATATCTGCTTATTCTTTTGAGCGTGATCAAGGCGCAGATACCTTCGGCTCGACTCTGGCTCGAAATACGGCACTCAGTGGCTATATTGAGACCCGCTTATCAATACCTAATGATCATCAGTGCCGAAATTTTCATGTTGAGAAGTTTAGCCGAATGTTTGGTAAAGGAAACAATCCTACACAACGACTTGTGAATGCAAAAAAAGCCATCGAAGCTTTGCCTTTCGTTGGTGATGTGGGGGATTTTGATAACTCTATCAAACGGTTAGAAATATTGTTGAAAGATAATGGTGTAGAGGTGGATCTGACAGCAGAGAAAAAGAATGTGTCGAGACAGCCAAAAACCATCGATGAAAAATTGCAAAGCCTGCAAGAGAGTATGGGTGAGGGGCTTTATGACAAGCTAATGGCTGCTAATAAAGAAGATTTAGAATTGTATGAGTTTTTGTCTGATAATAATAGATAGTTTTTCTCGTCTGAAGTTGTAGTCGATAATAAATAAAATGTATATTATGCTGTGTGACAGATAAATTTATTTATTGCTTTCTATGTCTACTCAGAAAGAGGTTAAGAAAATTATTCTGGCTCTGCTGTGTCTTTTTATATCGGCATGATCATGCATGATTTTTCTGATGTCGAAAAACACTAATCTTCAAGTTAGTCATATTGTTTTAAAAAGAGGTTTGAATGTCGAATACAAGTGTACAGCAAAAAATACCTAAGAATATTGTTCAGTATTGGACAGAAGAGAATCTTCCAAGTTATTTGATAGAACTTAGTAAATCGTTTTCTTTGGTTTACCCAGACTTTAACTACCAATTATTTAATAGAAATTCTGCAATAGTTTTTTTAAAAAAACACTATGATATGGATATTTCTAACGCTTTTAAAAGCTTAAAAGTTCCTGCTATGCAGTCGGATTTTTTTAGAGTAGCATATTTGTTGGTTGAAGGCGGGATGTATGTAGATATTTCTCATAGAGCTCATATAAAAATTGATGATCTAATTTTTAAAATAGATAAGTTATTTGTTTTCACTCGACCTACTGGTGCAATTATTAATGGAATAATTCTAGCACCTAAAGAAAATGAGTTATTAAGTTTGATATTTGAAAGAATTCTGAAAAATATAGCTCGTAAAGATAGTTTTAGCGCATATCAAGTTACTGGACCAGCAAATTTTAATCGTATTCTTACGGCAAGCAATTGTATAATGATAGAAAAACACGCGATGTGGAAGTATATAAGAGGAGATAAACTTTACTCAAGAGAAAAATTGTATACGGAGAAGAATACGCATTGGTCAGAAATGAAGAATATAGCGGACGTATATGAATAGTTATATAGTCAGTTCAATATAAAAGAGGTACGTTTAAAATAGTGTTCTGCTAGTATAAACTTTCCTCGCTTGCTGTGTGCTTCGCACTCCAGAGGCTTCGAAAAATTTATCCTAGAAGCACTGTATTCTTTTTAAATTGAATCGACTATATCTAACTTATCTTGAACCTACTGTAAAATGGATATTCGTATTGAGTCATTTATATATATTTGAATAAGAATATTTTAACACTAGAATTTAATAATTACAGCTATAAAAAGTCATATAAATATATTTTAAGGTACCGAGAGGTGATGAATGCAGGTCGCAGAAGCTAAAGTATTGCCGCAAAATAATTTGACAAACCCTAAAAATATTAAAAGCTTCGGTGTAGTAAATTTAGATGGACTCGTCAATGAAAGCTTACATTTTCGCGGTGAAAAACCCATACAAGATATTGAAAGTATATTGAAACTTGCTGATTCTATTCATGATTACTCTAAAATACTGGGCAATTGGTACTATGGAGGTTTCTTTCATCCACATTTTGGCCATTTTTTTTCTGAAAGCATTCATAGGTTGCGTAATTACCTTGAAAATCCAGAAAATTACGATGGTATAGTATTCATTCCTTTCCCATTCAAAGGCAGTTTTGAATGGCTCAAGAATAAACCTCAGTATATAGAGTTTATTCTTGGGAGTTACTTACAAATTAATTTAGAGAAAATAAAATGGTTAACTGAACCTTCTATTTTTAGTAATTTGAATATTTTTGAGCAGGAGTCAAGATTAGGTTCTAAAACTGGAGATAACTATCTAAATTATCTTTGTGGGTTTAGTAAAGCCTATAAAGAGCCTGAAGCAGAACAAAAAAATGTCATACTGTCGCGTCAAAATTATTTAAGCATGGGCAGGCACTTGGGAATTGATTATGCGTTTAGTAAGCTAGATGGATTTGTTACTATAAATCCTGAAGAGATTTCTATAGAAGAACAAATTAAATTAATTGTTAATGCAGATACAATTATTATTGAAGGTGGCAGTGCAGTGCATCTTTTAGACTTAATTGGATATACTGAAGCTAGAGTCTTGTTTATTAGCAGAGGAGCTAATGGCAATTATTGGAAGAATATGTATAGCAACAAGTGTAGTGATTTTAGGTGTTTTGATAAAATTGCAAGAGTCGAAAGTCAGCTTTTGGGAAAACCTGCAGTACTTCCATCTGTTTTGTCTATTAAGTTTTTTGAGGATTACTTAAATTTAAATCTTAATAATCAGAGTATTGAACTTGATGTGGATGAGTACTATTCATTATCAATATTAGATATAGAAAAAATAATGAAAATGAAGCATATAAATGATGACCTAAGTGTTTTGTCTGATTTTGAAAAGGCTTTTAAATTCGCTAATCATTACTTGCCGTAAGTGATGAAAAATAATTATTGAGGTATACCTTGAAATGCATTTTACATATTGGAACTGAGAAATCCGGTACCACTTCGCTCCAAAGTTTTTTACAGAAAAATAGAGCCACTTTCCTTGATAACGGTTATTACATAACATTAACTCCAACAATATCTTCTACTAACTTTAATCATCGTAAGATGGCTACTGCAATGTTAGATGTTGATCATATAGATGACGCAAGAAAAACACTTAAGATAGTAGATGCAGAATCATTTAGTTATTGGCGCAATAATTTTCTCGCTGAGCTATCAGAAGAAATTAAAAACAACACCAATAATAAATATAAAACATATATTTTTAGTAGTGAACATTTATCTTCTAGGCTTATTAGTGTAGAAGAAATAACCCGATTAAAAAACTACCTCGAAGGTTTTTTCGATACTATTGAGGTAATTCTATATATTAGACGACAAGATAAATATGCAGTTAGTCTATACTCTACTGCTTTGAAAGCAGGATCTGTAGATAACTTTATTTTTAATCATAAGAACCCTCTTAATCCAAGATTTAATTATTATCAGCTATATTCAAAATGGTCAGAGGTTTTTGGTAAGAACTATATTGATGTACGCATATTTGAACGAGATAAGTTTTATAAAAAAAATCTAACGTTAGATTTTTTAAAAGCAGTAGGTTTCCATGAAAATGTAATAAATGGTACGCAGTGGCTAGTGCCTGCAAAAGCAAATCCATCATTGAATGCGCTTGGGCAGTCATACTTGAGATATTATAACGCCATCAACCCCAAAGGGTTAGACCCAAGGCTTCACAAACAAAGACGCCATTTAATTGAGTTTTTAGAGAGAAATTATGGTGGCAATGGTTATTTACCTACTCAAAGCGAAGCAATTGAGTGGTATGGGTTTTTTGAAAAAGTTAATAACAAACTACTGTTGGAATTAGAAAGTAGTACCGAGCAACTGTTTGACACTAGTTTCGATAGTTATCCTAAAGAAAAAGACCATTTTATTTATACAAGTAAAGATCTTTTAAATGTTTCAAAAGAGTTTGCAGAATATTTAATAGATATAAATAAGCTTAACCAATCACGCTAATTAAAGCAGCAATAGTTTTCGATATTTTTAACAGTAAATCTATTATTCCTTTTAACGTCATTATAAAGCAGTTATGTAAGGTTAAGCTGCTCAGCACTGAATCAATAGTAGCGGATGGCTTTTTATATTAATGAAAGTGTTTAATAGTATGAAATATATTTTATCTATTTGAACTGAAAAATAATCATCAGCAAAAAAACTGTGTATGATTTTTCAGTTTGGAGCAAGTCTAGACCTAAAAATCACAAATAAATGTTTAGAATATCGGGATTTTTTTTAGGACAAGAATGGAGTTGCGCCATAGCTCTATCTTTTAGTTCCATGAGAGGAATCTAATATGAAGATTGCGGTAGCAGGCATAGGTTATGTAGGACTATCGAATGCTCTGTTGCTTGCTCAGCATAATGAAGTTGTGGCAGTCGATATTGATAAGAAAAAAGTTCAACTGATTAACCAAAAAAAATCTCCTATCTCAGATACCGAGATAGAGATATTTCTGAAGAGCGAAAAATTAAATCTTATCGCCACATTGGACAAAGAGACAGCTTATAGAAAGGCTGATTTTGTCATTGTCGCCACGCCAACCGACTATAATCCCGAGACAAATGGTTTCAACACATCATCTGTAGAGTCCGTCATTAGAGATGTCATGGCGATAAATGCTAAAGCAGTGGTAGTGATTAAATCAACAGTACCGGTAGGCTACACTAAGAATATAAAAGAAAAGCTTGGATACGAGAATATTATATTCTCGCCTGAGTTTTTACGTGAAGGCAAAGCGCTATATGATAATTTATATCCGTCACGAATCATTGTTGGAGAGAAGTCTGAACGGGCAAGTGTTTTTGCTGATTTATTAGTAAAAGGTGCTATTAAAGAAGAAGTAGATGTTCTATTTACCGATTCAACAGAAGCTGAAGCGATAAAGCTATTCTCTAATACTTATCTTGCGATGAGAGTGACGTATTTTAATGAGTTGGACAGCTATGCTGAAACTCTCAACCTAGACTCACGTCAAATCATTGAAGGGGTCAGTTTAGACCCGCGTATTGGTAATCATTATAACAATCCCTCCTTTGGATACGGTGGCTATTGCTTACCCAAGGACACAAGGCAATTACTCGCCAACTATACAGCAGTGCCGAACAATATTATTCGTGCCATTGTAGACGCTAATACAACGCGTAAAGACTTTATTGCCGCTTCCATATTAAAAAGGAATCCTAACAGAGTGGGGATTTACCGTCTTATTATGAAAGCAGGGTCAGATAATTTCAGAGAGTCCAGTATTCAAGGAATTATGAAAAGGATTAAAGCAAAAGGTGTAGAAGTGGTGGTATACGAGCCTGAGCTTTTAGAAGACGAGTTTTATCATTCCAAGGTTATTAAATCTTTAGATGAATTTAAAGCAATAAGCGATGTTATTGTTTCTAATCGTATGGTCGATGAAATCAAGGATGTTAGCGATAAAGTCTATACAAGAGATTTATTTGGCAGTGATTAAACTTAATAGACAGTTATCTCCAATTAAATAAGGTTAACTAATGAAGTTATTCCATGCAGTAATGGCGGGTGGTGTTGGCAGTCGTCTATGGCCACTATCTCGTAAAGCCTATCCAAAGCAATTCTTTAATCTGGCCAGTGATCAATCAATGATAGCCGATACCCTGACTAGGCTATCGGGTATTGATATCGCGGGTAACTTATTACTGTGTAGCCAAGATCACAAGTTCCTTGCTGCTGACGCTATTACGGACAGCGGCGTTGAAGCAGACATCATTCTTGAACCCATGGGTAAAAACACCGCGCCGGCGGCATTATTAGCGGCATTACATATCATAGCGCATCATGATGACGGTATCATATTGTTGTCACCTTCTGACCATGCCATTGCCAATATTGAGGATCTGCTCGATAGTATTAACCAGAGTTTTTCTTATGCAGAGTCTGGGCATATTATTACGTTTGGCATCACTCCCACTGTAGCTGAGACAGGTTATGGTTATATTCAGATGGGCGCGCATATAAATGCGCAGAACCAAAACAAATTGCGTGCGATTGCTCAGTTTGTAGAAAAACCAGACTTAGAGACCGCAAATAAATACTTAGAACATGGCGACTATCTGTGGAATAGCGGTATTTTTATGTTCAAAGCAAGTACTTTAGTCGCGGAGATGGAAAAATATCAGCCTGCCATTTTGAAGGCTTGTCAGGCTGCCTACACAGCTGATGAGACTCATCCAGATTTTTATACTATAGATGAAGCAGCTTTTGCCAAGTGTCCTGATGATTCTTTAGATTATGCCATTATGGAGCATACTGACAAAGGTCTGGTCGCCAAACTCGATGTCAATTGGAACGACCTTGGCTCATGGAATGCTATTTGGGACTATCGAGAAAAAGATAAAGATGGCAATGTTATTGATGCTGACACAATCACCATAAAAACGACCAATAGTATCATTCGTTCTGAAAACAAAAAGCTGATTGCCACCATTGGCCTTGATAACGTTGCGATCATAGAAACAGATGATGCTTTACTAGTTGCAAACCTAGACTGCTCACAGGAAGTCAAAGATTTGGTCAGCACGTTAAAACAAGAGAAGCGCCCTGAATACATTTATCACCGTCAGGTACACAGACCTTGGGGGCAGTTTGATAGTGTGGATAGTAGCAACCGCTACCAAGTAAAACGTATCACTGTGAAACCGGGACAAAAGCTGTCAGTGCAAATGCATTATCATCGAGCGGAACATTGGGTGGTCGTAGGTGGTACTGCTTTGGTCAAAAAAGGGTTTGATAAAGACAAGTTAACTGAACATCTACTACGTGAGAATGAGTCTATCTATATAGAAATAGGGGAGATACACTCTCTTGAAAACCCAGGTAAAGTGCCCCTTGAGATAATTGAGGTACAGTCTGGTGCGTATCTTGGAGAAGATGATATTGTTCGGTTTAGTGATGAGTATGGTCGGGATAAGACTCAAGAGTAATCTAATAACTTTTGTGAAAAACTGCCAATAATTTGTTATAAGATTACTTTTATTTAATAAGTTGTTAGATCGTGTTGCATATTGGGAGTAAATTGCTGAAAAAAATAGAGAACTGTTAATCTTGAATTTCTAATATAGAAAATATCTCGTTCTCTATATCACGCATAATTTTCAAAGAGGAACAATGGGCAAGACTAGGGTCTAACTTACTAGAACTCAATACCTATAACAAAGAAGATCTTAGACAAAACGTTGGAGGTATAGTTTATTGGGTGCAAGTTAGTTGCCTATAATGTGACTTATGCAAGCATTTTAGTAAGAATAATACTGTCTATAAAATATAATAGCATAGCAGTAGTATTCATAAGAACATGAAAGGTATTATTGAAAATGGGGCAAGAGGTACGACTAAAATCCACATAACAGTTGATGCGCATGGCAGCCCGATTAGTATTATCTTGTTAAATGGCGCCAAACTTAATTGATGAGATAGATTTGAGCGCAACAGTCATTGTATTTTCCACAAGTGCTATGATTCTTATCCACTACGATTGCATATTAAATAATTTGGCTGCTTCAATAACATCCTTTGCAAATAGAAAACGAGGTATGCCAACAACTATATGGATTAGCATTTATACAAAGCTCGCCACTTAGTATAGTCATTCTACTATAAAATCATGACTACATTAACCTCGTTTGAATTATTAGATATAATTTACATTTGGTTGCCTTGTACCACTTTTAAATTAAAAAACTATAAATCGATTGCAAAACTATTTTATAAGCTCAAGCAGAATCATAAAAATACGGTGGCACACATTCGTGCTTATCTATAGTTTAAATTATAAATGCCAAACAGGCCTTAGTTGTGTTTAAACATTAAAGTATTTTTATATGAAATTAAAAAACTATTATGATAGGACAAGCGAATGACCAAATCGAAAGTACAGCTCGAATCACATATAGATAATATCAAGTCAAACAAAGTTTTTAACTATGAATTATACGTTAAACAAGTTGAATGCTATGTATTAGAGAATGATATTGATTTAATACGGCACTTTTGTGAGATAGGGTGGACTGAGGGACTGAATCCCTGCTCATGGTTTGATACAAATTATTATCTCAACAAATATCCTGATGTCAAGAGCTCACAAGTTAATCCTTTTATTCATTATCTTATTAAAGGAATTGAAGAAAATAGACTGCCGCACCCTCATATTTCTTTAAATTTTATAGAAGCAATTCAGCTAAGTATCTCAAAAAACATCCAAAAATTTGATGCTTTGAATAAACATATATTTTTTATAAAAAATAATCAGCTATATAATTCTACAAAATCGCTCACCCAGCAGGAAAAGATCTTTTGGGAATATGTTGGTAACAGTCAAAATAGTAGCATGATGCATATTTACTTCGATGATGAGTGGTATAGCAGGATATATGGTATTCCACAAGAAAGTGCTTGGAGTCATTTTATAGAATTAGGTAAGTGGTTGTATTTAACTCCTTGTGAGTCACTTTTTCCGTTCATGCAGAAGGTTAGAGAAATCTTTAAAGGTGATTGGTTTACGCAACTAATGGCATTACCACATAGATTAGATATAGTGGATTTTTTAAGCTTAAGCGATATTCAGAAAAGTTATGAGATTTATTCTACCGGCTTGTTTGATGAGACATGGTATGTAAGACAGTATGATATAGATGACTCATCTACTCATAGCTTAATACATTTCTGTAAAAATGGAGTTTTTGAAGGAAAAAACCCAAACAATATGTTTGATCAAAACTGGTACTTTAAAAAATATCAGTTAACTGAAAAACAACTTGCAATCATTCATTATATTAGAAACTGGCACACTCTTAAATTCAATCCAAGCGAATTGTTTAGCATAAAAGATTATGTATCGTCACACCCTGTTTTACTTGAAAAAAATATTGAGCCTCTATATTATTTATTGAAAGATAATAGTAAGGATTCAAGCATAAATGAGATAAAAAAATCGGTTCAGAAAAATATAGTGACAATAGAAGAACATATTGACTGCTATTTTGATTACTGTCTAAAACTATCTGATAATAAATTAATTATTGTCGGTTGGGAGTTGAAGCCGATAGATCTAAATGTAGCAACTCTTAGTTTTAACAATATATCTCTTAATCAAAATGTGATTTTTAAATCTAATTTTTATCGTAAAGATGTCAACACACTTTATCAAAAGGACGATACATATAATCTAGGTACGATTACCATAATAGAGATAGAAACCTCTGCATCGATCTTGGATATGTCGACTAATATTCAGATTAAACTGACTGCTAATTCAGAGTACGCTTGTCCATTTTTTAAAGAAAAACATGCTTACTTAGAAGTGTTCAAATTTGTAGCTAAACATAATGATGCGACGGTTAATAAAGATTTTTTAACGATATGTTTAGCAGATATGTTGCCAATCATTGACGAGGTTGCTAGTAAAGCCAATAGTTATGAAGATTTTTTCAGGATAAATGTTGATAGTGCAACTTTGATACCGAAACTAGGTATATTGGTGAAGGGTTGGGCTATCGATACGATGGATTATATTAACTCTATCTATGTGGTACAGGATAACCTGTTATCAAGTGATTTGTATGATAATGCTGAATGGTTTCGTAGAGCAGATGTGTTTGAGGCTCACCCTGATTTAATTTCAGATAGTTTTAAAGCAGGTATGCTTGGGTTGTTTAAAAATAGTGCTTTTACAGGCGGCCAGCCATTTAAGTTTATAATTGTGACTAACTATGGAGATATTATAGTTAGACCCATTAAGGTAAGTACATCCATAAAAGCGCCTAGCCAGTATATGCAGGAAGCCTTACAGCACTTGAATGTCAATAATGAATTACATTTGAGTAGCTTGCAAGGTTTCGTGGGCGAAGTCATAGATTCTGTCTGGACAAATAAGAGTGTAGAAGGCGCTTTTGATTCGATAAAACATTATGGCCATCCTGTGAAAAATCCTAAGTGCTCTATCATTATTCCTATTTATGGTAGATCAGACTTCATTTTTTATCAGCTGGCTCAAATGTCTCAAGACCCATTTATGAAAGAAGTAGAAATTATCTATGTACTAGACGATCCTAGAATCATAGATCAATTTGAGAAATACTCATCAGAGTCTTACGAGCTCTTTCAGCTACCATTTAAAACAGTGCAATATGGCAGAAACTTAGGTTATGCTGGTGCAAATAATATGGGCTGTAAAGCAGCCGAGTCTAATCAATTACTATTATTGAACTCAGATGTTATGCCTAAAGATATCGGGTGGTTAAAACAGATGTTAGACATCTATGGTCAAGAAAAGGATATAGGTATACTTGGTGCAAGGTTGTTGTTTGAAGACAATACGATACAACATGATGGGCTAGAATACTTTAAGTCACCCCAGTACCCGAGCTTCTGGTTGATAGATCATCCTGGGAAAGGATTACCTATATCGTTAGCAGAACCGGCGTCACTCAAGCAGATAGACTCTGTTACAGGGGCTTGTCTTATGATTAGTAAAGATTTATATCAAGAGGTGGGAGGTTTAGATGAAAGTTATGCCTATGGAGACTTTGAAGATAGTGATTTGTGCCTAACGGTTTTAAGTTTGGGTTTTAAGAACTATATTGATAGAAGGATTAGTTTGTATCATTTAGAACGTCAGTCTCAGAATTTGTTTGATGACATTTCGTGGAAATTTAAACTAACTATTTTCAATGCTCTTAAGCATACTTATCGTTGGGATAGTACAATCTCTAAAATTACTAAAAGTATAGGGAACTAGCATGATTATGAACGACAGCCAACGTATTTTAGTGGTATCACATGGTCATCCAGATCACAGCAAAGGTGGGGCCGAATTAGCAGCATATAACCTGTTTAAGCAATATCAAAAAATGGGTATTGAAACCATGTTTCTAGCACGATCTGGAGAAGCATCTCATGGCGGCTCTGTATTCTCGTCTCGTAAAGATGATTCGGAATTGTTTTTTCACACAGGTGTGTCAGATTGGTTTATCATTAGCTCAGCTAATACGACGCATTTAACTAGAGACTTTGCTGGATTACTATCTAAATTTAAGCCAACAGTAATCCATTTCCACCATTATGTACATATGGGCATAGAAATAATCTTAACTGCAAGAAGAGTCTTGCCTAGTGTTAGGATACTACTGACATTACATGAATATATTCCAATCTGCTTTAACGATGGTCAGATGGTGAAGCGTGGCTCTGATAAATTATGTTATGAATCGAGCTATGTCGATTGTGCACAGTGTTTCCCAGAAAAAAGCAGCTCAGACTTTTTCTTGAGAAAGCAGTATTTTTTAAGAGTCTTTGATGAGGTTGATCAGTTTATCTCTCCAAGCTATTTTTTATTGGATAGGTATGTCAAATGGGGTATTCCTGCCAATAAAATAGTAATGGTTGAGAATGGGCAGCCTTTAGTAGAAGATAAAGCTCCTCGTCATCTTCAGAAGAATGAAAAAAGAGGAAGGTTTGCCTTCTTTGGTCAAATCAACCAGTTTAAAGGCATAGAGGTTTTGTTACGGGCTTTTAGTGTATTGTCTGAGACTACAAAAGAGATCGTACATTTAGATATCCATGGTGCTAACTTAGAGGTTCAATCTCAAGACTTTCAAGACAGGATACACAGGTTACTGGATGATTTGGGTGATAGCGTTACTTTGCACGGTTCTTATGAAAGCCATGAGATGCCAAGGTTACTATATCAATGTGATTGGATGATCATACCGAGTATCTGGTGGGAAAACTCTCCAATGGTGATTCAGGAAGCGTTTAATCATGGACGGCCTATTATAGCCTCAGATATTGGTGGGATGGCAGAAAAGATTGAGGATGGTGTGACTGGACTGCATTTTAGACGAAACAATGCACAGTCATTAGCTCAAACGATTGAGAGAGCAATGTCTGAAGAGGTAGATTGGAATACGCTGCACAATAGTATTGTCAGTCCACTCAGTATTGAAGAGTGTGCAGAGATGCACTTGGGTTTAGTTTGATTTTAAGATTGCTATGGCTAGCGATTCTAACTAAAACCCCAATAGTAAAAGTGTTGTTTTTTTAATTAAACTAAATATTAGGGCGTGTTGAACATTGGCGACAAATTAATGGCAAAAAAAATAGCGAACGGTTAATCTTTAAGCTCTCACACAAA
>NZ_JAATTV010000023.1 GCF_013414195.1 Psychrobacter sp. BI730
TTTTATGATTATGTTTGATGACCGTATCAGTAAGCATTTAATCTAAATGGCAGTTACACAGAATCTGGGATGGGCTCAAAAAGCCAGACAGCTTAAGCTGTCTGGCTTTTTTGACGGTAAAAATTTATTTATTTTCTTTATTCGTCCGCCATAAAGCATGCTCACATATCGAACATAACCAACTGTCTTTTGCTCGCATATAAGGGATATCTGCTGGCACTTCAATTGGACAAGCATAACCACAGTACTCACATACAACATCGTCCAAGTAGGTATAACACTGAGCGACTGTCTCAAAGAGTACTTGAGGGCTGACCTCATACTTTTCACAAAGTACCTTCACATGCTCAACAAAGTCGCTTTTATTATCGTATGCCCAGTAATCCTCACATATTTTGATATCATATGGGCTCTGCGTCATATTAGGCTGAAGTTTTACACTCATAATACTCTCCTCAGTAGTTGCCATAATCAGAGCACGGTAGCAGCTCATAAAGCTCACTCTGAAGCTTACTGCTCATATCTTCTACAAAGTACCCATCCTGAGCATCCAAGTGCTTCTGTACCCATATACGCATTGCCATATCATTGTTAAAGCACCGCTTCACTCCTAAGAAACGTGCGAGTTGATGACCAGATGAAATATATAACTCACGCATCAATGAGTTAGCGATAACATTTGCATCCTCACTGATTGCACCATCAGGTTTAAACTCACCAAACAGCTCTTCATAATTGATGATTTTCATTGTGACGTCTCCTTGTCAGTTTGTGCATTTGTGATTAGTCCTTCAGTGTCAGAGCTATTCGATGCAGCTGTTAACTTCTCCTTACTCGCCAGTAGCAAGTTATCCATCGCTGAGCCATCTTGACGGGTGATATCAGGCACATAGCGGCTATACACTCGAAACAGCATTTCCGTACTGCTATGTCCCATCTGACGAGCTATCCACTCAGGATTCTCACCAGCAGCGAGCCAAAGCGTCGCTGCGGTATGCCGAGTCTGATAAGCACGTCTGTGTTTCAGTCCGAGTAGGGCAAGCGTGGGTTTCCATACCCGTCTATTCACATTACGGTACTCCATCGGATTGCCTTGTGAGTTGCAGAATACGAACTCTGACTTGCCAAAGGTGCGGGCCTTCTGCTCTTGCAGTGCGTCATACACTAACTGTGATATTGTAATATCACGTTGTGAGCCTAACGTTTTAGTCGGACCCATCTCACCATTGACTAATGCACCGCGAATACTGATCTCACGCCGATCAAAGTTAATGCAGTCCCACTTCAGCCCGTCGATCTCACTGGTACGCATTCCTGTAAAGAAGCGAATAGTGTAGTAGGGCTTATAGTCAGCTCGAACGTGCTTTAAAAACAGCCATACCTCAGCTAGGGTAAAAGGATTTACATCAGGACGAGCCTGCTTGAGATTCTTAATATTTTTATAAGGCATCTCAAACTCATGGCGATCTGACGCTTCTTCTAGTATCATACGAAGAAGTATCATAATCTGATTGATTCGTGCTACTGACAGACTTGACTGACCATCTTTACCGTAACGAACTTTGGCGAGAGAGCTACGGAAGGTCAGCAGGTCTGATTTTTTTATGGCATGTACCGCTTTGCCACCAAACGCAGGTAATAAGTACTTATTTAGAATAATCTTTGTCTTTTGCCGATAGCTCGGCCGCCATTCAATTTTCTTTTCCTCGTAAAAAATCTCTGCAAACTGCCCAAAGGTTGGATTACGACTGATACAAGCTTCTGCTCTATCAGCCAATGCCGTCATCTCCTGTGCTCGTTCACTCTTGGGAAAGTAAGCGGCATAGTCGAAAATACCTAGAGTGATTTCTGCTTCCATTTTTTCGATAATTTTAGCCAGCTTCTTTCGATTAGCTGGAGTGTCTGTGAGATTGGTTGTCTCACGGCAACGCATATTCATATATCGAAAATCTACGAATAGCTTGCCACGTCTCGCTCTTATTGAGGCCATTGTTTAGCTCCTTGCTTATGTAAAATTTACTGTAAGGCCATTCCGTTGATCGCACTCATGACAGGCTTACACATATCTTCTTCGATACGCTCCCATACATATAAAATCTTGCGACCACCGAAAGGGCGTATATAGTGAATGTTCTCAATTAAGACGGTATCCTTTAGTTGGTTACGGATAGTACGCGCATCGTATTTGATACGTTCGGCTAGTTCTTGAGTGGTGAGATAGGTCTGTGACATAATAGTTCTCCAGTCAGTATTAAATAGTTTTTAATAAACACTTTGTTGTTGCCAACGAGTACTATATTATCAGAAAAGTAGTCATTGGCAAGTACTTTTTACTTACCAATAAGGAATTTATTGTGATTTCATGTAACTTACCTGTTCTTTTGGCAGAAAGAAGGTTGCGTGTGGCAGATTTAGTGAGAATGACGGACATCAGTAAATCGACGCTACATAGGATCTATAATGATGATACGACTAGAATTGAGTTCGATACTTTGAGCAAGCTATGTAATGTATTAGAAGTAACGCCAGGGGATATTTTGAAGTATGTTCCAGATGAACTTGGTGAGGACGACTCTTCAGGAAAAGAGTGACTTAACTATCACGATAACCGCTGATAGGGAATTTCTAGCTAAAGACTTATTAGGGCTAAAGCATACTTGTAGGGCTTAATAATTTCTATTGTTAGGTTGTAGTCATCACTGTTTAAATGACAACTAATTTTGGATGTTATAAAACTAAAATTCATTTCAGAAAATTATACCTCTGAGAAACACGTTTTTTACTGAATTGAGGTTGGGTTCAAAAGTCAGCATAGTGCCAAATTTACTAGGTTAGGTGTCATGATGATTTTTGAACCAAAAATAGCTAGGTTGTGGTCAGATACGCATACGCAGTGTTAGGGCAGGGCACGGTTTGGGCACCAAGTGGGCACCGCACCGAAAATGGGCTTTTTTATTGAGTAGCTATACTTAACTGAATTAGAAAAGATATTTAGAAATATCTTCTACAAGCCTTGAAAATTGGACAAAAAAAAGCCTCACTGTTAAGTGAGGCTTCTTAAGTATTTGGAGCGGGAAAAGAGATTCGAACTCTCGACCCCAACCTTGGCAAGGTTATGCTCTACCACTGAGCTATTCCCGCTAATTATTAACTAACTATCGTCAGTTGATGAAGGCGTATTATACGCAGTTTTTTTTAGGTGTCAACACCTATGACGAAAAAAATTAAAGTTATTAAAATAGGCGTGTCTTCTGGCCATAGATATATGTTATAACGGTTTATTATAATATGTATTCCAAAAGCTTTGTAGTACATAAATAAGCTGGGACGCACTTTATAATTTAATCGTAATCACATTCACAATTATCAATACTTACAAAGATAAGTCATAAGGATAAAAAATGAGTCAACAATATACCATCGCTGATTATTTGTTTGATCGTGTCGCAGAAGCGGGTGCCTCTGAGATATTTGGCGTACCTGGTGATTTTAATTTAACTTTTTTGGATAACGTTCTTGCTTCTGACAAGCTACGCTGGGTAGGTAACACCAATGAGTTAAATGCTGGCTATGCTGCTGATGGTTATGCACGTGAGCGTGGGTTTGCCGCCATGGTGACGACCTTTGGCGTAGGCGAGCTGTCAGCGATCAACGCGACCGCAGGTTCTTTTGCTGAGTACGCACCGGTATTGCATATCGTAGGTGCGCCAAGCACAGCGCTACAAGACTCAAAGCGCCGTATTCATCACTCGCTTGGCGATGGCGTATTCAATCATTTTATTAAGATGGTCGAGCCAGTAACCGTGGCACGAGCGCAGCTTACTCCTGAGAACGCTGCCTCAGAAATTGATCGAGTGATTCGCTTAATTCTCAAAAAGCATCGCCCAGGTTACTTACTATTATCACCAGACGTTGCGCGCCAGCCTATCTATCCACCAACGACCAAGCTGATCGATAGCCAAGAAGATATTACCAGCCAAGCGGCATTATCAGATTTTAAGCAAGCACTAACCGAGTTTTTGCCAAACAAGACCACGACCCTAATGGCAGATTTGATGGTGCATCGTTTGGGATTGCAGTCGCAGCTCAAGGCACTGATCGCTGATACAGATATTCCTTATACCACGCTATCTTGGGGCAAGACGCTACTCGATGAAAATAGCGATCGTTGGGCAGGTACTTATGCGGGTGTTGCTTCGCGTCCAATTGTCAAAGATGCGGTAGAAAACTGCGAATGTCTTATCAAAGTAGGGGTGCAATATACTGACACTACTACCGCAGGGTTTAGCCAAGATATTAATGAAGATGTGGTCGTAGACTTGCATTATGAGCGTGCTTCTATCAGTGGTAAGAACTTTGCACCGATTGCGCTAAAAGATGCGTTGCAAGCCCTACATGAAGTGATGACCTCTGGCATTAATGTCGTACCAAAACCTTTCTGTGAAGAAGTTAAGCCGCACGAACAAAAAGGTAAAGACAGTGAGGCTATCCGCCAAGATGATTTATGGCATATTATCGCTGACCGCTTAGATCACAATAACTTGGTGTTTTCTGAACAAGGCACGGCTTATTTTGGTATCAGTGATGTGCGCCTACCAGAAGGGGTGACGTCATATGGGCAGCCGATGTGGGGATCAATTGGCTACACGTTACCTGCCAGCTTGGGCGCGGCAATCGCATCGCCAGATAAGCGTAGTGTGTTATTGATTGGGGATGGTTCAGCATTGCTAACGATCCAAGAGCTAGCGGTCATGATTCAAGAGCATATCAATCCTGTGATTGTCTTAATCAACAATGATGGCTATACGGTAGAGCGTGCGATTCATGGCGAAAACCAATACTATAATGATATTCCTAAATGCGATTGGCAAATCATGCCGCGAGCGTTTGGCGCGACAGAAGAAAATAGCGTATTACTCAAAGTAGAGACAGCAGGCGAGCTAAAATCTGCTTTCGACAAAGCTGCTGCGACTACCGACAAGCTTATAATGATTGAGGTGATCGCAGACAAGCATGATATTCCACCATTGCTAGCAGACATCAGTGCGGCACTAAAACCAAAAAAAGATTAAGTAGTTCGTAGAAGCTTACTGAACAAAAGTAACAGCCCCATTTAGCAACTTAGCTAAGTGGGGTTTTTGCATTTTTTTATCATAGGAATTAATTAATCAGCGATTGCTCTTATGTCAGTTTGCAGACTTTAGTATCATGGCGGATTGGGCTACGTTCAGCCTTTATAGTCAACAGGAGATAGACCCGTCGTGATTTGGTTAAAAATGCTTATCGGCGCATTGATGGTACTGGCGATTCAAATGTTCGCCCAAACCCGATTTTTCTATTTGGCGGCTCTTGCGCCACTATTCCCCACCTTTACGTTAATCAGTCACTTTATCGTTGGTACTGAGCGCAGTCCTGCTGATTTAAAGGTCGCGTTGATATTCAGTATGCTTGGTGTCATACCGCATTTGATTTATACCTTTGTGGTGTTCTTTAGCATCAGTTATATGAGTTTATATAAAGCATTGCTATTAGGTGTGGTCGCTTGGACGGTTGTGGCTGCGATTCTGGTACTGACATGGCAATACATTCAGGGTTAAGTAGTATTAAGACGTAAACTCTTTTAGCCTAGCAATGGCATTTTGTGTGCTTCACTTTAATATTTGAGTGTTTTCTCTTGAGGTGTTTTTATTGATTTAGTATTGGCTGCTAGTTCTGATGGTGATGCTAATATCATCATAAGTAATTGTCATTCATATTTTGAATAACGGCCGCTTATGATAGGCTCACTGGTGTAATATCTACTAACAGCAAGATAACGAAAAACCCATCGCAATCAATTACTATTCTTAATAATAAAAAATAGGGCTCAAAAACAATGGATACCTTAAATATCCTGTATCTCGTAGGCGCATTATTAATTTTCGCCAGTATCATGGCGAGTACATTATCAGCGCGCTTAGGCGTACCATTGTTGTTGCTGTTTTTGATAGTGGGTATGTTGGCAGGCGAGCAGGGTATCTTGGGTATTGAGTTCTCTCAATATGCGCTAGCCAATTTTGTTGGGCAGGCCGCCTTAGCTTGTATCTTGCTAGATGGTGGTTTACGTACGTCCTTTAAATCGTTTCGAGTGGGTCTAAAACCTGCGATTACGCTGGCTACATGGGGCGTGTTAGTCACGGTCATGGTGCTAGGGGTATTTGTCACTTGGCTGCTCGAGGTCGATTGGCGATTTGGTTTGCTGATGGCTGCGATTGTCGGCTCTACCGATGCCGCTGCCGTATTTTCTCTATTACGTAATGGCGGTGTCAAGCTTAACGACCGTGTACAAGCCACGCTTGAACTTGAGTCTGGTGCCAACGATCCCTTGGCTATTTTATTGGTTACTGGTCTTATCGCCTTGAATGTTGATCCTGATGGTCAGACAGTATTTGGCTTTTTAGTTTTATTGCTACAGCAGCTGAGCTTTGGGCTAGGGATGGGCTTACTGTTCGGTTATTTTTTATCCCGATTATTGCCTAAAGTGCATTTAGCAGAAGGCATGTACGCGATCTTAATCCTCTCCGCTGGCTTGGCTGTGTTCGCCGCAACCAACCTCATTGGCGGCAGTGGATTTTTGGCGGTATACCTCACTGGTGTGCTAATCGGCAACCACAAGGTACGTTCAACAGAGCATGTCATGCGAGTGATGGACAGCTTTGCTTGGTTGTCGCAGGCGGTGCTTTTCGTAGTATTAGGACTGCTGGTCACTCCGTCAAACGTCCTCAATGTCTGGCATTATTCGGTTGCAATCGCGCTCTTTATGATCTTTGTGGCGCGTCCTATTGCCGTCTATACCAGTGTCAAACCATTCAAATTTAAAGATAGAGAGATTGGGTTTATCTCTTGGGTTGGTTTGCGCGGTGCAGTGCCTATTACCTTGGCAATTTTACCGGTCATGGCTGGTATAGATAATGCCTTTATGCTGTTTGATATTGCCTTTGGTGTTGTGGTCTTATCATTGATTTTGCAAGGCACAACCATTCCTACGATGGCAAATCTGTTTAAGGTACGTATTCCAACCAATAAAGACCCCAAAGAAGAGCATGAGGTCTGGGTGTCGGATAAGGCCAGTATCACGCTGTATGAGTTTGAGGCAAAGTCGGGCGCATTTGCCATTGGGCGTCATCCTATGGGTATCTCCAAAGGTATCAATCCAGATGAAATCAGTGTCTTTGCGCTAGTCCGTAATCAGCAAATCGTAGTAGTCGATGACAATACAAAGCTAAAATTCGGCGACAGTGTCTGGTATGCGATGAGAGGTAATCACGCGAGCAAAATCGCCAAGATTTTCAATGACACGACACTAGATCGCAAAGCTATCGATGATTTCTATGGCGATTGGTTGCTATCACCGAGTGTTAAGCTTGGTGATTTGCCGTTTTTTACAGGAATCATGGCATCTGAGACATTGGTAAAAACACTGAAAACGTCCGATGAAGACAGCGCAAAAAACATGTGGGAGCAGACGGTGGCCGAGTACGTAAAATCACATTTAGGTACCGCGCCAGTGTCGGGCGATACCGTTGTGGTGAGTGACGAGTGGTCATTGGTCATCAAGGAAGTCGATGACAAAGGGAAGCTAAGAACCATTGGTCTAAAGTACCAACAACCGTCTGCAATAGTGTAATAAACCTAGTGGTATCTTATAATAAGTTCATCATTTTATTCAAAAAGTCAGCCGCTTGTTTAGGCTGATTTTCTCGATATGCCCAATGGTGCTCGACATCATAGCTTGCCTCATCAGGCAGTAGTATTTTCATCAGGCCCATACCCTCATAACGCTTCGCTAAATCACGCGGCAAGTAGCCAACATGGTGACCTGCAAGGATAAGCTGGGCTGTCGCCTCCATATGATAAGTAGTCGCGCTTAATGTCTTGGGGCGAATATGATTGATATGATGCTCTACCACATAGCCTCTTTTTATCCACGGATAGTTCTGTTCTAAATCATCAAAAGTTAATCCGTCTGAGTTGTAAAACAATCTATGTTCGCGTCCACAGCAGACCACTTGTTTTTCAACAAATGCTGGCTTAAAGGTCAGTAAAGGTGGAAAGCTGCCAAAATAACCCACGCCAATGTCACTCTCGTTACTTAAGAGCTTTTCTAACATGCTCTCAGGACTTTGTACGTCGATAGAAAAGTGTATTAACGGGTTATTACGGTAGCTGTTGGCTAGACGTTGTCTAAGTGCATCATAAAAAAACTTGGGCATCTGATCAATCAAGCAAAGCCTGATGTGCCCGCCGTGAACTGAGTCTAATTGTTTAATATAATGCAGCTGATGTTGAAAGCTGGCGACTGATTCGGTAAAGCCCAAACATGCCTCATACACCGCCGCACCGTCCTCCGTGAGTTTGAATCCTGCTCGACCACGATGACATAGCGTCATGCCTAAGCGGTCTTCTAAATGCGTCAAATGCCCACTGATCACAGAAGTAGTGACATTCAAACGCGACTGGGCGGCCGTCACGCCTTGGCACTCTACGATAGCCATAAAGCTTCGTAGTGTTTTGATGTCTATCTTTATCAGTTCATCCAATATCAAAAGCGGCTCCTCATTTATCAAATCAATATCATCTTTTTTTAATCATTACTGCTTTTCATAAACTTCTAATAGTGACCTATAAGCGCACTTTACTACGAAAAAATAGAAGTTTACTTCTAAATTTTACCATGGTTCCTTCTCTTATATTTATGTATTGTCAATGGCATGTAGCAAATTGTGTACTTAAACTAAATAGAACAAGGAAGTAACTTATGACATTCAATCAACCATTAAGCGGCAACGATATGCCAAGATTTGGCGGTTTTGCTTCTATGATGCGTCTGCCAACTCAAGCCGATGCTGAAGGGTTAGATGTGGCGTTCGTTGGCGTACCTTTAGATATTGGTGCATCCAACCGTAGCGGTGCAAGATTGGGTCCTAGGCAGATTCGTGATGAGTCAAGAATGATTCGTCCCTACAATGTGGCCACTCGCGCTGCGCCCTTTGAGTCATTACAAGTCGCTGACATCGGCGATGTGCCTATCAATACATTCAACCTGCTAAAAAGCGTTGATATCATCGAAAAATTCTATACCGATAAAATCGTCAAACACGGCGCGATTCCTCTAACACTAGGTGGCGATCATACTATCGCATTGCCCATTCTGCGTGCACTTGCTAAAAAACATGGCCCTGTCGGTATGGTGCATATCGATGCTCATGCTGATATCAATGATGATATGTTTGGCGAAAAAATCGCTCATGGTACGCCGTTCCGCCGCGCTGTTGAAGAAAACCTTATCGATGGTAATCGTGTGGTGCAGATTGGTCTACGTGGTACAGGCTATAGCGCTGAAGAGTTTGACTGGTCAACTGAGCAAGGATTCCGCGTGGTACCTGCTGAGGAGTGCTGGTACAAATCGCTAACACCGCTTATGGCTGAAGTACGTGAAAAGCTAGGTGATGGTCCTGTTTACTTGAGCTTCGATATCGACGGTATCGATCCTGCTTTTGCCCCAGGTACCGGCACTGCTGAAATCGGTGGTTTGACCTCTACTCAAGGTATCGAAATCATTCGCGGTATGCGCGGCCTAGACGTGGTAGGCGGTGATTTGGTTGAAGTATCACCACCGTACGATCCATTTGGTAATACCTCGGTATTGGCGGCGAATTTATTGTTCGAGATGCTATGTATCCTGCCGGGCGTACGCTATGACGACAAGGTTAAGGCGGTTTACTAATCACCATCAATGATTACCTCTATAATGAGCAACCTTTGCAGCCAGTAATTAGTGACTAATAATCGGTATGAAAGAAAAAATACAAAGGTTATTTTGAGGTATTGATAATTATCTGAATATTCAGCGAAATTTTTTAGGATGACTGACCCATGACCCAATTGACGCAAACGCCTTCTTCTTTGTCTGACACATCATCACTGACCTGTGGTGAGCTATTAGTGCAGTGGCTAGAGTATTATGGTGTAGAGACCGTTTTTGGTATCCCTGGTGTGCACACGGTAGAGCTGTATCGCGGTCTACCTAATACCAATATTCGTCATGTGACATCGCGTCATGAACAAGGCGCTGGGTTTATGGCGGATGGCTACTACCGTGCCTCTGGCAAGATTGGCGTGTGTTTTATTATCACTGGCCCTGGTATGACCAATATTATGACGGCGATGGCGCAAGCACTGGCTGATTCGATACCGATGCTAGTGATATCTAGTGTCAATAAAGTCAAAGACACAGGTAGTGGCGAAGGGCATTTGCATGAGTTGCATGATCAGCAAGGTATGATTAGTAAAGTAGCATTGACGAGTAAGACCATTTGGCAACCTGAATCGCTACCGAAAGTCATCGCAGAAGCTTTTGCCTTATTTAATGGGGCACGTCCTGGCCCTGTACATATTCAGCTTCCTATCGATATCATCACCGCTGATGCTAGCCACGTTGCTAAGCCGCCTAGTTTAAATGCTGTAGCAAATAGCGAAGCTAGTACAAATAATTTGAGCCTACCGCAGGTCACAAGACCATTGCCGAATCCTACGCAATTAGACCTGATCGTACAGTCATTAAAAACTGCAAAAAACCCTGTAATACTTTATGGGGGCGGCTGTGTCGATGTCGATCACGATGCACAGCGATTGGCAGAGCTGATAGATGCACCAACGTTTTTGACAATTAATGCCAAAGGTCTACTACCACCTGGTCATCCGTTAAGTCTAGGTAGTAACCAGTCATTAGACGCAGGCCGCGCCGTGATTACCGAGGCGGATTGGGTATTAGCGATTGGGACTGAGCTTGGTGAGACTGACTATGATGTGTTCTTTAATGGTGAGTTTAAGATAAATGGCACGCTGGTACGTATCGACTGTGATGCTCAGCAATTGCAGCGTCCATTTAGAGCAGATATCGCGGTACTGTCCGATGCGCAGATGGCGATTAGTGGTCTATGTAGCCGCCTAGAAAATCAGACATTCGATCATCAAGCACTGTCACGTGTCAATGAGGCCAAACAAGCCATCTTGAAGGATGTAACGACAGACTTTGCGGGTCAAAATGCATTACTAAAGCTGATTAGAGACGAGGTAGAAGACGTCATTTTCGTTGGTGACTCAACGCAACCTGTCTATAGCGGTAACCTTGGTCTTGAAGCCTTAGCGACGCGTAAATGGTTTAACTCATCGACGGGTTTTGGCACATTAGGCTATGGTTTGCCTGCTGCTATTGGGGCCATGGTTGGCTCCAATCTACCTGTCGTCAGCCTGATGGGTGATGGCGGTATTCAATTTACGATTGCCGAGCTTATCTGCGCGGCCGAGCTTGAGCTACCATTGATCGTTTTGCTATGGAACAACCAAGGCTACGGTGAGATTCGTCGCTATATGGAAGAGGGCGGTTTACCATTGATTGGCGTCAATATCAAAACGCCAAACTTTGAGCCACTAGCAGCAGGGTTTGGCGCTGGCTATCGCAGAATCACCGATAAACAGCAATTGCTAGACGCATTAAAGACAGACACGAAGGGTAAACAGCCAATCATTTATGAGATTGATGAAGCAGATGACTTTCTAAAAGAAATGGCTAAGACAGTAACTTATTTTAGTTAATAGTAATACTGGCGCTAATGCTACGGATAATCACGAGACTGATAGTCACAGTTCTAAAAAACGTCAAAAAAATGACAAACGCTGGTTATGCAAGGAAGCACGTTCATGACGCCCAATGCTAGAGAAATGTCAGAAAGTAGACATAAGCACATACCGCGTTTGTTAACGGCACTTGCTGCTGTCGTTGGTACGACCAATGTATTGACAAAACCTAGCCAACAGCAGTCTTATGTGCAAGGTGCAATTGAGGCTATCACAGACGCGACCGTAGCAGTTGTGATACCGCACTCTCTTGTGGCACTATGGCGCGTCATTAATATCTGTGCTGCTTTTGATGTAATTATCATTGCTCAAGCGGCCAATACAGGCTTAACAGGTGGCTCAACTCCGAATGGGGATTATGACAGGCCATTAGTCGTAATTTCTATGCAGTTATTGGGCGGCGTGCATTTACTCAACGATGCAGCAGAGCTGGTTGCGTTACCCGCCGCTACTTTGCAGCAATTAGAGTCTACCCTTGAGCCATTAGGGCGTGAGCCACATTCAGTACTAGGCTCTAGTTGTGTTGGCGCATCAGTGATAGGCGGCATCTGCAACAGCTCAGGCGGGATGCTAGTGCAGCGCGGTCCTGCTTATACTGAGATGGCGTTATTTGCCAGACGCAATACCTCGGGAGCGTTTGAATTAATCAATCACTTAGGACTGGATTTGGGGTCGCATCCAGAGGAAATGCTAGAGAACCTGCAAGCTGGTAAATTTAGCGAAGCATTAGATAGCACGAGCAACAGTAACGCCTGCACCAACCATCATTATCAACATAAAGTCCGTGATTGTGAGGCAGAGACACCTGCTAGATTTAACAACGATCCTAACGGTCTGTACGAAGCATCTGGCTCAGCTGGCAAGGTCATCGTATTTGCAGTGAGGGTAGCGACCTTTGCCAAGCCTAAACACGAGCAAATATTTTATATCTCGACCAACGACGCTGACACCTTGACCACACTCAGAAAACAATGGTTAAAAAGCGAGTTGAAATTGCCCGTGTTGGCTGAGTATATGCACAAAAACTATAACGACATCACGATGCACTATGGTCGAGACACTTGCTTGAGCATGCGTAAGCTTCCTGCTAGCAAGATAGGGGCGCTGTATCGACTACAAGCAAAGATTGGCTACTATCTGGATAAATGGCATCTTCCAAAGACGCTGCCAGATCGAATACTGCAACTGACATCTAGGTTTATGCCGCCGTCATTACCAGCCACTTTGACTACGCAGGCGCTCTCATATAAATACCATTTGATTATAAAAGTCGCAGATGGTTTTGGTAACGACTTTGATAATGGCATTAATAAAGATTCTAATAAAAACGATGGCAACAATATCGCTGCTGCGCAGGATTTTTTGCAAAATCATATGCAGCAATATCAAGGTGCGCTGCATGTATGCACAGAGCTTGAATCGCAAACGTTATTGGTATTTCGCAGTGCCGCGACCGCTGCCATGTTTCGTTATCATAATTTAAATCAAGATAAGTTTGGCGAGCTGCTATCGACCGATATTGCTTTACCTAGAAATGCTGTAGATTGGGACGAGACTCTACCTGAACATTTACAAGAACAAGTCAGCAAAACTTTTTATTTGGGGCATTTTTTCTGTCATGTCATGCACCAAGACTATTTATTGAAACCTAAGACCAATGCCAAGCAATTCAAGGAAGACCTGCTGGCATTTTATGACCAACGTCATATTGAGTATCCTGCCGAACACAATGTGGGGCATGTGTATCCTGCTAAAACTGAGCTACATTATTTTTATAAAAAACTGGATCCAACCAATTCGCTCAACCCAGGTATTGGTCAGACAGAGAAATGGAAAAACTGGCAATCATCGCCCATTAAGGAGAAATTAAATGACGAGTTACATGGATAAGTCGCAGCAGCCGATTTTAGGAAATAATACGGTTGATCCAGAAACGCCAAAAGCAGGACAGTGGCGTGCAGCAATGTGGAAGTTCCTATTGTTTTCAGCACTGGGTATTGCACTTTTTATCATACCGTTTGAGTGGGATGGTAAGGTCACAATCTTATTAGGTGTATTGACCGATACGCTACAGTCCGTGTTAGGTGGATTGGTAGCCTATATTGCTATGGCGATAGTGACTATCTCCGCTCTTGGTGCACTGGCAGTCAAAGCGTTAAAGCCAAATTTGCATGAAGATTCACTGGTAAAAAAACTCTTTGATGTTGAGTGGTTTTGGCTTGCTATCCGGTTTTTAGGAATGGCATTTGTTTGGATGATTTTTCTACAAGTTGGCCCTGAGTTTATTATCAATCGGAATACGGGCGGTGTCATTTTTGAAGATTTGATTCCTGTTTTGATTCCGTTGTTCTTCTTTGCCATTTTATCGCTACCATTTTTGACTGATTTCGGTTTGATGGAGTTTTTGGGTACTTTAGCCAGTAAAGTGTTTATCAAACTTTTCAAACTACCTGGTCGTTCTGCTGTCGATGCAATGTCTTCTTGGTTTGGCGCAGCGTCTATCGGCCTGCTAGTCACTATGCAAGAGTATGATAAAAGCTTCTACAGCCAGCGCGAAGCCGCCATTATCGCGACCACATTTTCCGTCACTTCTATCGCCTTTACCTATGTGGTTGCCAAAACCATCGGCGTAGACAATAACTTTGTCTTCTTTTATCTGACCATTGCGCTAACCGGTTTTATCGCTGCGATTATCATGCCGCGCATACCACCATTATCACTCAAGCCTGATACGTATCACTCGGGCAAAAGTATGCTAGATGAAGGCATCCCTGCTGAATATACAACGTACCAATGGGCTGTCAATCGTGCCGTCACTCGCGCGCATTCTATGCCAAGCTTAGGTAAAGTGTTCAAACGCAGCGTACACAATCTGTTTGATATCTACTTTGGACTGATTCCAGTTATCTTTGCGATTGGTACCATCGGTCTGGGCTTAGCAGAATACACGCCAGTCTTTAATTGGCTTGCGACACCACTTGTACCACTACTTGAGTGGTTACAGATTCCAGAGGCGGCAAAGGCTGCACCTGCCATGATTATGGGCTTTGCAGATATGTATCTGCCAGCGCTCGTCGGTAAAAGCATTGAAAGTGAGATGACACGATTCATCGTTGGTGCGGCCTCGATTACTCAGATTATCTACATGTCTGAAGTAGGTGCGCTGATTTTGAAGTCAAATATTAAGCTAAATGTATTAGAGCTATTTTTAATCTTTATCCTTCGTACGCTTATCAGCTTGGTAGTGATTACATCAGTGGCGCATCTACTGTATTAGTGGCGTGTCTAGTATTCACAAGGCATCTAGCCTGACGATAATATTCAAATGGTCGGTTTTTCTGTAGGCAGTTAAACCGACTATTTAGCCAATCACGTTACGGACGTTACGCACATAAAGACAATTTGATCAAAAATATAAGGCGATTGACCATTATGGAAATGCTGAACTCTACAGATTTAACCAGAGAAACTGTCATACAAACGGCTCAAAACGAAGTTGTATTAAATGCCGCTTATATCAATGGTGACTGGGTTACGATTGCAGCACCTGTGACCGATTCTGGTGATGCAAGCTTTGATAATACAAATAACCATGCGTTGTATGATCCAAATTCAGGTGAGGAGATTGCAACGACACGTCTGTGCACCAGTGCCCATGTAGAGCAGGCAGTCGAAGCGGCTGATGAAGCCTTTGCTAGCTGGTCACAGACCACTGTCAGCGAGCGAGCACATTATCTGAATGCGATTGCGGACTCTATGGAGCAGCAATTCGATAAGTTGGTTGGACTGTCTGTATTAAACAACGGTAAGCCAATCGAAGAGGCAAAGATAGACGTTGGAGATGCCATGGCCTGCTATCGTTATTATGCCAATCTCATCACAGATCAGGCAACATGGTCTAAGGTAGCGACGCTTGAGTCAGATATTTGTTTATTAAAGACATACTCGCCAGTAGGTATTTGTGCGCTGATTACCCCTTGGAACTTCCCAATGGTAACGACTTCTTGGAAGCTGGCACCTGCGCTAGCGGCAGGTTGTACCGTGCTATTAAAACCGTCTGAGGTGACACTACTACCAGAGCTTATGCTAGGTAATATCTTATCTGAGATTGGCTTGCCAAAAGGGGTGGTTAATATTTTACCGGGTGCTGCTGAAGTGGGCACTGCTATGACCAGTCATCCGCTGATTGACAAAGTGTCTTTTACTGGTAGTAATGTAGTCGGCGAAAAGGTCATGATCCAAGCAGCAAAAGGCATCAAAGACATTAGCCTAGAACTGGGTGGCAAGTCTGCTATTGTGGTCTGTGCAGATGCTGATATTGACTACGCTTGTGATTTAATTATTGGCGGTATATTTACCAATGCTGGTCAGATATGCTCGGCCACGTCGCGATTGGTTGTCCATCAAGACATCGCTGAACAGCTTTTTGAGACGTTAAAAGTAAAAACGGAAAGTTTGCAAATAGGTGATGGTTTCGCGACAGATACGCAAATGGGTCCATTGGTGAGCGAGCAGCAGCTGAATCAAGTTAAGAAGTTCTTTGATATTGCCGCTGACGAACATCTTGCTTGTTTGACTGGTGGCGAGATAGTTACTGGTTCAGGATATTTTGCAACCCCAACGATTTATACAGACGTACCAACGACCAGCCAATTATGGATGGAGGAAGTGTTTGGGCCTGTATTAGTCAGTACAACCTTTATCGACAATGCAGAGGCTATTCGCCTAGCTAATGATAGCAAGTTTGCTCTAGCAGCTACCATCGTGAGCGCCGATGAGACTGCTGCGCTTGAGATGTCGCTACAAATAAAAGCCGGGCATATCTGGATTAACGAGCAACAAATCGTACTGCCAGAAGCAGGATGGGGCGGATTTAAGCAAAGCGGTATCGGCCGTGAGTTGGGCGGTGATGGTTTGTCCGCTTATCAGAAGAGCAAACACGTATTACTGACCGATCAATTGGATTTTTAACTAGATTATCACTAGCCACTGTAGAGACCATTTACTAGCTATCAGCATGACTGTTGAATTATTGTAGAGTGATTGCTGATAGCTAAGTCGCGCCCTAGCATTACGTTTGTTTACCAGACCGTTTCTTATATTAACTTTACTGTCGCACCCATTCAGGATAAAATTGAGCAATCATTCAAGTTTTATAGCCGTGCCCATTTTTATATGAGGTCACGGCTTTTTAAATGAGGCACATTATGTCACGCACCGCACTTTACAACCGTCATGATGCCTTGGAGCGTGCGCTACAGCTTTTTTGGCAAAAGGGCTATCATGCCACCTCATTAAAGGATATCGAGCAAGCACTTGATATGCGCCCAGGCAGTATCTACGCAGCTTTTGGCAATAAAGAGGGACTGTTTCAAGAAGCACTAGAATATTATGCGCGTCTAGGATTGACTGAACTTGAGCGAGTATTGAGCCATCATAAAACGCCTTTATTGGGCCTTGCGGCTTACATACGTCAGCTTGGCGGGATTCGTGATAAAGCGTTACCGAGCCGTGCTTGTATGTTGGTCAAAAGCTTACTAGAGCTTGGTGCGCGTGAACAAACAGCGTTAACCAAGGTGGAAATGCTGCTGGCAGGTATGGAGACACGCTTTATAGAATGCTTTAAAGAAGCGCAGAATGTAGGTGAAATGGATAGTCAGCTGGATGCGGTTCGACTTGGCCGTCGCCTACAGGCAGAAGTCATGGGTCTGCGTGCTTTTGCACAGCGTGATGTAGAAAGCTCGACAGTACACGCCCTTGCTGAAGATATGGCCTTATCTATAGAAGCGTTGCGACTCGATAACTCAGTAAACGCTTAGAATGTCATAATCGGGTGTTCAAGACGGCATATATCTTCAGACGCTTACTTAGAAGATTCTAGCTGTTTAAGAGTATGATACCCACCATGTATACGGGTAAAAATAGTAATAGCACAGGCAGTAGCAAAGATACCAGCCAGGAGCACAAACTGCTGCGGCCAAATACAAAGAGCAATAAAAAGAGCAATAGTCTCGGTGCCTTCTGTGAGGCCGTTGAGGTAATAAAAGCTCTTATATTTAAACTGCGGCTTGTCTAATTGAAACTTTTCTGCGGAAATTGCAAAAGCCAAAAAGCTCGAACCTGTCCCGATAAATGCTGCTAATAACAAGGCACCTGCTATAGCGTTTTGTGCAGGGTTGGCCAAAATAAACCCAAGTGGCACGGCTGCGTAAAACAGAAAATCGAGGGTGATATCTAAGTAGCCGCCTGCGCTTGAGCTTTGCTGTGCATATCGTGCCATCGCACCATCTAGCCCATCAAAGATACGATTCAATATGATTGCGGCCAATGCGCCATACCATAGCTCAAATGCCAGTAGTGGCAGGGCTAGCATCCCAATCAAAAATCCCACTACCGTCAGCTGATCAGCGGTAACGCCGAGCTTATGCAATGTCGCTACTATTGGGGTTAGCAGCGGCTTGATAACGGGCGTGATAAACTTATCTAACATGCGAGCTGCCTTTTATATTTTGCTTATTTTGATACTTTAGCTAGATTTTTGGCTTTAATCTACAAGACTATTGTCCTACGTAAATAACTTTACCATTGGCTGCTTCAGCGTCGCTTTGGTCGTGCGTGACCATAATAGCAGGCAACTTATGAGTACGAATTTGCTCAAACACCAATTGCCGCGTATCCATTCTCAGCTGGGTATCGAGCTTGCTAAAGGGCTCATCAAGTAGTATCGCTTTGGGCTCACTTAGCAGCGTGCGTAGTAGGGCGACACGTGCTTGTTGACCACCTGATAGGTTATCAGGATGACGATCTCCCATCCCTTCTAATCCCACTTGAGCTAAAGATTGTACTATTTTTTCAACTCGCTGTTTTTTGTTTCCTTTTGGCATGGCAAAAGCAATATTGCCCGCGACGGATAGATGCGAAAACAGCAGTGCGTCTTGATACAGCACACCAATACGGCGCAAATGGGCTGGCAGGTAGGTTACGTTCTCATCGTTTAACCAGACAGTACCCATCGCGGTAAAATCACTCGCCAAAGTGCCTGTTAGCCAGTTTAGTAAGCTGGACTTGCCACTACCAGAAGGGCCCATCAGGGTTAGGATGTCACCACCAGCAATGTCTTCATTGATACTCAATAACTGCTCGTTTTGACGAAACAGTTGTAAGTCTTTTATCTGTAAAGATGATGGCATCGGGAACCCTTTGGTTGCGTTTTTTAAGACTGATTATTTTAGTATTTCGTATTTCGTATTTCGTATTTCGTATTTCGTATTTCTAGCAGCTATTTTTTTCATAACGGCTATTTTCGATAGCTGATGCTTTTCATAACTGTTCTTATTCAGAGTCAACCTGCTACCGTGCGCCACTTCTAAAAAAATATTTGGGTAGCATCCAAGCCAATACAAAACCGATGAGCGGTAGCGCCATTTGCATGATGGCATAGACGGCACTGGTACGCCGACTGGCTCCATTTGCCAATGTCACCGCTTCTGTCGTGATAGTAGCAATACGTCCGCCACCCGCCAATAGAGTTGGCAAGTACTGACCAAAGCTGATCGCTAGACCGAGTGCTATAGCAATTAAAATAGGGGCAAATAACTGCGGCAGTTTTATCTGAAAAAATACTTTGATGGGTGCAGCACCAAGGCTGGCGGCCACATGAGCGAAACGAGGATCTAAGCGCCGATAGCTACTGGCCAATGATAAAAACACGTACGGTAGCACGAATAAAAGATGCGCAAATGCCACATTAAAAAATTCTGATTGATGATTGGCCAACTGCTGTAACCATACTAAGCCGAATAGAAACGCAATACTTGGCACCAGTAGCGGTAAGTAAATAATAAAACTAGTGAAGTGTGACAGCGGCCTAGCACTCAGTTGCTCAGCTTCCAAGCATAGCAACGTCAGAAAAATAGCAAAGGCAGTACTAACGGCACCAATGCTAAGCGTATTGACCAATGGTGTGCTCATTTGGGTAAAGGCACTTTGAAAGTGTAATAATACGAATTGCTCTGGTAGCATCGCTGGAAACCGCCAAAATCCTGCAAATGCCCATAATACAAGGCCAGCGAGTGACATGAGCATAAAGCCAATCACACCTACGGTAAGTATAGCGGTGACTTTTTGCCAGATAGTATCTGCATAATGACGCTTGCCATTGATTGACGAAACATTAAACATGGCTTTGATAGCTTTTTCGCCGCCCAGCCAAAAGGCGACTAAACCTGCTGTCAGTACAAGCTGTAATAATGCCCCTGCTGATGCTTTGATACGTAGGGTAAGATCGACATCGTTGAACCATTGTATGATAGAGACAGCAAGTGTTGGCGGTGTATTAGGACCTAATATCAACGGCATCTCAACGCTCGCACTGGCATAGGCAAGCACTGCCAAAATCGGTAAACGTAGAAAAGGATATAACAGAGGCAAGACCGCCTTAAAAAAAGCAGTAATTGGGTAATAACCAAGATTGAGCGCAACGGTATACTGTTGACGTAGTTTTTTGCCAAGTTCAGGCTGAGCCAGGGCGCCTAAAGCCATTAATAATAGAAACGGCAGCTCTTTTAAAGTTAAACCCAAGATGATGCTGATACCGTACGGATCATGCGGAAACATACCATCAGGTGCCATCTCCCAACCAGTTAGCCACGGAGAGATAAGCCGTGCAAACATACCTGACGGCGCAATCAAAAACCCAACGGCAATGGCTGCAGCTGCATGAGGAATGACTAAGATAGGGCTTAATAAATGCTCAATACGCTGCAACCAAACACTGTTAAAAAACGCGGCCAATATCATCAGGGCAATGACAAAAGCAAGTAGGGTGCTGATAAGTCCCGTAGCGAGACTTAATGCAGCCATCTGCGTGATACCAGGCGTTTGCCACAGGTCTGTAAATCCTTGCAGGTTCAAGGTTGTTTTTTCTAGGGCAGGAAGCCAGCTCAGGGCGGGCAGCAGTACACAGATGAGGCCACAGAGTACGGGTAGTATTAATATGAGAATTAAAAGTTTGGGACTAAAAGACACGATACGCGTAAACAGGTCTGTTTTCTCAAGCGTAACAGGTTTAGGGCTATCACCTTTTTTCGTTATTTTATCAAAACCTTGGCTCATGGACTCACCCCATAACGTGCTTGCCAGCCTTGCTGGATGGCCTCTACCCAACTTGGATGTGGCTCGCTTACCGTGCGTTTGACACTATCAAAGGGCAGGGCGCTTGGGTGGGGCTGCTTGGTTTTGAATAATGCTTGTTGTGCAGGGCTAAGTGTAGATTGAACCAGTACGCTTTTGTCACCCCATACCGAAGGGGTTTGTTTTTTTGCTTGGGCTTCTGGACTCATTAAGAAGTTGGCTACTAATTGTGCCGCCTGAGGATGGCTAGCGTTATAAGGAATGGCGACAAAATGAGTATTACTTAAGCTGCCGTCACTCATGGCATAGCTGCGAATGCTCTGAGGTAAGTCATAGCGCTGCACGGCCGCAGGAACTTCTGGTGCCGAAAAAGTAAAGGCAAGACTCAGCTCTGTATCATCGACCAAGCGCCGCATCTGCGCACCTGTCTGCACGAACTGCTCACCATTACGCCATAAGGTTGGATGAAAGTCATTTAAAAATGCCCATAGCGGATCTAATACGAGCGCGGTGTTTTCTTCAGTGGCAGGCAAGTTGAGCTGCGCGCTAGTGTTTTCAACCGTTTGAGCGTTTTGTTGTTCATGCAGCATGACTAAAACGTATTTTAAGAAACTCATACCCAAAAAATCAGGCGGCTTTGGGTAGCTAAAACGGCCAGGGTTTTGTGCTGTCCAAGCGGTTAGCTCAGTTAGCGTTGTTGGCGGTTTACTGGTCGACAGGCTGTCGTAATAAAATGTCAGAGAGGCTTGTCCCCATGGTGCTTCCATACCGTTGGTCGGCACACCAAAGTCAAAGTTTACGGTTGGATTATTCTCTGGGTCAGTCAACGCAAAATTGGGCAGCTTGTTTGCCCATTGCTTAAGTAGCAATGAGTTCTCACTCATGGTGGCAAAGTTAGCACCATTAATCCAGACCAAATCAACACTGCCTTGATCGTCATTATGAGCAGACTTTTCTGCGAGTACCCGACTGACTGCTTCACTGGTATCGCTCAATTTAACATGGACTAAGTTGACACTATATTTGTCATCGACTTGATCGGCGACCCATTGTAGATAGGCGTTAATTTGCGGATCACCGCCCCATGCATAGAAATAAACGTCTTGATTGCTGCCTTGGGCTTCTATCTGCTGCCAAGGTGACAAGTCTTGGTTAATATTGGCAGTAGTTGGCGATGCGGTGCTTGCTGATATACCAATACAAATGCTCATCACCATAGCGTAGGCGCTATAGCGCGTAAGACGTTTGAGCATCGGTAAAGCGGTAATAACGTGCATTCAAGTTTCCGTTATGATTTCAATGTTAGTAAAGCCGGTAAAGATTTCATATAGTCAATCCAAGATAAAAGAAGTACAACCCATATCATGAAATAGTTTAGGTAAATTATTCTCCATCCAACCTTG
>NZ_JAATTV010000024.1 GCF_013414195.1 Psychrobacter sp. BI730
CTTTATGATTATGTTTGATGATCGTATAAGCAGGCATTTAATCTAAATGGCAGTTACACAGAATCTGAGATGGGCTCGATGAAGCGTCATATCGATCTGTCTTAGCCATGTTTTTATCAGATCTTTTGCGCTTCTTTTCTATGACTCGTACATCATACCCGTGGAAATTCTGACGAGACCCTATTCTTACTCGCTTATCAATCTTAAGTTTCTTTTTTAGATCAATAACGGCTTGTTTATTCGATGCTCTAATCTGCCATTGGGACGAATCAATAAGCTGACAGCCTACCGCCATGAAATCCTTCAAGCTCTTTAACTGATTAGGCCTTATGCCAAATTGAATTGTTGATGTTCTAAAGTTATTTTTGTTTTCAAATATCTCAACGAACCTTTGCAATTGCTCAGGATTGTTTATAGACATTTGATAAGCTCTATCCAGTGCTCTAATCATTATCTCCTGGTTTTTACTACCTCTAGGCTTGCCTAGTAATAGCCTGTCATCGTCGAACAGCTCACTAGCGCGCAGATATAAGCATTTAGATTCATTTAGACTTATACCATGTCTAATAGCAACTTCAGGTAACAGTTTATCTCGAGAATTTATATTTAGCCTCTGCAGCTCCTCTAGAAAACCTATAACGTCCGCATATTTAGGATGAATGAAAATTGAACTCGTATTCGATTCTTCACGTTCATCCAAATTACCTTTCAACAGTTGGTGACTAGCATTGTTATCAGGTTCATCTACGTTTTTAAATAATGGTATTTTATTAATAGCCATTTTTTTAAGTAAATATGGTCTTATCTTATTCAGCTGCACCGTCTTCGTCTTTGCATCATAAGCAGTTTTATCTTTTCTATATATAGCAGAATAATCTAGTCCTGTTATTAAGTCTAAAACGGTTATAGGTAGCTCTAAGCAAGTGTTACTGAGCTGTTTCCCTGCCAGCAAATGAGCAGTATGAATATAATACTCGAAGGTTGTGTCGCACGTTAAATGTCCTGAAAGGCTAGCCAGCCCAAACCAAGCGCCCTGCTTTTTATGATAGCCCAAGATACCTTTTATGACTTTTTCGCACTGCTCATTATCATAATCAGTCATCACCTGTGCCAAAGGCGACTTACTTAGTACTAACGCCAGCTGACTAATCGCAGTATGCCTAAAGCTGTGAAATGTGAAGTCATGCTCCCCTAGCAATTTATCCCAAATCAACTTCATGAGATTTCTAAAGAATATACTAGGTAACGGCTGATCGCCTGAACCTTGAGAAAATAAGTAACGACGCTTCAGTCTTTTCTGCTGACGATATAACTGAGTAAATTGTTCTAGCTCGTCTTTTTTAAGCAGGCAGTTAATTGGTATAAGGCGGCTTGCACTGCTACTTTTCAATCTCCGATAGCGATTTGGTCTTAACCATATTTGCGGCTGCTCTATTCGCTGTCCATGCTCATCAATATAGATATCAGCTACATCACGAACTTTAACACCGATAAGTTCTTTAATTCGCATTCCTGTCCGGTACGCAAGACTCAAGACTACTAAGCACAGGTTTTTCTGGTCATATTCTAAATCTGAGGTGACCAAATACTCTTTCATCGTATGATATATTCGAGGTGATATCATGTTCGCTTTCACAACCTGACGCTTATTACCCCATGGAAAATATACATATGGGGCACCACAAAACTCTTTTTGATAATCATGAAACGCTTTCAACCGACCGTAAGTAAGCTTCTGAGTATCTTTAAGCTTATATAAACGTGAAGCTTTGTTTTTCTGTACAGCCTCACTAGTTAAGCCGTTGTGAATACTTTGATTTAACTCATCGTCTGAAAGACTAACTAACTTGTCATCTTTATCTAGGTTGTCTTCATTAAAGTCTGTATCCTTGTGCAAGATAGATTGCTTTCTTCCATCCTTAATCTTACTTTGAATAATTTCCTCATATATAGCTTCAAAGTCCTCGTTAGACCATTCATCAAGATTTTCATCCATTGTTAGCATCAGCCAATCACGACCAATACATCCCAGATATTTACTGATGGTATCTAACCTACTATTATTATCACTCAACAAGCTATTGACCCACCCTAAAAGACGCATGGCGTTGGGTTCGGTTAACTCCTGCTGTAACAGCTCTACTTGTATAATAGCGGATGCTTTACTGCCTTTAAGAGCATCTTGAACCTCTTTAATGAGATTCTTACTAAAACTTGGATACTCCCTACTATTGGTACCTTTTTCGTCAGATTCTGAAAAGCTTGCTACAAATAACTCTTCCCAAGTGAGCGGCTGTAGATTTGAGTTAATCACCTCTTGATTATAATTAATAAGCTTATTTGTGGTTAAGCCCGTCGTTTTAATCTTGCCCTGTCTAACAATAGCCAGTGCAGTGTCTATATCGCCTCCCTTGATCTGTCGCCAATGATAGTCAGCGTATTTTATTAACTGTGATAAATGCGGTTTACTTTTATCTTTATTTTGTAGTTTTAGCTTCTTACAAATATCACTGATAATGGTTTCAAACGACTTCACATCTTCTTTTTTTAACTTTTTATCTTTTAGCGCGTATAAAAAGCAAAGTGTCATATCATCAGGTATGTACTCTACATAGCGCTGTAAGCTTGTAGCAGATATATCCTCTGAGATATGACCTTGCGTATAAGAACAACCGTAATTGTCATCATCAATACTGAGCAAGATTAGCGCCAAACTCTCGCTGCTGACACCTGAACCTGGTAATTCATCAGTTGCTGGTAGCAGCAATTGATATATGTCTCGTTCGCCTATGAGCCATTGATACAGTGCTTTTAACACATCTATGTCATTCAACCCCCCATACATCACGCTACAGTAGAGCACTGACTCAATCAAATCATTGTTTGAGAACCTTCTTTTCCGTTGCCATATCTCAATCATTTGCTGGCTAGCAAGGCTTACTTGAGCAACATTTACCATCCAATCATAGGATATTGTTAAATGATCACGCTCTGCTATGACTGGTACAACCGGCTCATCTAAATTCAATCCATGTAATTTGTTATAACTTCGAATGAACTCTAAAAATCCTTGCCTGGCTAAGTAATAGCTATGTGCCGTATCAAAATGCATTTCAAGTATGCTACCAATGGTTTGATAGTATTCAGTTAGGTCTTTTCCTGTGGGTATCTGATTATCATCAATATAAGACGCTATCAAAGCTTTCGCCTCATTTTTGATACTTTCATAACTCTTGCTTTTATTTTCTTCTCTTAACTGATGGGCAACGGCATTATCCATATATATTTACCTCAACTTGTCGTAGGTTAAGCTCAACTGCAACTTTATCTAAGTCAAAGGATAATTCTTTTAGCTCATTAATGGATAATGACGACATTGGATGCATAGCCTCCTGATCTGGATGTTCATGGCCATATAAGGCGCAGATCAAATGCTCGGGGGACCTATTCGTAAGTAGTGAGCGTAATTGATGTCTTAGCCAGTTATCTTGGTGACTAAAAAAATCTTTTATCTGGTAGCGGACCTTACTAGGCGTAATACCGGTAAACCCTTTTGGGTTTTGGCTAAATAGCTGAATGAGTGGCTGACTAGAGTTCAAAATGTTATTTATAGGAAATTGATCATTGGGATATATAGAATTATGCATAACCGCAAATTGCTTGATATATTCAATGTAATTCTGAATGGCTATGATTAAGAAATCACTAAGAGGAATAAGCCTTCCCTGCCCTTGTCCATGACGCTCTTCTTTATCAGAGATCCATAAGAGCCGCTGCCTAAAGTCAAACTGATTTAAAAGCCCAGGCGCATTCTTTACGGGTCTAATCCCAGTCTGAATAAATATGATGTGCCATAGCCAGACACCATGAGCATTAAACTGCTCAATATAACGGTCCTGACGTATGCTTACGTTCCGCTTTAATCGACCGTTATAACTCTCAGCTGCCTCAGCAAGCTCATCAAAAAACTTTTGACAAATATCAGTATTCAAAGTCATGTCACTACCGATATATTTTTTATACCGATTGCTTTTCGTGCCAGACATACTAAGCTGTCGCAGCTCACCTTGGCTGTCCGCAGTACAGTATTTGGTCAATAGCTGTATAGCGCTGTAGTAGGTCTTCTCTAAACTTATCGTCTCAATACTGGTGTAATACAAGGGCGAGCTGTATTTCACATCAACCCCAGTAACCATGTCGGCATGTAAAGGCTCTTGCAGCTCATTCTTTATAACTGTATATAGACAAGCGTCAATATGCTGATTCGATAACACTGGTAGCTCTAGTTGCACTTTTAAGCTTGCCAGCACTTTAGACACTTCATCGCTATCCACCAAAAACTTATTTTCAATAACTGCTTGCAGTCTAGCTGGCAGAGGTAATTTAAATTCATTGTCATGACTTTGACGATGTGGCAATAAGTGACTTCTACGATTCGAAGTTACTTTAATAGTATTACTCATAGCATAACTATCAGCAGCCGAACCGCTCTCATGAATCAACCACTTGCGCTGACTTTTATCCAGTTCTAACTCGTAAATCACGTCTTGTATCTTCCGACCACTTAATAGTGATAGTAATATGACCGCATAAATCTGACGCTGCTTATAACTGACAATAATAAAAAGCTGCCACACCCGAGCAAATAGCATCTGATAGCTCAGTAGACTTAGTTTACGTAGATTAGTAGAAAAATGAAACTGATTACGGCGGGCGTGTCGATAGTTGTTTTTTAGCTTCCATTGCTGTAATTCTGAGGATTTAGCAGTTGTACTGGAAGGCTTAAAATCATTATCTAAAAGCGCAGGCGGGTCATCATCAGCAATACTTTCAGCATCCGCCACGTTATCGTTTTTATGAGGTTTACTAAATATTGTGAATCGTACTGGCTCATCAGAGCTATCAAGGTATCGCTTATTAGCATGTTCTTTACTAAGCTCATTGTTTTGTAAGTTAGTATAGGTTTTACCTACAAACGTTTTGTTCTCTGCAACCACTTCATAGGCAAGTCTTATTTGACCAGTTTTACCAGCCAGCTTTTGATTAACCGCTTTGCCTGACTTTTCATCATTCCTTATTTGGGCTTCATATTGACGTAACAGCACTAGCGCCTTCGTCAGTGAAACATGTTGAGCATGGATGTTAATTAGTTTTTTAACAATCTCAGATTGTGGGTTATTGTCCTTTAACCCCATCCTTAGACGCACACTTAGCTGACTGACTTTGGCAGAGTGCTCATCCTTACGTATAGCAATCATAATAATTATTTGTAGATATGCACTCATAAACTGCCATGCTTTATTACCAGGATGTACTTGGCCATACCTCTGGTAAAACAAGACCAGCATATAAGTCACAGCCCAATCCTCAATTTTTTTCTCTTTTACGACTGCCTTGGCAATAGCTTCACATTCAAATGAGGTAAATATAGGCTTATCTATGTTGGTCTGCTCATCACTATGTAGGCAAAAGCTTGGATTAATATAAAGAGTATTAATGATCAGGTTTTGTACTTTTATACAGTACAGTGAATCAAGTGGCACTAGATGATCTAAAACCCTCTGTAATTCGCTGTTATCAAACTGCTTTATATTCATTAGGACGCACCACTCAACCAGCTCATACTTTGAGGAATACCTAGAACTCGCTCTTCTAGTGCAAACTTACATTGGCGATATTCATAACTACTCTGGCTAATACCTGCAAAATGGCAATACTCCCTTACAGTCAGTTGCTTAACCCCCATAAGCTGACATATAACACTTTGAGGCGCCGTACTTTTAAGCGCTTTAAACAAATCGGGATGGTGAATACCTTTCAAGAAAATTAAGTCTATAACATCCCTCCATGCGAGCTGCTGAACGTCTTTAATACTTTCAGGGATTATCAAGCACGGATAATCCCTATTATTCTCGAACCTTAAGACCTGATCGACTCTTTGGAAATCATTAAAGAAATAAAAATTGTTATCCCCTCCATCAACTAACCGAAGTGGTGGACGGTAAAAGTTATCCAAAAACTTCATATCGATATAAGGAGTTTTAGGCCGCAATCTCTGCCAAACACATAAAGCAGTTCTAGCATACGGATGTACATACAGATCATCCTTACTAGGGTTGGCAAGTTTTTGCCCAACTGAACCGCTCTAGTATTGTCGGAGAATCAACATTCTGAGAGAATAAGACAATCCTAGCGCGGTTCACAATTAATTTATAGAGCTAATAGTAAGTCTGCTCACGCTCTGAACCACAGAGTTGTGCTCCAGATTGAGTAGGTCTGTTCATAACTGTTAATCATTGAAAACTTTAAAAAAACTTCTAATTATTCTCAGGTTTTTATATTTTTCGGAAGTAGTAAATAGAAGTATTAAATTTCTGATGCTAAACAGGAGGTAGTCCTAAATAAGCTTTAATTAATAATTTTTCTAGCTCATTATAATTATATTCTCTAGGATTATAGTAAGGACTATCACAAACAATTCTTGCTACTTCCGCTGGACCTTCTTTAGGTAAACCAATATCTTTTAGCGCCAAATCAATACCTAAAGACTGATTTAGACGGTAGATTACCAAGCCAACTTCTTCACAGCTACTGACACCAAAAGCTTCTGCCAGTCTATCCATGGCTTCAATATCAGCGTGACGGTTGTAATGTACTGAATATGCAAGCGTAATGGCATGAGCCTGCGCATGCGGTAAATTGAAAGTACCACCTAAGACATGACAGATTTTATGGTGAATGGCCATTCCAACTGAACCAAGGCACACACCAGCAAGCCATGCACCATAGCTTGCTTTTTGACGGGCTGAGATATTGGTGAGATCTCCGACAATCACAGGCAAGGAAGACTGTAATGCTTTAATAGACTCAATGGCCATCAGGCTGATAATTGGGTTTTTGTCCTTAGCATATAACGCTTCTACAGCATGCGCCATGGCATTCATACCTGAGCAAGCTGAGATTTTAGCGGGTAATGTTAGATTTAAATTTGGATCATAAATCACTACTTTAGGTAGTACATGATTGTCTTTACCAGTGGTTTTCAGATTGTTTTCCGTAAAACCATAAATGGGTGTCATTTCGCTACCAGCATAGGTAGTCGGTATGGCAACGATAGGCAAATGTGTCTTTAAAGCAATTATTTTGGCAAGACCAATCGTAGAGCCACCGCCCAAACCCAGACAGCAATCAATGTCATTATCTTTGGCAAACTCCACCGCCTTGTCTGCCACCTCCACTGGTACATGCATTACTGCATGCGGATACACGCCTGCACATATTTCTTGCAGCTCTTTTGCCAATTGACGACCCGCCTCTTCTTGACCAGATGTCGTAATCACCAACACCTTTTGATAACCATACTGAATTAAGATGTCTTTGACTTCACTTGACTTGCTCACGCCAAAATGAACATCAACTGGTAGAGCTTTGTAATGAAACTGTTGCATGAGTTCATCCTTGAGCAGGTCAATATTAGGAAGCTTAATGAGTAGTGAGTAGTTTTTCAATATACTCAAACCTTAACTTTAAAAATAAAAATAGTTTTTAATATATAAAAACCCCATAAGTTAATAGCTTACGGGGTCTTATTTTAGAACGATATTTTATTTATTAAAATATCTATTTTAGTAATGCCACAATTAGAAAGAATACAATGCAATTCCAGTTATTAATTCTTTATGAGAATACAGTAATCCCCACAAACACACCGCTAATAATTACTCCAGATATTGCAAACCAAATTAGACAGTAACCCATAATATCTCTAGCCGATAATCCCGCAATACCAAGTAAAGGAAGTGCCCAAAATGGTTGGATTTGGTTTGTCCATGCATCTCCCCAGGCAAATGCCATAATTGCTTGCGGAATATCAGCATCCATAGCGTATGCTGCTTGCATCATGACAGGCCCTTGAATTGCCCACTGTCCACCACCAGAAGGAATGAAGAAGTTTACAAAACCAGCTGCTAAGAAAGTCATTAGTGGAAAAGTTTCTGGAGTAGCAATATTAATAAAACCGGCTGCAACAATATCAACCAAACCTGAACTAGCCATCATACCGGCAACACCAGCGTAAATAGGAAACTGAATTATAATCCCTCTAGCAGCAACAACAGCATCTTTTACAGTATCTAGAAAAGCCATAGGACTTTTTTGAAAAACTAAAGCAAGTGTAAAAAATAAAATAATTACAGTATCAAGTGTTAGTGAGAAATCATTACTTATAATCGAACTACCTATGAATAACACAGGAACAATTGCTAAAACCCAATTAACCCAACGACTGTGCTCTAAACGTTCCGCAAAGCTAGTTGGCTCTTTAGAGTCTAAGACATGCTCATGTTCAATATCATCAACAAACTCAATCACATCTTCTTTTTTAACCTTAATGAATGCATACAATGCGATTAAAGCGACAAGTATTAACCCAGAAATAGCAAGGTTCCAACTTGAAAACAAAGTTTGTGAAACTGGTATGATACCAATCTGCTCTTCCATAAAATGACCAGGTGTAGCAATCACTAAAGGTATTGATGAAGACGGACCACGAATGATCTCACCGCTGTAAGCAGCGGCTACTATCAACGGAAAGTGTACTCCTTTTATTCTTTTCCCCATTTCTCGTGCTAGTAAAGCACCGACAACTAACCCAAATGCCCAGTTGATATAGCATGATACAAAAGATACTAAAGCAACCAATAATATTGCCTGTCTAGGACTTTTTGGAATAGTTGTTACCTTTCCTAGCAAATCTTTTACTATGGGCGTCTGTGCTAAAGTAAAGCCCGTTATTAGCACTAATGCCATCTGCATACCAAATTTGAATAATGAAGTAAATCCTTCACCCCAGTGATTCGACATTTCAATTGGAGACTGTCCAGCGAATATAATACCGCTAAAGAAAATCATTACAGTTAGTAGGATTGCTAAGATATAAGCATCTGGTAGATATTTTTGAGTTAACTTTACTGAGAAGTTAATAATACTGTTCATGTTTCATTCCTTTGAAGTCGATCTGTTATTGTGTTAGACACGTTCAATAATTATTGCTATTCCCTGTCCTACACCGATGCACATTGTACATAGCGCATAACGCCCATTAGTGCGAATAAGCTCATACATAGCAGTCGTTACAAGACGAGCACCAGATGCCCCTAATGGATGACCGAGTGCAATAGCTCCACCATTAGGGTTAACTCGAGGGTCATCATCAGCTAAACCTAAGTCTCTCATTACAGCCAGCCCCTGAGAGGCAAAGGCTTCATTGAGCTCAATTACATCCATCTGATCAAGAGTTAGGCCTGCGAGTGCAAGTACTTTCTTTGTAGCAGGTGCGGGAGCAAAACCCATAATACGAGGTTCAACACCTGCAGTCGCCATAGCGACAATTTTTGCTTTTAATGTAAGGCCATGTTCTGCAGCAGCAGCTTTAGAGGCAATTAGCAGCGCACAAGCACCATCGTTGACACCTGAAGCATTACCAGCAGTAATAGTGCCTTCAGCTTTAACAAATGGCTGAAGTTGATTTAGAGCTTCTAGTGTCGTGTTAGGACGAGGGTGCTCATCAGTATCAATAATTAAGCTATTGCCTTTACGCTGGGAGATATTTACAGGAGTAATCTCAGTTTTAAAGAAACCTGACTTTATTGCTGCTGCTGCTCTTTGCTGACTAAATAATGCAAACTTATCTTGATCATGACGATTAATTTTAAAATCGTTTGCAACGTTTTCTGCTGTTTGGGGCATGCTATCTACCCCATACATTTCATTCATTTTAGGGTTGATAAAACGCCACCCTATCGTTGTATCCTCAATTTTATTATCCCTACTAAAAGCTTTCGTTGCTTTTGGCATGACAAAAGGTGAACGTGACATGCTCTCAACACCACCTGCAATAACCAGTTGTTGCTCGCCCGCTTTAATTGCACGTGCAGCGATACCTATAGTATCCATTCCTGATCCGCATAATCTATTCACCGTGTTTCCTGTAACCTCAACCGGTAAGCCTGCTAGCAACGCCGACATACGAGCAACGTTCCTATTATCTTCTCCTGCCTGGTTAGCACAGCCATAGACAACATCGTCAACTTTTGCCAATCAACTTTAGAATTACGCTCAATCAGTGCTTTGATAGGTATTGCTCCAAGATCATCAGCTCTAATACTAGATAGGCTCCCTCCATAACGACCAAAGGGTGTGCGTATGGCATCGCAAATATATGCATCTATAATTTCTGTGTTCAAATTTGACTGAGTCATAAAACATCCTTATTTATTAATATATAGCCGTAATAATATTTATTCTGTTTCTTAGTCACTTAAAGCTAAGATTAATGGCGCATCTGTAATAGCTTGAAGGTCTTCTAGTGTCATACCTTCTACAATATCTATGACTTGAAGCCCTTTCTCAGTAACATCTATACTGGCATACTCTGTATATATACGATTAATGCAGCTAAGTCCTGTTACAGGAAAGCTTAAACTTTTCACAATTTTTGGATGACCGTTTTTTGTCTGATGTGTCATCATCACATATACTTTTTTAGCTCCTACAGCTAAGTCCATTGCACCGCCAACTGCAGGAATAGCACCTTCCTTTCCAGTACTCCAATTAGCTAAGTCGCCATTAGCGGCAACTTGGTAAGCACCCAATACACATAAATCAATATGTCCGCCACGCATCATGGCGAAGGAGTCTGCGTGATGAAAATAACTTCCTCCGCGCAAAAGACTGACATACTCTTTACCTGCATTAATAAGATCTTCGTCTTCTTCATTTTCAGCTGGAGCTGGTCCCATACCTAGCAATCCGTTTTCACTATGCAGAAAATAGTCTTTATCTTCCGGTAAAAAGTTAGCTATCTGAGTAGGTAGCCCAATACCTAAGTTCACATACCAACCTTCTGCTATGTCACGCGCCACAGCCCGAGCCATCTCTTCTTGGTTCCTTGGAGTAAATCCCATTTAATAACTCCTTTAATAAGATTAATACTTATATGATTAAGCGAATAATATTAATAACGTAACTACTATAATTTTATACTCATACCACAAAGCTATACTTGAACGATATGTTGAACAAATATGCCTGGGGTAATAATATGTTCTGGATCTAAGTCACCTAACAAGACTGTTTCTTGAACTTGCGCGATTGTAATGTCAGCAGCCATTGCCATAATAGGTCCGAAATTCCGTCCTGTTTTACGATAAACCAAGTTACCCCAACGATCACCTTTATAGGCTTTTATTAATGCAACGTCAGCTTTTAGTGGGTGTTCAAGTACGTATGGTTTGCCATTAATCTCTCGAGTTTCTTTATCTTTAGCAAGCAGTGTTCCATAACCAGTAGGAGTAAATATGGCTCCAAGCCCAGAGCCAGCTGCTTGAATTCGGCAGGCTAAATTGCCTTGAGGAACTAATTCAAGTTCAATTTTCCCAGCGAGATATAGTTCATCAAATACATATGAATCATGTTGACGAGGAAATGAGCAAATCATTTTATCAACCTGACCTTCTTTCAATAATGCCGCCAAACCGTGAGAACCATTACCAGCATTATTACTAATAATTGTGAGATGCTTCGCTCCATGTTCAATAAGAGCATCTATCAACTCTGCAGGCTGACCAGCTTTGCCAAAGCCACCTATCATCACGGTATCACCATCGCTTACTTTATCGATGGCTTTCTCTATGCTTAAAGCTACCTTATCAATCATTATGTGATTTCCTGCCTATAATTAAACTTACAAAGTAAATCGCTAAATCGCTTAGATTTTTGATTCTAAAAAACTTAATCTAGAAAGTGTTTTGAAATTATTTTTAATATTCAAAGAATGTATAAGACTATAGGTATTCTGATAAAATATGTCTAAGACCTAATTTAGCAGGCTATAATACCTTTTAAGTATGGGCTAAATTTGCAGCCATATATTAAATAAGTATTAATTGGTGTATTTAAGCTTTGGATGAGAACGATGGATCTTAGACATTTACGTTATTTCGTTGCAGTAGCTGATTGTCAGAGTTTTAATAAAGCTGCTGATAAACTTCATATATCTCAGCCACCTCTAAGTAGGCAGATAAAACAACTAGAAGAAGAGTTAGAAATCCAATTAATTGATCGCAATCAAAGACCTCTATCTTTGACTGAAGCGGGAGTTTTTTTCTATGAGCATGCTACTCGTATATTATCCGAAGCAGACTACCTTAAAAGTATGACTCAACGAATGGCTAGAACCCAAAAAACCTTATCAATCGGGTTCGTATCATCAATACTCTATGGAACTTTGCCCAAAGTAATAGGTGGCTTTAGAAAATTTCATCCCGATATAGAAGTGAGGCTTCATGAGTTGAATTCATGGCAACAAATTGAAGCTTTAAAAAGTGGAAAAATTGATGCAGGGTTTGGAAGGATGCGTTTTGAAGACCCTTCAATTGATAGAACTGTATTGAGAGAAGAAAGGCTTGTCGCCGCACTTCCTATAAATCATTTTCTATCCAAGAAAAACCATAAAAGCATTTCACTTTTAGATCTAGAACATGAACCATTACTTTTATTTCCTAAAGAGCCGCGACCTAGTTTTATTGATCAAATCCTTGATATATTTGATGAACGTAAAATTCACCCAAGTAACTCTAGAGAAGTTCGAGAGCTACAAGTCGCATTAGGTTTAGTTGCTGCCGGGGAAGGTTTAACAATCGTACCCCATACTGTAGCTCATGTTCGTAAAGATGAAATCTGTTATATCCCTCTTGATGACCTTCATATAACATCTCCAATCATAATCAGTATGCGACACTTTGAAAAATCTAAAGCTTTGAACACTCTCTTAAAAGTGGCTAAAGAGAATTACGGAAAATGACTACTATAAAAAGAATAAGGCTATTGACTTACTTTTGGGAAATACCTATGTAAAAGCAGAAGCACATAGCTACTGACTTTCTTCATACGTTGAACGAAAGATATATCCTCTATTACGAATCATGTAAAAGCTTCATTTGTGAACTATTGCATTGAAAAGAACTTCTGACACTATTCATTTTGATACTATTTTGATACTCTAAATTTATTGATAGATATATTTACTTGTTGACAGATATGTTTATATTACAATCTAAACCCTTGTATCAACTGACTTACAATCGGAAATTACAGATATTTATCGCTATATATTGTGTATTGTTGTTGTAAAAATAAGGACTCATAATCCTTTGGTCGTAGGTTCAAGTCCTACTGGGCCCACCATATATTGATTCAGGCTTGTTCGCAGCGATGCGACAAGCCTTTTTTTATGGGGTTTTGTAAGTTTTACGAATATCGATGAATGGCATTCGGTGACTCAGCGCATTCTTAATAATGAAATAGACTGTTTGTTGATTTCTCCTGAGCGCTTAGCTAACGACAGCTTTATCGAAACGGTATTACAGCCCATTGCTGACCGCATTGCTCTGATGGTGATTGATGAAGCGCACTGCATTTCTGATTGGGGTCATGACTTTCGCCCAGATTATCGCCGTATTACAAATATCTTGCGCCAGTTACCCTCCAACACGCCAGTACTGGGTACTACAGCGACAGCTAACAACCGTGTAATCGAAGACATACAAACCCAGCTGGGTGATATCAATATTCATCGTGGTCCACTAACTCGTGAAAGTCTCGCTCTACAAACCATGATATTGCCTGATCAGGCTTCACGATTAGCTTGGTTAGCACAGGTGATACCTACGTTACCGGGTACAGGTATCGTTTATACCTTAACAGTAAGGGATGCTGAGCAAGTAGCCGAGTGGCTGGTCGCTAATGATATAGATGCCAAGGCATACCACGGCAGTGTTACACATGATAGCTTTGAAGACAGTAATACCTATCGTCAGCATCTAGAAAATCTGCTTCTCAATAACCAGTTAAAGGTGTTAGTAGCCACCACGGCGCTAGGTATGGGTTACGACAAGCCTGATTTAAGCTTTGTAATTCATTATCAGGCGCCAAGCTCTATCGTTGCCTATTACCAACAGGTGGGTCGTGCTGGTCGCGGTATTGATCATGCTGTGGGTATGTTGATGTCGGGTATGGAAGATCATAATATTCATGAGTTCTTCCGAGAATCGGCTTTTCCTTCAGAAGTGCAAGTGAATGAGATTTTACAGGTATTGGAAAACAGCGATGGCTTGTCGATTCGCAGTATGGAAGAGCAAACTAATCTGCGTCATGGCCAGATTGAAAAAGTACTGAAGCTGCTGAGTGTCGAAAGTCCGGCGCCAGTAATCAAAGATGGCAGCCGTTGGGTTAGGACACCAGTGCCCTATAAAATGGACCATGCCCGAATCACTCACTTAACAGGACAACGTGTACAGGAATGGCAAGAAGTGCAGAAATATCTGGATAATACTATAGTCAGTTTAATATAAAATCGATACAGCCCATATCATGAAATAGTTTAGGCAGATTGTTCTCCATCCATTCTTGGCGTAGAAATTTAGCTTGTGCCCACTTCTTCTCGATAGGATTTAGATCAGGGCTGTAGGGTGGTAAAAATAAAAGGCGATGGCCGTGTCTATTAAGCAGCTTTTGCACGCGTTTATGAAAGCTTGCATTATCCATTACGATTACGCATTTGGTTTTTAGGCTCGGTATGAGCGTGTACTTGCACCAGTTATAGAATACATCTCCATTGATGTTTTTCTCGAAGTAATCAAGTGCAAATAGTACGCTTTCGTACAGGGCACCAATGACGTTGGTACGTTTTTTACCTTGCCAGTTATAGCGATCGATACAAGGTCTACCTATCGGTGCATAGCCATAAGGCCTGATGGTCTCATGCTCAAAGCCACTTTCATCCATATAAACAATGGGATAGCCTTGAATCATATAATCGCTCAAATGATTGAGATACTTAGCTCTTTTTATCGGACAGGCCTTTGGATGTTCTAGTGTCTTTTTTTTGACTGATGTTTAATCGTTTTAAGGCATGATGAATGCCGGTTTTACTACAACCAAGACGATTTGCGCGCTCATATTGATAGTCATCAGGATACGCTTTGACGTCCTGAAGCAAAACGTTATCAGGTATTTTAGTCGGGGCTTTATCTCGCCCTTTCTTAGGCTCTAAGCTCTGTCTCCAGCTATGTATAGTACTGGTGCTAAGCGCGTAAAAAGCAGCAGCTTCTCTAACAGTCAGACCATTATCGATGCTAGAAAGTACCTGTGTACGATAGTCGATTGAATAAGTCATGGTTTATCTAAATAGTTGATTAGTTTTTATTTATTGTATCGGTTTTATCTGAACTCTACTATAGGGCGTGTTGAACATTCATAATTTGAGCCAGATATAAGCACAAGCAAGAGCGACCGTATTTTCATAACTCTGCTT
>NZ_JAATTV010000025.1 GCF_013414195.1 Psychrobacter sp. BI730
CAATGTTTTTGATAACTTGTGCTCGAAAATCTGCTGAGTAGGTCATCTTTTATATTTCTCTTTGCTTGGTTTAAAAGTATTGTACCTTTTATATTTTGGACTGACTATAGTATGGTTTGTAGAGTTCCAAATACCTGACATTGCTGTTAACCTTTTTGATGAATTTTTTATCAACTGATACTAATTACCTGGCGATATCTATATCTGCTCACTATAATACTATTGCACTTATAACACTCTAAATAGAGTATGAAGTTCTGCAAGTATGTCTTAATTTCTTTTCTATAAGGAGAAAAATCATCTAATATATTATTATGCAAGTGAGAGGTTATAGCGCCAAAACTAGCTGATTTGTCTTCTTGTTCTGATACAAATTGGTAGATAAATCTAAATACGTTTGATTGCTCAAACTTAGCTATATCTAATGGGTCTTCACCAAAAATAGATTTATCATGATTGATATTCTTATCATCATAATTCGATAATTCAAATGGATTACACTTCGGGAAGTCCTCAATGAATAAGCCTATAAGATTTTCTTTAGGTTTTAAATCAACGGTTTCCCATTCATTAGGTATGTCAGCCGATGAAGTAGTGTTGATGGTCGCAAGTTCTTTCTGCATTTTCTCGATGTCATCAATGCTTATCCTCACACACTGAGCAATATAATTATCGATTTGAGCTAAGTCAGAAGATGAGAGCTGGCAACTATAATTGAGTTCAAAATTGGGATAGTTAGAAAATCCTAGACCATTTGCGGTTAGATTCGAGCTACCAATAACGGCATCTTTTGCGTCGAAAATATAAATTTTGGCATGTAATTTATAATCAACAAAACAGCTAACCCCTCTAGAGGTTAATTGCTTTAATACTTCGAGGTCACAGCTTCCGCCTACACAATCAGATGGTCTGCATCTTATGTATAAGCTGATATCTTTATCATAGTCATTCTCGTCAAACAATTTAAGTACTGAGCCTGTCAAAAACGCACTAATTAAAACAATCGAGTTTGACTGCTCGATTAGTTCATATAGAACGTCTGTAACAGAGTCAGTATTAAGTAGACTGTTTTGACTGTTTGTAAAAGAGTTAATAGTCTTCTTCCACACTTAAGTAACCATCTAGCATTACACCCCATTGTTGACGTGCAAACTCATATCTTCTACGAACGTTTTCTGAAGGTGCTTCTTTTTCCATTCTACCCCAAGCTGCCAGACATAGCTTTAGAAGCATTTTATCTCTTTCCGTAGCTTTTGAAAGAAAGTTTCTATAAAAATTATGCTCTGTATTAATCTGTATAAGAGTAAATCCTTGAATAATAGATATATCAAATAGCATAGTTTGAGGTCCATCTCTCTCGTCAAACTTCACACTAATCTCATTTTGAATTACATCTTGGATTAACTCATCGAGCTCATCTTTATTAAAGTTTTTATCGCTTAGAGCTTCTTTGATTTCTTCAGGATTAGGCTTGTCGTCGTCTCCAATAGTAGGGTTTACATTTGAGCGAGCATATTCGGCATCAGTTGCTTTAACATCAGCTTCATTAGTACTATTCTTTTCTGTTGACTCTTTAATGGCGCTGGATACTGAGATTTTCTTTTTATCCAGCTCATCGAAGACCTGAAATGCAGCTTCGATTTCAGTAAGACAAGTTATTAATAGCGCATAGTCAGGGTCTCTTTCAGTTAAAACTTCTATTACTTGTGCCTCATCTACGTCTTCCTGTAGTGCTATCTCTTCAAGGCTTATAGGTTGGATTTTTGTAGCGGTTTGCTTGTTATTGGTCACTCCAAAGAATCTGTCTAAACTAGGAGAGAACTGTACTTCAACACCGATATATCTATCTTTTAAGTATTTATCTTTAACCTTAAAATGTCTCTTTAAATCAAGCTCTCTGCCGGACCTAATAATAGATAAGCCAATATTTGAAGCAAAGTGTTTTCCTACATCAGTACTACCAACAGCTCTTTTTACACTTTCTTGCATTTTATCAGTAAAGCTTTTTTTAACCGAAGAGGACTTAATACAGTAATAGCCTGTAGTGCCATCAGATAATTCTATAAATTTTTTGTTTTTTTCACCGTCATGATGGATATCGAAAATAGACTGTCCTTTAAAATCACTAGGAAAGTCTTTTAAGTCTTCAACGACAGTCTCTTTCATTAAGTACAGTGGGTCATTAGCCTTAAAAGAAACGGAGCCTTCGCTATCATAAGTCTGCGTAGAATCATTAAATAAATAATTCTCGAAAACTATTCTTACTTTTTCATCTTGGAGCATATAACGGTACATGCGCCCGATAAGGTTTTCAGTATGTTTAAGTAGAGTAGTGGAGGTTTTCCAGTGCAACCTGTCAAGCTCAGACCATACTACAGCCGTACCTGATCTAGGCATTGAGCCTTTGTAAGCGTTGCTGAGTTTACTATCTAGAGCTCTAGCTATGGGATAAGGAATAACTTCCTGGTTACCATTTTTAATTTCATCGACATCTAGATAAGTATAGAATGGCTTAGCACTATTTTTCCAGCTCCAAACTTCAGTCCTTTTACATTGTGAAATGCTTGAGTTAGGTAGCCCCATACCAAATTTACCCATACCTTCTGGGTCTTGTCTGTTTTTTGAAGCGCCGAACTCTAATGACATGTATAAAGTTTCTTCATCCATACCATAGCCATCGTCTAATATGGCAATTTTTTGGATACGTTTTCGGCTTGTGTTATTAACTTTTTCATATGCTTCAAAGCAAACAAAGCGTACAGTCTTAGCGCCTGCTTGAATACTATTATCGATCAGCTCAGCTAGTGCGTAAGCGGTATTTTTATATCCGTTGTCACGCATTGACTCAATAACTTGAGAGGGACGTACATATGGGTGTTGCTTTAAACTCATAACTGATCCTTATTTTTAGTTTTCCAACTGGTGTCCCAGTATTTGAAAGCGTTATACATGTTATTGAACTGCTCGTCATCATCTTTCACAGTGTAGATTCGACAATTTTTACTTCCGCCGCTTTTAGGGCCTCGCATTGCTCGTCCAGCCATTTGTAAGTACTGTATTAAAGATGAGGTAGGTCTGGTGATAAAAACGGAATTGGTACAAGGTGCATCAAACCCAGCAGTTAATACGCCATAATTAATTAAAACTCTTATTTCCTGATTTTTATAGCGTTGTATAGCCACGCTTCGTTGAAAAGAATCAGTTTTACCTACAATGACTTTAGATTTAATCCCTGCATTATTCAGTAAAATCTCTAATCTTTTGGCATGATTAACATTCAAAGCAAATACGATTCCTTGGTTTAATGCGTGTGGTTTTTCGTCTATTTCAGGATGTGGTTCAAGAATTTCTTTAATAACTTTATTTACAATTTCTTGGTTGCGCAGGTCACTATCAGCAAGATAACTCATTAGATTACTATCATTTTCGAAATTACCATGCATTCTGAATACAGTTTCGCTATTGTCATAATTAATAGGCAAGATTGTATAGTTAGATAAGAATTTTTTCTCTATGAGATATTCAATTATTGATACGTAACCAGGAATATGAGGTGTGACCTTATTATTGCCAAACAACTCACTGAGTTTTTGGTTTTCTTTATCGTCCTCACCATTTATATATGTTTTTCGACCTGGCGTTGCACTCAAGCCTAATAAAAAGCAATTAGTATCTGCTTTCTTGATAATATCTATGATAATTTCTTTATAAGTGGAAGCTAGGGCTTTATGTGCTTCATCAAATACAATCAATCCTACATCTTTTTTGAACGTATCAAGGATAAATTTCACATTAATACTGTTTGAGGATTCCTGAGAGTGAAACTTCTGTAATCCAGCAACAATGAATCCTTCGTTAATACCACTCAGAGACAGATCCGAACTGCTATAGAATGCAAAACTCCCCATCCCTCTGTTGCCTATATACTGCCAGGCTAAGTTGAACTCGTTACGCGCCTGTTCACATAGCTCTACAGTATCAGCAAACCAAACTACGTTTTTATTGGTATTGTCTCTCAAGTATTCACAAATGAAATTAATTGCTGTACGAGTTTTACCTGCTCCAGTGGGTAAATGTAGTAAAGCTCGACGCTCTTTATTGTCATATAAATCCCATAAATCAGAAGTACAGCTTTGCTGGTACTTTCGAACAGGGTATTTGGGTTCAATACGTGTTACTTGTTCGAATTTAGAGTTTTGAGCTAACTCTTCCGTATTAGAGTAAAAACCTAAAATCTGACTTAGCTGTCCTATGTTTTTCTTGAAATAACTAGCTACAGCTAGATATTCATTACTATTTAATACTTCAATGTTGAAATGGTTTATAAGGTTTTTTAAGGTGGAGGGTGATTGCTTGTTTATCAGAAGCTCAACAAAAGAAAATCTTTTATCCGATTCTTCCGCTAGAATTTCATCGATGCGCGTTAAAATTAGTGCATGATAATCGATGGGAACTTTCTTATCTTCTAAGTCTAAGATGATTGATTTAGTTTCATTGTCATAATAATCATAACAGTCCATTTTAGAGAAGTTAGTAAGTAGTTCAGTTGGAGTGATATCCATATAAAATCCATTATCTAAAATATACGTTTTTGTTGTTCTATAATTTGATATGAAGTTGATGTTAGTAGTTATGAGGAACTATTATCTAGAAGGCGAGAGGGATTATAACTTTAGAAATTTTATAATTAAAGACCTTAAGATAAATTTAGTAAACTAAATTTTAATAATTATTGCATTGCTATTCTGTAACTTTTATAACAATGAGTTAAGAGTATCATGATAATCCCTTTTTTATGATCTGACTTCTGGTGGTTGTCATAATTCTATCTCTAACCTTTTACATCAAATTGAATGATTTTACGTCTCAACCTATAAAATAGAATTATAAGCTGTCCGCTATACTAGCCTTTATGATAGATATATAGGCCTACCATCATGACTGCTTCCCTTAATAATTGTCCTTTAAAAGAAATCCCCTCTATCGCCCAAGCCTGTGCAATTACCTTTCAAGGTAATGCTAGTAACAACCTGCAGCAAGACGCTTTTTTCTTTTTAGATAATTGGTATCAAGAAGACTTAGGTATGATGGCAGTGACACCAGTTGCATTACCATTTTGCTTAGCAGTGTCAGATGGCGTGGCAAGCTCTAATCAATCGCAGCACTGCTCAAAGGCGGTAGTAAAAGCAATCAGACGGTTATGGAGTGATCAGAAGAGTGTTACTTCAAATAATATTCATCAGCTGATTAACCAAACCAAGCACTCATCCAAGCGTCATGGTGCAGTGGCAACCCTTGCTATGATAGTAGGAGAGTTAAATAGTGATGGAACCATAAAGGCGACAATAACGCATGTGGGTGACAGTCGCGTTCATCGGCTGCTTAAAGATGCGTCACCATGGCAGTGCCTGACTCGAGATCATAACTTGCTAAACGAACGTATTGACCAACAGGCATAAGAACAAGATCGCCAAGCAGAGTTTACTGACTATAACCGAGAAGGTATAGCCAGGAGTCTATATAGCATTACTGAATGCTTTGCATTGACGGCTGATGACAATTATCTAAGTAGTGAAGCACCAGAAGGCAACTCTTGCAAGATTGATATCAATAGCGGCGACTGTATAGTGGTTTGTACGGATGGTATTCATGACTTAGTGCCAAGCCATGAATGGCAACTTGTCAGTGCTGAAACTGATTTACAAAACTGGCTAATCAATCTCAAGAACCAAGTTTATGATTCTGATGGCAATGCTTATGACAATGGCACCGCGATTTTACTTCGTTTTGATTGAACATGTATTTTAATAATAAGTTGATTACCTTATCAGTCTAATAGAGAAGCTACCATGCCTGCACATCCAATCGCCAGCTATACAAAGTCAACACGTCTATTTGCTTTATATCAAAGCCTTCCTCGAAGTGAAGCGGATGCTGTGTCACTGACAGAGCTTATGCAAAACTACGGTGATAATGCTGATAATTATACAAATGAGCGTAAAAATCTAGAGAATGATCTGATTGGCTTAAACCAAGTCTTTAACGATATTTTCTATAGTGATGCATTAATTCGGGTGCCAGCATGGGGAAAGAATATCAGTGGCAAGACAGCACGGTTTTATATTGAACCCAACTTTAGCATCGATGTTATTAACGAGCAAACAGTGTTCTTTTGGGAGATACTTGATAAATATACTGCAAATTATTTACCAATATCTCTTAAACAAGGAATCACAGATAAGCTCACCCAACTACGACGGCAGGATAAGGAGAGTTTCCATCAAAGTCCGCTAGGGCAATGGCAAGATCATCTCGTCACCTTGCCTAGTATCGTGCAAGCACCAACGCTTGATAGTGAGGTGATTGGAAGTATTCATCAGGCTCTGCTACAGAATCGTCAATTACGAATAAGCTATCAAAATAAATGGGAAGAAAAACCAGTTCAAAGAATGGTGTATCCCAAAGGACTGATCTTTATTGACAATATGATCTATTTCACAGGCTTTAATCCGGTAGATGATCATATTGATGATAAGCAGTTGTTAAAAGCGCATCGCAACTTTGCAGTCAACCGTATTGTCGAGGCAGTAGTCATAGATAAGCCAATACCTGACTGGGTAGGGCGTGACATTTTTACATTAGATAGCTTACAGAAGTTAGGCAAGCTAGAGTTTGGTAAAAATATTGAAATCAACTTGGTTCTAAAAGTACAGAAATATGCCTGTCAGCATCTTTATGAGCGCCCATTATCGACAGATCAGCAAATTACTATTATCGATGACACTTGGAATCAGGTCAGCGCTACGGTTGCTAATACTACTCGTCTGCAAGATTGGCTGGTAAGTATGTCGCAATTGTCCGTTGTCATTGAACTATTAGAGCTAAGGGCAGTTATTCTTGAGCGCTTAGAAAGTGGGATGCAGCTTTATAACCGTAATTAATGATTTCACTTTAGAAAGGAGCCGAATATGACAGTAGATAGTAGTGTTAAAGATAAACAGACTCTAAAAAACGACATCAACGAAGAACATAATGATGAGCTTCAGACAAAGCCAGTAGTCTTCACCACGTTGTACAAGCCGCAGGCAGATAGTTATCGTTTGTCTGAGGTTGGGTTTATTGTTATCGAAGATGGCTGGAATGAGCAGTCATTGCTAGCGTTAAAACAACAAACAGGTTTGGGCACATTGTTTGCGCTACAAACCACAGATAAGTGTACTGATAGATTCGAGGTAATAGACGGTATTATTTTTTGCAAAGTGGATGAAGTTGGGCAGGTAATAACTGTATTTGAATCGGCACTATCTGATCGAGATAAGGTTGGTATAGATGTTAATGATATCAAAAGATCCTGCGGGGCTGAGAAGTCTGCCAGATTTATACAGACTAGGGTAACGAGCATGCCAGATTCAGGGCAAGTAAAGTATGCCGTTAATCATCTGCTCAATCAAATTCCTGAAGGTCTTAGTATCGAGTATATGATGCTTGATATTGAAAGTGATCATAAGCTATCTCTTGATGACATGGTTGCTGTAAATACTGCGGTTGAAAACCGAATTGCTGAAGATTCAGAAGTGTTTTACGGTAATAGAGCGATTGATAAATCTGACTATTGCTGGATGGGGGCGATATATGTGGCTGGTTAGCGTGGCAGGTAGGCAAACGCTCATTAATTAAATCGTAAGGAGTGCATGAAATGACAACAATAGATAAAGATTTGTTTGATAGTTTTATCCAAGCTCAAAATACTATTTATTCACAAGTGATTGAAGAGCTGACCGAAGGTCATAAGCGTACACATTGGATGTGGTTTATTTTTCCACAGGTAAAAGGGTTGGGGCACAGTAAAATGTCTCGACGATTTGCAATAGGGAGTCTGGAGCAAGCGAAAGCGTATTTACAGCATGAGGTGCTTGGGGCACGGTTAATAGACTGCGCTGAATTACTGCTGTTGCACCCTGATAAAAGCGCTTTAGATATCTTTGGTTTGCCGGATAACTTGAAGCTGCAATCTTCGCTAACATTATTTGCTTTTGCCGCTGGTAACAAGTGTGTATTTGAGCAGCTTTTATACCAGTTCTACGCAGGCAGTTACGATCTAAACACTATAAAAATGTTAAAGAAAACCAATGATCAGCAATATAAGTAAATAAAACTGAGTGAGATTTAACTAGTGCTAAAGTTTGATACTTCTAACTACATCAAACATCATTAATTATCAGTGAGTATAGCAATGAAATACCATATGGACGAATCGTATATAGATGACACACCTAATGCATTCCTATACCAACGAATTATGGATCGTCACCCTAAGTCTATTATTGGTTGTTTTATTATCAGCGAGGATTGGAATGAGCAGGCGCTACTAGAGCTAAAAGAGAAGTCAGAAGCTTGGTTTTTAGTGGGATTGCAAATAGATGATATGGATTTTGATCGCTTAGATATTATAGAGGGTATTGTTAGGTGTCAGCCTGAAGACGTAAATCAAGTGGTTAAATTATTAGATATTAGTCCACGTGGCTTGATAGCTATCGATGTTATCGATATCAAAAGTTTATTCGAAAGAGAGAAATCATATAAATTTATCCAAATTCATGTAACAGATGGATGTGAGACAGATATGGCAAAAAAAGCAGCCAATGAGATCGTTAGTCAGCTTCCTAAACATCCTAATATCAAAGGGCTATTGTTAGGTATAGAGAGTAGCAAAAGTCCTTCATTAGATAATACTGCTTATATAATAGATTTTATTGAAAAGAGTATTATGGCTGATGAATTATATATGGACTCCTGCACAAGTATGAGCGATGAGCCTAACTCTTTTCGATTAAGGGCAATGTATGCTGAGGGGTAAGTAGAAGTTTAAAACAGGCGGATTGAGTTTATTATATTTTGATATTTTTCAAAAAATGATAAGAATTCTAGTTATATATAATAGCTAACAACAACTAAAGTCAGATAGGTATAAGTTCATGGCAGAAGAAAGCAGCATTAATGAAGCTTACAATGTTTTAAAGATTTCAAGTTTTATATCTACAAAAGAGTATTCAAATAAAAAACTAGTTATACCTATCTATCAGCGACCTTACCGTTGGACAGAAAACAACATTATCGACTTGCTAACAGACTTGTACTACCAGTGCACAAGGCTTGGTCATAACGTAGGTAATGTTTATAACCCAGATAATGCGTACCGCTTAGGTACTGTAGTTTTACATCTAAATCAACATACTGATGAAGCAGGTCAGACGCAGGTTGATTTAGTTGATGGCCAGCAGCGTACTTTGACACTGTTGCTGCTTATGAAGGCTGCTGTGGATTCCAAAAGATTTAAAGAGCAGCTTAATGGCTTTGCTCCAGTAGAGATAAATCTTCCTGATTGTAGTGAAACTCAAAAAAACCTAAGTAAGAATCTTGCGTTTATAGAACGTCATGTCAGCAGCCCGGAGTTTACACCAGAAGTTTTAGATTTTTTACTGCATCATTGCGAAGTAGTTCAAGTAACCCTGCATGATCTATCTGAAGCCTTCCAGTTTTTCGATTCACAAAATTCACGTGGTCTTGATTTAAGTCCTCATGATTTGCTAAAAGCATTTCACTTACGCGAGTTTGCTACGTCAGAGGACAGTTTAAAAGAATCTGTTGTGAATCAGTGGGAGCAGAAAAACACAAAGGATCTGAAATTGTTGTTCTCCAATTATCTATATCCTATTCGTCAGTGGAGTCTTGGCAAGCCTCATTTACACTTTTCAAAATCTGATATTCATGTATTTAAAGGGGTTAATTTGAATAGTGAGTACTATCTACAATCTTATCCTTTTCAACAAGGGTTAAAAATTATTCATAACACAGTCGATCATTATAACCAGCACACGCATCGCACTTTTGATCAGCAAATAATGGAATACCCGTTTCAGATTACTCAAACATTAATTAATGGACGGCGCTTTTTTGATTGGGTTGCCTATTATCAAACGCTTCTAGATCCACTACTAAATAATGCCATTGAAGAAAAAGGTGATAATTGGCTAAAAGCTGTGTTATACCAGCAAGAAAAATTACAGAAGTCAAAGCATAGCAAAGTGTCTAGACCCACTGCTTTAACTATTGTGCAGACTATCGATAATAGAAAAGATGGTTACGAATATAGCCACTGGTGGCGCCAGGGTGACAGATACGTTCGCCGCATGTTTAACGCCCTTGTTCTCTGTTATTACGACCGCTTTGGTGAGCAAGATTTAGCACGAGCAATTGAGTACATATTTATTTGGGCCTATTCATTGCGCCTACAGAATGCAAGTGTCTACTTGGAAAGTGTAGAAAAACACATTAGGCATGATAATTTATTTATGCGTTTGCAGCAATCACTGTCGCCCGTTGATTTTTTAAATAAGCCACTGCAGCAGCTTAATCAAAAAAATGTAAAAATAAGAAATTTAGAGACAGTAGCAGGTATCAAAACTATTTTTGAGGAGCTTGGCTACTATATATCAAAGCAAGTAATGGAGACTGCCAATGTCCAGTAGCACTCAAAAAAGCCTTAATTTTCAGCAACTACTCGGTCAAGATGATTATAAAATACCAGTGTATCAACGTAACTACGACTGGGGCGAGCCTCAAATACAGCAACTTATCGATGATATTCAAGATTATGCAGAAAAAGAAAGTAAAACAAATTACTACTATATTGGTAGTTTGGTCGTACATGAGAAAACAAGCTACTTTGAAATTCTAGATGGTCAGCAACGCTTTACCACATTAAGTTTATTAGCTTGTTATTTGAATTATCGTATACCTGAGAGTTTTAAATGGTATGAGAAGGTAAACCTTGGCTTTGAGAGCCGAAGAAAATCAGAATTTACCATCGATAAACTGTTTGAAGTTTTTTGTTCAAGTGAAACCTCCAAATACGATTCGCCGGGAAAGCTGTCTGAATTAATAAGTACAATTAGCACCAATAAGACTAATGCTTCAATATTAGAGGGTTTTAAAGCTATAGATCGGGTAATCACTAGAAGCTTTGCTGATAAGGAATCTGAGGCGCTAAACGAGTTTGCTACTTATTTACTGAATAAAGTAAAAATACTGCGCGTCTGTGTACCTCAAAATACTGATGTAACGCACTATTTTGAGGTGATGAATAATAGAGGGGAGCAGCTAGAGAAGCATGAAGTAGTCAAAGCAAGCTTGCTATCTGCCGTCCAAAAAGATACGCAAGCTCTTGCTGTTATTCAGAAGGTATGGCTTGCCTGTGCAGACATGAGCCGCTATGTGCAACTGGGTTTTTCGGTATATGAGCGAAAAGCTATATTTAGTGAAGATTCTGCAGGTTTTTTAGTGGAAAGATTCGAGGATCTGACTAATAAGGTTACCGTACAAAGCGATAGTTCAGGCTCAAAAAATGGTTCGTTCTCTCTTAAGAGTGCACTCGAAGCCGGTAAAGAATTACGAGAAAAAGAAGGTGATAAAAATACAAGTAGTGATGATGATAGTGATGAAGGAAAAGCGGAGCGATTTACCAGCGTTATAGATTTTCCTAACTTTCTTATGCAAGTATTACGTATTTATATAAAGTCACAGTCTGATAAAGACCTTCCTGTTTTAGATGATAAAGATTTAATTAACGCCTTCAAAAATTTTATAGGAAAAGACATTAAGAAGGTAGAGGGTTTTATTTTTTCATTACTAAAATTACGTTATTTGTTTGATCAATATGTTGTTAAGCGTGAGCGAGCAAGTGGCAAAGAAGATTGGTCATTGAAAGGGTATAAATTCGATAAAAATGGCTCAAGCTATGTGAATACTTTTGGTAAAGAGGAGGGTAATAAATCTGATAGGAATTGGCCTTGTGTGATGTTACTTTCAGCCTTTCATGTATCTTACCCGACTAACTCTCGAAAAAACTGGTTGTCTGCAGTGCTGTATTGGTTAAACGATAAAGAAAAATCAACTCCAATTAGGGCAGAAGAGTATTTAAAGTTTTTAGAAAGTCTTGCTCGAGCTTTTATGGTAAATCGTTATCTCACAACAACGCGTAAAGAGTTTAGAGATTTTATGTATATCATAGACAAGAGCGCAAAATTTACAGTGTCTAATGAAGTTCTTAGTGAATGCTTAAGGTATGGCCAGGTTAGAGTATTTGCGTTTAATTACCTAGATTATCTATTGTGGAAAGATACTGAGTTACTTCAAGAAACAAAATCTAAATTTAGGTTTAGTTTCAAAAGTTCTGTTGAGCACTTTTCACCTCAAACCTCTAGAGTTAATGAGATATTATCTGAAACTGATTTGCATGGGTTCGGAAACTTATGTTTAATGAGTATTAGTGAGAACTCGTCTTTAAGTAATGACACTCCTAAGCAAAAGGCTGAGATATTAGAGAGTCAGCGTAACAAGATGGCTCCATTAAGCTTGAAATTAGAGCTGATGATTGCAACACTAGGAGATAAATTATGGAACGATGAATCCATAAAAGCACATAAAAATAAAGTATTTGAGGTTTTGAAGGAAGATATTGAATCAGCACTATGAGTTCTGAAAGTGACATTATCTAATGGAAAGCTAACAAGACCCGTAGGTATGTCTGTGGTGATACACTAAGTTTTTATAGTGTTTAAGAGATATAACCGTCAAAAAAGCCGGAAGTTTCCTAAAAACTGTGTAACTGCTTATAATCCATTAACAGGAGAATAAGCAATGACTAACCAAACTGACATCAAAAAACTGGCCGAGCAAATGGCTGGTAGCATGAAAAGC
>NZ_JAATTV010000026.1 GCF_013414195.1 Psychrobacter sp. BI730
ATACATTAAATGGAATGTCATTAGCTAGCATAAACTAGATAGAAAAAAGCTTGAAGAAATAGGTGTGCAGATGGCATTTTATTAGTCATACCACCTATTATGAGAGTAGCCATTATTTACTAAAAAATATAGGCCTTAATAATGTAAATTAGTCATATTGAATAACTACCGTCGCCACTGAGCTAACTTTACCTGGAGTAATAACGGCATCCGTCTGGTAATAACTTGCACCTAATGGAACATTGTATTGAATGTTTTGATTCGATTGAACGGTTCCTAATTCAAGCTTCTCGTTCTTTGCAATGACTTTACTTACATTTTTATAGTTGGTTTTAAGTTGAACGCCGACACCTTTCGCTCGGGTTAATGCAGGCGCATTGTTAGCCAACACATTCGTTGTATTAGGTGCTAATGTATAGTCAAAATTCAAACTAATTTTATTGCTCTCTACATAGGCTGTTGGATTTTCACCACCATTACATAAAAAGTTTAGATCAAAAGCTTGAGTGCCTTGCGTAGAGCCTACCCCTTTAAATCCAGATTTATTGACGGTAGGTAATTGTACAGTTTTATTAACATCCCCTAAAAACTCGCATGACGATGAGGCAATCGTAATGGTATTACCATACACTGTACTTGTCAAAAAAGGATTATTTACATCGTCACGCGAATGATAACTACTGTACCTACCTGCAGTCAAAGCGCCCGATCCTGTGGAAGCAGCTGTTTTAATAATCTCAACAACGAAAAAACCTTCCCCTAATCTATAGGTTGTATCACGAGATAGAGCTTTATTGTAAGGGTAATAGCCAGAAAAATTTGAGCCATTTCCAGCGTCTCTATACAAACGAATTCCGATACCCTTGATATTAGTGTTATATACGGAATCACCGCCTGCAGAGCTTAACGAAGGGTTTTGCGAAAGAACCGCTTGTATTGTCCCACCAAAAGAATTGCAACTAATATTAGAACTGTTAGGAGTAATAGGAAAAGTCGATTTACGCAATACCTTCCCAATGGGATCGCTCGGTCTAACCACCACTCTACCTACATTCATACTGATATCAACAGGTGTAAAGCCCCAGTCGGCCGTACACCTTGCATATACCTCTGAACTTAAAACACAGCTCATTAGCAAGAGAAAACTATTTAATAGTCTAGAGCTCATTGGCATAAACCTTCTAACATCAGCATATTTTTCTCATTCTTCGATGACTGAGCGGTGACATCATATTGTATCTTGCATTGCGCATCTTGTGTCTCTCCCCACTTTACTGTCACTGTATCAGCCAGAGTGTTGGTGCGTAGATACACTAAGCTGCCTTGAGCAACCATACCCACATACTCACCTTTTGAGTCGAATACTTCAGATGCAAAAGGTAATGTCTCCCCTTTGGCATCTAAACTTCTAATATAAAGTGCTTTTCCTGACTTGGTCACAAAATTAACTTTTGAGATTGATCCGGCATAAGGCGCAATGCGTTGACTACTGCCATCCAGCTCTACATCTAATGACATATTCTCAGGATTTAAAACAATTTCATTTAAACGATAAGGGGTGACATAGGGGATCACGGCATAGCCTGATTTATTAATGGTTAAACCGTTGGTATTATTGACTTTAGCGCCTGTAGCGTCAGGAGCATATACTAAAACCATGGTTTGGCCTTGGTCTGGTCCAAAAAGTACACCCTCAGAGTGAGCAACAATATTGCCTCTTGCCGTTAATGATACTTGCTCGTACTGATCTGAAGTACTGTATGAGCCACCTAAGGTAGTAACGTTGGTACGGTATTGTGCGTTGGTATTGAAGCTTGAGCTGTCTTTATAGTCTGTTGATACTGAAGCGCCATAGTTAAATCGATCGCCTATCACTCCACTCATGCCGACGGTGGTATTATCTTGAGTATGCGATGAATTTACATTTATAGAATTACGTTTAAAAGAAAATGGTAATGATAATGTTAACAGGTATTCAGTATCGTTCTCACTCCTACTTGTCGAACTATTTTCTACCATTCTTCTAATGGCTGACACCCCATAGTTCAAATTCCGATAGTTATTACTATAACCGACCTGATATTGTTTGGTGGTTTCTTCACGATCCCAGTAATCTACCCAAGACCCAGTCGCATAGAGATTCCCCCAATCATTAGGCAACCCCTGATTTAACGTTATTTGAAGCTCGCTACGCTGTTTACCGTAGTATTTAGAGCTTATGCCCTTTTTTTCTAATTCTTGAGCCAGTAAGGCATCACGCAGATTATAATAATTTTCTGTTGAATAACGATATGCGGCCAAGGTTAAGTTAGTATCTGTTGGTGTAATGAGCTTACTGTAACTGAGGCGGTAACTTTGTCCTGCCTCTTTATCACGACGATCAAAATTTGCTTGAGAGTGCGTCATATCTAAAGCAACTGCCCCTATTGGTGTGGCAAATGCACTACCTAACGTCAACGCCGTATAATCTTCTGATCCTTGAAAGCCCCCATAAACCGTTATACGATTATTAACACCCCGTTGATATTGCCCTTGAACAATAAACGGATCCATATCTATATCAGTGTCACGAAATTGCCCCGTCATGACTGAATAACGACTCATACCTGGACGCAACATTTGTGCGACTGATGCATACGGAATTGCGTATTTCTGAATATCACCATTGGCTTCTAGAATAGAGACTTCTAGCTCTCCACCATAACCGGTAGGATATAGATCATTAATCTCAAAGCTTCCAGCAGCAACGGTAGTTTGGTAGATTAGTTGACCTTGCTGACGAATCTCAACTTTAGCATTGGTTTGAGCATTACCTCGAATTCTTGGTGCATAGCCAAGCATACTATTGGGTAGCATGCGGTCATCACTAGAAAATTCTGCACCACGATAACCAAATGAGTTGAATACCTCACCATTGGTAAAGCTATCACCAAGCGTTAGTACGCCTCTATATTCAGGAAAAGCACGCTGTGCATAAGTACTAATAGCATCATAAGTTGATTGAGAGTCTTTGCTCTCAGTCTCATCCTCCCACTTCCACTGACCATTGTGACGAAATTGCCAGTCTGCAAAATTTGCACCTGTACTTAATGATACAAACGCATTGGTATTGTCTTCGCTATTTTCTGTTTTATTATGAGCTTTATAGGCGCTCGCATTGTACGAGACAAATGCTGCGTCAATACCACGATCCCAAACACTAGGATCAACATACCCTTGAGCATTTCTTTCCATAGCAATTTGTGGTATTGAGATATCAAATCTTAACTTTGAGGTATCGAACTCATAAAAAGAATCCTGAACCCATTCACCCAGCTGCTGACAACTTTCACTATTTACTGCCAATCTTTCTTTAATAAGCTCTGCTTTTATACCGTATTCAAGTAATTGTTTGGAAGAAAAGCAGGTGTATGTACTTTTGTCATCCTCTGTATTTTTAAACACCATCTGGTGCTTACCGAACCAGTTACCATTGATATAGACATCTACGTTGTAATATCCCGGTAAGATCGCATTACCATATGTGAAGCGCTTAATATCAATATTTTTGGCATCGCCAATTAGGAAATCTGAGTCAAACTCAGCTGTTTTTTTAGTAGGTTCTTTCTCAATATCATCAGCCGACGCCAATGTTGGTATGCTAAAAACAACTACCCCATAAACCAAGAAATATCTAATGTGGCGCTTGATATTCTTATAAGAATGTAAGGGGTGTTTCATAGCTTGGCCATTCTAGTGAAAATATAATATATCTTTGGAATGAGTCAGTTTAAATAAGAAAAACAAGACTTACTTAATCTTATGAATCACTCTTCCACCATAGTCATTAATAGTGGTAAATGTCATATTCTGTGTACTTGGACTTTTTAATAAAATACTCTGTTCAGAAAAAGGCTTTAGCATTAAACCTTCTGACAAAATATCTATCGTTTTGCCAGCATTTTCTTGGGTGATGGAGTTTATTGTTATATGAAAAGGTGTTGGGTTTTTAGCTAGTAGATTCGTTCCTTTGCTACTCCACTGAATTTTTTCGGGAGCTAGAACAACGTCTTGTTTTATACCACTAGGACGATAAAATAACTTGATACGTGATCGAACTGCCAATTGTAAGAAATTATCAGGGGCAGCGGTTTTGTCTTGTACAGAGGGTTTTGGCGGGATGTCTAAGACGTTTAACCAAAATAAGCTTTCTTCTGTCTTACTTAATGTATTCACGGTAGGCAAACTCGTGATACGTATAAATTGACTTTTTTCCCCCTCCACACGTGAAATAGGTGGCGTAAGAATAAAAGGAGCTTTGGATTGATCAGGGGTTGAATTTGGATCACCTTCATCAATCCATACTTGGACCAAAGAGGGGTTTTTTCCATCATTACTTAATTGCAGCGTAACCTCACGCGCATCAGAAGGATAAACCGCACGTGTACCATGAATAATAATTTCTGCATGAACTAAACTGATAGGTGTTAGAAGTGTGATTAAACAGATTTTATAAAACAGCTGTTTTACAGACATAGATTTCTCTCTACCTAAAATTAAAAAAAAGAGCTAGGCATGTTACTTCTCCTAGCTCTTTTTAATCTAGTAAAAGATTACTGATAAATAATTGTATATTTTACAGTTGTTGCAACATTACCAGGAGTTGAAGCACCAGTAGCATAGTACTGTGCATAGTAGTTAAGATCTGCTGAACCAGCATTGCTTACATCTACTAATTGTGAGTTAGTCTGTACACCACCAGCACCTGCAGCTAATACTGGAATAACAGCATTGTTTGAACCTAGCAATTGGACCTGAACATTAGTGGCTGTTCCAGTCGCGTTGTTTAAATGACCAGTATTGAAATCAACAGTTGCACCTGGCTCGAAATAAGTCGCAACTTTACTACCAGCTGTACAATCAGTCAGATTAATAGTGAATGGCGTGCGACCTGCAACGTCACCAGTGTTTGCTAATACTTGCTGAGAAACTGTAGGAAGTGTAACTGTGAAATCTTTACCTTGCGCGCTATTAACCGTACAAGTTTTATCTGTTACCTGACCATTGATTGTAATAGTACCGTCAGCAGCAAATACAGTAGAAGTTGCTAATACTAATAATGGAACTGCTAATAAAGTTTTTTTCATAATTCTTACCCTAGAAGATATACATGTAACTTTCGATCATGGTATTTTACATTTTAGACCAAAATAAGTAAACATTGGTCTAAATAATAATGCACTTATATATTGCTAAGTATATGATAAATAAAAGTATTTTTACTTGTATTATTAAATATAAGGATTTTTTACCTAAAAGTTAGATAAACAAAATTTTACTAAAAATTTTTAGAAAAACCGTTTAGACCCTTAGATATGCCGTTAATCCTATATCTTATTGACTGAATAATTATAATGTTAGCAAACAAAATTAACTTCTGGTTCCTTAGGCTATACCCCAAGGGAACCAGCTATTTCACCCCAAAAACCTATTAACAGACTACTTAAAACAGACTGGTATAATGGAACCACTTATAACAGACTATTTTAGGTGTTTATGTTTATTAGAGCGTATCTACGAGCGTCTACCAAAGAACAAAATGCTAAGCGTGCCAAAAGCGAACTCATAGCACTTGCCAAAGATCATGGCCACAAAATTGCCGCCTTCTATGTCGAAAACGAATCAGGAGCTACCTTGGTACGTCCACAGTTAATGCAACTGATTGAAGATGCTCATAAGGGCGATGTGATCTTAGTTGAGCAGATTGACCGCTTGGCGCGTTTGAACCAAGCTGACTGGGATACGCTTAAAAGAATGCTATCAGAAAAGAAACTATCTATCGTATCAAAAGAGCTGCTCGACTTGATCGACAAGAAGGACGCATTGATCGAGACACTCGAGCAAACCGTTACGAAGATGAGAGAATCTTTGAGTATGCTGAACGTATGAAGCTGCACCTAGCCATGCGCTTAATACAACGTCATCGTGGTGATATGGCTATCAGATGGGCTCAAGGAGAAACCGCGGATGACGCCCCTGATAAATTTGATCAGCGTCAAGTGGCACTACTCAGCGAGTTTGCACAGCGCCATGGTATTGAGGACCACGATAAAGCGGTGGAATTTACCGCGCACTTACGCCAAGTGGCCAAACGTTTTGATCACACGCTGGTTGAAAACAACAAAACCATTATCAAGCTGTTGCGTGATCCTAACGCTGAACGTCAGCAGTATCTGGCACTGATTCAGCATTTTACAGATTTCAGAGACAACATCGATCAAGAACGAGCGGCATTTAATACCAGCATCATCGACAAGCTGGGCGGTAGCGCAGGAGAGGTTGACAGAATGACTCGGGATATCATCTCATCATTTAGCTATACCAAAGGGTTAACGCATTACATCAATCAGGATAACTACCCAGCTGAGGCAAGAGAGGTTGCTAAAGAGCATTTAGCAGATACCTTGGATAAAACCTGTCAGCAATTCAAACTTGCGTTGCGTGAGGTTAACTCCCTACCAACAACCCAGCGTAAAACCTACTCAGAGGCCCTTAAAGCCACTTTAGAGACGTTTACTGAGCAATATGGCAAAGAGCTGTCTGAAAGCCAACACAGAGCACTACAGGGCGGTTTAGAGTCGTACCAATATCAAGTTAATAAAGCCCATTCACCTAGCCGAGGATTTAGCCCTTAATCTAATCCTTAAAAAAAACATTACACAGGGTTAAATTGCTTAGGCAAGCTACGTGGTTTAAGTGATGATTTTTCACTTATCCACAAAAAAATTTATCACCCGTTTCTTTAAGGGTTTTTATTTGATCCTGTTTACTCCTGTTTACTCCTGTTTAAGAGCGTTTTTTCACCTTTATAATCAATAGTTTATAAAGAGAAAAAAGAGTAAATGAGCCAAAAAAAGAGTAAATGAGCCAAAAAAAGAGTAAATGAGCCAAAAAAAGAGTAAATGAGCCAAAAAAAGAGTTATTTAAAGATAGCTATTTATTTTACTATTTTTATGATAGTTTATCTCATATGGAATTACAATAAACGTAGAAATAGTGAAATATAAAATGGAAAATAATTTAGTCGTACAGTCAAATGATTTAGTTCTTGCTACTTATACGATGACAACAAAAGAAAAAGAGCTTTTATTAACTTGTATTAGTCAAATTGATAGCCGACCTGATGCGCCAAATATCAGTAAACAAACCAAATTTACTATTACTGCTGATGAGATAAAAAGGCTTTTTTATCGTGATAGCAACGCAAAAAATATCTATCGTGATATTGAGCAAGCTAGTAACCGCTTGTTTGAAAGGGAAGTGATCATCGCACTGCCAGACAATGAAGTACTGCGTACACGCTTTGTTAGTAGTCTTTTATTTAGCCCAAATGCAGGGAAAATTACGCTAACTTTTGCAGAAGATATATTGCCGTATTTGACACAATTGAAAGCAAATTTTACTAAATATAAGTTGTTAGAGATCAGTGAGCTATCAAGCATACACTCAATACGCTTATATGAATTAATAGTGTGTTGGATTGGACAGTATCAATACAGTAAGGCATATGAGCTTGAAGATTTTAAATATGTCATGGGTATACAAGGTAAATACAAGCAATTTAGTGAACTTCGGAAATATGTGATTGATAAAGCATTAGAAGAGATTAACGAAAATACAAATTATGAAGTTAGTGTGGAATATAAAAAAAAGAGTAGAGGCAAAGGCTACGAAGGGCTAACGCTCAAATTCCATCGGAAAACACTTGATAAATTAACCAGTGAAGATGGCACACTGTCACAAGCTACCATACAGTCGATTGCTGATAACGTGCAGTTTATGAATGACTATAACAACCATCCAAGCCTAAGTTATGACGGCAAAATGCAGACTGAGGCATTTAAACGCGAAATGATTAATATCATACAGCGAGAGCCTGAAAGCTTTAACAAGCCCAATAAGGCTTTAGAGAGCTATCTTCCAAAGATTAAACATTAATAGTTTTTCTAACATCCGTTATAGTTAAAAGAACCACCGTCTTTTCTTCTTAGCCGTCACGACGATTGAATCGTCTTTTTTTTCTTGCTCTTGTTCAAGTGGCGGCTCATCGTTTATTTCAGCTTGCTTAAACTCTAGCAGTCTCACTTGTGCGAAATCTTGGATACTGGCGTTGGCTTTATCCAGCGTTTTGTTTAACTGTCCTATCTGCTGCTGATAATTTTCAATTAACTTTTTTTGATCGCTGACCTGTTGGCTAAGGTGTTCATTCTTGAGCTTTTCAAGCGCTAATAGGTGTTCAATGTCCGTATTGTACTGAACACTTTGACTGTTCAGAGGTGTACTTTGAACAGTGTTCACTGAACGTTCAGTACGTTTTTTAGAAATTGGCTCACCAAACACGCGCAACATTTCTGAAACGTCTATTTTCTTGTCTGCTGTTCTGGAAAGCTCGCCATCATTGACTTTCTGATAGATTGTTGTTCTTGATACGCCCCATTCTTTTGCCGCTTTAGTCACTGATATGATCATTGTTCACCTAGTGTCCAAGTACGTTTTTAGTGTCTGTACAATACGACTGTTCAGAACGTTCAGTGAACAACTATCGCACTAACTTGTCTATGAGGCAAATCATGAATAATTTGATATAAAAATGAGAGGTTTAGGCATATATCATCTATTTTATAGGGCAAATACAGGATATCACCACTGTCTATGGATGCGTATTGTCTTATTTTGAGTATTAAAAATTTTGGTTATGAAGAAAGCTATTTTAGGCATGAGGTTATCTATTTTTGCCCTGTCATCTAACACTATAACGAATCTGTTTATTGTCAGTCGTTCAAAGATAGTAAGGGCGGTAAGGCTAGCAATTCGCTGAATTGGGGTTACCCTCCCAGGCTCTGCTTGAGCTATCTTTTTTATTGAGGATTCGCTTTAGTGATTTGGGTTTCAGTCAAAACATCAATCTTATCTTTTAATTCGTTCAGCTCCATTTTGAAAGAGTCTATATTAATACTCATCTCAGCTTTCTCATTAGCGTCGTCACTATCAGTGTTTAAGTACTCTGTTCCGTAGTCTTCTAATGATATTAGGCGTTCCCTTAAGGAGTTTTTTATTAAACCTAGTTCGTAAGCTGTTAGTGATGTATTCTCTTTCATTAGCTTCTTTAATAGAAGCTGGTATTATAATCAAACAAAGTCTGGTTTCTACATGGTTCTTGTAAAATTTTTCTGGTAATAATCACCACACACTTCGGTATATTTTTATTTCGCTTAATACATTAAATGGAATGTCATTAGCTAGCATAAACTAGATAGAAAAAAGCTTGAAGAAATAGGTGTGCAGATGGCAT
>NZ_JAATTV010000027.1 GCF_013414195.1 Psychrobacter sp. BI730
GCGCGGTACGTATTATTATTCATTTAGGAGGATTAAGTGATATGTTTTTGGAATGATTATGATTGGGACAGTGCGTATCAAAATCAGTTGGATATTGATACGAATATTATTATAGACCTTAGAGAATGTAGTTCTGAAGAGGATTTCATATTATTAATTACTACTACTCTAAGTGCATCATTCAGTACTAAACAGGGATTAGGAAAGAACTTGGATGCTCTTTCAGATGTTGTATCAGATTATTTAAACGAGAACTGGTTGCAATGGAAAGATGTTTATTTGGTTGGTTGGAAATATTTTATAGAAAAACACCCTGTTTTTTCACAAAAACTGCTAAATGCTCTTAACAACACATACTTGAAATCTATTTCAAGTATGTTAATGATGATAAATTGGGGGGATATAACGTTTAAAGAAGCTCATCTTCTAGAGGCATTAACAGATTCAAAGCCGAAAATGTTTTTGATTTTAAATTGAAATAAAATTTCGAAACTTGAATGAATCTTTCAGCAATCAAAAATAGTTTACTCCCTATCGTTTATTAATACTCATGGGATAAGAAGAAGTCCAAGGCGCCTGTGGCGCACCAAACATGAATAGAATCTGTATGGCAAGTACACCATGAAGTACACTGTGACTATTTCAGCAAGTTAAAACGTTGATACTCTTAGCCCACAGCCAAAGATTCAAGTCCTCACTAGGGAACCGAACCCGTGAAAGCACCTGATTGGTTAGCTAGATTATCAAGCGCCACCCCGAGTAACTAGCTGTTCAAATCAATACTCTCTACTTTACGAAAAAACTAATTACACTCCACGTTATTCCCAATAAACCTATAAAAAACCCTGCTCTAGTCATGTTTTTTTCTTTAGAAATACTACGTTGATTTGATACATATAAAGTACTAAGAGAAGCAGCTAATTGATTTATCTTATTTCTATTTACGTCATCTAGAGTATTTTGTACTAAAGAACCTTGAATATCGTTCAGTTGTATACTTATATTTTCAGGAAGCTCAGCAAAGGGTTCGTTTTTTTGATGAGCTGCTAATAGCTCTCTAATATAATCAACTGAACTAGCCAACTCTCCTTCTTCACGTATAGCTTCAGAAAGTAACATTCTCAAATTATATAGAATAGACTTTCTGTTTTGATTCCAACATTCAGCTATATGTTGCAAATCCTCATAAGTGATTTTTTCTTTTATCACACCGTCTTTTAAAGCTTGTCTGAAAGATCTTTGATCTCTACTCCCCGATAGGCTATTCATTACTGGCAAAGCTGCTAAGGAACCGAGTAAAGAGGCTGCAACAACAGAAATCGAAACTATTAGATCACTCATTTTACTAAATCCACCTTTCTTGATTAAATACCCTAGAGCTTGTACTTTGCTTTTTTGTACGCCTGATGAACAGTCTTTTGACACCATTCAAATGCTTAATCTTAAGGCTTGTTGTTCATCAACGAGGCTACGTTTTGGTTTAAGCTTAACCATTCAGCTGTATCCTCACACCTATATCCGATTATTTTTATGATTGCCTTATAATCCTCATCGAGTTTTCTTCTAAATATTGGCTCATGGTGGGCGATACGATTTCTTAATTTTCGAATCTTCTCTAAATCATTATATATCTCACCTCTTAGCACTTTTATTGCAATACTGGCATCAGTATTAGGAAAAGTAGTTCTAAAGTGAGGCAGCCACAACTGATCATCATGACGACTGGTAAACATTTTTTGCCAAAATACAAAGTTCAGTTCAGGTATGATCTTATTGACATCAGATGACTTGGTGCTTGCTTGCTTTAGGTTTCTTCTTGGATTGTCGCCATATTTAGGGTTAGGCAAAGTATTTATAAAACCGTTATTCCATGGCCATTGGTTACCGTGTAGCTTAAACAGCACCTCTGAAACCGCGTTTCTGATAGTCACCTCACAAATATGTAGGCAAGGGAAAAATGCGCCTGATACATTTGCATTCCATAGATACAATTCTAAAGCGCTATCTAAGTCAGAAGCCTCTCTTTCGTAAGTAGATAGTCTTGGTGAAGATAGCGTACCTTTTACCCTTTCACCGTTAACAGTTGAATTCATACCTAGAAAGCCTTATAATCAAATTGTGAGCTAGGGGTATCGTAGGTTAACACCTCCCCCCTAGACAGATGCGAAAACCCTGCCTTTGTGCAGGGTTTTCTTTTTTAATTTTATCAAATATTTCTTTCAATATTTGCTTTGTCTTCATTATTCTCAGCCACCATAGTACCACCCAAGTTCTCAATGAGACCCTTTAATAGCTCCCTATCTGTTTCTCTGGTTAAATATTGGGGCAGTCTCTTAGCGATATATTCTTTTAATCCATGTACCTGATCTTTTTCTAAAGTATCAATAAGAAAAGTACCCAGCAGTATTTTTTGCCGTGTCAGCTTCTTATCCAGTTTCTGTTTCTCTCTATTTATCTTAAGCTCAAGCTCGTTAATCTTCTGCTGTTCTTTTAAATCATTACCACCAAGTAAGCTCATATCCATTCCTTGATTTATTAAAATATTCATATACTTAACTATAGCAACTTCGCCAATACCTAACAACAGTTTATGATATAGTTATTTGACAGATGGTTGCGTCCCACTGACCAAGTGCGAGTTTTCGACTTCACAAATGTTTATTCCCTACGGTCAACCATTTATGAAGTCAAAACATCGGCAGGGGCAAGCCCCCACACCCCCAACACTACGAAAAGACGTAGTGCTAAAAATCAAAAGCTAGAGCATATAGAAATGGCTATTTTTATCGCATCGACTAAATCTATATCACGAGGTAATGGACAAAGTGCCGTTGCTTCTGCGAGCTATCGTGCTGGTTGTGAACTGGAAGATAAGCGATACGGTAAGACCCACGACTACTCAAAAAAGCATGGGGTGATGAGTGCGGATATCATTTTGCCGTCAGCGTTGGCGGCTGCCAATGCTGATATTGATCGTAGTGATTTATGGAACAAAGCAGAGAGTGCCGAGAAACGCAAAGATGCGCGTGTGGCTCGCGAATGGCTGGTCAATCTACCGCATGAATTAAGCGAACAAGACCGCAAAGAGCTGGCGCACCAGTTCGCCCAAACCTTAGCAGACCGTTACGGCACGATTGCCGATTGCGCTATTCATCAACCGACCAAAAAAGAAGTTGATCGAGGGGCAGACCCTCGAAACTTCCACGCTCACATCATGTTTACTACTCGAACCGCAGAGCTGGACACAGATAATCAAATCATACTGACAGATAAGGCAACTATCGAGCTATCAGATACCAAGCGCCTAACGCTAGGGCTTAAGCGTGTCAGCCATGAGATTAAAGAGGTGCGCCAAATTTGGGAGCAGATTGCCAACGAAAAACTAGCCGAGTTTAATTATGAGCTGATTGATTCACGCAGCTATGCCGAACAAGGGATTGATATTGAGCCACAGCTCAAAATGGGGGCAGTCGCTACCAAGCTAGAACGTGAAAAATACGAGCAAGAACTAAGAAAAGCAGAGAAAGCCAAAGCAAAGGGTGAGCATTACGAGATTGATAAAACACCGGCGACAGAGCTTGGCACCATCAATGAAATAATCAACGAGCGTAACGAGCTGGTTTGGAGCGTTGAGCTTACCAAAAATCAAAAAGTGAATGCTGCCGCTGACAAGATAATCTTTGAAAGTCGCGCTAACAACGAGCGAGAACAAAATGAGCAACGATTTGAAGACATTAAATACAGACTTGATATTAGCGAATACGAAATTGGAGTCGGTAATATCAGAATTAACACAGTTAAACGAAGAATTGATGACAGTAAACAGCGAGTTGAGTTCAACAAACAGCGCACTCAAGGAGAGCAGCGAGGTGATACATGGTCGCTTGAAAGAATTAGCGACATCATCAAGCACGTTGATGACAGCAAACAAAGAATTGAGGATAGCCAACAGCAACTTGCAGACAGAGTTGGAACAATCTATACAGCAGCCCCAAGCCCCTTCAATGACGCAGCACGACGAGAAAGAGCTTCTAAGCTTGATCAGCAGCAAAGACGAGCTGATCAAGACGCTAGAAAACACTCTTACCGAGATGAGAGACTCCATCAGTATGCTGAACGTATAAAACTGTTTTTGGCTAGTAAATTATTGACACGAAATGATATTAACAACCGTATTCGTTGGGAAAGTTACGAAACAGCAGAAGATTATCCCGATAAATACGATGAAAGACAGATTGAAAAACTAGATAACTTCGCGCAATTATTGGGCTTACAGAAATCACGTGATTACAGAATAGGCAGTAGAGACATTGCTAGTCACTTCACGGCTGATTTCGTAAAACAGAACAAACCAATATTTGACTTACTCACCAAACCAGCAGCGGAGCGAGAGCATTATAAAAACGTGGCTAAAGACTTTGACGACTTCAAAAAGCATATAGACCATAAGCGTACTGTGTTTAACGCTAGTCTTATAGAGAAGTTAGGCGGTAAAGGTGGTGATGTTGGAAAAATGACTAGGGAAATTGTTTCGTCGTTTACCTATCTCGCTGCTCTAGATACTTATATTGCTGATGATAATCGAGTTGATGAAGCTAAGGAAGTTGCCAAATTACATCGAGCAGATACAATCAATTTAACGTGTATACAATTCAAACATGCACTTTTTGATGTCCACAAACTACCATTAGATGAACGTGAGAAGCACTCAGATGCGCTCAGAACGTCTTTAACCACTTTTATTGAACAATATAGCTCAGAGTTAACTGAAGACCAGAATACGACAATACAGCGAGGTGTAAGCTCATTTAATCATTATCAAGATAGAGCTACAACTCAAAGTCGTGGTTTAAGTCGTTAGTAAACCGCTTTTTAAATTCTTTTTTAATACCTTCAATTCCTTTTAAAAGATTTTAAAAGATTTTAAAAGATTTTAGACACCTTGAAACCCTTTACATACATAGGTTTCAGAGGGTAAATGACTACAAATCCAAGGTTTAATGACTACAAATCCAAGGTTTAATGACTACAAATCCAAGGTTTAATGACTACAAATCCAAGCTATTTAGCTACATTATTATGATAGTATGTAGTTAAATGCTTTTTTACGGTGTGTAGCAATGAAAAAAGTCTCAGATATGGTAGTCAAAAGTAATTCGCTAATTGAAGCTAGTTATTCTCTTACGGTTCAAGAAATAAGGTTGCTTGATATAGCTCTAGCTGATTTAACAACTTACGAAGAAAGTGAGAAACAGCTAACAACTATGTCCGAGTTTGTAGAAGTTAGAGCAGATGAATATGCCAAGGTGTACGGGGTTGATATGAAAACAGCTTATACAGCCTTGAGAGAAGCTAGCGAAAAATTATTTGCTAGATATTTTACATATAGTGTTCAAAGCGTACAGTTTCCAAGTCATCAAGAGCATAGGAAGTCTCGATGGGTTTGGAACATAGCTTATATAGAAGGTCAGGGGCTAGTTAAATTAGCGTTTACTCCTGATCTAATTAGCCTTGCAGGGAAATTAAGAGGTAACTTCTCACGCTATCACCTTGAGCAAAAAGCTCCATTAACAAGTGTTTATGCTCATCGTCTCTATGAAATGATGATGCAGTGGCGAAATTCTAAAGTAGTCCCTTCAATCCCCTATCACGAGTTAAGACATAGGTTTGATATTGCTGACGATGAATATGTGAGAATCACAAATTTTAAGGCTAGAGCGTTAGAGCCAGCAATTAAACAAATTAATGAACATACTGATATAACCGTGAGCTATGACCAGTACAAGGAAGGGCGCAAAGTTGTAGGCTTTATCTTCAAATTTAAATTCAAGCAGACAGCGAAGCCTATTATTAAAGATACCAACAAAGATACTAATAAGACCGCCAGTGCTGATAAGCCGATCACTAAACGTACACCCAAAGTTATACCTACAATGAGCGCACCACAACGAAATACATTTGCTAATAAGCTAGCAAATCATTTTGATTTTACTAGAGACTATAGCGCACAGACTTATGGCAAGAGCCGTGGAGAAGTAGTTACATGGATTGAGGAAGGATTGCAAGACGATAAGAAGCGTCAAGAATGGCGTAAATATCTATTGATGGCAGGCTATGAGTTCCCCAATCCAATAAACAGCTAAATATTAGGGTAATACTACAGAGTAGCAAAATTCATCATCTGATGTTTCATCTGATTGGTATGTAGATAGGGAAAGGTCTTGGCTCTCGGGATAATGTGAGACCATCCCAGATTCTGTGTAACTGCCATTTAGATTAAATACTTACACAAAATTTAGGAAGGTCTCAAAGCGCCAGAGACCATCCCAGATTCTTATCAAAGACTTCATCATCTATTATTCGCCAAACGGCAACTTGCTGATGGTCTTTGGTGGTGACTAGATTTAAAGTTTGTTCAATCATTGCTTGAGGTCTCATATCCTTATGATGTTTATTTGCTTCAAACCCAGTTACTTTACACTTAGCGGTTTAATTAAGCTACTTACTTGAGCTATTTGCTTCAGTTATTAGGCTTGGCTACTTACTCAACTTCAATATTCTAAAGGCGCCCTGAATAACTAAAGCAAATACGATGCTACCAATAATCAAATCAGGCGTACTAGAGTGTAACCAATTAACCAAAATCCCTGCAACAATTACCCCTAAATTGATAATCACATCGTTTGAAGTGAAAATCATACTGGCTTGCATATGGGCTTCTTCTTCTTTGCTTTTCGATTTTTGTAGTAAATAGAGGCAAATCGAGTTTGCAATTAGCGCAAGAATCGATATGACTATCATGGTAGAAAAGTCAGGTAACTGCTCATTGCCAAAGAAACGTCTTAGTACTTCTAAAAAACCAAGAATTGCTAGCGTAATTTGAAAATATCCGGCAATTCTAGCAATCCGTTTTTTCTTAATGACCGTTCCACCGACCGCAAATAAGCTAATTCCGTACACGAAGCTATCTGCTAACATATCTAAGCTGTCGGCGACCAACCCCATCGAACGAGAAATCAGTCCCGTGCTCATTTCAATAATAAAGAAAGCAAAGTTAATGACCAGCACTATCCATAGTAGCTTTCTTTGCTCAGCATCTTTTTTGTGACTAGAGTCAGCATCAATTTTAAAATTATTGTTGGGATCAGAGGGGTCAATGGTTTCGGTCGAGAGTAGGGTGTCTCCTAATTTTAGGTCATGAATAGCAGTCTCTATCCCTTCTATATTGTCATGATGAAACACAGTTAATTGACGGTTAGGAATGTCGAACTCAAGATGTTCAATATTCGAGTGGCCCTCTAATTTCATTCGGATTAGGTTTTCCTCCGAAGGGCAGTCCATCTTCGATATTTTAAAAGTTGTTTTATTCATAGCTACATTTATATCCGGGTGGTGGTTCAAAAAGTAGGCTGAAAAAAAACAGGCTGAGAAATTGATAAATAGTGAAATGCAAATGACACTATACATCAAATGCCCAGCCTGTCTAAGTGACAATATAAAGAAAAATGGTTTCAAAAGCTATATCCCAGCGGAACCATCTAAAAAGGCTCATTAATCAATTAATAGACTACTCATAGCAGACTACTATATTGGAACCACTTAATGAGCAGTGGTTAGTTTAGGTCTTTCCTTGGCCACATCAGCGATCAGATGCCGTGAGCACTTAGCCATTTTTTGAATATCAGAATAGCTATGACCTGATTCGAGTAGACTGGCGATGATCTTACGTTTTTCAGTATCTTTCTTACGTCCTGAATACTTACCTTCTGCCTTAGCACGAGCAATACCTTGCATCTGACGGTTCCGGCGATCCTCATAATCTTTTCGAGCAATAGCTGCGAGCATATCCAGCATCATAGAGTTAATGGCCTGCAATACACTGCTCATAAATTCAGTGCTGCTTTCAGGTTGAAGCGCCATATAGGAGGTAGGCAGCTCTTTTGATACGATAGAGAGATTTTTTTCTGATAACATTCTTTTGAGCGTATCCCAATCAGCTTGGTTCAAACGCGCCAAACGATCAATCTGCTCAACTAAGATCACATCGCCCTTATGAGCATCTTCAATCAGCTGCATAAGCTTGGGTCGCACCAAGGTAGCTCCTGATTCATTTTCGACATAGAAAGCGGCAATCTTGTGGCCATGATCGTTGGCAAATGCTATGAGTTCGCTTTTGGCACGCTTAGCGTCTTGTTCTTTGGTAGACGCTCGTAGATACGCTCTGATAAACATAAACACCTAAAATAGTCTGTTATAAGTGGTTCCATTATACCAGTCTGTTTTAAGTGGTCTGTTAATAGGTTTGAGGGGTGAATTAGCTGGTTCCCTTGGGGTATACTCTAAAATTCTTCCTCTCGAAATTTATTATATTTAGAAGAAAATTTACGCAAATCATTTTTCAATTTTTCGTTTAAAGTATCATATAAGTCATTTTTCAAGACGTCATAAGCGTTTATAAAAGCGCCTTTATTCTTTTGAGTATATTCTTGCATCATATCTATACAAGAAAATGAACTCAGTATGTTAAATAAGATATAGATATTGTGAGGGTCGTATTCTAAAGCCTTTTGGAAATAAATTAATGCAGAGTAGTTTTGTTGATCTTCTGCAAGATATGGGGCAAGATCTACCGCTATTCCTTTTAAAGTTAAAGCTTCCGCTATTTCACTATCTGTTGAATTACTATCAGCAATTACTTCATTTAAAATACTTATAGCAAGTTCTGGCTCATAATTTTGGCAAAAAATCTCTGCTTGGGTCAGTTTTTTTTCTATGATAGACATTATTTTTTCACCCATTTGTCTTTGATTGTAAGGTCAACAGCTTGATGCCTGTATAGTGCAACGATCATAGATAGAATATGTATGGCAAGTACATCATGAAGTACACTGTGGCTATCCCAGCAAGTTAAAACCTTGATACCATTAGCCTACATCTTGATATTCAAGTCCTCACTAAGGATCCATGCTTTGTTGCCATAACAGACGTTATGACAAATAACTTTGGATAGAAGAAGTCAGTTTTCACTCGTTCCATTGGGGTAGCGCGGTACGTATTATTATTCATTTAGGAGGATTAAGTGATATGTTTTTGGAATGATTATGATTGGGACAGTGCGTA
>NZ_JAATTV010000028.1 GCF_013414195.1 Psychrobacter sp. BI730
CCTTATAAGCCCTCATGTTTTAGTTATCCACAGGCTAGACTCCTATAATTTTCCCCTTTTTTGTTTAAAACTGAGTTGTAACGATCGGAAAGCCTCATAAATTTTTCCTCTTTCCTCTGCGACATTAACTGACGCGTACTGTATTGAGCTGGTTTCATTCCTAATGTAATTACTGTAAATTCAAATAAAGTTTACTTTTTTAAATTCACTACTTGGGAGGTTGGTTTATGGATAAGCGTGTACAGCTAAATGTTGGAATAACAACGAACAACGATAGAGGCATGGAAACAGTTAAATATAACTACAGTGAGATTTTTAAAGACCTCTCTAAAGCGGCTGAACAAGGCCATGCTGATGCTCAAAACAGTCTGGCAATTATGTACAGAGAGGGTGTAGCGATTCCACGTAGTGATTATCAAGCATTCGAATGGTTCGCTAAAGCGGCTGAACAAGGCCATGCTGATGCTCAAAACAATCTAGCCATTATGTATCGTGATGGTAAAGAAATTCCTGAGGTTATGTATATGGTACAACATGACTTTGATATAAATGGAGACACTCCAACACTCCAAGAGTATAAGGATTTATTTATCGATTTTGGCATCGATTATCCCAGAAATTTAGAACTTAGCGAAATACCAGAGTTACTTTCTCAGCAACAGGGAATAGACAGTGACAAAGCCGTTGATTGGTTCATCAAAGCAGTTGCTAGCGGTAGTGATGCAGCACGAATCAACTTGAAGAATATGTTTGATAGTTAAGGCAGACATATTGATACTGCGCACTTAGAGTCTGGGTAGTTTGATACAATCCTTTTCCAAATGAACTAAACGACAAGAAGATAACAATGGCTAAACCCTTTTTAAAATGGGCGGGCGGTAAGAGCCAATTAATGCCTGAAATAATGCAACGACTGCCTGATTATGTATGTGACGGCACGCCATATCAATATGTTGAGCCTTTCAGTGGTAGTGGTGCAGTTGCATTACACCTCTTGGACAGCCCTCATCCACCTACTAAAGTCATCTTAAACGACATTAATAGCGATCTAATCAATCTCTATAGAGTGATTAAAGCGCATCCTGCTGAGCTATTAGATTATCTAAAAGTGATTCAAAGTGAATACGATAAGCTAGAAGACAAAGAAGCAAAGCAGCCGTATTACTACGATAAGCGAGATAGTTTCAACAATAGGGACAGTAGCTCTATAGAACATGCTGGGCTATTTATTTTTTTAAATAGAGCTGGCTTTAACGGTCTGTATCGTGTGAATAAAAAAAATAAATTTAACGTACCGATAGGAAGCTATAAAAAGCCAAGTTTTGTGTTCGAAGACATTATTCTCAATGCTTCACGTCTTCTGGCTAACGTAGAGATATGCAATATTAGCTTTGAAGATGTTTTGAAATTAGCTACGGATGGTAACCAATCGAAATTACCCACATTTTTTTATTTTGATCCACCTTACAAGCCATTAAATGAGTCATCAAGCTTTACCTCTTATGCTAAAGGAAGTTTTGACGATGATGACCAAGTGAAACTAAAGGAAGTTTGTGACTTACTGGACAAACAAGGGCATGAATGGTTGCTCAGCAATTCAGACACAACGAACCTTGATGCTAACAACACGTTTTTTGATGATTTGTATAAAAACTATAAGATCGAACGCGTTAAAGCTAGCCGCAGTATCAATTCGCAAGGCGGTAAGCGTGGTCAAATTAATGAACTACTGATTAGGAACTATTAGAAAATGAATGAATTATACCAAGCGGAACACTTTACCCAACTCGTTGAAACTCTAAGCCAGAAAGGTATCCTTCAATACGATTATTTTGTTAACTGGGCAAAGGTTTTAACCAAGATAGAGCCTATTGAAAAAGAGCTGAACATTCTTAACGCTGCTGTAGGTAAAGAAGATATTGAAGGTGCTTTACTCGATATTTTTAAAGAGTATCCAAAAACGGTCAAGGCCATTCCAGCCTTGCTTGCTATACGTGACAAGTCCATCGATATACTTATAGATAAAACCAACTATATACATAGGAATTTTGATTTCAAACATAGGAAGTTTACAAACGATGACTTAAATAGTTTAGTCGATTTCGTAATGCAGTCTGGTCTTGGCAAGATGATGCAAGATAGGAATATAAGGAATCTACCCGATTATTGCACAGGGGTTGAGGTAGGACTTGACTCAAATGCACGGAAAAATCGTGGCGGCACACAGATGGAGCAGCTGGTAGAGTCCTTCGTCGCTCTTTTCTGTCATGAGAATGACCTAGAGTATTTACCTCAAGGAAGTGTTAAAAGCATTAAAGAAACGTGGGGCGTGGACGTAAAAATAGGTAAAGCAGGCAAAAATATTGATTTTGTTATTTATAAGAAAAGTACAGGCACGCTCTATTTCATAGAATGTAATTTCTACAATGGTAATGGGTCAAAACTTAAGTCCACTGCATCAGAATATACGAAAATGAGTGAGTTGTGGAAGGAACAGGGCATAGAGTTTATATGGGTTACTGACGGTAAAGGTTGGTATTCATCTATCAAAGCACTTAGAGACTATTTTGATTATGAAAATTATTTGTTAAATATCGATATGCTGCAAAAAGGGTATTTAGAAAGAATTATTTTATAACAGTCCCCTCTAAAGTATTGTCTACAAACTATGTAAGAGATTACTAATAAGTAATCTCTTACTAAAAATCAGGTCAAATCTATCTTATTTTTTGTTTTTTAATTTGTCTTCCGCTGCTTCTGCTGCAGCTTTAGCAAATCCAGGGATGACCTCGGCAACCGTAAACTTTCCTATATTGAACAGAGATTTTCCTGCCCACTTTGCTCCAGCAACTGCTGTCTCCCCAGCTCCATTGGCATTTTTTATATCGTCTATGGTTTCACCCCAAGAGTAATAACTACCTTTCCCGTATTTTTCTTTACTTGTCGCAGCTCTGTCTTTCATGCTGGCTATTCTTTCTCTTTTTCCATCATCATCTAAATCTTTATAAGATACTCTTTCCTCAGACATAGCCCAATCCTCAACACAAAGTAGTTTTAATTATATTGACACTGCTGTGCTACTAAGCCTATCGACATTCTTTGCATTGGCTTTGTGCTCTAACTGTTCCATCACCCATATTGCGAAACCCAAACTTCGCTTCTATTTCTTGATGAGAATTTGCAACTTTAGGGCACTGGGGGCACTTGTGTGGAAGTTTTATAGAGCCGCTATTCATAATATACCTCGATACGATTCATGAAATAAGAAAGCTTAATATAGCAGACAATAATCTATTTTTAATATTGTTTTGAGCTATATATTCAATTAAAACTAGGAAGTGTGTTTTTTCATCTCAATCGTAAATGTAAAAGCATTGATAGTACGCACATTTCTATGCTGCTCATAACTAACCTTAATGTCTGTATGCTCGTTAATTTGTTCTATAGAGAAGTCTAGTACCTGTCTTTTAAAGTCAAACATACGCTTATACTCATGATCCAGAACCCCCAACTCCTTTCTTAGTTCTTTAATATCGATTCGTGGAGATTTACTCTTGCGATTTAGGGCAGTTAAAAGTTCATATAAACGTATAGTGTGTGCATTAGTAAGACTAGCTACCTTTTGCACGTTGTAAATCTTAAGCCGCTCTTCTAACTCATTCATAAAAGCAATGACCGTGGGTGTGAGGCTGAAAGCTACGGTCTCAACTTCATTCATATAAGCTATATCGATTACCCAATGACTAGTTCTATGCCATAGATTTGTATTCTCAGCGGGTTCTGTATAGCTAAACTGGCGTTTAAACAGGCTTCTACAAGCATCTTGTAGAAGCCCATACGCTGGCTGCTCAGGCATACCAAACATATCTACATACCTTGTGGCTGATATTTCAATACGTTTACCTAGTAAGGTGTCCAAATCAGCTGTAGTCTGATATTCCTTAGCCACAGTTATTGCTAGCAGAATCACTCTACTTTCAGCTACATTTAAACCATAACTAGCAGTAATTATGGCTTTGTCTTTTTCTGGTAGATCTTTTACAGCCATGAGTTGCCGCCCTGTACTACATACAATTGAGATTAAAAGAGAGCTTTACTATTCCAGCATGTCTGCTAAAAATTCTAATAGCTCAGGTAGATCAAACTCTCCTTCCGTAAACCCGTACTTTTCACAGTCGTCAGGAATAATTACTGTTTGACCAGAGAATCTTGAGTCTTCACTAATAATACGTAATGTACTAACAAGCTCGTCGCGTACTACCGAGGGTATTTGAGAATCCAGCAACTCATCTTCTTCTACTGACAGCTTATTAATGTTAATTGTTAAATTCTCGATTTTTATCATGGTCATTACTCGTTAAAATAAGTGGTTGTGTGAGCGCTAAAACTTGAGCATACAAATGAATCAATAATCAAGATAGTCTCGAATAGGACACTTTGTAAATTGTGAAGCGTCTTTTTTCAGGCGATTAACCATTTCAAATTCCCACATCTTAGTATCCTGCCCTGCTGGACTAGTAGAGCTCACAAGATGGTTGTAGTCTGCCACGAATTGAGGGTTACGAGCGATACGTCCTAGCTGTTTATCACTTAAACCTTCTACTGTGAACAAATCACCGTTCTTTGCACTTGTACTTAAGAGCCCATCAATTTTCTGACTCTTATCTTGCTTTACTTTAATTTTGAATGTGAAGGCCACAATGTTACGACCTTCTTTATGCTGTTCGTAAGACGCTGTGATGTTTGTATTATCGTTAATCTCTTTAATAGCATGGTCTAACACCCTATTTTTGAAATTCCCCATGGTTTTATATTGATGGTCTTCAACCCCCAAACGTGCGCGTAAATCTTGGATTTTAATTGGTGAACTCTTGCGTCTGTTAAACCACTGCATCAAGATCTCAAACATGCGTAAAGCATAAGCACTACTTAAATCTTTTATCTGTTTGAGTTCATACTCTGTATATTTCTCAGTAAGTCTAGTTATAAGCGGAATAACATCACTTCCAAACATCACCTCAATGTAGCCACCGCCTTCGCTATATGAAGCACGTTGTACAAACCTAGAATGGTTGACCTTAGTATTTCCTTTAGCATCTTTATCTGTCCAAACAAACTCGCTTTCATAAAGGCTCTCACATGCAGACTTTAATGAACGATAAGAGGTTGTTTTGTCACATTCAAAATGTTTCTGATAGTCAGAAGCTTTAATACGGTGTACACCTCCAACCTCAGACATAACACCTTGATCTCTTGCTTCAATGATAGCCAATATAATCACACGTTGGGCTACTAGATTAATTGTATATGAAGCTTCATTCAGAGCATTGGCCTTACCTATCACCTTATTATCCGACATAATCCATTGCCTTAGTTTTAATATATACACAATACTAATATAATGCATATATATATACAAGCAAGTTTTCAACGTATATATATGGGTGTATAAACGTATATATATGGGTGTATAAACGTATATATATGGGTGTATAAACGTATATATATGGGTGTATAAACGTATATATATGGGTGTATAAACGTATATATATGGGTGTATAAACGTATATATATGGGTGTATAAACGTATATATATGGGCTCTGAAACTCTTTTATTATAAGGCCTACAGGGTTCCTAAAAGCTTTTAAAAGCTTTTAAAAGCCTTAAAAACCTTTTTTGGTTATTATTAACTAATAAAAAGGGAAACTGAGTCCTTACTAAATCAGATATCGTATTTCTATACAGAGTTATGATTAGAATTCTAGAGATCTAATAAGCTATCACCCTCTTTAACGGATTGAATAAATAACTCTTTTAAATAACTTATCTAATGTTTATATCCGCTTTATAAGTCTCACCTAGAAACAGATTAAGCTATTTATTGTCTTCGTATATCTAATACCAATCTAAATCAACCTATTCAGATAACCTTTGTTTTCTTCCTATAAGTAGCAGTTCATCACAAAATATAAAAATATCACTAGACTGAGAAATTTCTACATTTCAAACATGAGTGAGACTCTCAGATACGAAAAAAGCCAATTTTTGAGAAAAACAGCATTTAGCTACGTGAAAAGTAACAATATAAACATCAGTAGGTAGTCTATAAACGGTATATAGCTATACAGCTACATGGAAAACAACACTTCTGTATCTTCGCTAACAATAGTGTATATACACATCGCAATCTGCATCAAAAGTGACGCTAGGAACGGTATTGCCGGTGTATGAACAAGAAAATGTCTATTTAAGATGGTAAGGAAGTACTATCAACGTGAAAAGTGATGCTAGAAACGATACTGCTAGTGTATGAGCAGGAAAAAGTCTATTTAAGACGGTATGAGAGTATTAGCTACGTGAAAAGTAACATATAAAGCAGGAACAAGAACGATTCTATACCTACAGCAAAAAAAATCGCTACTGACTGAAAATATATACTTCATAATTTTGACTGAGAACAGAGTTAAACAGACGGATAGAACGCTAATAGAGCATCAAAAGTGTCGTTCGGAACAAGGAGAGTGCAATAGCTACGTCAAAAGTAACGGTTGAAGCATGAAGACTCACTTTCTAGGCATGAAAAGATGCAGTTTAGGCTGCAAAACATACTAAAGAGACGGAAGGGGTATGTCAGGCCGTTTTTCTGATTATAAGTCTGCGATTACCAAGAAAAATTGAGAAAATTAGGGTCAAAAATAGAGAAAATGACACGAAAATAGGGGTATTTCACCAAAAATAGCTATAAGTCCGACTTCTGCCAAAAATAATAGCCTACTAATCCAGAATCAGGCTGTCTTCATTGTATATGTGATCATAAACTGCTTTATGAAGTTATTAAGCCAGCAGTCCCAAGTGCGCCCATTTTCACTATCGTTCTAATGGCGCCCTCGGGTGCTGGTAAGGGGAAAAAAGCCCCCCTTAACCCCCAAAATCAAAAGCCGTCGAGATCACTATGAATGCCACCAAGTCACCTAAGTCTGGTATTAAAGAACAAAGAAAAATTGAGCTAACGCTCAGAGTTAATTCGTATGAGCACGAATTAATAAAGAAGCGTCAGACCGAAAGAACAATGAGTCGATGGCTCAGAAATCTAGCTCTAAAATCAACACCAATATCTATAGCCGACCCTAATTTAATCCGTCAACTTGGACGAATTGGTTCTAATCTAAATCAAGTAGCAAGACGTGTGAACACTGATAAGGAATTAGATAAGACATTAGATAATCAATTAGATAAGCAGGTGCTAAACGAGATAACCGCTATTAGAAAGTTAATGCATGAGTTAATAAATCAGAATCTAAAAGATGCAAGGAAGGCGGACGATGATCGTTAAATTTCATGACCATGGAAAAGGCCCTGCGAGTGGTGCGACTAATTATCTATTGAAGGAGCGTGACGAATCTTCTGACAATCCAGAATCTAAACCTTTACCATTGAAGGAGCGTAAGCATGCGCGCGTGCTAAGCGGCGATCCTGTTCTTACTGAGCAGCTGATCAATACCACTCCTTATAAACAAAAATACAAAAGCGGTGTTCTCTCTTTTGAGAAGCGTTCTGATGAGCTAACAGAAAAGCAGAAATTTGAGATCATGAAAAAATTTGAGGAGGTAATTTTCTGCGGACTGGAGCGTGATCAGTACGATATTCTATGGATTGAACATGCCGATAAAGATATTGATGAGGCACATCCAGTCGGTCGCTTAGAGCTAAACTTTCTGATTCCAGGACAGGAACTGCGAAGCGGTAAAAGATTGCAACCTTTTTATGCAGGAGCTGATTTGGTTAGGGTTGATGCTTTTAAAGATGTTGTTAATTACGAGTATAAATTGGCCGATCCAAATGAGCCTAAGCGCGCGCGATTGACTAATTCGCACTCAACAAATTCTGCACCACCCTCAGCTTATATTACAAAAGGCTATGACCGCCAAGCTGCTAAAAAAGACGCTGAAATCATTAAGAATCCACCGAATCGTGAGGTATTACGTGAGGCTATCAATCGAAGAATGGAATACGATTTTAATATAGAACAGATTAAGTCTCGTGAAGGCGTATTGCTAAGTTTGAGACGGCTCGGACTAAAAATAGAGCGTTTAAACAGTGAAAACTCCATATCAGTAAGCTGTAGAAATCTGAAAGATAAACATGGTAAGCCAAGACATCTAAGACTTGAAGGTGATATATACAAAAAAGATTTTGATGCTAATAAGAAGCAGGAGCATACGATAGAAGCAGCACAAAGAGCTTATGTGTCACGATTACCGAGAGAGTATGAGCGTAATAAAAGAACCTTAGCTAAAGGCATCGAGATAAAAGAGAAGTATCACGCAGGTTTATATAAAGACGTAGAGCTACCAGAGCCGTTAAATTTGAACGTCGTTGACATACCCCTAGAGATCATCAAAGAGCAGCTAGAACGTGAACCAGAGCCAATACAGCGACAAATAGAAGATGCTAAGCTACAGAACCAAGATAATTATAAGAATGAGGCGCCGAGTTTTAACATTTTCTGAAAGTGAAATGTGAGGTCGCTTTACTTCGGTTAGTAATGAAGTCATGAGATCTCCTATAATTTTCCCCTTTTTTGTTTAAAACTGAGTTTTGGTGATCAAGAAACTCCTTATAAGCCCTCATGTTTTAGTTATCCACAGGCTAGACTCCTATAATTTTCCCCTTTTTTGTTTAAAACTGAGTTTTGGTGATCAAGAAACTCCTTATAAGCCCTCATGTTTTA
>NZ_JAATTV010000029.1 GCF_013414195.1 Psychrobacter sp. BI730
TGGTTTGATTATTATCGTCAAGCTGCGTAACTAAAATCTCCCAAGTTTAATTCTACGGGATTGACGGCAGGGGTCATATCGTTCATTGGCAAACCGGTTTGATACTTGATGTGCAAACCTGTAAAGGGTCAATCCACGATTTTAAGCTGTATAAAGATACTTGTCCTGATTGGTTACCTGAGAACACTAACTATCTAGCAGACAGTGGTTATCAAGGGTTAGCAAAGCTACATAACCAAACTTTCACACCATTTAAGAAACCTCGTGGTGGTCAGTTATTGGAGATATGCAAACAGGCCAATCACTATCTGGCAAAGTTCCGTATTGTGGTTGAGCACAAAATAGGCTTAATCAAGTTGTTTAAAATCGTGGCTCATAAATATCGCAACCGTCGTCAGCGCTATGATCTTAGAATGAAGCTATTTGCTGGTATCATTAATTCCGAGCTTAAATTATGACTTTTGCAAGAGGTCTACTATTACCGTATTTAAACGATGCATAAAATACACCATCGTCTCTTTTTTTTCAATAGACCTTTAGCCTATTTACCTTTATTATTTAGATAACAATTGTAAGATACAATTGTTATCTAAATAATAAAATAGGAAGAGCGTATGTTGCCTGAGTCATTTTTAATTCCTTATTCAGTTACAGATGTTCCCTCGGGAAGTTTTTTAGTGTTTGCTCCTCATCCTGATGATGAGGTATTTTCTATGGGAGGTACCTTAATTCAGGCATCCAATCGTGGACAGTCTATTACTATCGTTTACATGACAAATGGTGAGCTAGGAGGTAACGCTGATATAAGAATAGCTGAGGCAGTTTCAGTATGTAAATCTATTAACGCTGAACCAGTTTTTTTAAATATCGCAGATCGATCAGTAAAAGCGAATAAAAGTTTATTTCAACAAATAAAAAAACTTATTATAGAGTTAAAGCCCGCTAACGTCTTCTTTCCTTCACCACAGGAATTTCATGTAGATCATAGAGCTACCTCAGTTTCTGTCTGGATAGGGCTGCAAGAAGCTAAATTTTCTGGAGAAGCTTATTGTTACGAAGTAAGCCGTCAATGTGATTGTAATACTCTGATAGACATAACGTCACTTATAGAAGCTAAAGAAAGACTATGTAACCTATACACATCTCAGCTCACTGAAAATAATTATATTGAAGTAGTTAAAGGTATTAATAAAGCCCGTACTTATACTCTTCCATCTGAGACTGCATACGCAGAAGGGTTTTTGAAAATCAACAATATTTATCGGAATCAGAAAAAGTTCTTCAAAGACCTCCATGAAGATGTTTTTCTTAATACATTACCAAATGATAGCCCCATAATTTCCTATCTAGTCCGTACTAAAAATCGTCCTGAACTTTTAAAGCGCTGTTTGATCAGTTTAGTTAATCAAGCTTATAAAGCAAACTTAGACATTGTCGTCGTCAATGATGGCGGAGAGAATATCGATGAAATATGTGCTCCCTTTAGAAATAAATTCCATCGTTTAAAGCAGGTTGATATACCAAAATCGATAGGACGTTCAGGTGCTGCTAATACTGCACTTATCAACGCTAAAGGCAATTTCATTAATTTCTTAGATGATGACGATGAGATAGATAGCGTGCATACTCAGGTTTTTTTGAACCATTGGCGTAGAAATAATGATATAGAGGTGCTTTATCGTGGCGTTAGAGTTTTGAACGATGATGGGGATTTAATAAGACTTTATAACGAACCTTATAATATAGGTAGAATGATATTTAATAACTTTATTCCTATCCACGCAGTAACCTTTACAAGAAAATTTATTGATATTGGTTGTCGTTTTGACGAAAACTTAAAATCTATGGAAGATTGGGATTTTTGGATTCAACTTTCACGTCTTACAGACTTTTACCATGTTCCTAGAGTGACTGCCTCTTACCACTTGGTAGGGTCATCTGCTGCATCTCCGCATATGAGCAAAATTTATGATAATCATGGCTATGTCAGCTTAGTACGAGAAAAATGGCTGCCTAAATGGTCTGCTGTTGAACTAGACAGAATGATTCGATTCTTAGAACATCAAAATGAGAAACGTTTAGACGCTGAAATTGATAGTATTCGTCAATCTTTGACACGCACTGTTACAAGTGAGAAAAGCGATGAATGAAATATTGCTTCTAACTGACCACGAATGGCTTGATGATTATAGTGATAAAAAATACCGTTTTATTTTTTTAACACTCAATTCTACACAAGTTTCTACTATAAATTTATTTATGCTGGCAGCATCACGCCTATCTTATCATGGTGAATTTATTATTAGAATAAACTATGAAAGCACCTATCATGATATCGAAAAATGGGCAAAAGCATTTGATTTTTCAATTATAGATAGTAGTACAAGCCAAAACTCTCTAAGACATATATCACAATCGCAGCGGTATATTTTTCGCTTTGATGGTCAGCCAACTAAACCCGGTTATGAAATAGCGCTTGCTAATGAATTTACTGAAAGCTGCATTGATCTATTTAAGAATGTTTTTGGCACACCTATCTCTCAAGAGTTTTGGAACTGGAAGTATCCAAAAGACAGAGCGGTTTCTTCTGTGGTAGCGCTAAGAAATAGCAAGGTTGTGGCACATTATGGTTCATGTGATAGAAGTGGAATCTACAATAATAGGTCTTTTGGGTTAATTCAAGCATGCGATGTCATGGTAGCACCGACTGACCGCGGAGCAATATCATCGAGTGTCTTTTTTGAACTTGCAAAACTCGGTGAAAAGACTTTTTATGCTAAAGACTCTGCTGTTTTAGTCGCATACGGGTTTCCACACGGTCGTCATTATAAACTAGGCGCTAGACTCAAACTTTACACACCCGTTAGCCCTATCTTTGAAGTGATTTTTGATATACCTGACACGGTAGAGGATGCTTCTGCTCTAGATATTAATTGTATCTATTCTAAATCAGATGTTTCTTCAGCCTTGAAGTTCATGTATTCACTAAAAGACACATTAATCCTTGATAGAGATTATCAGTATTTGTTAAAGCGCTATATCTATCACCCAGAGTTTGAATATAAGGTTTATTGGTTCGCAGAATGTTTGTTCATAATCAGACCCTTAAATGGTAAACTCTTTTTGATGGATTACTGGGGAGATTTAACGAAATATTCACATAATCTTAACTTATTCACTAATGCTTTATCCACTGTATATCCCGGATACCATCTGCATTTATGGTGCTTAGAAGATATCTCGACATCATTTATTAATCATAAAGAAATCAAGAATACTGGTGCTGTTTTCGTTTTAAAAAAATACAGCTCTGAGCTACCAAATTTTAGAAAATGGTGGGTTATGATGGGTGATACAGAGTTCTTATAAAAAAGGAGTTTTATTTTGCTTAAAATATATACCTATCACCCTTCTAGAATAAGTAATGAACTATCTGCTATTGTTCAAAATGCCGTTTTACCTGGACTAAAAACAGGTTTAGAAAAGCTTGGCATAGATTATGATTACCAACCTAATAAACCTATTGCTAACGGTGATGACCACTGTCGTCAAATCCGTAGAACCAAACTTGGGAGATTTTAATTACGCAGCTTGACGATAATAATCAAACCACACCTGTCTTGGCGATTTATAGCTCAAGCCCTTTTGAATCCTAGTTTGGTTGTAATATAGCTCGATGTATCTAATGATATCGGTAATGGCGGCAAACCTTGTTTTATAATCCTTATGATATACCAGCTCATTCTTTAATATGCTCCAGAAGCTTTCTATGGGTGCGTTATCAAAGCAATTACCTTTGCCACTCATTGAGCCTATAAACTGGTGCTGTTTAATGATTTTATGATACGCATGGCTACAGTATTGACTACCTCTGTCTGAGTGCACAATTAACCCTTTATTAGGTCGTTTGTTTTTGATTGCCATATTTAGTGCTTTGCAAACTAAGTCAGCAGTCATGCGTTTGTTGATAGCGTAACCGACCAACTCTTTGGTATATAAATCTTTCACTCCTGCTAAGTACAGCCAGCCCTCATTTGTCCAGATATAAGTAATATCGCTCACCCAAGACTCATTAGGGCAACTGGCATCAAACTGCTGATCCAGCACATTCGGATAAACTAGCTTGTTGTGGTTTGAGTCAGTAGTGACTTTAAAGCGCTTATGACGACGGCATTTGATGCCGTGTTCCTCTTTGATGCTTCTTACCATATACAGGCTAATGTTGTGGCCTTGTTTGCTTAGATGAGCATGCAGTCGATCTACGCCATAACATTCTTTCGTTTCACTGTGAGCAGCTTTAACCAGTAATTCAGACTGGTTGCGGTGTATCTGTTGGTCACTGATGTCACGACTAATCCAGTCGTAATAGCTTGAGGGCTTAACCCTTAACACACGGCACATAGTAGTTATGCTAAATATCTTCTGGTTATTCTTGATAAAGGCGTACTTCACTAACTGTGCTTGGCAAAGTACGCCGTCGCCTCATTCGAGCATAGCTCTTATCTTGCGTCGGGGCGAAGCAGTGCTTCGCTTTATCCCTCCTCATTTAGGATCTCGCGTTCCTCTTCAGCCACTTTAAGCTGCCGCTTGAGCTGCTTTATTTCTTGAAGAGCACTCATAAGATCAGGATCATATTGATCTGTGCCGACAAGCTTGCCTTGATTGGCTTTGTTATGCCAATTTGAGAGCGTTTGCATGGCAATGCCAAGCTGCTTTGCGGTAGCCGAGATATTGCCATTATTGTCTGATATCTTCTTGACAGCTTCTGCTTTAAATTCGTCACTGTAGGTTCTTATTTTCTTGGTCATGATAAACTCCGATTAATACGCTTAGTTTACCAAGTTTAGTTGTACGGTTTCTTCAGCATAGCTCATAGAGCCTACCGAATTGGGCAAGATAAAGAGGTTTACGTGTACTATCCATCTATTGCAGCAAACGATTTTGAGACGTTTGAGATTAAACTGGATAAGCTACTATCAAGTAAGCGTAGTCTTGCTGATGATATGTTGAAACCAAACGTAGAGCTCACTCAAGAACTGATTCAGTTGATTTATTGAGTAAGACTTTTAACAAAGGGCGGGGTTATATTTAATCCTTATTTACTACTGCCGTTAATTATTAGTGACATAGATAAAGGTATGACGCCCTAACGATCTAGCAGAAATTTCATAGCAGTAGAAAGTTTAATAAATTTATCCTAGTTATTGTTTTCTTCTAGAGTGTACCGTTTTTTTAAGTTAAACATCTGATTCACAAGTGATAATTTTTTTCAGTATTGAACGTCAAAGAAGTATAAGCACCACTTATATGCTCATACCCTAAAATATCTTATATATACATAAGCCAGTCAAGCGACATTGAGGCCTCATAACCTTGCACTTTGTATAGACAAGATGAAGCTTGGCAGTCAAAGTTAAGATCTACGGTATAGTCTCCAGTATACGCCGCCTCAAATTGGACTGCGGTTGTACCATCTGCGTCAATTACTTCAGAGATAATATCTCCGTAACGATCATAAATAGTTAAAGTCACATTGCGACAACGCATAGCGCAAATAGCGGCAAGCGCATAAGACTCACCAGATGAGAAAGACATAGACTCGCTAATTGATGATGAATCGCTTAGTTGACCAACCAGATAATGATCATTTATAGGAGAGTATTCGACATTATTAATCATATGATAACTGGTTTTTGTGAACTCGCTGTCAATAAAATTCATTACGAATCCTATTTGAGACATCTCGTCAATCTTTGCCTGAGCTTTATCATTACCTTGATAGGCTGATTTCTTAAACCAATCATAGGCTTTTACTTGGTTCTTTGGTATTCCAAACCCATAATAATACATTTGCCCTATATTAGACTGTGCCATTGCATGGTTTTGCATGGCGGCTTTTTGATACCATTCAAACGCTTTATTATAACTCTGACTCACGCCCTCGCCTGAGTAGTATTTAAGGCCGAGACTATATTGAGCGCTAGGATCACCTTGGTTAGCTGATGTTTGTATTTGCGAGAGATTGGTATCGGCCATTGCTGGAACGACTAAGGCTAAAGATAACAACAGTGGGATACTACAATTAGCCATTTTTGCCCATGAGTTTGTCATTGTCAGTATCCTTAATGTGAGTGTTAGATGTATAAAAAAGTACTATTTTCTGTTTATTATACAAAGCTTCAGACTATGTAGTATTACTTAGATATAATTTTTTATAAGAAGCATTGCACGTGTTCTTAAAAGTGAATTCAGACTGGTATAGTCGATACCAAATAAAGTAGATCTATACCATAGCTTCGCATAACTGGGATAAATTTTTCTGGCTTGCTGGGTCTACGCTAGGTCGAGCCTACAAAGCTTATATTTATAAAGCGGAAGTCTCAGTCGCGCTGTAGCGCTTTTAAATTGAAAAGACCCTAATCAAACATAACGTGTTAAAAAATTAAAACAGCACACCTTTAAATAGTAACGTGTCATTATTTTGCTCGAAGTACAGTGGTAACTCTTTGTCTTTGCTTTTAGTAACTGCACACCCCACGATGTATTGGTTTGAAGATAACTCTTCTAACCGAGCCATATTTTCTCTAATCGCATCTAATGAGCAGTCCTTAAGGGTATTAGCATCAATACTTCGTATTTTATCCACGTCATCTTTATAATATTGAAAACTCTCTATACCTGAACACCGTGAAGGGTTGTTACTAATACATTCTTGTGCTTCCTGAACTTTAGAGGCAGCTTTTGAATGAAACGCATCATCAGCTTGCAATCGTAGTTTACCAATTGTGAATCTTTCAACACTTATGACATGTGACGGCGTACAAGTGCCAGAGGTGGTGTATTGCACAGTTGTTATCAAGTAGTTTGAATCTAGCAAATTTGGATTTAACTCAGAAATCGGCACTTCGAAAGAGTTCATTGATGAGGATGGTGGCGGGTTAGTTTTATTATCCATTGTGCTCAAGATATAGTTAACATTGGACTTCGACTCTATTTGTGTCAAAAAGCTATTTTGATCGTAATTACATCCGCCACCGTCCATTCCAAAGCAGCCGACAAGGCCTAAGCTAAGAGTACCTAAAATTGTTATCAAATCTGCTACATTAAAGTGCATGCTGTCACCTTCTTTCTTATATTTAAAATATAATGAATATTATTTAAATATAAACTTTTTAATGACTTTTGCAAATAGTCATTAAAGTGAATTTATACTTGCGGTATTCATTTTTTTAAGTCAATATAATATTTAAAGGAGAGTATATTTGAACAAGGACGTTTAGTATGAGCAGATTAAGGTGGCTTGTAAGCTCCAGCGTTATCACATTATCAATCCTAACGATTGCCTCTCAATCTAGTGCCTCAGAAACCTCTCATAATTGTGCGCCAAAATATAAAGACCTTCAGGAAACTGAAGGTCTTTATATTTTGGAGGATCTAGTTGAAGTTGAAAGAAATGGTAAATATGGCTTTATAAACAAGAATGGTCAAAACGTTATACCTATTGAATATGACTCCATACACCCTGAATTTTCAGAAGGTTTATTGGGTGTTGAAAAAGAAGGTAAATATGGTTTTGTAAATAAGAATGGCAAAGAAGTTATTCCTATCGAATATGACTATGTAGGATATTTTTCAGAGGATTTAGCAGCTGTTGGCCGAGAAGGTAGGTCTGGCTTTATTGATAAGCAGGGAGAAGTAGTTATTCCGATTGAATATGATGATATTAATAGACCTCTTGCAAAAGTCATAAGCTAAGCTCGAAATTAACAAGACCGGCGAACAGCTTCATTCTAAGATCATAGCG
>NZ_JAATTV010000002.1 GCF_013414195.1 Psychrobacter sp. BI730
AAAAACATCAATGGCGATATATTCTATGACTGGTGCAAATACACGCTCATTCCAAGCCTTAAAACTAAATGCGTGATCGTCATGGATAATGCCAGTTTTCATAAACGAGTGAAAAGTCTTCTGAATAGGCATGGTCACAGGCTTTTATTTCTACCATCCTATAGTCCTGACTTAAATCCTATTGAAAAGAAATGGGCACAAGCTAAGTTTCTACGCCAAGGTTGGATGGAGAATAATCTACCTAAACTATTTCATAATATGGGTTGTACTTCTTTTATTTTGGATTGACTATATCCAAGGCACTTAAATAACGCTAGATTTTGTAAGATTAATAATAAAGTGCGTATAGTACGTTATATTGATACCGCGATTAGTCATTAGGCATCAATTGTAGAAGATTCGCTGTTATCACAAATTTCAACGCAGACAATGCAAATATAGGTACTTATATCGATCTGACAATAGATGATATAAAAGTTTAAAATAGCCAAGCAAATTTTGTATTGTTAGATAGCGTTACGAACAAATAGTCGTTTACAGGACAATGAGAATGGAAAATAATTTTGAAGGTTTAAAAGTAATGGTAATTGATGATTCAAAAACCATTCGCCGTACTGCAGAAACTTTATTACAAAAAGCGGGCTGTGAAGTAGTGACCGCTATCGATGGTTTTGATGCGTTAGCAAAGATTGTAGATAACAATCCAGATATTATTTTTGTCGACATTATGATGCCACGTCTAGATGGATATCAGACTTGTGCGCTGATAAAAAATAACCCTGATTATGCCAATAAACCGGTAATTATGTTGTCATCTAAAGATGGTCTATTTGATAAGGCACGTGGTCGTATTGTAGGTTCTGATGAGTATCTGACTAAGCCATTTAGTAAAGATGAGCTTTTTGATGCTATTAATCAGTACCGTTAATCGAATAAATATAGACTTACAGGGAGTGATTGATATTATCGCTCCAGATTATTCAATACTGAGTAATCATGATTAAAGAATGGCTACTAGTAGATTTATAAGTGCTATTTTTAATCATTTTATCTGAACCATATATCAATATATCTTCACAGATATTTTAGAACTTAAAGGAACCTCCTATGACTACCGTTTTAGTCATTGACGACTCGCCATCAGAAATGGCGAAATTTCGCGATATGCTTGCCAAAAACAACTTCCAAGTGTTGGAAGCGACCAATGGTGAGCAGGGTTGCCAGATGGCAGCTGAACATTTGCCAGATGTGATTTTGATGGATGTGGTCATGCCTGAAATGAATGGTTTTCAGGCCACACGCAAGATTACCCGCGGTAAAACCACTGCTCATATCCCTGTCATCATGATTAGTACCAAAAACCAAGAAACAGATAGAGTTTGGGGCAAGCGTCAAGGCGCCAAAGAATATATGAACAAACCAGTTGATGAAAGTGGATTGGTCAATATGATTCGCAAAGTGATGGAGTAACTTGTGGCTTCTAGAGGATTTATTGAGCTTCTGCGTTTAGCAGATTTGGCACGCGCGCGCAAAAGCGGTCGCCGCGGTGGCCAAGAGTTTGATTGGCAAGGTGTGGTATTTGAAATTGGTGGGCAGCGCTTAGTTGCCCCTATGGGTCAGGTATCAGAGGTATTATCTATGCCAGAATATACTAGCCTACCTCTAGTAAAGCCATGGATGCTAGGTATTGCCAACATTCGTGGGCGACTCTTACCTTTAACGGATTTGTCGCATTTTTTGCAAGTCCCTAGTCGCTTGACACAAATGAGCCAACGGAAAGTTATCGTCATTGATTATGACAATAACTTTTCAGGACTGCTGGTGGATCAAGTGCTTGGTATCGAACAGTTCACACAAGAACAGTATCGTCCAGAAGCCATAGATCCAGAGTCGCCGTTTGCGCCTTATAACCATGGCAAGTTTTTCAAAAACGACCAAGACTGGTATGTATTTATGCCAAGTTTGCTCGCACAAGATCCTCAGTATTCAGATGCTGCAATATAATTGTCGATAATAGAAGACCTGTCTGTTAAGTAACGACAGAGAAATAGCGACTGACATAATAGGGTTCGATGTCAGCATTTATACAGGCTTTGCTAATCATTGTTTAGATAACAATACGATTGTCAAAGTCAGCCACAATTAGACTTTGATGACTGTTTGAAAGGAAGACGCAAGATGAGTGATGTGATAAAAAAACCTGTAGCTGGTATGGCCAAAACATCAGCAGATGGCAAAGACGCTGATAGTACTTGGAAGCTATTGTTAGGATTTTTTGTTCTATTAAGTTTGGCTTGTCTGATTTGGTTGGTTAACTCGCTATCATCGGTAAGTCAGTATTTCGATAGTTTCAATCAATCCGTTATCTTACCAGCGGCTGTATTTGCAATCGGCGCATTAGGGATTCTGTTTGCTTTGTACCAGCTACTGAAAAATCGTGGTGGGTCAGAGCGATCGCTTATTGAAAAAGAAACCTTGCGTCGTCGTCAAGAAGCAGAAGCTGAGTCTGAGCGAGCACGTCAAATTCAAGAAGAAAACGAACGTAACCAGATCGCTATTTTACGTCTACTTGATGAGTTGGGTGATTTGGCAGAAGGTGATTTGACAGTCAATGCGACTGTATCAGAAGACTTTACAGGGGCGATTGCTGATTCAGTCAACTTTGCAATTGACCAATTACGACAGTTGGTACTGGTTATTAACAGCACTGCTGACCGAGTATCGCAATCTTCAGATCAAACGCAGATGAATGCTGTTGAACTGGCCGAAGCTTCTGAACACCAAGCACAAGAGATTGCTGGTGTATCAGCCGCTATTAATGAGATGACTGTCTCGATTGATCAAGTTTCAAACAATGCTGCGGAATCTGCAACGGTTGCCCAGCGTTCAGTTGCTATTTCTCATAACGGAGCAGAAGTTGTACAACGCTCTATTGAGGGTATGAACGTTATTCGTGACCAGATTCAAGAAACATCAAAACGTATTAAGCGCCTTGGTGAGTCTTCGCAAGAGATTGGTGATATCGTTGGACTAATTAACGATATTGCTGACCAGACCAACGTTTTGGCATTGAACGCCGCTATTCAGGCATCGATGGCAGGGGAAGCGGGCCGAGGCTTCGCAGTTGTTGCTGATGAGGTACAGCGTCTGGCTGAGCGTTCAGCGAACGCTACTAAGCAGATTGAAACATTGGTAAAAACCATTCAGGCCGATACCAACGAAGCAGTTATGTCGATGGAATCAACAACTTCTGAAGTTGTACGCGGCGCACGCTTAGCAAAAGATGCGGGTGAAGCACTAGAAGAAGTACAGAGCGTTTCTAATACTTTGGCTGACTTGATTCAAAACATCTCAAACGCTGCATTACAACAGGCTGAGTCTGCGGGTCATATTTCTCACACCATGAACATCATTCAAGATATTACTTCACAGACTTCTTCTGGAACGATGGCAACAGCCCGTTCTATTGGTGAACTAAGTGAAATGGCAGCAGCACTACAGGAATCGGTAACAGGCTTCAAAGTATCGAACGACGACGAGCTAGTAGATTATGAAGTGTTGGATACGGAAGGCGCATTGAAAGAAAGCGTTTAGTGATTAGTTATTCTTTTAGAGCAAGATCGACAGCATTTGATTTTTCTGCATATTGAACAAAGTTGCTGCTGTAAGAGTGATAAAAAGAAGCCGTAATTATAGTAGGTGATTTGTCTAGCTTAAATAACGTTAATTAGCTAAATCATCTGCTTATACAGTTGATCTGACATTAGGTAATACTTTGATGAAAGTCGACAGTTTGGATGTGCAACGATGGCAGAAGTACATAGAGCAAGAGACTGGATTTGTGCTGCCAGACATACAGCTACAGTGGTTGGCCAATGCAATTGACTGTACGGCTATGTCGAATGGATTGAGCGTTCAACAATTATGGTATCAATTATCGAGAAACAATGAGTTGCGTCAGCAGTTGCTAGATAAAGTGCTCATTCATGAGAGTCGCTTCTTTCGATATAGACCCTCTATCGACTTTGTTACAGAGTATGCATTGCAGCATCATAAAGCTGACAACATTGATAGTTTATTTCGTATTTGGAGTGTTGGTTGCGCAAGTGGACAAGAAGCTTGGTCACTGGCCATGAGCTTGGCCGCACAGCGATGTCAAGGCTATAAAATATTAGGGACAGACATCAGCGAAGAGGCTATTAAAAGCGCACGGTTGGGGCAATACGATAACAGGCAGCAAACTCTAATCCCGCAACCGTGTCAGCCGTTTGTTCAGCCGCTACCTTCTAAGAGTACATCAAACAGATTGAAGCCTAGCACATCAGAAGCGGCTAATATTATGCAGGAGAATTGGCAGGTAGCGCCTGTATTACAGCCACATGTCAATTTTTCTGTACACAATATTATTGAACAAAAACCACCCACTACGCATCTTCAGCACGTGATTATTTGCCAAAACATGCTGCTATATTTTCGTAAATTTGATCAGCGTGATATTTTGGCACGGTTATCAGAGCAGTGCGCGTTAGAGGGATATATTATATTGGCTCCAGGTGAGGCGTTGTTCTGGCGTCCTTCAAATATGCGCCGCATTGCGCACCCACAGGTTAATGTGTGGCAAAAAATTAGTGCCTAAATTAGTGCATAGACGAGTTAGGATAAACCTATGAAAAACCAGCCCAATGACATAGTGACGTTTCAGTGGTTGCTACCATTATTCAATCAGCAGTTAGCACAGATATCTGACGGTTGGCAATTAGGTGAATCTAGCATCGACCATGAGCAACTGACATCAAGTTATCATCAGGTTAGTGGTGCGCTCATCATACTTAAACTACCTTTACTAGCAAATGTTGCTGGCAAGTTGAGTCAACTCGCAGGATTACAAAGTTGTGACGATTTTTCTATTAAAGATCGCCGTATAGGTCAGTTCTCTCATCGATTATTACAACGAGAGATTAATCAGTATGCGCGTACAGGAATCTATCATAGAGGTCTAATAAGTAGAGCAATTGATGAGCTGACCCAAGCTTTGTCTCAACGAGATATAGAAACTGATATTCTTGTAAACATTAGTGATATTCAGCATGAATACACGAATGATCATGCGAATAACGAAAATATTATCAATAGTATTGAAGTGGCCGTACCAACAGAACAAGCTACTGCTAGCTTGACAAGTGAACAGTGTCAGCAGTTGCTACTCGTATGGCGTCAACAAGTACAGGCATTACTAATCACTAATACAAATCAGTCGTCAGCACTCAGTACCTTAGAAAAAGCTAGCCAGTATCTCAGGCAGACAACACAAGATAGTGGTTTACAAAGACTATGGTGTTTGACTGAACTGCTGCTAAGCGATCTGGCCCAAAACGAGACGCCACTTCCGGAGCGTTATGCAGCATTATTAGGTCAGCTTGATCAAGTTATAGAATCTTGTGCTCAGTCAAATGAAGTACCTTCAACTATAGTTGTAAGATTGACCACGGCAATCTATGTCGAATTGAGTTATCTAGCGCACAGTAGCAAACGTACTCAGTCTATTTTGGATAAAGTATCTCAAAGTACCACGACAGCGTCTCGTTTTTTACCGCAATTATTAACTCAGATTGATGCGCTTATTTTCAAACTGGATGAGCCAGATAGCTTGGTAGCTCCTTTACAACATATCAGAGAGCAGCTCAAAAACCGAGGCTGGACTTACTACGTGTCTCAGGTGGAATCAATCCTTGCAGATTTAAAACAGTCTCTCGTATCAGAAACAAGTTTTGCGCAAGAGCAGTGGCAAATTGAACGCAAGCTGCAAGAGTTATACAACGCTATTTATAGTACTGAGCAAACCATTTCTCTTAAGATTGGTGAGGCAACCTCTTTCGCTACTGTGCCTGAAGTGATAAATAGTAACGAGACAGAATTAAAAGGTAAACATGACTCTATTCCTACCGATGATGGCCTACGTGAGCTTCGAATTGCAGTAGAAGAGATAAAGCAAAACTTCAACGACTATATACAACATCAAGATATTAGGTTATTACCAGCGTCTACTGAGTTTACCAGTATTGGTCAAGCTTTTGACGATATGGAGTTGCCAGAAATTCGTCATACTATGGATGATATCGGTAGTCTATTTGCACAGTTAACTACTCGTAATATTACTACCCCGAGCTGGAATTTGGTGCAGGCGTTGGCTGAGAGCTTAACGTCTATTGAGCTATTACTTGACTATCTTGCGCAGCAGGTTTTCGATCAGCAGTTGCTTAATTTAGCAAATGAACATACGGCCAGAGCAACACAGCTTCTTGATACTGATATCAATTCACCAGCAACGCTTAACAAGACTGTACTCACTCAAGAGTCAGCTGCGACGAATGTTGTACGTTACGATGATAGTGGTGAGATCAGCCCTGTTATCAATATAGACGATGCAAATGTAGTTGAAGAAGATAGTGTGAGTCTGTCCAATAATACTGAAAGTGATGCACTAAAGCAGGCTCGTAAGCATGTGAAGCCTGATAACTTTGAAACAGATGAAGATGTCCACGATATCTTTATTGAAGAAGTGACTGAAATCATCACTGATCTTGAAGATTTTCTTCCTATCTGGGCGCAAGACTCACAAGATCTAACACCATTGACTGAAGTGCGTAGAGGTTTTCACACTCTAAAAGGCTCAGGTCGTATGGTTGGTGCCTTTAGTATCAGTGAGATAGCATGGTCAATCGAAAACCTACTCAATCGTTTATTAGATAAAACATTGCCAGTAACAGATGATGTTGTGAATCTAGTGGTTGATACCACAAAAATTCTACCAGCATTGGTAGCAGATTTTTCAGCCCAGCGACCACCAAGCTTTGACCCTGCGATTACTATTTTACAAAGTAGTAATCTTATGAGTCAGCAGCCGGTCAACACTGGACTGACGACAGCTGAACTTGCTCCTAAAGAGGTTATGTCAGATGATGCAGAATTAGAAAAATCGCTACTAGAAATCGATGATGCTGATAACGATTCTAATAACGATAGTACCGAGTTGGTTACTGACTCGAATAACAAGGAAGCAAATACCAACGAATATCTATCTACATTGGATATTCCAGAGAATCTTGCACCTTTTATTAAAGAGACTAATAAACTACCAGCTGATGCCGACGGTGCAGATCCTGATATCAAAGAGATATTTATAGAAGAGGCCAATGAAGTATTGGCAGAAATTGTGCCGTTGTACGAAAGCTGGCAGGAAAATTCGACCGATCTAGAGGGATTAAAGGATATTCGCCGTGGTTTCCATACCTTGAAAGGTTCGGGCCGCATGGTAGGCGCTAACTATACAGCGGAACTGGCATGGTCTATAGAAAACATGCTTAACCGTGTTTTAGATAACAGTGTCGCTATCTCAGCTGATATACGTCAGTTGATTACAGATGTACTGGCAGCTTACCCCAAGATGCTTGTAGCATTTGAACAGGGTACTCAAGACTATCCAGCTGTTGTCCCAGTATGGATTGCATGTGCTGATGCGTATAGCAAACAGCAGGGTAATGGATTTAGCTATGCTGCGTTGTTTGCACAATCAGTAGATAGCTCTATAGATGAGATGGAAGAAAAGACGCCATTGTCTGATACGGCTGAGACTGGCTATGTTTATGATGACAACAGTAGTGAAGCAATAGACTCTACCTTGCAGACCTTTCATTCGGTCAATGAAAAAATGGCTGAGGCAGCGGTTGTCCTTACCCCTCAAACTGAGGAAGAAAAAGCATTTTGTAAGATATTTATTGATGAAGCAGAAGAGCTGCTTGATTGTATCGAACAGTTTGTCAAAGACAATAGAGAACAGCATCATATAGAAATCACAGATGAAATCGTACGCGCATTTCATACTTTGCGCGGCGCTTCGGGTTCTAGTGCTTTGGCCGCTATCAGCGAAGTCAGTGCGACCATCGAGCATAGCTTGGAGTCATTACAACAACAAGATATAGGTATGAATGCTCAGCACTTAGCAGCATTAGCCCAGTCAGCCACATTAATAGATGGTTATCTGAATAATTATAAGCAAAATGTAGAGCAGAATGATGCATCAACAGAGGATGATGGGTCGCAGAGTCAGCATGATATAGCGTCATTGCAAGCCATGCTTGGTGAGCAATACGTGGCTAATGACACTACTGTCATGACCAATAATAAACCGACGATAGAAGAGTTATTAGACAGTAATATTGATACGTTGCTCGATGCTGAGTGGGAATTAGATGATGCGTTGAATCATACTGAGATAGAGCATATTCAAGGTTATATAGAGCAGCAAGTTTCACAAATAGCTTCTCTTATGGAAAAAGCGCAAGCATTTCCAAAATTTGTCACAATTTTAGATGAGCTGGGTAATGCGTATCGTTATTTAAGTAATCATATCGATATAGCTAAAAATCAAGACATTCAAGCGATATTGCATGCAGGTCATGCTCAGCTGATAGGCTTGTTTGATGCCTTAGCTGGAAGTACCTCCTTAAAAATAGATAAACAAGTCATTGATGAGCTACGAAGTATTTATCAAAAAAGTAATGACAATGAGGACCTCGGTTTCATCGTTAGAGCCGTTCCAGTAGCTGACCTACAATTTGAAACTATTGATACTGATGCCGAGCTGTTAGAAATATTTTTAGAAGAAGCACAAGAGCTTGATACTGCACTAGATGAAAGCTTCAATAAGTGGCGTGCCGATATCACCAATATCAATGCGCTGAAAGTTCTACAGCGTCATTTGCACACGATTAAAGGTGGTGCACGGATGGCCGGTATCCGTAGTATTGGCGATTTGACCCATGAAGCAGAAAGTGTCTATGAGTCGTTTGTAGAGAACCGAAGAGCGCCAACCGCGCAGTGGCTTGAAATCATGCAAATGGTGCAAGACACCATGTCACTACAAGTGATGCATATTGTGAGTCATAAGAAATCTTTCTTTACTCCAGAGCTGATTGAGCAGTTGCGCCAGCTTGAAAAAGCAAAAACGTTACCAGAGGTAATCGATCTAGTCATACCAGTGCCAAAAAATCATTTTGAACCTACAGAGCGTAGCATTGCTGCCAATGTTGTTGACAGTGATAATGAGGTATTGAGTACACTAAGTCTGGATAGCATGATTAAACAATCATGGGCTAACGGACTTCCTGATCCTGATATATTAGCGGTATTTTTAGAAGAGGCAGAAGAGCTTACCAATCGTAATAAGTATCTACACTTGTTCTTAAAAGACACGAGTAATACCACAGCGTTGCAAGCGCTCCAACGTGATTTGCATACCATAAAGGGTGGCGCACGAATGGTCACTGCCTCTGGTATTGCTGACTTGGCTCACGAGATGGAGTCGGTTTATACAGACTTTGTCAGTAATCGACGTCCAGCCACCAAAAAAGTATTAGAGTTGCTGGTTGCAAGTCATGACTGGCTAGCTGATGCAGTATTTATTCTTCAACAACATGTTAATCCACCGACGCCTACGCTATTAATTGAAGCGTTGGAGCAATTTGGTAGAAACCCTGATAGCCTAAAAACGATACCTAAAGAGTCTCTACAAGCCCAGCGTGAAGCAATCTTGATTGCCAAAGAAAACCAAGATTCACAGTATCTTGCAAAAGATATCAGTGAAATGCCGTCTATGCTTAGAGATACTCACGAGGAAGATCAGAGCACTAGTAGCAATGAGATGATTCGTATCTCGGGTGGTTTGATTGAGCACATGATTAATCTATCTGGTGAGTCAGCGATTAACCGTGCTCGTATCGATATGGGTATCAGTAGTTTAACAAACAGTATCGAAGAGATGGGTACGACAGTACAACGCCTGGCAGATCAGCTACGTCGTATGGAGATCGAGCTAGAAGCACAGATTTTGTCTCAGATAGATGAGGAACTCATCGATAATGAAGACTTTGACCCTCTAGAGATGGATCAATACTCATCTTTGAATCAGCTATCTAAATCTTTAACAGAGTCGGCCTCAGATTTGGTTGATATTAATCATACATTATTAGAAAAGACACGTGATAGCGAAAGCCTGCTGCTACAGTTATCTCGTACCCAGACGGAACTGCAAGACGGTTTGATGAATTCACGTATGGTGCCATTTACGCGCTTGACACCACGTCTTGAACGTATCGTACGTCAAACAGCTAACGAGCTTAATAAGTCTGTTGAACTGACCATTGTTAATGCTGATGACGAGATGGATAGAACCATCCTAGAGCGCATTACGTCACCGCTTGAGCATATGTTACGTAATGCTGTCGACCATGGTATTGAAACCACGTCAACCCGTCTGAAGTCAGGCAAAGAGCGTAGCGGTCGTATCACCCTTGAGGTCCGTCGTGAAGGTAGTGAAATCGTCATTCAATTAACAGATGATGGGCGAGGTATTGATGTTGAAGCAGTACGTAGTAAAGCCATCTCTCAGGGTCTAATTGATGCAGATGATAATAGTCTGTCAGACCTTGATATTATGCAATATATTTTCAACGCTGGATTAAGTACTAGTCAGCAAGTGACTCAGATTTCTGGACGCGGCGTTGGTATGGACGTTGTTATTAGTGAAATTCGTCAACTAGGTGGAGCGGTATCCGTCGTTTCAGAGTTGGGTAAAGGCTCAAGTTTCACAATGCGTCTACCACTGACGGTAGCCGTGTCTGACGCGTTGGTTGTTCGTGCTGCAGATCGCTACTATGCGATTCCATTGGTACAGATTGAGCGCGTGGTTCGAATGAATCCAGAGAAGCTCTATGACTACTATCAATCAAATGATGCCACATTGAATTTTGAAGACACTGAGTATCGAGTACGTTATCTAAATGAAATTTTATCAGGCAATAAGTTAAATGAGTTGGTGGTAAATACCAATACCAGCTTACCGCTTATTATTATTAAAAACCGTACCGGACAGAATATCGCTTTGCAAGTGGATCAGATTGCAGGTTCGCGCATAGAAGTTGTTGTCAAACCTTTAGGCCAACAGTTATCAAATATTCCAGGGGTTTCAGCTGCTACTATTATGGGTGATGGCTCGGTCATGCTCATCTTAGATTTGATTGCCCTTATGCGTAATGCGCAATTGGTCAAGAATATTACGAAAGCTGCTGATGCTAAAAGAGGACGTATAGAGTCTAAATCTACCATTCTAGTCGTCGATGACTCCGTGACGGTACGTAAAGTAACCTCACGTTTCTTAGAGCGCCAAGGGTTCAATGTGGCAGTCGCTAAAGATGGTATTGACGCAATTGAGATATTGCAAGATATGACACCAGACATGATATTGCTTGATATCGAAATGCCTCGTATGGACGGCTTCGAGGTCGCCACTCAAGTCCGACATAATAGTCGTCTAAAGCAAATTCCGATTATTATGATAACGTCACGTACTGGCGAAAAGCATCGTGAGCGTGCCTTAGAGATTGGTGTGAATGACTATATGGGTAAACCATTCCAAGAAAAAGAGCTGCTTGATAAAATGCAAAAATTACTAGGTGAAGGGGTCAGCCTGACTAATGAAGGATAATGCACGTGTTTTAGCGCTGCGAAAAAAAAATAGAAACGATATTAAAGTGATGGTGGTGGCAGAAGACCATCGCCAGCGCATGGCGTTTTCAGATACGGTACGTGGGTTCGGCTTTACGCTGGTCGGCTGTGTTTCACGAGCACAGTGGCGGGAAACAGGTGCGCTTTCTAACTCAGCTATCGATATTTGGCTGATAGACAGTGATTATGATGACAGTGTGGCAATAGCGACGGTGGCATCCAAACCAGCAGCAGTACTAGTGGGCTTCAGTCAAGCACCGTATCTAAACGAATCACAAGAATATGCAAAGTGGCAACGTAAGTTAAAGCGTAAATTTGCCCAATTGCTTGACTTGCCAATATTGGTAGATGCTCCAGCTTACAAGAGTGCTGATACTGACTGGCATTATGTCGTATTCTTGGGTGCTTCTATGGGTGGTCCTAGCGCGGTCAAAGAGTTTTTAGATAACGTACCAGCCACACTACCAATTTGTATTTTATTGGCACATCATTTTAATCAGGCTATGATTGGTACGTTGCCTCGCATACTTAATCGTCATAACGACTGGCGCTGTAAGATTATCGCTTCTTCACAGCGGCTACGAGCAGGAGAGTGTCTGATAGTACCTATTGATAAGCAGGTTGTCTGTGATTCAACAGGTCGCGTGATACTATTGGATCAAGATTGGCATGGTGAATATAAGCCTGCAATCGGGCAGCTGCTCAAAAATACCAGTGATGTTCATGGTAGCGAGCTTATTAATATTATATTTTCAGGTATGGGTAATGATGGCTCTCAGTATCTAGACTTAATCCAAGACAATAACAGTCAATTATGGGCACAAGATCCGAGCTTGAGTGCATGTCCAAGTCAGCCTCAGGCTATCATTGACTCAGGGTATTGCAATTTTGTTGGTAGCCCTACCGATTTAGCAAAAAAACTAACCGATTACATTGGTGAAAAGGCAGCTAGCCATTCACATTAACTTATTGCGAGTGACGTATGACACAAATTTTAAAACATTCGTTTGAGGCTGTGAGTCTGTTGACTACCAACAACGGTATGCTTGACGTCACTATTGTTCCAGCAGTTAACCAGCCGGACTGGATCATTCCAAGCAGCCTAATTTTGAGTGTGGATGAGTCTCAGCAGCAGGTTTCTAGATACGACTGGCAACAGCAAGATTTGGCTGTATTTCATTTGCTACTGCAAGATCAAACTCCAGACAAAATGGTTGTTTTGGAAGGTAATACGACTGATCACCGTTTTGCCTTACAGACGGCAGGTGATTTGCGTCAGCTGCAAGCACGAATTTCTGAAGTGAAAGATGTAGAGACACCTGAACAATTTAGTGGTGCTAATATCGAAGGTAGGGAAGAATATTTTGATAAAAATGACGTCTCATCCTACCTATATCAAACAGTGATGATTGATGACGAAATCTACTTAGTGCCAGACTTGGATCAAATTGCCTATCACCTGATTGATTCGGATAGCTAGATTCTTATCGCTATTTAAGGTATTCTCCGTTCTATAAATAGTAAGCCAGTAATGTTAATGACTTCATCTGTTGAAGAGCATTAGCTGGCTTATAAAACTGATTAGAGATAATTCCTGATAAAGGTAGTAGAGTCACTCATGAATAATGCCAACTCGAATGTATCAAAGTGGTCGGTTAGTAGCCGTATTTTTCATTGGATTAGTGCAGCCTTACTGTTAGCCACATGGATAATGATACTGCTATATGAGAATTTAGATAGCAATATGTTTATTGGATACCATAAAGCGTTCGGCGTGAGCTTATTATTCTGGATGATTGCTCGAGTCATCAACCGCGTTTTTACTAAGGCGCCACCACCGTTAGCTATGCCAAAATGGCAAATGCTCGTATCTCAGCTGTCACATTTTGCTCTCTATGCCATACTGATTGCTATGCCACTGGTTGGCTTATTGATGGCAGTATATGGCGGTCGACCAGTCGATATTTTTGGTATTTTTCAGATACCTGTATTCGTGACCCCAGATAGAAGTTTGGCTCGTTTTTACAATAACTTGCATACTGAGATTATCTGGCCAATGATTATTGGTTTTACGGTCTTGCATATAGCCGCCGCGCTATACCATCAGTTTGTCAAAAAAGACAATCTCATTGCCCGTATGAAATAATCTATAATCGATAAACATCAAAAAGCCCCAAGTATCAAACTTGGGGCTTTTTTTATTCATTGTAGAAATACGTACTGTTAGAATGCTATTTCTTATGCTCAGGTAAATTGATATTCATCTCTAACACATCTAAGCTGTCTTCAGAACGATGGTTAATATTGACATCATCAATCTGCACACCGTTAACGTATTTGTTCACAACTTCTAAGATTTCACGTTTCATTTTTTCGATGCGATCAACCGTTAAGCGATTGTTCAATCTGTTTTCGCTAGCAACGATAACTTTTAAACGCTCAGTTGCTAAATTTGCGCTACCTGCGTTACTGTTGTCGTCAGTACCAAATAGGCTACTCCAAAATCCTTTTTTCTTAGTCATCATTATCCCCCAAACCAGCGCTGTAATAGACTCTTTTTCTTCACGTCAATATGACGTAATGGACGCTCTTCACCCAAGAAACGGGCGACAATGTCTTCATAACATTGACCAGCCACAGAGTCGGTATAATGGATAACTGGTTCGCCATGGTTGGACGCTTCAAGCACTGAATGGCTCTCAGGAACAACCCCAAGTAGTGGAACTTTTAGGATATCATTTGAGATAGTATCAATATCCATCATCTCATTGGCAGCCGCACGTTCAGGATTATAACGAGTGATAATCAAATGCTCGCGAACAGTCCCTTGGTTCTCTTCTACTTTTTTCGTCTGACTTTGTAGAATACCGATGATTCTATCTGAGTCACGCACTGAAGAGATTTCAGGGTTGGTGACAATAATAGCTTCATCCGCATGATACATCGCTAGCTGTGCACCGCGCTCAATACCAGCAGGCGAGTCACAAATAATATAGTCAAACTGTTTAGAGAGCTCAGCCATTACCTCTGATACCCCTTCGTCGGTCAGTGCGTCTTTATCGCGTGTCTGACTGGCGGGCAGGATATATAAGTTTTCAAGCTGTTTGTCTTTGACAAGTGCTTGCGACAAACGCGCGTTTCCAGTGATGACATCAACGAAGTCATAAACAATTCTGTTTTCGCAACCCATGATTAAGTCTAGATTACGTAGACCTACATCAAAGTCGATAACAACCGTTTTATAGCCACGTAACGCCAAACCAGCGGCAAAAGAAGCACTTGTCGTGGTTTTACCCACACCGCCTTTACCTGAAGTGATTACAACTATCTTCGCCACAATGGCACACTCCTATGAATCAATGGGATATCTTTTATATAAATAGCAAAATTACATGTTATTAACCTAACATATATACACTATCTTCGAAGCTAGCCTAGCATAAATAAACAAAAAATTATAGCAGCTCGATACTAAAGCAGAAAAACAACCTATGTATCGCTCAATTAGCCTCTCTGCGTGGTATTAGTAGAGTCATAACTATGGTTTTTGGCTTGTCGAATAGAGCAGCTTAACTACCTTAGTTTTCTATAAAGTCACTTCACGGTGTATTATTTTTAATAGCGTTCTAAGCTTCATCCATCACGGTAAATACTAAGCCTTCGCCTTCTACAAATTTTACTTGCACCGACTTGTCGATAACATGCTCAGGTAAGTTGTCTCGTAAGCAATAGGTTCCTGCTACTGACACCAGTGAAGGATTAAAGACTTGGCAGAATATACGGGCATCTTTATCCCCTGTTGCGCCTGCCACCAAACGCCCTTGTGCACGGCCATATACATGCAAGCTATTGTCAGTAATCGCTTCAGCACCACTATTGATACTACTGGTCAAAATCAAGTCGCCGCCAACGTGATTGAGGCTTTGTCCTGAACGCAACATTTGATCATAGATTAAGCTGGTAATATGCTGAGTGCTTACCAACGTCTCGGTGGGCATATTAGATAGTGTGGTTTCAGTAGCAGGTTCGCTCGTGGTAGAAGTATCAACGACGCTATTAGCATTAACTGCTTCGGCATTGTTATTCTCTGGTGATGGTTGGGTAGGGATAGGCGCTTTTTTACTTGGTAATATACGCTCAATACGCTTACCATCTGCTGGAAATATCGCTAAGCGCTGCTCACGTGCTTGCGCATCAAGCATACCTGTCACCACGCCAATAGGCTGTAACCCCCATGCCCATAACAGCTCTACCAATGCTGATAAATCCTGCTCAACGTCACTATCAATAAGGATAGGAATATTGCTCGATTTATTGCTGAGCGTTTCAGTTAGCTGAGCTTCTATAGCTGCTAGATCGCTTGTACTAAACTGTACGCGTGAAAACGTCAGCATCTTGCCATAGAAAGCTAGCGCTGGTGCAGTCTGGTTATCGTTAGCTGAAACTGTCATATACAAACCCTTAAAAATAATTCTGTCACGGTATTATGTCTCTTATTACGTCATGCTATTAGATAGCTAAACTATAGATTTAGCATATCTTGGTGCTTCCATTGCTGCACTTTTACTTGCGCTTCAAACGCGGTCAAACTGTCATCAATGATACTAGAAATTAAAGTATCTAGCGCTGTATTATTGGTATCTATTTGCGCAATACCGCTAGCAATTTCCATCATCAATATATCCAAGCGCTTAGGGTCTAAAAGTCGCTTGTTTAATGCGTTTACGACGTTCTCACCGATATTGTGGCCGACGTGATGTAGCTGTGATTCAATCAGACTGCCCGCGATCGGTATCATGCGTAGATAGCGGCGCAACTCAGGTGTATTGGCCAACCCTTCTTCAATAGCATTGCCCATTTCGCTCGCCAATATACTGCCGCCACCTGATGAGGCAGTCAGTTCCTGCAGCTTCGGTGCAAGTTCTGTACGCAATACAGATAATACGGCCGCTTCAATCTCATTTCGATTTTTTGCAATCGTCGACTCGATGAATGATTTATGCGTGTCTGAACTGGTTAGCTCTTGTCGAAAGTTTTGTATCGCTGTCAAAATAACGCGATCAGAGAGCTCTTCTAACAGTAGGTCAATGTAGAACTTGATTCGGTTGATCCACGTCTGCGGCAGTACTTGGTAGCCAAGCTGATATAGACGTCGTCCAATAACGACCGCTCGCAGCAGTCGCAAAGCACGTAGCTGCGGAAAACAGCCTAATACTTCGTACCAATGAACGAATGGGAAAAAGAACCAGCGATAATAGACTTTTTGTTTGATGGCAATCGCCCAGCGCAATAGCAACTCAACGACCAAAAAGATAGTAAAAAACCCTCCAGCAGTGCGTAGAGGATCATGTAGAGTGCTCTGATACCAATTGAGCGCTTCACTGATGGTTAGCCATTCTGCAGCATTACTACTAAAATTGCTCATCAAAATAGCATCGATACTGATCAATAGCAGATCAATACTGATGGCAATAATCATGACAATATCGTAAGTGAGCTTAAAGCGACTCGGCTTTGGATGATTCGGGTTTGGCGGCTCATCACTTATTGGATAAGGAGGCTGACTCAAAACAGATTCGGTAGCTAACGGCGAGCTAGTAGTAGAGATGGGCACAGTCATACCTTATAAGTAATAAATGGCACAAAGAATGGGTAAGAATTCGATATTTGCTACCATTTACTATGAAAGTAGACATCGAAAATCTATGAGTTCATGATTAGTCACATTATCAATGAATAAGGCTAAAAAACAACCCATCTTTGATTAAAATTTACTTATGATGCATGGCTGTTTGAACAGTAAACATCATAAGTAAGATATGACTATTGTGACACCTATACCCGTAACTTTGTCGCCCAATAACTTTTTATCTCGTTATCGATATTTACTACTTAGTGCGCTTGCATAGACTGTACTTGGTATTTGATAAGATTTAACGGACAGCCAATTTAATATGGCTGCTCATGATTGTTAGGCATCTTGCGTTTTAGGATTGGTTTCAAAGTCTGCCAACATAGTGCTAATGCGTTCATCTTTTTGACGCCACACTTGTTCAACCCAGTCGAACATTTGAGCTTTTGTATCCTCGTCATTTTCGTAGCCACCTTGCTTGATACTTTTGAACAAAGCATCTGGTATATCAATGTAGCGCAAGTCAACGCCCAAGCGTTTGATATTGCCTTTCCAAAGATCCCCATAGCTTGGCACACCATCAGGGTATACGATGGTCATGTCTAGTATGCCATCGATATCTTCACCTAGTGCGCTGATAGCCAGTGATAATCCGCCTGCACGAGGTTTTAACAAGTGCGTATAAGGCGATTTTTGCTGAGCTTGTTTGGCTTTGGTAAAACGAGTACCTTCCAAATAGTTTAATAAGGTAAACGGTTTGTCTTTTAGTAGGGCGCAGGCACGTTTGGCTTCCTCGATGTCTTTGCCTTTTAGCGCAGGGTTTTTGGCAATGGCTTCTTTTGAGTGTCGGCGCATCATTGGAAAATCTAAAAAGTAAAAAGCTTGGCCAACGATAGGGATGTAGATCAGCTCAAACTTGGTAAAAAATCGCGTAAGTGGCAAGCGCTTTTCGCCAATATACTGCACGATGCTAGTATCGACCCATGATTGGTGGTTGCTCACTAGCAGGTATTTACCACTGGTATGAATATCGTCGGGTAGACTGATACGCCAGTCTTTGCGAGGCAACATATTGTCGATCAAGGCACTGTTGCTACTGATCCAGTGAGTAGCAATTTTGATGACGGCTTTGTCTGCAATAGAGGCGCCAGTAATGACCTTACCGACGCCCATTAGCCATAAAGGAATACTACCACCGAAGCTATTGGCGGCGATGACACCAGTGGCTGTTGCAAGCGACACAGCTTTACCCAGTTTAGGTGAACGTTTATGCATTTTTCGAATGGTAGATGTCAATCGCATGCTCAATCCTTTTCAGTCTATCTGATTAATAATAAGCAGTATGTCGCTGAATCTGTCCTAGTCAAGTCAGGAATATCATGAACGTAAAGCTTTAAATCATGACTATTTAAAGCCGACAAATTCAGCGATATAATTTTAGCAGAAACATGTTGTAGTGTACGGTTGTAAACGTGACTAGTGGTAGCAAGGCGCGAAGATTTGACCTATAAAATCATTGAAATATAACCTGCACTTCTCATACATAGGTATGACAAAATATTACACAGAGATAGGTTCTAGTTGCCATAATAATGGGGAATGTAGATAAGTACTTAAAAAAGATTAACGGACAATCTTTATAAAAAGCACGATTTTTTAAACTTAAGAGGAAATATTATGCGTAATACTTTAATGATTGCAGCAGTAGCATCAGGTCTAGCACTTAGTGGTTGTACAACAGATCCAAACACTGGACAACAGCGTCTAAATAAAGCTGCTCTAGGTGGTCTAGTTGGTGCAGCAGGTGGTGCAACTATTTCAAAAGCAACAGGCGGCGACAAAACTGGTCGTGATGCAGCTATCGGCGCAGCACTAGGTGCAGGCGTTGGTTACTACATGGAGCGTCAAGCTCGTCAACTTGAGCAGCAAATGGCTGGCACAGGCGTAACTGTTGAGCAGAACCCAACCACTGGTAACATTGATTTGGTTATGCCAGGTAGCATCACGTTCTCATTTGATGATGCAACCCTTAGCTCATCATTCAAGCCAACGCTTGATAAGCTTGCATCAACGATGAACCAGTACAACCAAAACACGATTACTATTGCTGGTCACACTGATAGCAAAGGTTCAGCATCTTACAACATGGGTCTGTCACGTGATCGTGCTTACTCAGTTGCTAACTACTTAACAGCTCGCGGTGTTGCTTCAAACCGTGTGAACGTTGTTGCTTACGGCGAGTCACGTCCAATCGCAGACAACAATACTGAATATGGCCGTGGTCAAAACCGCCGTGTTGAGCTAACAGTTAATGCACCACAGAGCGTAAACTAATCAATAGCTATAACTAATAATGTGCTAGATATTTGAGCACATATATTTTAAAAAGAGTCAGCAATATGCTGGCTCTTTTTTTTATGTTTTCAGTTTGAATAAAACAGTGATGATTGATAGATATAGTTAATATTAAATTAAATATTGATAATGATTATCAATAACACTATAATTTGTCAGTGTTTGCTATCAATGCAATATTAAACGTCTTATCGTGCGCACTGAGAGTCAATGTGCATGGCTAAGATAGCCTGCTGTAACATGGCTTGATTATCAAAATAATTGAGGCTACTTAACCAAAACGAATTTTTGCTATATTTATTGAGGATATGTATGACGATTACCACAGTAACGAGCCGTAAGCTTTTACCAACTACTTTAGCTGTTGCACTTGCAGGATTGTTAATGGTGTCGGGCTGTACAAAGCAAGCCGATGAAGACACCAATGCTGCGACAGAAACGCAAACAGAAGTAGCAAACACAGAGACAGCGGATAATTCAGAGATGACTGCTGCCGAAAAAGCACATATTGATAGATTGATTATCAGTTATGCAAATATGGCACACGCCGCTTATAAAGATTCGTTGGACACGGCCAAAGCGCTACAAACTGCGGTAGAAACATACGTGGCCACTCCAACACAAGAAAACCTTGATGCTGCAAAGGCTGCCTATAAAGCAGCACGCCAACCATATTCACAAACTGAGATTTTCCGTTTCGATGAAGGCTTTGTGACTGCCAATGATAAACGTGCTATCAACAGCATCGATAGCTGGGAAGGGCAGATCAATGCTTGGCCACTTGATGAAGCGCTGATTGATTATGTTGGTGACGACTATGAAGGCGAATATAACAGCCAAGAGAATATCATCAATAGCGACAGCATTACTGTCGGTAGTATCAAGCAAGATACCAGTACAATCACACCTGAGCTACTCGCAGAAATGAATGAAATCGGTGGTAGTGAAGCCAACGTAACGACTGGCTATCATGCGATTGAGTTTATGCTGTGGGGTCAAGACAACAACGGTGTGAAAGAAGGTGCAGGTAATCGCCCAGTCACTGACTATGCGACTGAAGCCGGACAGTGTACTAGTGGTGAGACCGCCAATGAAGATGCCAGTATCTGTGAGCGCCGTGGTGAGTTCTTAACTGCTGCAACTCAACTATTAGTTGATGATTTGACCGCGATGGAAGCCCAGTGGCAGCCTGATACTGAAAATACCTTGCGTAGTGATTTGATAGCGCGTAAATATGACAATGGTCTGCGCCAAATTATGTATCAAATGGGCAGCTTAGCATTAGGTGAGCTTGCGTCTGAGCGTATGCAGGTCGCTTTTGTTACTGGCTCTACTGAAGATGAGCACGAATGCTTTAGTGATTTGACTCATTTGAGCTATGCCAATAATGCGCGCGGTATTCAAAACGTCTTTAATGGTAGCTATACAACAGTCGCTGGTAAGACAGTGGGCGGCTACGGTATCAAAGATTATCTGACGGATAACGGCCACACAGAAGCTGCTGATAAATTGGCTGCTGAGTTCAACAAAGTAGAAGGCGCGTTTAACGTTATCGTTGAAAAAGGCGAAAAAGACGGCATCAAGATTGACCAGATGATTGCAACTGTTGGTCAAGCCAGCCAAGAAGGTATCTCTGCTGAAGAACAAAACGTCCGTCGCGGATGGGTTGAAGCGGGTATCACTAGCTTACAAGAGCTGACCGCCAGCATCGAAAACGCTGCAAAAGCAGTTGGAATTGATAATCTAGATGCAGATGCCGGGTCACAGTTTTAAGAAAAATTTAAGCTAGCGGTCCTTATCTATAAGCTAGCGGCACTTATTTAAAAGCCTTTCATTGGCTTTGCGACGTTTTATTAGTCGTTATAGGTCAGTAACCGCTGTTTATTAGATACTTAGATTAGATATAATACGTGCGTTGTCAGCCACCGTTGGCAACGCATTTTTACGAGCATTAAATAAGCCAATTGGCCGGTGTACCATTTCATTATATGTCGATAAGCAATGATTGTGACGACATATAATGAGATGGTATGACAAAATTTTAATGGTTCTACTCTAGCGCTAAGGCACTGAATTTCTATGAACGCCAATTATGTTAACCCTTCTGACTCTCCTCTTGCTACTCAAATCCTACGACATATACCCTCTAAGCTTGCGCTAATTATCGCCAGTGCAATGGCTATCAGTGCGTGTCAACCATCTGATAGCGTTTCTGACGACACTTCTAACAATGTTTCTGATAACACTTCAGAGCAGGCCTCAAATAATGAAAGCAGCAGTGAAAACAGCCAAGCGCTGTCATCTGAACACGCCAAAAATATAGAAACACTGGCGGGCGTGCCGATGCAGCAACTGGTGAGCTTTGACCCTCAAGAGATCAAGCAAGGCGGTGACTCTGGTATTAGCATTAGCAGTGCTGAGAGCTACTCGAAGCCCTCATCAAACCTAGCTGCTTCTCGTAAAGGGGCATTCTTTATTGGTAACGCGTTTTTCAAGCAGCCGTGGGTCGTCGCACCTGCTAGTACTGATAGTCGTGATGGACTGGGCGCATTATTCAATGTGGCCGCTTGCCAGTCTTGTCATGTCAAAGATGGGCGAGGTCATGCGCCGATGACTGCCGATGACGATGCTGATAGTTTATTGATTCGTCTGTCTATGCCAGCGACGACCGATGAGCAGCGCCAGCAGCTACAGGATTCGCTGATTGAAAAGGTGGCTCATCCTATGTATGGTGGCCAGCTACAAGATCGTGGTATTCAGGGCGTGCCTGCTGAAGCGAGAATTGCGGTGCAGTGGACAGACACACCAGTTACCTTTGCTGACGGATATGTCGAGACGCTGCGTGCACCAACGTTTAATTTGACCAAACCTGGTTACGGTGCTTTTGACGATGACATGATGGTATCGCCGCGTGTGGCGCTACCGATGATTGGGCTTGGGCTACTAGAGCAAATACCTGACGATGACATTAAAAAGCAAGCCAGCGACAGTAGTAATGGTGATATCAGTGGTAAATTTAACTGGGTGACGGATCCACAAACGGGCAAGCGTGCGCTTGGACGATTTGGGTGGAAAGCGGGTCAAACCAAGCTGATTACTCAGAACCAAAGTGCCTTTAATGAAGACATGGGTCTGACGTCGAACATCCGTCCTAATGAGTCATGTATGCCAACGCAGACCGCATGCCTAAATGCAGCGACAGGTGCTGATGAACAGGGCAATGGTAAATCACCTGTTGAAGTAAACGATGAGGTTGCTAAATTTGTAGAGTTTTATACTCGCAATCTAGCAGTGCCGCATCGCCGTAATGCAGATGATAAGCTTGTGCTAGCGGGAAAAAAGCGTTTTTATGACATGGGTTGTCAAAGCTGTCATACGCCAAGATATCAGTTGCCAAAAACTGACGATGATCATCTTGAGCAGCATGGACAAGTGATTTATCCTTACACAGATTTGCTGTTGCACGATATGGGCGATGATCTCGCTGATCGTACGATTGCTGGCAAACTACCACCGAAAAGTGCCCAAGTTGAATTTTTAGCCAACTCTTATGAATGGCGTACGCCAGCACTTTGGGGCGTAGGGCTTGCTCAGACAGTTGATCCTCAAGCGACGTTTTTACATGATGGCCGTGCACGTACGTTGATGGAAGCGGTTTTATGGCATGGCGGAGAAGCCGAAAAGCAAAAGCAACAAGTATTAAAGTTAGACAAACAAGGTCGCGCAGAGCTTAATGCGTTCCTAAAGTCGCTGTAATAAAATCATTGTAATAAAGTCGCTATTATAAAATCAGTATAAAAACGCTATAAATTACTACCTACAACATTACCGAGAAACCTATGAAAATAAACCACGCTTTGGCAATGGCGCTATCTGCATTGAGTGCTGGACTGCTGATCAGTTGTGTCAAACCTGCCGATGACAACAAAACTGCAGATGTAGACAGCCAAAAAGTTGTGCAAGACAGTGCAGCTACTGACAGCTCAGTAGAAAACAGCAAAGAAAGTACTGAGCAAATCGTTGCAGTAGATATCAGTCCTGAGACTGCAAAAACGTATTTGACGCATGTGGCAGACGATATCGTGATTCCTGCGTATGCTGATGCAGCTAAGCAAAGCGATCTGTTGAACGAATTGGCGCAGAAACATTGTACCCAAGCGCCAGTAAGTGGCGATGAGCTACAAGCATTACGTGCGCAGTGGCTAGTGTTGGCACAAGCATGGTCAAGTGCTGAGATGGTCAACTTTGGTCCTGCGACTGCTAGCATGAGCAATCTATACATCAACTACTATCCTGACGAGCGCGGACTCGTACATAGTGGCGTGGCTGACTTAATCGCTGCCAATCCAAAACTAACGCCAGAGCAACTTGCTGGCGAGAGCGCTATCGTACAAGGCGTGCCAGGATTAGAAGAGGCTTTGTTTGCCAATGACAGTTTAGACGCTGGTCAGTGTGCTTACGTGATTAGTGCCAGTAGTGCGTTGAGCACGCGTCTAAAAGACATCGAGAAAAACTGGCAGCAAAACGCGACTGATTTATTGGCGATAGACAAAACAGCAGAGAGCGATAGAGGCCTAAATCAGTGGATTAACTCTCTACTATCATTGATTGAGACCATGAAGTCTAATGCCATTGATCAGCCACTCGGTCTGACAGGTAAAGCAAAAGGTCATTTACCTGCTGCTACTGCTGGACAAAGCCGCGCTATCATCAATGCTAAGTTAGATACTATCAATAAAGCCATGACTGACCCAGTACTGACGGCTATTCTTGGTAGCAATGATGAAAACAAGGTTTCGGATAATCTATCAACTGCACTTGCTGATACGACTGCATTATTAGCACAAATGCCAGAAGATTTATCAGAGGCTAGTAAGGACGACCAACAAGCGTTGTATGATCATCTGACTGATGTCACTCGTCTGATTAAACGCCAGTTAATCCCAGCACTTGGTATCCGTGTGGGGTTTAATAGCACTGATGGCGATTAGACAATGTCTACTATCGAAGCGAGTACAGCAACGTCAGCAGCCCAGACTCATGACCAGATGAATAGGTCTAATCGGTCTGGGAGAACTTCGTCAACTCATGAGCTTTTGACGACTTCAGTGCTGACAGCAGTTGGTACGGCGGCGCTGGTCGGTATTCACCATCGTTATCGTAAGCAGCAGCATCCAGATGCCAGTCTACAAGATTATGTGGAGGGTATTCGTACGCAACTGCAGGTATTACGAGCTGGTCCTGATTCAACGCCGAAGCTTTCACGCTTGCGCTATGCTTGTGAGCAAGCAGCGGCAACATGGAAGCAGGCTTATCATGCTGTAGGTGACGATAAAAGTAACACGCCTGACTTTGCTGCTGTGCATACAACAACGATGCTAGCACGACCAGTCAGCTGGGTCAGTGGCGTCGCATCACTGCCAAAAGATCAGAACTCATCAAGCCAAAATGAGCATGACTTTGGTGTGGTAGGTATTGATGCTGACAGACAAATCGTTTGGCAAACGACTATGCCTGAGCGTGTCCACGACATCGTTGTTCAGCCTCTGCCTGTCAATATATCTCAAGCTCAGCATAGCCATGTGGATCAAAGACGTGATGTCGTGGTCATGGGTCGCCGTCCAAGCGAAAGATTCTGGGTGCTTAATACGTCAAGTGGGCAAGTACAACATGCGATCAAAGCTGACCTAAATCGCCATTTTTATGGTCATGCTTGCTATAGCTTAGATGGTAGCCTGCTCTACGTAACTGAGAATGACACAGTGAGTCTGGCAGGTAAAATTGGTATCTATGATGCCAATGATGCTTATAAAAAAGTAGCAGAATTTGACTCATATGGTATCGGCCCGCATGAGCTGATTATGCATCCTGATAGCGAAACGCTCGTCATTGCAAATGGTGGTATCAAAACCGAGCAGGCCTCACGCGAAGAGCTAAATCTAGATACCATGCGACCATCACTGGTTTATCTGAATCGTCATGATGGCACATTGCTTGAGCAAGTGACTCCAGAGCATAATCAGATGAGTGTGCGCCACTTAGCCATGCACGATGACGGCACAGTGATGATCGGTATTCAGTTCCAAGGTGAAAAACATATCAATGTACCGTTAGTACTGACTCATAAACGTGGTGACGCCAGTTTTACACCACTCACTATGCCAAACAATCAATGGCAACGCTTTCACCAATATATCGCTAGCGTGGCGGTAGATAGTGAGTGTAACTTACTGTGTGTGACCACACCGATTGGCGGCTGTGCGGCAATTTATGATTTACATACTCGCAAGCTGATTGATGATGTAAGTCTGCCAGATTGTGCAGGGGCTTCGGTGTTAGCTAATTCTAATGCTTCAATGAGTAAAATTGATAAACATACCGAGCCGACAGGGTTTATTGTCAGTGATGGTCAAGGTCAGTTAACCGCGTTAAGAGTAAATGCTTTATCAGAAGTAAATTTGGACGTAAAAGAAGTTGAACGTCATGAACGGATTATCAAAGACAGTCAACTGCATATGATGTCGTTTGACAACCATTTGCAAACACTGTGACACATGACGTTCAACAAGAGCGACAGACGAACAGGCATGGCTATTAATAATGACTATTTAGATACTGTCAGACAGCAGCTTGGGCAAGCAGGCATCGAGCTACATATCAGTAAGAAGCGTGTTAAAAATATCAATTTTCGCTTAAAGCCTCATACGTTGATGGTCTCTGCACCAATGCATGTCAGCGCATTACAAATGTTGCATGCTGTTGCTAAGCGGGTGCCTTGGGCTATTGCAAATCACCCGCAGGTATTAGAACAGTATAGACGTAGACAGAATACTTCGTCAGACATTTCAGCTGCTAATAATTCAGTTCTATTATGGGGTGCAGAGCAATCATTTACGCTCAGTCCTGATAAAAAAGTTACCTATTATCGGCAACAACTCTCCGAAGTCACACCTGCACTATTTGATAAGTGGCAGCCAATCGTTGGCACTTATGCCAATGAAATACGATTGAAAAAAATGCACACGCGTTGGGGCAGCTGCAACACGCGCGCAAAACGAATTTGGCTATCAGTCTATCTTCCTGCCTATCCTATTGAATGCACCGAATACGTAATCGTTCATGAGCTGTGCCACTTGCATCATGCCAACCATAGCCGAGCGTTTTGGCAAACGGTTGCAACAGCGATGCCAGATTATTTGCAATGGCATAATACCCTAGCGGGCAAGACAGGGCAGCTGGACTAAACGTATCATCTAAGTATCTAACTATCTAAATAGCCCTAATAAATATCTCGATATCATCTGCGTAACATTCATTATGCTGAGCAACAAGTCCTATTTTTATTATCATTTTTAAAATAAGGACACACCTGGATAAGCCTGATATTATAAGAAATAACGGTACAAATCGTGTCGTTTAATTAACAAGTTTATATACAGGGATGTCATATGGAAAACGTCAACCAGGCGGAGTTTTGGCAACAGCGTTATGAGAAGAACAGCATCGGTTGGGATATGGGGCAGGTATCACCACCGCTCAAAGCTTATATTGACCAGTTACCTGAGAGTGCAAAAAATCAGGCGATATTAGTGCCAGGTGCAGGTAATGCTTATGAAGTGGGCTACTTATATGAGCAAGGTTTTACCAATGTCACGCTGGTTGACTTTGCCCCTGCACCGATTGAGACGTTTGCAGAGCGCTATCCTGGTTTTCCTTCTGAACACCTGATCTGTGCGGATTTTTTTAGCTTGTCAGCTGAGCAACATCAATTTGATTGGATACTTGAGCAGACGTTTTTTTGCGCGATCAATCCATCGAGACGTGATGAATACGTGCAGCAGATGGCGAGGCTGTTAAAGCCACAAGGCAAATTAGTTGGGTTGTTGTTTGACACGGATTTTGGACGGGAAGAGCCACCGTTTGGCGGCAGCAAGGAAGATTACCAACAGCGTTTTCAAAGTCATTTTGATATCGATATTATGGAACCCAGCTATAATTCACATCCTGCGCGGCAGGGTAGTGAGCTATTTATAAAGCTGCAAGCAAAGTGAGCTCGCGCTTGATATTATCTCGAGCTTGCGTTTCTAACTGATTATAGTAATGGTCAGTCAGATAGAGTTTGGGATGTGCTAGTAATCCTTGTAACACTGCAATGCGCCCATCACGGTAGTTGTCATCTGCGATATGCTTATATTCTTGACGTATTGCCTTTGCATACTGCTCATATGCAGTCCACGGCGCGCCCAAGATACTTAAATCCATATCTAACAGATATGCCGCATCGTTATATTTGTCACTGGCTACCAACGTATCTATCTGATGATTAGCGGTCATCATAATGAGAGCGTGAATCTGTTGGTATTGCTCTGGACTGAGATAAGGGCTCAAGGTATCTGTTGCAAATTCTGCACTTCTCAACTCGTTGTCGGAGCATGTTGGGTCGTATATCACATCATGATAGTACAGTGCCAATGCAATGATATGCGGCTCAGACAGATGGTGCTTAATACTTTCAAACTCTACCAATAACTGCTCAATGTGATTGAGTGTATGATAAGCACGTTGTGGTTCGCCATAGTGCGTCACGATATCCTGCCACAGCCTATCTATTTGCTTTGGCGAGATAGCACTGGTCATAGCTGACAGATGCTGTGTAAAGCATTTGCCAAGCTCATCATGTTTATATGAGACAGTTTTCATATGTCGTTTTTCACTATGACCGTGGTAAAAATGGTTTGATTATTCTTTGTTAGCCACTGCATCTTTAAATGCTTTGTTGAATACATCACCCAGCAAGCTAACATCATCGACACGCGCATAGTTCAGACGGGTGACAAAGGCAATATGGCGATGCGGCCCGTCTTCAGCCAATGGTATGGCGACGGCATTTTGGTTTTGCAGGTGTAGCTGATCGAGCGCCATTTCAGGTACTAGCGTCGTGCCCATATTGGCAAGCGCCATTTGAATCAAAGTATTTAGACTGGCATCTGAGAAGCTTGATTTCATTTGTGCACGGTCAAAATGACAGACAGACAGCGTCTGGTCGGTTAGGCAATGACCTTCACCAAGTAACATCAGGTTGGCAGTCGCCAGTTCATCAGCATTGATGGTATCAAGCTTGGCATGGATGTCGTCCTTTGGGAACACGGCAAAGAAGTCTTCACTCCAAAACTCAAAACTATGTAGCCCATCTACCGCATAAGGTAGCGCAATAATAGCGGTGTCGATATGACCGTAGCGTACCTGTTCAAGCAAACGCTCTGTCTGTTGTTCGACGATGGTCATGCGGAATTCTGGATACTGAGCACGCAGGGCTGGTAGAACCTTTGGCAGCAAGTAAGGTGCAATCGTCGGAATGATACCGACAGTCATAGGATAGGCAAGTGGCGTCTGATGGCTATGAGCACGTGTGGTCAAATCACTCACTTCAGAAAACACTCGCTGCGCCCGTGTGAGGATGTCTTGACCGATAGGGGTAATCAACACCTGCTTATTATTACGCTCAAAAATCTGAGTATCTAGCTGTTTTTCTAATTCTGCGATACCCAAACTCAGTGCAGACTGCGAGATATTGCAATCTTCTGCTGCACGTTTAAAATGACGATGTTTGGCGACGGCTAGGGCAAACTCAAGTTGTCGTAAAGTAATCATAAAACCTCTCTGTTAGTGGGTTTTTAATGCAATTTATTATGTTTGGTCAACCTTTATAAGGTAGCAAATCACCAATTAAGCACCAATGATAAAATGTAGAGATAATAGTTTAACAAGTTTAATAAAACAAAACATCACATTAAAAACTTTTAACTGGATTAACCGTAGAATTCGCGTATAGTTTGTCAGGTAGCCCAGAGAGCTAGAGGGCTAATTGAAAAAACCATATAAATAATTTCCAATTTACTTAACTATAGAGGAGCCAACCATGGCGTCTATCATCAATCAAGAAATCCCAGAATTTTCAGCAGATGCATACGTAAACGGTGAGTTCAAAACCATCACTTCAGAAGACGTAAAAGGCAACTGGGCGATTTTCCTATTTTATCCAGCTGATTTCACGTTCGTTTGCCCAACTGAGCTAGAAGACATGGCCGCTCATTATGACGAGCTAAAAGGTCTTGGTGTTGAAGTATACTCAGTATCTACTGACACGCATTTCACGCACAAAGCATGGCATGATTCTTCAGAAGCTATCGGTAAAGTACAATACCCAATGATCGGCGATCCTACTGGTAAAATCACTCGTGGCTTCAACGTCATGATTGAAGAAGCAGGCTTGGCTGAGCGCGGTACGTTCTTAGTAGATCCTGATGGCTTGATCCAAGTCGCTGAAATCCATGCTGGCGGTATCGGCCGTAGTGCAAAAGATATGCTACGTAAAGTGAAAGCAGCACAGTATGTTCGTGAAAACGACGGCGAAGTTTGCCCAGCAGCTTGGGAACAAGGCGGCGACACATTGAAGCCAAGTCTTGACCTAGTTGGTAAAATCTAAGTAGATATTTCATACTTAGATAAAAGTAGCGCTGTATCTTAAACGTCTGATTTAAGTCAGTGCTACAAATAAAGACCCCATTAACATAAGTTGATGGGGTCTTTTTACGTCTTAAGCATAGATATTGTTAGTATTATTTTTCAGCATATCTCTAAGTATAGACGCAATATTAAGCGCGAGACTGTGCTTTATTTTTATCAATGGTTTTATAGATCTCGTCCTTAAGCTGTAGCTTTCGTCGTTTCATCTGTTCGATTTCTTCGTCGCGACTGGCATGCTTGACCACATCGTTTTCAAGCTTATTAATTTGCCTATCTAGAGTCGTATGCTCGTCAAAGATACTCGCAAAATGCGTGTCCTTTTGTTTTAACTCATCGATAATATCACTGTGATCTTGCCATGTGTCTGTCATTGTCATGTTGTCATCCTTGTTATTTAGTGCAAGCTTAGAATAAGCGTAAGCACGTTATGGTTAAGACGCTTATGATGGTGAGACTTTTTTTGGAAGGGGTGAAAGTTTAATGGTAATAAAGGTAGTTACTTCACGATATTGATAATGCATATTGCTATCCATACCATTCGATTGTAGCGAAAAAATAGACCATGTACCATCACTATCATTTGTTTGTGTATTTGTATTTAATTATTTAAAGCAATAAACGATTAGTTTTATAAAACATAAAGTTTGAGTTTCTCAGCTTGCCGAAACTCGCTAAACGCTTGATAATAGACACATCAAAGGGCAAGAGCCCACTATATATAACCTTTTATACAAAATTATCAACACCAACTATTTCATATTTAGACGCGTAGCATGACAGCTGCCGTTACATATTCAGTCATAATGAGGAACAAACATGATAGATCAAAATTTATTAGATGCCGTTAAGAGCTATAGCGAAAACATGACACGTCCAATTACCTTTGTATTGGGTAATGGTACGCATGCGAAACGTGCAGAATTGGTAGATTTTTTGACCAAGATTGCTGGAACAACAGACAAAATCAACTTCGATGCAGAAGCAACTGACGATAGTTTGCCAAGTGCGATTAGTTTTAAAGTAGTCAGTCACATTGATGGCGCATCAAACGACACTGGTATCGTATTCAGCGGTATCCCAGGTGGTCATGAATTTACGTCATTGATTTTGGCGATTCTGCAAGCGGGTGGTCATACGCTAAAGTTGGATGAAGGTATCCAAAAGCTAGTTAAGCGCTTTAATAAGCCGCTACAGTTCCAGACCTACGTGTCATTGTCATGCCATAGCTGCCCAGAAGTCGTTCAAGCATTGAACCAATTCGCGCTATTAAACGATGGTATCAGCAATGAAATGATTGATGGTGCATTGTTCCAAGAGCAAGTAGAAGCGAATAAAATCCAAGGTGTACCAGCTGTATTTTTGAACGGTAAACCATTTGCTAACGGCTTAATCGACACTGCTAAATTGATCGGAAAATTGCAAGAGCAGTTCCCTGATCTGTTGTCAGAAGTAGAAGACGATGCTGAGCAATTAGAGCAGCAAGACGTTACTATCATTGGTGCTGGCCCTGCAGGTGTGGCTGCTGCCATCTATACAGCGCGTAAAGGCTTAAAAGTTACAATGGTCGCTGACCGTATCGGTGGACAGGTAAAAGATACGCAAGACATTGAGAACTTGATTTCAGTACCGCTAACCAACGGTACAGATTTATCGACCAACTTTGTCAAGCACTTGGCCGAATACAACATCACGCTAAAAGAGCATGTGAGCGTTAAAGAAATCGGCGAGACTGAAGAAGAGAACTACAGTATCCATCTAAATACTGGTGAGACGTTCGAGACTCGTAGTATTATCTTGGCGACAGGTGCTCAGTGGAGAAAGCTTGGCGTACCGGGTGAAGAAGAAAATATCGGTAAAGGTGTGGCTTTCTGTGCGCATTGTGATGGTCCATTCTTTAAAGGTAAAGACATCTCAGTGATCGGCGGTGGTAACTCAGGCGTGGAAGCAGCACTAGATTTGGCAGGTATCGTCAATCACGTTACTGTACTCGAGTTCGCTGACGAGTTAAAAGCTGACCAAGTACTGATCAACAAAGCTAAAGAAAAAACCAACATCGAGTTTATTACGGGTGCAGCGACGCAAGAGATCAAAGCGACTGATGGCAAAGTATCGTCTATCGTCTACCAAGATCGCAGCACAGGTGAGACTCATGAGCGTGATTTATCAGGGGTGTTTGTACAGATTGGTTTAGTGCCAAACACTGGATTCATCAAAGGCTTCGTTGATCTAAACCGCTTTGGTGAGATCGAAATCGATGAGCGCTGCCGTACAGATCGTAAAGGTATCTTTGCTTGTGGTGACGTAACCACCGTACCATTTAAGCAGATTAACATTGCGATGGGTGAAGGTAGTAAAGCAGCATTGTCAGCCTTTGAATACCTAGTCATGCAGTAAGCTGTTCAGTTTAGTTTCAGTATAAAAGGCCACCTCGGTTGAGGTGGTTTTTTTATGCTATCGCATAAATACGTCTCTATAGAACAAACCCTAATATTTAAGGAATAGCCATTTGTGTGAGCCAATAACCCGATTTCACTCAGAAAATATCAGTATTTACGTTACAAATTCGACATTTGCATTACAAACTCGTGTTGTTGATGCAATAATGTATGCAATAAAACCTATCATAGCGTCATGAACTATAAGGAAAGTAGGCATGGAATACATTGAAGATTTTTTCGCCCTAATCGGGGATCTAACGTGGGGCTGGGCGCTCGTGCCTATGCTAATTATCTTTGGTTTATTATTTACCATCGTAGGTAGGTTCGCTCAGTTTAGATATTTTAAACGTATGTTCCGTGTGTTCAAAACGGATGAGGTAGGAGACGACGGAATCTCTGCCCGTCAGGCGTTGCTCGTTTCTATCGGTGGACGTGTAGGCGGCGGTAACATTGCTGGTGTTGCGGTTGCAATCTCTTTAGGGGGGCCGGGAGCGGTATTCTGGATGTGGGTTGTGGCCTTAATTGGCATGATGACCAGCATTGTTGAGTGTAGCTTAGCCCAGCTTTACAAGCGTAGAGACAATGATGGTAACTTTCGCGGTGGCCCTGCGACCTATATTTTACATGGGTTAGGTAAAGACTATCGCTGGCTTGCTGTTATTTATGCGATCTCGCTACTACTGTCTTTTTCTATCGGGTTTGTGGCGTTCCAAGGCAACACGGTAGCAGGCTCAGCGCTTGAAAGCTTTGGGATTGATCGCTGGATAACGGGTGTAGTACTGGTAATTGCAGGTGGATTTATTGTCTTTGGCGGTATTCAGCGCATTGCAAAAGTAGCCGACGTTGTCATTCCCGTTATGGCATTAATCTATATCAGTATGGCACTTATTATTATTGCATTTAACTTTACAGAACTGCCTGCACTGATGGTAATGATTGTTAAAAATGCTTTTGGCATTGAATCTGTCGTGGGCGGTGGTATTGGTGTGGCGATTGAGCAAGGCATGAAGCGTGGTTTATTCTCTAATGAAGCAGGTTTGGGTTCTGCACCTAATATTGCTGCCACTGCTTACGCTACTCATCCTGTTAGTCAAGGTATCTCGCAGTCACTGTCTGTGTTTATTGATACGATAATCGTATGTAGTGCCACCGCATTTATGATTTTACTGAGCGGCGTGTATCAACCAGGTGCTGAAGTCGATGGTATTGTACTGGCACAGCAGGCGCTAACGACCCAGCTTGGGGATTGGGCGCAGTATATTCTCACCATATCGATATTGTTATTTGCCCTAAGCTCTATCATGTATAACTATTATATGGGTGAAAATGCCATTAATTTCTTGATCAAAAAGAATATCAAAATGGCGACTCTGATTTTGCGAATTGTGGTGATTGCGGTATTATTCTTGGGCGCAGTGGCTCCTGCAGCAACCGCAGTGTTCTTCTTTGCTGATCCGTTGATGGGCGTGCTAGCGCTAGCAAACTTATTGGCCTTGATAATGTTATTTCCGCGAGCTAAGCGTCTACTTGACGACTTTGCAAGTCAGTTAAGATCAGGGGTTAAAGAGCCGTTGTTCGATGCGCAAGAGTATGAAAAGTTGGATCTCGATTTGAGCGCATGGGGTAAAAAAGCAGTAAAAGAGGCATTAGAGCAAAAGCAGTAAAACGTTATGCTCGAAGTCTTATCAAACAAAAAACCACTTTAGCTAAGCTGAAGTGGTTTTTTTATGCAAGATACTATTTATGCCTAAAATGAATGGTTATTCGCCAATACGCCAGCTATCGACATGATCTCGCCTGCTTCATCTTCTTCAATAATTCGAGTCTCTGTCAGTGCTGATTGTTGCCACGCCTGTATGTGTGGATGATTTAACATGGTTTGGCAATACTGCTCGGTCAGTGGCCGCAAAGAAATATCAGACGCATCAGCATAAGTCTGTAATCGCAGCATCACTGGAGCGAAGAATACATCAGCTGCTGTGAAACCTCCGAATAAGAAACTGTCTGCTGAGCGACTTTTTAAACAATCGGCAAAGATGTCTTCGATACGAGTGATATCTGCTAAGCAAGCGCTACTTGGTTGTATCTTAGCCGTTGCTCGTATATTCATCGGCATCTCGTTACGAATACCTGTCAGTCCTGAATGCATCTCAGCCACGATGCTTTGGCAATAGGCGCTATTTATTCTACTTTGATTACTATTGCGTTTTTCAGCGTTAGATTTATCAGTGCCTGTCCAAATATCAATATCCGTAAAGTACTCATTAACATGCATAGCAATCGCTAAGGTGTCCCAAACGGTTACTTTATTATTATCTTCACCATAGACTAAAATAGGCACTTTACCCGTTGGTGAATGCGCTTCGAGCGTTGGACGTGCTGATGGATGAAACAACTCAACAAGCTGCTCATCAAAATCAACATTGAACGCTTTAAGCAATAGCCATGCTCGTAGCGACCAAGATGAGTAGTTTCTATTCCCAATAATTAATAACGGTTTTTCCATCATAGAGTCCTATTAAGCGATAACAGTAGCATTTTATTATGTACTCAATGTTGAGCATTGACCAGTCTATAACCCGAGTCATATTTCTATCATTTAAATTATATTTCAAAAAAATGCCCATCTAATGTTTGGAAGGGCGCTTATTTAGACGGGCATTTATTTAGAAGTGCGCTTTTTATTTCTCGTACTTACTACAATCAGTTCTTATTTTTGATTAGGAAAATAACAGGCAGCGCAACGACATACATCAGCACACCGTACAAAGCAGCAGGCAGCGCAATAACGGGCAGTGTGCTCACACCCATGATGATAGGGGCTAAGGTAATAGCCGTCGTACTATTTTGGATACTGGTTTCTATCGAGATGGTTTTGGTATCAAACCAGCTAAGCTTTAGGACTCTAGAGATTAGGATGCTAATAGCAAATAAAATAGCAATGATAAAGATAAGTTCTAAACCAATTTGAGTGAACTGTGATTGTAGTAGTTGCCAGTTAGAGGCAATAGCAGCAAAGACAATTAGTACAAAAAATATACTAGCCAAGCCGTTTAGAAGACTGCTGCGACGTACTATAAAGTCAGTAAATTTGTGGCGAGCAAGCATACCAAGAGACACTGGCAATGTGGTCAATAAGAACATGACTAGGCCAATCTTTATCGCGCTAATAGAGTTCGCCTGATCTTTCATGAAATGATCAAAAGCCAACGTGATTAAGATAGGCAATGTAATGACCGATAGTATGCTGACCACACCAGTCAACGCGATAGAGAGAGCGACATTTCCTTTGGCATAGTAGGTCAACATGTTGCTAGTGACGCCGCCGGGGCAAAAGCTAATCAGCATAATCCCAAAAGCAATCGCTGGTGGCGGAGCCGTCACTAGCACGACTGCTAGCGCAACCAACGGTACCAATACAACTTGATTGATTAAGCCGACACAGAACGCTTTTGGATATTTGGCAATGACCTTAAAATCACTAAGTTTTAGCCCTGCTCCTAGAGTGAACATAATGTAGGCAAGGGCTAGTGGCAGTAATGCTAGCGCGGTATTATTCATCAAACATTCCTTGTAAAACTAAATGCCATATCAAGATGGCGTTTTGAAAGTAAATAGCAGCGGGGCAACCTTGGTCACTATACAGCTGCTCACATTCCATGTGTTTAGGTATTTAATCGTCTAGCTATTTAGGTGTCTTAACCACTAAGCTAGCTCATGCATATCAAATGATAATAGCGGTATTACGCTCGTATAGTAACCCACTTGTAGTTACTATTGAGGTTGGTCGAGGTTGTTGGAAGCTATCGGGAAATGATCGGGTAGTAACTAGGCAGTGATTGGGCTGTTTGTGGCTAATAAAACTTTGAGAATAATGACAAGCGCAGTAAAAAGCCCACAAGATTCTGTGGGCTAAATACGCTAACTTTCTAGTCTATTTATGCTGCACTAGTCGTCTAACAAATCCATTTGCTTAGCTGCTTCATAGATACCGTTTGAGCGGTTACCTGTGCGGCAAAAAATCAGCATTGGCTGCTCAGCTTGATTAAAGAAATCTGCAAACGTTTCAACGTGAGTTTGATTTAGCTCATTACCTGCAAAAGAAATCTCTTTATAAGCAAGACCAGCTTCTTTGGCGGCTGCTTCGATTTCGGCACTGGTTGGCTGATTTGGCTCTTCACCATCAGGACGGTTGTTAATAATGGTTTTGAAACCATTTTCGGCAATCATAGGCACTTGGTCAGGCGTGATTTGTCCGGTAAAGCTAACTTCATGGCTCATAAGAGCTCCTTGTTTTTATTGGTGTTGTTGGGTTTATAAAACGTGTTAGTTCGAGCTATGGTTGTTATAACAGACCCTGCATCAATGCGCTTTGGTATAGTAGCTTGGCACGTGCACCAGTGCCACAAAACATTAATATAGGCTTGGGCATGGAGTGATAGAAATCGGCAAACTGCTCGACCGTCAGCATACTTAAGCGCTCATCATCAAACGGCAGATGCTGATACGCTAGGTTTGCCTGTTCGGTAGCCGTTGCCAAATCGCAGCTATTAGGCTGTGTCTCAATCTCGGCATCTGGCCGAATATTAAGCACTGAACGATAACCAAGCTCAGCAATCTTAACGCATTGACTTGGATATATTTGCTTATAAATCGTTAAATCATCGGTCATAAAATAGATTCAGTTATATTTGTTAAGGTATATTTATTATTGAAGGTTAGGCTAAGAATATCAAAAGACTATAAATCAGCATTTTTTAGGCCGATTTCTAGGTTAATTGATTCCTTATTTAGTGCGTCTAGCATAACACAGGCGCTATCATAGCGATATTGTGTTGTAGGCGACAATAGTAATTGAGGTTGAGCGAAATTAATGTATCAGCAACTTTGTTGTGGTCAAAATATAGATTACTTTAACGCATCGACAGCATCTAAGGTGCTTAGATAGACTTGTCCTGATAGCTCGCTAATCAATGGGGTGTGACCGATGATGTCCATTACAGGACCTTTGATAAAGCTAAAATGTAAGCGCTTGTTCTGTAACGCCAACTCGTGGTTTAGGGTGCAAAGCATTTCTTGGGCGGTCAGATCTATATGATTGACGGCGGCCATAATCAAGATAATTTCATTGGCATCGGGATATTGCTGCATGGCATTGAGGATGCGTCGATGTACAGATTCACTATTACCAAAGAACAAACTCTCATCGATACGTAACATCAATAAGTTGTCAAAAGTTACGACGTCATGGCGATTGATATTACGAAAATGCCCTGTACCGCCCAATTGCCCAACGACAGCCACGTGTGGCTTACTTGACTGCCAGATGAGACTGGCAAATGACACCATGAGACCAATGACCAGCCCCGTGTTTAGACCAAATATAAGCACACCGACGAACGCGGCCAAAAAGCTAGCACCATCTAAGCGATCACGCTGCCATGCAGATTTCAACGTCGCAATATCTATCAGGCCAATGATAGAGGCCATGATAGTTGCGCCCAGTAGTGCATAGGGTAGTGGGGCAAGTACATTGCTAAAGGCTATAAGCGCGGCAATCATTACCAGTACGGTGACGAGACTGGCAAGTGGTGTCTTCGCGCCTGAATCGGCATTGATAGCCGTACGCGAAAATCCACCCGCAACCGCAAAACTTTGGAACAGTCCACCAGACAGATTGGCTAGCCCAAGTCCAGTCAGTTCACGATTGGCATCAAAGCTCTCACCACGCAAGCGAGCATAGGTACTGGCAACTGAACTGCTCGACACAAATACGATCAGTGCCATCAATCCTGCGGTTGGCAAGAGTTTCAGCGCCTCTTGTAGGTCTGAGATATGCGGTAACGTAAAGCTCGGCAGCCCTTGTGGAATACGACCGATGGTCGCGACACCATGTGTGCTCCAATGCAGTGCCATACTGAGTACGATAGCAATGCCAAGTAAAATAAGCGGGAATAAGCGCTCTGCCCATTTGGCATACGACGATGATAGCCACGTCTGCCATATCCACTCACTTGCATAGCGATTGGCAACCAATAGTGCAAATGCGGTAATACCGATAGCTAAGGTCAATGGATGCAGCTGGCTGGCATAGCGTTGCATGGTAGATAAATACCCAATCAAACTATTGCCAGTGACCGGAATGTCTGTCAGATATTTGAGCTGACTGACAAATATAAGGACCGCTGCACCGCTTACAAAGCCTGCGGACACGCCGCGACTAATAAACTGCATGATCCAGCCAAGTTTTAATCTGCCTGCTATCCACAGCAGTGCACCTACCATCAGTGCTAATAAGCTGGCCATCAGTGCATATTGTTCAGTACCTTGCTCAGCATAAGGCAGTAGGCCACTGGCGGTCATGATGGCGGTAATAGCAACCGGCCCTACAGCTTGTACATTGCTAGAGCCGAGCCACGCATAAACGAGGACAGGTACGATCGCTGCATACAGCCCATACACAGGCGGTAATCCTGCAAGTACGGCATAGCCTAAGCTCTGCGGTATGACCAATACGCCCACCACAAGCCCTGCGACAAGATCGGTCGGTAACGCTGTAAGCTGGTATTGGCGCAGCCAAGCTGGAATCAGACGAGCGACGATAGAGGACATATCAATCACCACAGTAGATAGTACAAATAATTAGGCGAGGGCGGCGTTATTCTGCTTTGGCACAAAAACGTTGATACAGTAGATCGAGTACAGCTAGGGCATCCTCGCTTGCGATACTATAGTAAATTTGCTTACCTTCGCGGCGTGTGGCGACCAGCTCGTCTTTACGCAATATACCCAATTGCTGCGATAAGCTCGGCTGCCCAACCCCGACCAAGTCTTCCAGCTCACCGACGCAATATTCACCTTGGGTCAATTGACAGAGAAGAAGTAGGCGATCGGGGTGCGATAACGACTTTAGTAGTTGGCTGGCTTGTAGCGATGCTTGCTGCATTTGCTTGGCAAGATCGGCAGGTACTAAATCTGCAGTATCAGATGACCCATCGTCAGTGGTACTGCGAGTAGGTGTACCTTCGGCTGAAATAGAAGTAGTCAGAACAAATTCCTTACATTAGATGGTAACAAATGCCATGATGTTTTGAACAATATATAGTTGATTATCAATGATATCACGCCACATAGCAAGTTATCATTAATTACATTATATAAATTGATAAATTGTATAGTGGTTGTTATATTGGTGGCATCAGATAAGTTGTAGGAACGCATTATATACGACTGAATATCATACTTAAGGGTTAATTAAAGATAAAAATTCCTATAACCAAAATATGTATAAATAACTTATGTATAAATAATTGAAGAGGCCGCCATGCAAGTTCATTCTTTTTTAGATAACGATACAGAAACCTATACCCACGTACTTGCTGATACTGAGCAAAAATTATGCGCCATTGTCGATCCTGTATTGAACTTCGATGCTAAGTCAGGCCGAACCAATACCAGCAGTGTCGATGAAGTGATTGAGTTTGTACGTGAGCAGGATTGGACGCTCAAGTATATTATCGAGACCCATGCGCATGCAGATCATTTATCAGCGGCCATCCATGTAAAAGAAAGCCTTGGCGGACAATTAGTCATCGGTCAGCATATCACCGAAGTACAAAAAATCTTTAAGCAAATTTTTAATTTTGACACTAGTTTCCGCACTGATGCCAGCCAGTTTGATATTTTAACAGATGAAGGCGAGACCTTAGAGCTTGGCAATATTACTATCACTGCGATGTATGTACCTGGTCATACACGTGCCGATATGGCCTATCTAGCCGCTGATAATGAGAAAACAGTGGTATTCGTTGGAGATACGTTGTTTGCGCCTGATGTCGGTACAGCGCGCTGTGATTTCCCTGGTGGCGATGCCAAAACGCTTTATCAGTCTATTCAGAAGCTGCTAGCACTTCCTGAAGATACCATCATGTATCTGTGTCATGATTATCCGAGCAAAGGTCGTCAGCACTGCCCAACGACGACAGTAGCCGCACAAAAACTAGAAAACATCCATGTCAAAGACAGTATAAACGAAGCAGAGTTTGTGCAGATGCGTGAGCGCCGTGATTCGACTCTAGATATGCCTCGCCTTATCATTCCCGCTGTACAAATCAATATCGATGCCGGACGCTTTCCAGAAACAGAAGATAATGGTACGCGTTATTTGAAAGTACCTATTAACGCTTTGTAGTCAAGCTGCTACAGAAAAGGCAAAACTATGATCAATCAACTATGAGTCAATAGTCATTAACTTGATAGGATTTGATCTCAAATATTATCGCTTTTATCATTTCAAGGAATTTATTATGAAAGTTAATGTAGGTCGTGCCGATAGAACATTACGTGTTGTGGCTGGTCTCATAATCATTGCCTTAGGTTTTTATTATCAAAGCCTATGGGGTATCGTTGGCTTAATTCCTCTGTTTACTGGTTTATTCCGCTCATGCGCGCTTTATTCGATACTCGGTATCAATACGTGCAAGCGTCAGTCGTAAGCGTATTTATTTACTGTATTTTTGTGCAATCAGTAATAGACTAAAGATAACGTTGAATATAGTGATGAGTGGTATATGAACCCTTACGAGCGCTATGTGTTGCCAAAGATGATAGATATTGCCTGTAGTACGGGCAATGTAATGAAAGCACGTTCTAAAATTGTTCCGCAAGCGCTCGGTAACGTGTTGGAGATTGGCATTGGCAGCGGTTTGAATTTGCAGTTTTATGATGCTAATGAAGTCTCTTCTATTATCGGTGTGGATCCAGCGGCTCAGATGCAGTCGCTGGCTCGTGAGCGTGCAGCTGACATTGGCATTCCGGTTGAAGTGATAGCCGTCGATTTACAAGGTATTCATGCTGATGCAGATCAATTTGATACGATTGTAATGACTTTTACTTTGTGCAGTATTGATGACCCAGTAGCCGCGCTCCGAGAAATGGCGCGCGTGCTAAAACCTAGCGGTCGCTTACTATTTTGTGAGCATGGACTGGCACCAGACTCTTCTGTTGAGCGTTGGCAGCATCGATTGACGCCTTTCTGGAAACCTATAGCAGGTGGCTGTCATTTAAATCGCGATATTCCGGCGCTTATTAGAGAAGGTGGTTTTGCTATTGATGAATTGAGCGAAGCGTATTTGCCCGGCCCAAGACCAATGAGCTATGTGTATAGCGGTGTGGCACAGCAATTGGCATAAAAGATGAGCATAATTAACTATGCTAAAATTATTCATGTAATCAATCAACGTAACTAGCTTTTATATAAAATGGTTCATGAACAGTATTTGAAATAACAAAATAATTAGAATAGGAATTAAATAATGAGTGAGCAAAGTTTTCATCTAGTATGCCCACATTGCCGAGCAACCAACCGTGTACCTGCTGCACGATTGAGCGCTGCGCCAAAATGCGGTAAATGTGGTCAGCCATTATTGACTGCCAGTCCGCATGAGCTAAATGCGCAAACAGCCAATAAGGTTATCCAAAAGAACGATGTGCTGACTATCGTGGATTTTTGGGCGAGCTGGTGTCAGCCTTGTATTATGATGGCGCCAGAGTTCAAGAGCGCTGCTAGTCAATTGCCACAGGTGGTCTTTGTTAAAGTTCAAACGGATAAATACGAGCAGGCAGCCGCGCCTTACAATATTCGCAGCTTACCAACGATGGTTGCTTTTAGAAATGGTAAGGAAGTCGCTCGACAATCAGGCGCGCTACCAAGTCATCAAATCATCCAGTGGGTGCAAAGCTTGCAGTCGTAATATGAGCCAGATAAGACTGCTTATCATCCAAGCCATTTATCCAAATACTTATGTTTTCTTATAAAAACCGTAGCAATAAAAAAGCCAATATGCGATCTGCATATTGGCTTTTTTGCTATGCCATGTACTATTTTACGGTGTCATACACTATCTTAGTCGTTCAGAGAGCCTTGCACTTGCTTAAGCTTATTCACCATAAATCTTGATACCATTGGCAAAGCTACAACGCTGAATGCGCGCCGACTGGACAATTGCATCACGCTCACCATAGAGACGCGATAATTTTGCATCGCGTGCTTTGGTATTGTTGCTCTTGCCTAGACCAAAGCTGATATTCGGCGAGATACCCCAGCGTCCGGCAGAGACACCAACACCGACGCCTGATGCCGATAGGGTAGATTGCTCATTGCGAGCCGCTTCGACATAGCGGTTGACGCGAGTGTACTCTTGGCCAAGTGCTTGGCAATTATAATTTTGATAAGTACTTGGCGGTACATATTGCGGGGTGATGTTACCAGTAGAGGCACAGCCTGAGAGCGCAAAAATGCCAGCTAGTAGTGTCGCTGTCGTAAACGTTTTCATAATGGCTCCAGTAGGCTAAGTGATTGTATTTATATCTATTTAAGATAGCAAAAATAGCGCAACTAAGATATTGAAAATCCATCGATGATGAAAAATTTTCGCATCATGTCATCAAAATATCGATAGCTTTCTAAAACGGTTATTTCTTAAAACAAAAAATCGCCTATTAAAATAAGTTTGCTGGCTTGGCAAAGGCAAGTATGACGATCCCGATATAGGCAACGGCAGCGATAAGAATACCTGTTTTTCTTTGCACAGGTGTCGCATCAACCTTAAACGCTTTGATACTTGAGCTAATAGCCGCGATAAGTAAGATAATTTTGGCAAACACCCACTGTACAGGAGCGTTGGCACCCATCAATTGCATTAGCATCATTGCACCTGACAGGATAAGCAGGGCATAGATAATATGCGTGGCTATTTTGACCACACGTGGTGCGCGGCGGTCTGCGCTGAGTACTAAGTAACTTTGATATAAAAATAGCACAACAGTCAGCGCTGCCATCAGCATATGTAGATGTTTCATTGAATATTGCTCCCTCTAAAACTGCAGTGTATAGGCTAATTTAAAATATGTAGTTGCGATGCAAACATAATCGGCTATTTGTTTTGACCGGCACATAATGGACTCGCAGGGCTTTGACCTTGCCATTCTGTCGGAGTATAGGCATGGATAGCGAGAGCATGTACTTGGCCGCCTTGTGAAGTGAGTAAAGGCGTGACTAAGCCGTATATCAGCTGATGACGCCCGACCAGTCTTTTGCCGTCAAATGCATCGCTAACGATAGTGAGCTTAAAGTGGCTTTCTTTACCTTCAAAGTAACCGGCATGAGACATTGACTCATTAATCAGTTCGATATGCTGCGGCGCAAGCGCCTGTAATTCGGCATGAAGTGCGTCGGCAGTAGGTGTAGTAGGTGTGGTACTCATAACAATCCTTCAGTGTGTTTTGCGCAATTTGATTGAGCAATCTGCAAATAATATTTATCGACATTATAACAGACACAATAAGTGGGATAGCGTGCGATTGCCAAATTGGACCAATTGCAAACCCTGCTGATTACAGTGCTTATCAATTGCAATGCTTATCAACTGCAATGCTTATCAACTGCAATACTTGTCAATTATAAAACCTGGTATGTCTGGCTATAACTAAAAAAGCAAAGCACAACGCTTTGGCTGTACTTTGCTTCTATGATATCTAAACACGTATTGCTAAAACGTAGGAGTAACTAATTCTCTACTTATTAGCGACGCGACTGTTGATATAGAGGCGTAACTTTTGGCATCAATGACTGTAACTCTGCGATACGGCTGCTGCTCGTTGGGTGAGTGCTGAGGAATTGTGGTGGCTCACCTTGGCTGGCTTTTTGCATTTTTTGCCACAGTGTAACAGCCGCCTGAGGGTTATAACCTGCACGTGCCATCAGCTCAAGACCGATCTGATCGGCTTCGCTTTCCTGAGTGCGACTGTGGGGTAGGCTCAAGCCTAAATTACCAGCAGTCCCTGCTAACTCAGCCTGTCCTTGTGATAGGCCAAATATACTGGCAGCCAGACCGATACCAGTTTGGGTTGCATACTCGCGTGATAGACGCTCACGTGAATGCTCACGTAATGCATGAGATATTTCATGACCCATGATGGCAGCAATCTCATCATCAGTGAGGTTCAGACGATCGATGATGCCTGAATAAAACATAATCTTACCACCCGGCACCACAAATGCATTTAGATCGTTAGACTTGATGGTGTGTACTTCCCATTGCCACTTGGCTGCATCTGCGCGGTAGACACCAACTTGACCGACTAGACGGTTCGCAATATTTTTCAAGCGGTTTAGCTGAGCGGTATTGGTATCTAGTACACCTTTTGATTTTGCGTCTTGTATTGTTTTGGCATAGCTTTGAGCAGATAGTGCCAATACTTGCTCACTAGACACTAATAGCAACTGCTGACGATCAACACCAATTGCGCCAGAATTGGTAGTGCTGGTACAACCAGTTAAAGTCAGTGCTGACAACGAAGCGGCCATCACTGTCGTGGTTAATAACTTTTTCATAAAAATATTCTCTCTATAAGATGGAAAAACATAAAGTCAAACAAGTTAAAGAATAGTGCAGCAGATATGGGAGCCGTGTTTATTGATCTTTTAGTAGTGCTCATTTATCCGTTTAAACAGTAAAAGTTTACCTTAACTGCCATTGGACATAAGTATAATAATGTTAACCACCTAAAACCAAGATAGGAAAAGTAACAATAAAGCGTATGATTGTAAGTGCGATATCTTTTTATTAGAGTGAAAATAGTGAGTTTTTCCTTTATCGATTGTCTTATGACCGTTATAAAGCTAAGGGAAGTAAAGCTCAGACTTAAATTTCTATAATTAATGTGAAATATTTTTCATTTAGCTAAAATTAATTCCTTTTTTTAAATCAATTGCTTATGTTGATTTATCCGATAAAAAGGGCATTTGGCTAAAAATATTAGAAATAAATTCTAAAAAAGGTGTTGACACCCACAGAATATTTGCTAAAATAGCCAGCCTATCGAGACGGAGTAGTTGTTAACAACGCTACGAATTGATACTAAGCGGGAATAGCTCAGTGGTAGAGCATAACCTTGCCAAGGTTGGGGTCGAGAGTTCGAATCTCTTTTCCCGCTCCAAATATGGCTTGAAAAAGCGCAAAAAGCCTCACTTCACAGTGAGGCTTTTTTTTATGTGTAAAATCTGTTCTAAGTCCGCTAATGGCGAAAACATAGAAAGCAAAAACTAAAGCTACCTATAAGTAGGACAGAGGTTATCAACATTCAGTATTGAAAAACAGATGCGCACCCCCGAATACCTGAGCAAACTAAACCTATAGCAACATTAAGGGTATCCAATGCCGCCAAAACCCCTTACATTAATCAGTGCCAAGCTCGCCTTTATCATATCCGCCATCGTCATCGGTATCATGGGTATCACCATGATCGGCTTTGGCTGGGTGCCTCATCTGTCTCTTATCTTGGCTATCTGTGTGCTACTGGCTATCGGTATGTATAAAGGGCTCAGCTTTGATGACATGCAAGCGCAAATGGCCTCAGGTGTCATGCGTGGTATTGGTGCCATCTATTTGTTCTTCTTTATTGGACTGATGGTGGCGGCTTTGATGATATCAGGTGCTATACCTACGCTTATGTATGTAGGCTTTCAGCTGATCTCACCTGAATATTACTATATCTCTGCCTTTATCTTAACCTCTATTATTGGTATTGCTCTAGGTAGTAGTTTGACGACTGCAGCGACTTTGGGCGTGGCGTTTATTGGTATGAGTAATGCGTTTGATGCCAATGTGGCGATAGCAGCAGGGGCAGTGGTGTCAGGGGCGTTCTTCGGTGATAAGATGTCGCCCTTGTCTGATACTTGTACGATTGCGTCTTCAGTAGTCGGTATCGATCTGTTTGAGCATATTCGCAATATGATGTATACGACCGTACCTGCATGGATAATGACGGTTATCTTGTTTTGGATGTTCTCAGGACAGACGACCAGTGCTGATCTGAGTCAAGTGACGATATTGCAAGGTCAGCTGATAGATAGTGGGTTGGTACATGGGTATTCGGTATTACCCTTTGTGATATTGGTTGGATTGGCGCTGTTTCGGGTCAATGCGATTTATACAATTATCTGTACCATAGCAGTGGCACTTATTATTACTTACGTACACAGCTCACCAAGCTTTGGACAATTGGGTGGGTATCTGTTTGCAGGGTATGCTCCTGCTGAGTCATTAGAGCTGGGTGAGGTAGGTGGTATGCTGTCGCGTGGCGGTGTACAGAGTATGTTCTTTACTCAGGCGATTGTGATACTGGCATTAAGCTTAGGTGGTCTATTAACGGCACTAGGGATTTTGCCTGCACTGCTATCTGGTATTAAAGATACATTGACGACATCAGGCCGAGCTATCTTTGCGGCAGCGATGTCGGCATTGAGCATTAACGTGTTAATCGGTGAGCAGTATTTGAGTATTCTATTATCAGGTACGGCATTTCGGTCAACGTTTGAGCGCTTACATCTGCATCCTAAGAATTTATCTCGGACGATTGAGGATGCAGGAACGGTGATTAATCCATTGGTGCCTTGGAGTGTGTGCGGGGTATTTATCAGTCAGGCGTTAGGGGTACCGGTATTAGATTATCTACCTTATGCGTTCTTCTGTTATTTGTCATTGCTATTGACGCTGCTATTCGGGTTTACGGGGCTGACGATTAGTCGGGTTAAAGAGGGGACGGCGACCCAAAATCAATAGCAATTGATATCGTTATGGATAATAAGAATATTGACTAATACTGATCCCAGTACGGATTGTCACCGAATTGCTCTGCAATAAAATCAATCAAGTAACGACAACGCTGCGACAAAAAACGATTCTTTGGATAAACAGCATAAGCAGTTAGGGTTGGCAATTGATAGTGTTGGAAAACAGGTACCAGCTCGCCAAGCGCCAGTTTTTTATAAGCAATAAAAGTCGGCACAAAGGTAATTCCATGTCCTTTGACTGCCAAATCTACTAAGAACTCACCATTGGTGGCTTTGATTTTGGCATCTATCGTACGATGATGACTTCTGCCTTCAGTATCCACCAAGTTTATACTATTGGTTTGACCGAGACTGTATTGCAAAAGTGCATGGTTGTCTAAATCGTCTAGCGTCTCAGGCATGCCCATTCTTGCCAAATAATCAGGACTGGCGCAAATCACACAACGAATCAATGCCAACTTTTTTGCTTGATAGCTAGAATCTTCTAGCTCTCCGATTCGAATGGCCAACTCATAGCCTTCTTCAATCAAATCGATACGTCGGTCAGAAAAATCCAGATCAAATCTCAGATTGGGATGTTTATTGGCGTATTTATCAATCACATCGTTCAGATGCATGAGTCCAAAGGACAACGGCGCTGTCATTTTTAGCGTACCTTCAATACGCATAGGAGCGTCAGTAGCATGCTCATTGACAGCGTCAACCGCACGCAAGATATTATTCACTTGCTGATAATATTGCTCACCAGCTTGCGTCAATTTAGATTGGCGGGTAGTACGGCTAATTAATTGACTGCCTAAACGCTCTTCCAATTCTTTAAGTCGGCGACTGACGGCTGATTTTGCAATATTTAACTGCTCAGCAGCCTTGGTAATACTACCTGCCTCAACAATGCGTACAAACATCGCCATGTCTTCTAATTGACCCATTATCGATGCCTCATGATTGTTCTTACACCAAGAACTTATATTTGTGATTATTGCTGCTTATCCCATGCTAGTCAACGCCTATAATCGCGCTATTCTCTACTTAGAGACATGATTAAACACACTTTTGGAGTATCATTATGGACAAGTTACAGCAATTTAGCGCACCGCTCGGTCGTCTATTATTATCAATCATTTTCATCTTTGCAGGCATTGGTAAAATCACAGATTATGCGACTACTCAAGGCTATATGGAGTCAGTAGGTGTGCCTGGTATGTTGCTACCATTGGTAATCGCGTTTGAGGTACTAGGTGGTATCGCTATCTTGCTAGGTTATAAAGCTCGCCCAATCGCTTTCTTGTTCGCTGGGTTTAGCATCGTGTCAGCTATTCTTTTTCATCAGTTCTGGGTTGATGAATCACAGATGATCTCATTTATGAAAAACATTTCGATCGCAGGTGGGTTTTTGATGATTTTTGCTCATGGTGCGGGTGCTTACTCAATAGACAATAAGCGATAAACAATCAGTAACTGATCTACCTCTTATACGCTTACGAAGAACAATCATGAATGGGTACTTTTAAATAAAAACAGTCATGAACATTTTCACAGAATATTTCAACAGCAGACAGTTTTTATATAAGCATAACTTAAAGTAATCTATATAAAGTTATCTGTGCTAATATATGTAAAAAATCTGTATTACGTTAAAACCGCTCTGATTGTTCTATAAAAAAGAATAGTTAATTGCATTTAGTGTTGTTTATCTATGTAGAATTAATAATTATAATAAGCCCATTGTTTAAATAGATTAATCGATAATAAGTATATAGAGGATTAATCTGTTGATAGCTAAGGACGAATTATGAAAACAATCTATCATGCAGCGGACTCACGTGGCGATGCCAATCATGGCTGGCTTAAAAGCAGGCATACCTTTAGCTTTGCCAATTATCATAATCCTGAGCGTGTGGGGTTTGGTGCCTTACGCGTTATTAATGATGATTTTGTCATTGGCGGTCAAGGGTTTGGCAAACACTCGCACCGTAACATGGAGATTATCAGTATTCCTCTATCCGGCAAGCTCGCTCATGGCGATAGTATCGGTAACGAGGGCGTCATAGAAACTGGCGAAATTCAAGTGATGTCAGCGGGTACAGGCATTACCCATAGTGAAATGAATGGTGACAATGCAGAAGCTGTGAGGTTTTTGCAAATTTGGGTGATACCAAACAAAATGGATGTCGCACCGCGTTATCAGCAAGTGCATATGGGCGATATCATGCGACCTAACGAGTTTAGCCAAGTGCTATCACCTAATGCCGATGATGCAGGGGTTTGGATTCATCAAGATGCTTGGTTTAGCATGGGTGGTTTTGACGAAGATGTATCGCAAACTTACCAGTTAAATAATCCTAACAACGGTGTCTACGTATTTGTCCTCAGCGGTGAAGTCGTGATAAATGATAAGGTCCTGTCTACTCGTGACGGCCTTTGCATTTGGGATATTCAGAGCTTTATGATGGACGCAACAGTAGCTAGCCGTGTGCTAGTGATGGAAGTACCGCTATTTATGTAGTCAAGAACAAAGCTCTTTATCAATTAAAGCATTTATATCAATAACCATTAACGCTAAAAATTATTTTTATTAATAACTATTTTACTAACAACATGGAGAAACACTATGTCAGATTTAACAACACTACAGCAGCTTGCAGAGAAACGCCGTTCTATCTATGCACTAAGCGACCAGTTGCCAGTATCTAACGATGAAGTCGTAAAAGTAGTTGAGCATGCTGTATTGCATACACCATCATCATTTAACTCGCAATCAACGCGTGTCGTTGTGTTATTCGGCGATGATCATCACAAACTATGGGATATGACTGAAGATGTACTACGTGCAATCGTCGGTGATGAAGAAGCGTTTAAATCTACTAAAGACAAAATTGCTGGCTTTAGAGCGGGTGCTGGTACGGTATTGTTCTTTGAAGATAAAGCAGTGGTGAGAGGCATGCAAGAAGCGGCGCCTTTATATGCTGATAATTTCCCAATTTGGGCAACTCAGACCAACGCAATGCATCAATACGTCATCTGGACGGCGCTAGCAAGCATTGATGTCGGTGCGAACTTGCAGCACTATAACCCAATAATCGACCAGAAAGTCGCCAGCACTTGGAACATCGATGCAGATTGGGAACTAAAAGCGCAAATGGTATTTGGTAAGATTGAGCAGCCAGCAGGCGACAAAGAATTCAAGCCACTTGATGAGCGTATGAAAGTATTTGGTGCTTAATGTTGTTGTTTGAGAATAGACAACCTATGGCCTTGCTTAGGAAGTTTGCTAAATAAACTACAGAGCACGTAAAAAACGTCACCCAATCATCGGGTGGCGTTTTTTTATGAATAATAAATATTAAAGACAGTACAGCTACACTGGATGTTTGCAGAACTGATGCGACAATTTAATGATTATTTACGTTGCATCAAACTGTTGGCGACCCATGCTGGACCAATTAACAAAAACTGCAAATCTTTAAAGAAAGAAGGCTTTTTGCCTTCGATTTTATGCCCTATGAACTGGCCAATCCATGCAACGACAAATACCGCTGCCCACGCTTTAAAGCCCCATGGCATCGCTGCCATCACTGATAGACAAATAAGAATAAACATCCCCATCGCTAAAAATAGTGGCGTAGATAAACGCATATAAAATAGTAATACTAATGCGCTTAGTACCAAAGTAAACCACACAGATAGCGACATACCCATACCTAACAGGCTGATAAAGATCGTTGGCACACATAGCCAATGGATTTTTTTATTGACCAAGTTCTGGTGACTGACCGAGTACTCACTAAGCCATTGCTCTAGCGTACGTTTGGACATTTTTGGTTGACGAGACATACTAACCTGCCTGTTAGTAAATAAGATGAGTAACTCATACTAGCTAATGGACTCGCTACTAAGCTAAATGCGAAGATGATTGTTAATATCAGTTGTAGCACTAATTGCGCCTGTCTACCATGTTATCTGATAGACGGCACAGTCAAGTTTACTCGTACTATTGATGCTATATCAGTAAGGGTTTATTCAAACTCCCAGGGGGTTTTTCTATAAGAGACGCATTATCCCTGCTCGCTGCGATGCCATTCATACAGGCCGATAAAGGCGTTTACTTGATACACCATAGTCTGAATAGCAAAGATATAGTTACCAGACATCAGATTCACAATGAGCCAGACGAAGTTGACGATAATCCACAACCACCAATTAAATGAATAACGCAGAATCATAGCTGCCTGAGCGGTAATAGAAAGCACAAAGGCAATCACATTAATCCAAAAGAAAGAGATAAATCCCAAAAAAAGACTACTATCATCCTCTACGACCGCATAGCCGTAGCTTGCTAGCAAATCATTTATCGTGGGAAAAAGGGCAAGACCAATGATAATAAATGCCGCGGTGATTAACCAGACAGCTTTACTCGCTGATTTGGGTATCATGTCGCCATCAGGATCGGTGTGCTTCGACCAATAAAAGATACCGTAAACATGGGTAAAAAAGTTAAATAGTGGAGCAAGCATCAAACCAACTGCGCCAGACGTTGCCTGCACAATGACTTCGCCAGCCGTTGCCCCCATACCAAAGCCATTGCCCATGACGTTTTTGCGAAATGATAGCGAGACCACGCAAACCAAACCAATGAATGAGACTGCTAAGTAAAACCAGTCAAGCGTGGTATGGTCTGTCGTGAGCCAAAAACCTGCGGATAAGGCAATGACACCGCAAATAAACCAAATGATAATCCATTGCATCGCCCATTTTCCGGTGATGTTGTCCAATAGCTGAATACGCATCGCTTTTCCCCTAAAGTAAATACTGATATCAATATAGTGCTAACTGTCATGTATTAGTTAAATAAAGTGTGCTAGTTAAATAACATGTGCTAATTGAATAAATTATTATAAATATGCTCAGTGCACGTTATGATTTTTTGCCATAGATATATTGATCAATCAATAATAATGCTTGCTTGTAGCGAGCGTCATAGTCAGGCTGGTCAATCATATGCGGCGTAATATCGTGACGCGCAAAAATATCTATCAAACGCTGCTCAAAGCGTCCACGCGCTTCGGGTGTACCCAAAGATCGCATACCATCATCAACCCATGGCGTATTGTTGTCTAGCATGATGGTATGGTCTACACGAAACTCATCAATACAAGCAGCCACAAAAGGATGTGTGCGACCCTCATACTCTTCGCAAAATGCTTGCGTAGTGACAAAGTCAGTATCAACGATGGTGATAGGGGCAGTTGCATTGGCTTTGGCTTCTCGGATTGCTTGAGCATGATCAAGACAAATCGGGCCATAATCACTGTACTGTAATCCAACCTCGCTACCACCCAAATCTGTACCGACATACAGACGCCCCATTTCTAAGGCAAAGCTAGCACCATAATAATTGGCCAGCTTATGTACCAGCGTTGTCTTGCCTGAGCTTTCACCGCCGACGATAGCGACAGTCTTGGTATAGTCGACGCGCGCTTGCGGATGAAGTGCTGACCAATGGGCGACTGGATCACGCGCAATCGCATAAGAGTCAAATTCCGGCTGTAGCGGCGTAGTAACGACTGGCAAAAGCAGCTGCTCTTGTATGTCATTGCGAGTGAGTGGATGGTTTTCCGCCATAAACAATACAGTCTCTGTTGATAGTGATAAGGCATCCATCAAACGTTGTAATTTGGCATTACTAGCAGTGACATCGATACTGACATCGTCACTGGCACTATACAGGTGTTCGTGCAGCGGTAACTCGATCTCATGAGTAGTATGAATATGGATAAATGGCAAGTCGGCACAGGCCATCTGTAGCCAACGCGCTTTGTCTTGTAAGGTGATGGTGAAATCAGGATGCGGCGATGGATGTGCCATAATAACGATATGTAAGGTTTTGGCTGGTCCTGCTGCATCCAATATACTACGCATCTGCCCTAAATGCAGCGGCTCGAAATGTCCAATCATCAATCCAGTGTCGTACATAATTATCCTTATTATTTTTTTATTTTAATCTCAGTGTCCCATGTCTATTCCAAAAAATACGTTTAATGCGGTCTAAGTTAGATAGTCCAAACTAGACATCTATCAAGATCCAAATCAGAAATCTATTAAGACCCGTAACACTAACCACGTTTCATATTTCTAATATTCTTCATAAAGGTATTTTTATCTAATAGTTAGGCAGCCTCCTAGCTTTCATAATAGAGTATTTGAAAACCCAAGTTGCTTATCAGCATGGTATAAAGGTTTTGGATGATTTGCAGGTGGGTTATTGTAAAAATAAGGTATATCGCACGTACACGGAATCGCAGGTTTTTTAATTGAGGGTTCTTTTAATCGAGTAAACTTGGTCAGTTAAAAGATTATTCAGACTATCAAAGATTTGACTCGATTTTAGCGTTATAAAGCAAGCTTATCTCTTTGATTAAATTAAAAATAACAAGATACGTGAAGCGAGATTGCAAGGTTATAGCAACAAAAGCGGTTTTGAAACATTTTGAAATAACTATTTAAAATCAGGGGCTTGCATGGTGTTATGACAGGTTAGGGTAAGCTTGAGTAGCATAAACTCACAAAGTACTGCTATACCTTCAACAGATAAATCCTGAATTATTGATATACTGATTCGTAAGTTAGCAAAGCAAGATAATGTTTTAGCTAAATACGTAAAAAAATCAGAAAAATAGAATAAAAAAATAAACAAGAATAGAAAATAGAGAGGTATTTGATTTGGCTAAGTTAGCAAAATTACATCGCTCACCAAACAATCGCATGATAGCAGGTGTGATGGGTGGCATTGCAGAATATGCTGGTTGGTCGCCAACATGGGTGAGAGTATTATTCGTCATTATCTCATCGTTAAGCGCAGCAGTACCAGGCATTTTGATTTATATCATCCTATGGATAATTATGCCAAAAGCCAATAGTCAGTCTTATCAATAATAGGAGCCTGATAGTTATTTTTAAAATTAGCTTTTTTAAAATTAGGTTTTCTGAACCAGTTAAAGAGTTAAGTTTAAGTTAGACGTAGTTGCTAAAAACAGTAGAACTCCAAAAAATAAAAAGCCTGATCAATCAGGATGCCCAAGATACAATTTTCCTCCTGCCCGAATGCTAGCGCATTTGGGTATTTTTTTATTTATTGTATTAGTGCGACTTCCATAATGATTTGCCTAAAAATACGCTATACAACTGAGGTTTTGTGCCCACTATGCAAATTTAGTTGATGTAAATATGGATAAAATAGTCAATTTTTAGTAAGGTGAGCAGGCAGATAGAGTCGTTGCCGAATAGGTCGCGCGAGCGCTATCAGAGATTTATTTAATAATACTCATTTCACAGTGGCTTTACTATGAAAACCGAAACTATGACATCCCAAGCGATAACCCCGATGACACAAGATAAAGACTCTCAACCGATGACTTTTCAAGATTTAATCTTAACTTTGCAAAATTATTGGGCCGATAAAGGCTGCGTTGTATTGCAGCCCTACGACATGGAAGTCGGTGCAGGTACTTTTCATACCGCGACGTTTTTGCGCTCATTAGGTCCTGAGCGCTGGAATGCGGCCTATGTACAGCCATCACGTCGTCCTACTGACGGGCGCTATGGTGATAACCCGAACCGCCTGCAGCATTATTATCAGTTCCAAGTCGTGCTAAAGCCAAACCCACCGAACATCCAAGAGCTGTATTTGGACTCACTACGAGCCATTGGTATTGATCCATTGGTGCATGATGTGCGCTTTGTAGAAGACAACTGGGAATCGCCAACGCTTGGTGCGTGGGGACTTGGTTGGGAGATTTGGCTAAACGGTATGGAAGTCACGCAGTTCACCTACTTCCAGCAAGTCGGTGGTATCGAGTGTTTCCCAGTCACTGGCGAAATCACTTACGGACTTGAGCGCTTGGCCATGTATGTACAGGGCGTTGATAGCGTTTATGATTTGGTCTGGGCAGATGGTGAGTTTGGTCGTGTGACTTATGGCGATGTTTTTCATCAAAACGAAGTCGAGCAGTCTACCTACAACTTTGAGCACGCTGATGTACCGATGATGGGCGAGATGTTTGATTTTTATGAGCAACAAGCCGACAAATTGGTCGATGCAGGATTGCCATTGCCAGCGTATGAGATGGTATTAAAAGCATCTCATGCGTTTAACTTGCTTGATGCACGCGGCGCTATTTCAGTGACTGAGCGTCAGCGTTTTATCCTACGTGTGCGTACACTTGCTCGTAAGGTTGCTTTTGGTTATGTCGAAGCTCGTGCCAAATTGGGCTTCCCATTGGCTGATGAAGAACATCGCCAAGCTGCGCTTGATAAATATTTGCCAAAAGAAGACGTGGCAGCAGACAGCTTAGCAGCAGATGGCGTAGCAAAAGAAACTACTGACACTAACCAATCTACTAACGATAAATAGGAGCATCCCATGAGTACTATTCTATTTGAACTGGGGTGTGAAGAGCTACCTCCAAAGAGCCTAAAACCACTACGTGATGCGCTGCAAGCCAGTGTCACTGAGCAATTGATGGCAGCAGATATTACCTTTGATAGTATCAAAGCCTTTGCTGCTCCGCGCCGTTTGGCAATTCAGATTCAAGGTATTAGCGATAAGCAGCCTGATCGTACTGAGCAAAAACGCGGACCAGCGATTAAAGCGGCGTTCGATGCAGAGGGCAATCCAACACGTGCGGCCATGGGTTTTGCCAAAGGTTTGGGTATTGAAGCCAGCGAGCTAACGACGATTAATACCGATAAAGGTGACTATGTCGGTTTTGAGCAGACTATCCGTGGTCAAGCGACCACTGAGCTACTGCCTGCTATTTTCCAAACCGCGCTAGATAATTTGCCAATTGCTAAGCGTATGCGCTCAGGCGCTAGCCGCAACGAGTTTGTGCGTCCCGTCCAGTGGGTAGTATTGATGCAAAATGATACTGTCATTGATGCCACTATCCAAGGACATCAGACTGGTACGCAAACACGTGGTCATCGCTTCCACAGCCCTGATTATCACAATATTGCTCATGCTAATGATTATGAAGAATTACTAAGTGGTCTAAAAGTAGTGGCAGATTTTGATAAGCGTCAAATGCTGATCAAAAACCAAGTAAAAGCTTTGGCAGATGAAGTCAATTCTGATGCCATCGTACCGCAAGATTTATTAGACGAAGTCACCGCATTGGTCGATTTCCCAATTGCACTAAGAGCAAGCTTCGAAGCACGCTTTTTACAAGTACCGCAGGAAGCGCTTATCTCGACAATGCAAGCGGATCAAAAGTATTTCTGCTTAACGGATAAGACTGGCAAGCTGCAGCCGTATTTCATTTTTATTACCAATATTGAATCAAAAGATCCTAACCAGATTATTGAAGGTAATGCAAAAGTTGTGCGTCCACGTTTGGCTGATGCCGAGTTTTTCTTCTTACAAGATCAAAAGCAGCCGTTATTTGCACTCACAGAGAGCCTAAAAACTCGTGTATTCCAAGACAAATTGGGTACGATTTGGGAGAAGTCTGAGCGTATTGCTAAGCTTGCCGCGTTTATTGCTACCCTAATGCAGCAGCAAGGCCACGATATCAACGTCGATGACACCGTACGTGCGGGTATTTTATCCAAAGCAGATTTGGCCAGCTCGCTTGTCGGCGAATACCCTGAATTGCAAGGTATCGCAGGCACGTATTATGCGCGTCTAAATGATGAGCCTGAAGCGGTCGCCGCTAGTTTAGAAGAGCAGTATCTGCCTAAGTTCAGTGGCGATGTGCTACCACAAACACCGATTGGTATTTGCCTAGCATTGGCTGACCGTTTGGACACATTGGTGGGTATTTTTGCGATTGACCAAGCACCGACAGGTTCAAAGGATCCGTTTAGCTTACGTCGTTCTGCTATTGGTATCTTACGTATTTTGATCGAAAAGCAGTTGCCGGTTAATTTGGTAGCGCTCGTTGAGCAAGCGATTAAAGGCTATAGCGATGCTGAAGGTAGCAAGATTGCCAAAATGGGCGATACTTTCACCCAAGTCATGGCATTCCTAAACTCGCGCTATCGTGCGATGTATACCGAGCAAGGTGTCAGCGTTGATACGATTCAGGCAGTGCAAGCGATTAACCCGCATATGCCGCTTGATTTTGATCAGCGTATTCGTGCGGTGCAAGCATTTAGCGAGCTGTCGCAAGCATCGATGTTGGCTGATTCAAACAAACGTGTTGCCAATATATTGGCCAAGTCAGAAGTTGATGTTGCTGATATGGTTGATGAGACGCTACTATCTGAGACTGCTGAGCAAAATTTATATGCAAATGTGCAGCAAGCACAGACAGTGGTACAGCCATTGCTTGAGCAAGCGGACTATACGCAAGTATTGCAAACGCTGGCAAGCTTAGATGAGCCATTGACACAGTTCTTTGATAATGTGATGGTCAACAGCGACGATGCGGCGCTCAAAAATAACCGCTTGGCCTTGCTCAAGCAGGTACGCGCCTTGTTCTTGACTGTGGCAGATATCAGCGAGCTACAGCTATAACTGCTAGCCTTTAATCTTAGGTTTTGATATAAAAACTGGCTCACTGTGGCCAGTTTTTTGTTGCTATAGCACTTGGCTATTCGTCAGTGCCATGAATGACAATCAAGCATAATCAACAATTAACCGTAAAGGCATTGTGCCATTACCATTATTGACGGTAAAATTTAGGCATTCGAGCGTATTGGATCATGATTTGTCATCACTTTTGTTATTCATTACGTTTATTTGTCGTTGAAGGAGCACTGCCGTGTTTGCTGTTATTATCGTCATCCTTATTATTTGGGCTTCAATGTGGGCTTTTTATAAGTTTATGTACCCGCGCGCACCTAAAAGTATGATGCCAAAAGAAGGAGATGTGACCACACCGCGTCAGTGTAATTTCTGTGGCAACAGCTTGGCTGAATATCGCGGTGTACTCGAAACCAAACCAAGTACAGCTACCGATGGCAATATTGAAGCGAACCAAGAGTTATTCTTTTGCAATTATGAGCATCAGGCAGACTTTCATGCAGGCAAGACCTACACGCCTTATGCATAAATAGATAAATAATTGACCATAAAAAAGCGCCTAACTTTATTAACTAGGCGCTTATGTGTTTAATACAGTACGATGCATCTATAGAATAGAATGAGCATCTTTCATGATTTTATTGAGCAATGCCTCAGACTGTTTGTCTTTCTGCAAACGATCTTCATCACTTCTTTGATTGGCATGGATTTTTTCATATAGGTTTAAGCAGCACAGTACCAGTATGCTTTCTTGGCTAAGGCTTGGCGCATCTCTTTTTAGATCGAGCGCGTAGTTGTTGATATACGAAACCGCTGACAGTAGCTCTTCTTGCTCATGTACTGGACAAAAGATTGGATAAGTAACCCCAGCAATCGCGATATCAACTTTTTTGATTTTTGGTTCTGGCGCTTTAGGTGTTTTGGTATTAGATTGTGCCATGGCGCTTGATATATTTGATGCTGCTGGTGTCGTTTTTTGCGCTGGTACTGTCGCACTTGTTACTGGTGCACTTGGCGCTTGAGTGTTTTTTGGTTGTTTTTCTATCGATTTGCTTTGGTCATCGGTCATGATAAATCCTACAATGTCTGGTCAGTGAAATGAGTGATATCAGATTTTACAAATAGCATTTGGCAGTTTAATAAGCAGTACGTCTTTGCTATCTATCACAAGAATGCGTTAGCCTTCTGCTTGATCGATACGGGTTAGGCGCTGTAGTACGACTTGCGTACGCTCGGCTGCCAATTGATTCTTCTTTTGCAGTTCACTGTTTTGTTGTTTGATATCGCTATACTGCTGTTTTAGCTCATTATTGTGTTGTTGCAGCTCGCTGTTTTGTTGTTGTAATTGGCTGATCTGTTTTTGCAGTTTGTCTTGTTCTTCACCGATCATATGGTGCGCTTCTGCAAGACTTTGATAGCGCTTGTCGAGATCGTTCAGTTGTTTTTTGGCACCGTCACGTTCGTTATGACTGTTGTCTAATTTGGTTTTTAGGGCGGCAAATTCTTTTGAATCAGTAACAGGGTGTTGTTTTAAGCTGCTAAGTTCAGCACTGACAAGCTGATACTGTTTTTTGATGTCGAGTACCATTTTTTCTAATATTCTAAGTTGATCATACATAGTCAGTTTTTATCCTTAACAAGTAAGCGTGAATGAATTTTGTTCGCTGCATTTAATAATGCCATAGGTGACCGCATAATATCTATATCAACAAAGTAATTACAAGCATCAGGCTTTGTCTTTTCACTTTTATTTATCGATGATTTGTCCATGACATTTTATCGCGACTATCTTTATTTTTTGAGCAGTAATCAATTACTAGGACATCTATTATGAATGATAATATCTCTGGCTGGAATACTTGGCTGACTGCGTTTGATGATTGGACGGACGTGTCTATCAGCGAAGTGCATGGCATGATGACAGGGCTTATGACGGCTTGTAATGCACCTGACGAATCAACTTGGGCTAAGGTATTTGAGGAGCTTAGCTTTGCCCCACTACCAGAGCCTGCATTGACCTTGCTGACAGAAGAAGCGGAAGACATCGTGTTTCAGCTAAAAGACAAAGATGATGCCTACGCGTATATGCCGCTCATCCCAGATGATGAACATGATTTATACGAGCGCGTGATGGCGTTGAAACAGTGGGCAAACGGTTTTATGACCGGTTTCGGCATTACTGATTGTGGTTTGACCAGTGAAGAAAACGAGATGCTATCTGATTTGGCTAAGATTGGCGCAATTCGTCTCGAAGACGATGAAGATTTTGAAGGTGGCGAAGAGTCTTATCTTTACATCTATGAATTTGCTCGTATGGTCCCCGTAAGCTTTGCCACACGTAAACGCAAGGCTGTCAAAGATATCGCGCTCATCGCGGGTTTGTCTATCGATGCCAAAACAACCAAAGAGCTACAGGCAGAAGGTAAGTTACCAAAACCAATGCCGCCAGTGGTGGATGTGATGAATCATAACAATCCATCGTAAGGCAGCTCTGACACATCATAGTTCTGAAAATTGTAGTAAGGATATTTTATGATCCAAAATAACAGTAGTAATAGCGACAATGTCAGTAATAGCGATAACGTTGACAGTAGCAACGATGTCCAGCTGAAAAGTGTCGAACATCCTACTCAAAGTCTCGATTGGCTAACACGTCTCATCGCCTTTGATACTGTTAGTCGTCACTCTAATTTGGCTTTGATTAATGATGTAAAATTGTACTGTGAGCAGTTGGGTTTGACGGTAGATTTGACCTTTAATGAAGCTAAGACCAAAGCCAATTTGTTTGTGACTGTACCAGCTGGTGAAAACGCTGATATTATCAATAACGGTCTGGTCTTATCAGGTCATACCGACGTTGTGCCAGTTGATGGACAAGCATGGTCTTCAGAGCCGTTTACCGCGACGATACGTGGTGATAAGCTGTATGGTCGCGGTGCGTGTGATATGAAGGGCTTTATCGCTTGCGCGCTAACAGTATTGCCGCAAGCCGTGCAATTATCGAATAGCGGTCAGCTACGTCGTCCATTGCATCTGGCCTTGTCGTTCGATGAAGAGGTTGGCTGCTTGGGTGCGCCATTGATTTTGGCAGACCTAAAAGCACGCGGTATCACGCCTGATTATTGTATCGTCGGTGAGCCAACTAACATGGCTATGGTAGTTGCACACAAAGGCATCGCGGTTTATCGTTGCCGTGTACATGGCAAGTCGGCGCATTCGTCATTGATTGCACAAGGTGTCAATGCGATTAGCTACGCCAGCAGATTAGTTGGCTATGTAGATACGCTTGCTGAAGAGCTGAGTGCTCGTGATGACACTTTAGAAGACGGGGATGCATCATTTACAGTGCCTTATTCGACATTGTCAGTAGGTACCATACATGGTGGCACAGCGACCAATATCGTGCCCAACTTATGCGAGTTTACTTTTGACTATCGTAACCTGCCGCACATGACGCAAGACGATATACTAGCGCCCATTCAGGTAAAAATCGCTGAGCTAAATGCGCAAATGCAAGCGCGCGCGCCAGAAACTGGCATTGAGCTGATGCAAGAAGAAAGCGTCTCAGCAATGACAGATGACGATAGTGCTGAGTTGCAATCGTTGATCGCTGCGCTGACAGGAGATGATGAGCGTCATAAGGTGGCTTATGCGACTGAAGGCGGTCAGTTTACCAATGCAGGTATCCCAACGATTATCTGTGGCCCTGGTAGTATTGAGCAGGCGCACAAAGCGGATGAGTATGTGGAGCTTAGTGAAATTGAACGCTGCGATGCATTTTTAAAGAAGTTGTTAGATAGTTGTACGACTCAGCCGTCTATGCAATCATAATTATTCAGTAGAAGGCGTGTCGGTCCTTTAATAATTTTTTCGAGACTTTTTGATATATAGGTATAAATGACACCGTCTTAAAGGCGGTGTTTATTTTTTAGTCGCGTATTTAAGTCGTATAGCCGTTCGTATTAGAACCATTTACACATGACAAAATAGGGGTAGGTTGATGTCTTGGCATCTGTTTGCAGTGTTTTTCGCAAGTACGTTTTTTATCTCAGCAACCCCTGGTCCTAATATGCTGCTAGCGTTTCAGTATGGCATGAACTATGGCGTCAAACGAACCTTATGGACGCTAGCAGGTCTGAGCCTTGGCTTGTTTGTATTACTGCTATCGACACTGCTTGGCTTGGACGTGATCAGTCGCCAGTCACCGTGGCTACTGACCATTATCAAAGCCGTGGGGGCGGCATACTTAATCTATTTGGGTATCAGCTCTTGGCGCGATGCTGGTGATGGTAGCTTGATGAGTGATGCTCGCGAAATGAGCGAGGAGGTCGCGGCTGACTATCCTGATACGATGTCATCTGTGACTGATAAAAAAACGCCACAGCCACGCTCACTATCGAGTGCGGCAGTTAGAGTATCACCGAGCAATACGACCTTGTTTCGTACAGGTGTCTGGGTATCCTTGTCTAATCCAAAAGCTATCTTGTTCTTTGCGGCCTTTTTCCCTAAATTTATCAATTTTAGTGCGCCACTATGGCCACAATATGTCCTATTGACCATCGGCTTGTTTTTGAGCGAAACGATTTGGCAAATCGTATATACGCTAGGTGGCAAGAAGCTAGCAAGTTGGCTCGATGTTGGTAATCGCTTAGCATGGCTCAATCGTGGTTGTGGAGTAATATTTATAATTATCGCTGCTGCCTTATTGGCTGAAGTGATAAATAGTTTTATGGTTTGAAAAATACCGATAATATTTCAAATTAAAGCTATTAATTGATTATATATTTTTTAAAGTATTATCTATAAAAAATAAATTAATTATTGACTTTAATTTTTAAATCGTTATTATTGGCTCATTAATTTATATCGTTTATCTTTCGTAAGCGATAAATCGTTTCAATTAATCTGCTATTGTCGCCCTGACATTAGCCACAACCTATGGAGGAATCATCGTGTCCTATATAACTACCAAGACGTTTTTAGAGATTAAATGTGTAAACCACATGACAGCAATGACACCTTCGAAAAGGTTTGGCTAAATTTTTATATAAGCTATTGAGTGATATCCCATCTATCGATATTAACGAATAGCCTTCTGTATCTACTTGCGCTATCTCTTTTCTAGGTCTACTGTGCCAAATTTGCTTTGCGATTGTGCTAAGCTATATTGCACCTGCTGTTATCTGTTTACCTAACATTTTTCTTTACCGTTACTGCCAATGAATCGTTTCAGGCTATGATTTAGCTAAAGCTTTTCTATGCGTATAATATTTACGCTGTGGCCGACGGTTTTGATCTATATTATATTTCTTTAAAATGTCCATAATAAATCAGCCATAAATTTTTATTGATTTTTAATTAATAAAAATACGGTTTTTTATTGCCTATTATTTCTTAGCTAATAGTTTTTTTCTTATTGAACGTTACGTTTAATCGAGAAATATAAGTAATGTCTAAAAAATTTAATAGGTAAATATAAAAATTATTTGTATGGCTTTAAAAATAAAAAAAGTGGAAGAAATAAATAATGAGCATTCAATTAGTATTAAATAAAAATAGTAAACATGGCGTACCTGTCAAGATTTACACCTCTGATATCGAGCAAGGCGCGATGCAGCAATTACGTAACTTGGCTCAGCTAGAGTTTGTACACTCGCATATTGCGGTCATGCCTGATGTGCATGTTGGCAAAGGTGCAACCGTTGGTAGTGTGATTCCGACCAAGTCTGCCATTATTCCTGCGGCGGTCGGTGTGGATATCGGCTGCGGTATGAACGCGGTACGCTTGTCACTTACGGCAAGCGATTTGCCCGATAGTTTAAAATCACTACGTTTGGTGGTCGAGCAGCAAGTACCTGTCGGCTTTAACATGCACAAGCAAATCCAAGCGAAGAACTCCACACTTGATCCATTAGGCAAACGCCTAAAGCCAATTACCGATAAGCATCCGGGCTTGCTCAAAATGCTTAAAGGTTTTGAGCGTACTTGGGCGAAGCAGTTAGGAACACTCGGCGGTGGCAATCATTTCATTGAGCTGTGCTTGGATGAGAACAATGATGTCTGGGTCATGCTGCATTCTGGCAGTCGCGGCATCGGTAATTGTATCGGTCAGTACTTTATTAACCTTGCCAAAAAAGAACGTCAATCGCGCTTCGGTCATGTGCCAGATCAAGATTTGTCTTACTTTGCCGAAGGGTCTGATAGTTTTGCTGATTATGTCAAAGCAGTGGGCTGGGCGCAGGACTACGCGTTAGAGAACCGCCGCGAGATGATGCGTTTGGTGATTAAGTCCTTGCAGTCGCCACAAGCGGGATTACCACGATTTCAGCTGACCAAAGAAGCCATCAATTGTCATCATAATTATGTCAATGAAGAGGTGCATTTCGGTGAGCAAGTCTATGTGACGCGTAAAGGTGCGATCAGTGCCTATGCTGGTGAGCTTGGGATTATCCCAGGATCTATGGGCGCAAAGTCCTTTATCGTACGTGGTCTGGGCGAAGCTGAATCGTTTTGCTCGTGTTCGCATGGGGCAGGACGACAGATGAGCCGTGGTAAAGCCATGCGAGCATTTACCATCGACGAGCTAAAAGCGCAGACGGATGGCGTCGAGTGTCGCAAAGACAAAGGTGTCATAGATGAAATACCCGGAGCGTATAAAGACATCGATGAAGTGATGGCCAATCAAACGGATTTGGTTGAGGTGGTGCATACGCTTAAGCAGGTCATGTGTATTAAAGGCTAATGAGTAAAACCATAGGGAGTCACGACGGTGTCAATCGAGCTAAATGTACGAAGTGTACTATTTGCGCTCGATTTCCTAGTCGTGATCCCACTATGCTGTCACTCGAACATATAAAACAGATTTAGAGTTGTTAAAAATATAGGTAACAATATGAGCTTAAAACAAACCTTAAAAAAGGCCAAACAGATTGAACGACAGTTAGAGCAGCAAGCTGAGACAGGTGTGCAACACTCGCTAGGCACAGTCAAGCCGCGCAACTACTTGGCACTGGATCCACTATTAAGAAAAGGTGGTATTCATGAAAAAGAAGATATCGATATCGTCCGAAAAAAACGCCGCCGCGAAACTAAGCAGCAGCTACGGCAGACAGACTGGCTCTCAGAATAGCGAGCATTCGTTCTAATATTAAATTTAAACGACAAAAAAGGCCATTCACTATAATAGTGAATGGCCTTTTCTTATTTATTCGTAACTATGTTGTAACGGTTATGCCAATACTTCGATTAGCTCACCCTTCACCATGTGCGGGCTAACGAAATCAGTAATACGTACGCTCACAAGTTTACCCAACAGCTCATCCATTTTCTCAACATCATGAGGGAACATAACGGTACGAGTGTTATCTGCTGTACCGATTAAGCAATCAGGATGACGGTTGGCAACTTGTTCAACCAAGACGCGAGTCGTGGTACCGACCATCTCATGCGTTTTGGCAAGTGTCGAGTCAATGATGACTTTCTGAAATTCAGCCAAGCGAGCTTTCTTGGTGGTGAAGCTCACATCATCTGGCAACTCAGCGGCTGGCGTGCCTGGACGTTTAGAGTAGATAAAGCTGTAAGAGTGATCGAAGTTCAACTCTTTTGCCAAGTTTAAGGTATCTTGGAAGTCTTGATCAGTTTCACCAGGGAAGCCAATAATAAAGTCGCTCGATAAGTGAATGTCTGGACGAATGGCCTTTAGCTTATTAATCTGATTAATATAAACGTCGATTGTATGGTTACGCTTCATCGCTGCCAAGATAGCATTTGAGCCACTCTGAACCGGTAGATGTAAGTGTGATACTAGCTCCGGCAATTGTGCATAGGCATCAATGATATCATCAGTGAACTCTAGCGGATGGCTGGTCGTATAGCGAATACGCTCGACACCATCGACATGCGAGACATAGTGCAATAGCTCAGCGAAACGGCAAATACTGCCATCGTCTTTTTCGCCGCGATAGCCATTGACGTTTTGACCCAATAGGTTGATTTCACGGATACCTTGAGCGGCAAGGCTATCAATCTCAGCCAATACGTCATCAAGTGGACGCGATAATTCTTCACCGCGTGTATAAGGCACCACGCAGAATGAGCAATACTTTGAGCAACCTTCCATAATAGAGACAAAGGCTTTGTAGCCTTCTACTCTTGGCTCTGGCAAAAAGTCAAACTTCTCAATGCTAGGGAATGACACATCAATCGTACCAATACGATTTTTAGGTGCGATTTCACGTTGCTCATTTGATTGGTCATATAGTTCTGGCAGGCGATGCAAGGTTTGCGGGCCAAATACCATATCGACATAAGGCGCACGCTTTTGAATATTATCGCCTTCTTGTGAAGCGACGCAGCCACCAACGCCAATGACAAGGTCAGGGCGTTTTTCTTTTAGTTTGCGCCAGCGGCCCAATTCCGAAAAGACTTTTTCTTGCGCTTTTTCGCGGATAGAGCAGGTATTCATCAGTAGTACATCGGCCTCATCGATATCATGAGTGACTTCCATACCATGCGAATCGCCGAGCACGTCTAGCATTTTGCCAGAGTCATAGACATTCATCTGACAACCTTGGGTCGTGACAAAGACCTTTTTTGTCGCTGCTTTTTCGACAGGCGCTTGGGCTGAACTTGCTTCTTTGAGTGCAGTGACAGCACGTGCGGTGACAGTCGTCTCAGCAACAGCATCGTCATCGATGCGGGGATTGAATACAGTAACACTCATAAGGATAAGTCCATGATTGACCAAAAATATAGCGGAGTAGCCGATTAACAGGTGGCGTATTTTATCACAACCCTGTGCCAATGTGAAAAATTAGCACGAGCGATAGGTCCTCAATATGATAAATAATTCATAGCAGTATCAATTATTTACTGTCGTTCGTATTACTATTCATAAAAACTGCGGCTCATTATCACTTCTATGTTACACCGTGCTGTCCTATTTATTAACAAAAGGTAAAGGAGATAGTTGAAAGCACAATGAGTATAGTATGATGATTGCTATACCCTTGGCGGTACTTAGCGAACCGTTATTCACATATTTGTAGAGATATCATAAAGAGAGTCAGTATGACAAAGTTGCGTGTTGCGCATAGCATCAAGGATGAAGAGTCTATCAGTCAAAAACACGCGTCAAAGCGAATCACAGTAGGTACGCTACGGTTGAGCGCGTTGAGCGTGGCAACAGCGGTAAGTGCACTTGGTGTGTCACAGGTCGCTTGTGCCGAATTGACGTGGGGCGATGAGGAAAGCTATCAACAAGAAAGTAACTATCAACAAGATTATCAGCAGGACAGCAGTATCGACTCATTTATGGCAGCTGCTATCGCCGCAGACCGTGGTGATGTGAGTGCGCTCTATAACTATGAGCAAGTCATGAGCGGCGGCTTGTTTGCGATGTATCCGACCTATTGGCGCATGAATCTAGATCTCAATTCACAGAGTTCAGCGGCGGTCTCGCAGTTTGTGCGCCAATATCCAGACACGGTTATGGCTGAGAAATTAGTGGCTGATTTTGCGGAGACTAAAGCAGGATCGAATGATTATGCCTCGGTTAGACAGGTAGCCAATTTGATTACCAATGCTGATGCCAGTGAACGCTGTGCCGTTGCGCTTGGGTTTAATAATGGCGGTGATACTATGCGTGCTATGGCAGCCAAATCTGATGTTTGGCTAACCACCAAAAAGCAGCCAGCACTGTGCGATCAGCTAGCGATGGAGATGAACAACAACGCGCTGATTAGTAATCAAGATCGTGCGGCTCGTCTGAAACGTATGCTACGTAAAGGCAAGACCGGTGATATTATGGCATTATCATCACGCCTTGGTACGCCAATTGCTTATTCGGCGCTCAGTGAAATTCAGCTAAATCCGTCTTCTTTCTTTAGCCGTTTTGGTCGTGAGCCTGCAAGCCAAACCAATCAATACCTATATATGTACGCAATTGGCCGTATGGCTGACAAGTCTTATCGTGAGGCGGCGTTACAGTTAGATTTTGATATCAAACAAGACAATCAGCGCGCGGTCAGATTGTTGAATGATGAAACCCGACGCTATGCTTATCGTACGCTTGGCGTACAGCGTATGAACCACAACACTGACGATGGCTTTAACGCTGAAGCAGTGGATTGGTTCCGCAACAGTTTAGATAATGACTTTAATTTTGAAGAAGCTGAAGATTATGCTATGGCAGCGATTCGCTTCGGTCGTTGGGATGATGTGGTAGAAGCTATCTCAAAAATGGATGGCGAAACGCAAAAAGAAGCCCAGTGGCAGTATTGGCTAGCTCGTGCGTATGAGCAGTCAAGCGATAGTAGCAAGCGCAATACGTCTAAAAAAATGTATCAGAACTTAGCAAAAAGTAATGACTACTATGGCCTGATGGCAAAAGACAAAATAGGGCAGCGTTTTGATGCTAGCAGTCTAGGCGGTAGTAATTTGCCTAATGTCAGTACTGCTGACCGCGCACGCGTCATGCAAGATGCTAACTTTGCTCGTGCGTTTGCATTGTACAACTCTGAGGCTAGTCGTGCTTATGCCAACCGCGAGTGGAACTGGGCAGTGAAGCAAGCTCGTGATAATCGTGATGACAATTTAATTATTGCCGCTGCTCGTCAAGCCTATGATATGGGCTGGCTCGATCGAGCGATTTATGCAGTTGATAATACTGATAGAGTGGATAGCTTAGCACTTTCGCATCCGATGCCGCATCAAAGCGCAGTCGTACGTTATAGTGAGTCAGCAGGTATTGATCCAGCATGGGCGTACGGTATTATGCGTCAAGAAAGCCGTTTCGTATCTTCTGCGCGCTCAAACGTAGGCGCGAGCGGACTGATGCAAGTTATGCCTGATACCGCAAAATATATCGCTCGTAACCTAGGCGAGACGTATAGTGCGAGCCGTGCCAACAGCGGTGATACCAATATCCGCTATGGCACATGGTATATGGGTGATATCTTGGGTAAGCTCAACTATCAACCAGTATTAGCAACTGCAGGCTATAACGCTGGTCCCAATAATGCCAAACGCTGGCAACCAGTTTATGGTTCGCTGGCCGCAGATCAGTATGTCGAGTCAATCGCATTTCCTGAGACACGTAATTATGTCAAACATGTAATGGAAAACGCCACTATCTATAGCAGTCTGTTGGGTCGTGGTCAGCCGATTAGTCAGCGTATGGGTACGGTGCCAGCTGGATTTTAATCACTGAACTTGCATTTCATAAACCACTAATGATTTATTGTTAGTGGTTTATTTTTATCTGCTGATTTGCTTTGCTAATTGTCAATTGATCAACTCTGATTTGCCCAAGTAACACTCATCTGGCTAAGATAAACTTCACAGCCGTTATCCTTCAGTACTTTATCAACATTTATCGAGATTCCTGACGATGTCGTCAACGTTTACGTTTTTGCTATAGATTAAAAAAAACGTTTTGTTACCATTGCCTTAATGGGAAACCCTATTTTTCAGTCTTGTTCTTAGGTCAATGCGTGTTTTATGTATCGCGTCTAATGATTTAAGTTATAGCCTATGTCTTATCATTGCTAACTAACTGCCTTCAGTCCTATGATCAAAAAATATTTTAGTCTGTCTACGTCGCCAAAAACCAAATATTCGTTATCTAATCGGATATGCTTTTTATCGAAGGCAAATACAAAGACAGATACAAACACAAGCAACAAGGCTGCTAATTCTATGGTGCAATTGCGTGCAGGGTTGGCTAGTAGACATTGTGTAGACAGTATCAAAGCGACGATGAGCTTTGGCGCTTTACTGCTTATACAAGGCGTTGTATTGCTGCCAGCACAGGCGGCTAGCACGGTTAAGACGGGTCAGCGTGTATTGATGATTGAGATGACCCCAGCATTATGTAATATGCAGCCAACGCGGGCACGTATGCGTCAGTGTTTAGAAGGGTACTCGTTAACCGTATCTGGTCTAGATATAGGATATGGCGAACGCTGCGGTCGTGGTAGTGAGCCACGCCTTACCCCGCTACAACTAAAAGTCGTCAACCGTATCATGCCTGACACAACGGTACGTAGCCAAACGTGGCAACGTTATGGAGCTTGTAGTCCGCTTAGCGCCAGCAGTTACTTCCGCCAAATTACCAATTATGCAGGCGGATTGAAATTACCGAACGAGTTAAATACGGGTAATAGTTATACCGTTTCAAAATCTCGATTTATCAGTCAAATGACCCGTCTCAATAGTGGTATGTCTTCAAATAGTGTGGACCTCATCTGTCAAGAAGGCAGCCGTCGCCAATCGATACTCACTGATATACATGTGTGTTATGAGGGTAGTGATTTTGGGACTTGTCATGATGTTGTAGACAGCTGTGGCAGTAAATTTATCATTTCAGGTGGACGATAGTCTTTACTTAGTTACCTGCTTAAACTTCCTTTTCGATACCGTTTTTCATTTCACTTAATCGAATTTGATGGTGCACATTGCCTATTTTGACCATTATATCTACGTATAACACAGTGAAAATATGCTTTAGTTATCATGTACTGAAACCCTCTAGCGCTTTATTCGTAAGCGCTTAGCTTCTAAAAGAAACCTCTCGTATAAAATGTAACAATATAATCCCTGACGGGTCTATGACTGTATCTAGACGGTCACTGCGATGAAGTGCTACACTAGCTCTCGGTTTATACATGCTGCTATGCGGCAAACAAGTCGATATCTAAAATGATAATCGTTCATTAGAATTATCTAATAATTAATTAGGGAGTATTCAATGTCAATGAAACAGCCTTTACGTGTTGCCGTCACTGGTGCCGCTGGTAATATCAGCTACGCGATGCTATTTCGTATTGCATCTGGCGAGATGCTAGGTAAAGATCAGCCAGTTATTTTGCAATTACTTGAAATTACGCCAGCTCTTGACGCCCTAAAGGGTGTGGTCATGGAACTAGAAGACTGTGCATTCCCATTGTTGGCTGGTATCGTCCAAACTGACGATGCTAATGTCGCATTCAAAGATATCGATTATGCTTTACTGGTTGGTGCACGTCCTCGTGGCCCAGGTATGGAGCGTAAAGATTTGCTAGAAGCCAACGCTGCGATTTTCTCAGCACAAGGTAAAGCATTGAACGAAGTCGCTAGCCGTGATGTAAAAGTATTGGTAGTCGGTAACCCTGCCAACACCAACGCACTTATCGCTCAGCGCAATGCGCCAGATCTTGATCCACGCAACTTCACTGCAATGACTCGTCTAGACCACAACCGTGCTATGGCGCAGTTAGCTGGTAAGACTGACAGCACTGTAAATGACGTGAAAAAAATGATCATCTGGGGCAACCATTCGTCAACTCAGTATCCAGATCTAACTGCTTGTACGGTAAACGGCAAGCCTGCTTTAGATTTAGTTGATCGCGAATGGTACGAAGCAACTTATATCCCAGAAGTACAACAGCGTGGTGCTGCAATCATTAAAGCTCGCGGTGCATCATCTGCCGCTTCTGCTGCCAACGCTGCTATCGCACATATGCGTACGTGGGCACTAGGTACTGATGAGAATGATTGGGTATCTATGGGCGTTTACTCAAACGGCGAATACGGTATTGCTGAAGGTTTGATCTACTCATTCCCATGCACATGCACTAACGGCGACTGGTCTATCGTAGACGGCGTTGATGTATCATCAGATTTCTCGAAAGAGAAAATGGCTGCCACTGAGCAAGAGCTTAGTGAAGAGCGTGATGCAGTAGCACATTTACTACCGTAAATCTAAGCTGCTATCCAGTAAGCTATGATTTAAGTGGTAAAGATAAGTAGTATAAAAAAGCCCTCTGGAATGTGAGGGCTTTTTTTATGTCTATAAGGAATGGGTAAGCGAAAATAATCTATGTCACTATCTTAAATGGATAAAAGCGATTTACCGTTAATACAATTGATAACGTTAGATAAACGTTGATTAACAGCTATTAAAATAAAGCTTGCTACAATGAATATGTCAATTTGAATAATAAGCACATTAAACAATAAGTACGACCATATTCGTACCATTTAAGGAGAAAGTTATGTTGGGTGAACCAGAATATAGTATGAATGAGTTATTTGCTCAGTTAGGTCTAGATAGCTCTGATGAAGCAATTGATGATTTTATCGCAGCAAACCAACTAGCTAGCGAAGAAAAACTGACAGAGGCTAGCATTTGGACGGATAATCAGCGTATGTTCCTGCAAGAAGAATGGCAAAAAGATGCCGCATGGGTAGAAACCATCGATGAGCTAAATGTCCGTTTACATCCTGATGCATAAAAGTTTATCAAGAGATAAAAAACCCCGCAATAGTCTGAATATCGCGGGGTTTTTTATGTCTGGAGTAACACTAAAAATCAAATTTGCTTTTCGCGCCACTCAAGTAGATCTGCAACGTCTTGATGAATACCCGCTTTTAATGCTTCTATTCCATCATAGCGACGCTCACCGTGCAAAAAGTGTAGGAAACGTACGTGTAAATTCAGTCCGTACAAATCAGCTTGCAACTGCGGAAAGTGGACTTCTAGTCGCCAGTCATCACCTTTATCAACAGAAGGTCTTTTGCCAATATTAGCCGTGCCAAACAAACTATGCGGACGCAATCCGGCAACACCTGTATGACCATCGGAGGCAAGCGTAGTCAAGCCATTAGCGATCACATTACCATTATCATCTAAGCTCACCACATCGACTGCAAAAATACCATACAGGGCAGGCTTTATACGCTGCAAATCGATATTGGCGGTAGGGAAGTTCATAGTACGACCTATCTGATCGCCACGGACGACGGTTCCTGTGATGGCATAGTCACGACCAAGTAACCTGTTTGCCGCTTGAATGTCGCCTGCCAATAATAAATCACGAACGCGAGTAGAGCTGATACGTGCAGCGTCGTTATCGATAATATCGATACTGCCGCTATCAATGCGATCGTTATTAGTATGACCATCAGTGACCGTATGCAGGTTAGTCACATCCAAACCATAATCACGCAAAAACTGACTGTCGCCAGTACGGTCATGGCCGAAGCGAAAGTCATCGCCCAGCACCAACGCTTTTACGTTCAAACGCTTGGCTAATATATCGGCAAATGCTTGTGCTGATAGCGAGCGAAATTCTGTATCAAAACCTGCTACGATCAATGTTTCAACACCATATTCTGCCAGCAGTGCTTGCTTCTCTGCCAGATTGGTCAGGCGCGCAGGCGCTTTAGCAGGTGCAAAAAACTCGCGTGGCTGCGGCTCAAATATCATGACCGCCGCACCCAAATTTTGGGTATGTACAATCTCACGAACTTGGGCTAGCATGGCTTGGTGACCAAGGTGCACACCGTCGAAATTGCCGATAGTGAGCACGCAAGATGCCAACTCTACTGGGACAGTGTCCGTAGATGAAGAATGTGGCGACGAAATCAGTTGCTCAAGAAAATAGGTTTTCATAAGTTTTCAGCTATGATGAGACCAAATAAAAAACGAAAAAACACATCTATGCTTAAAATTGATGTGTCTAAAACCAGCCATTATAAAGTAAAATAGCCACACTAACATCCTATAGTCTACGTGTAATGCAAGTATGGCACGTAGGGTAGCTATTCTTTATTGCCAATAATGCTAACAACAATCCCGACAACGATGGAGATCTTATGTCTGCTGCTGCCTTGAATACCATACCAACCGACCTATCGACATATCAGCTTACCGATCAGTTCGTTGTGCAGCGTGCAAGTAAAGAAGATTTAGCAGAAGTCTTAGCCATTTATAATCAAAGCATACCGGGCAAACAAGCAACAGCCAATCTTGCATTGGTTACGCTAGAGGAGCGTGCCGCTTGGTTTGAAGAGCATTTGGATAGCGCAACCAGACCGATATATGTAGTCAAAGCACTATCATCAGATGATGTAGATCAAACAAAGGCACCGATAGTCGCATGGGGCAGCTTTAGCGATTTGTACGCACGTACGGCCTATCACATCAGTACCGAGATTAGCATCTATCTAAATCAAGATTATCAGGGTAAAGGATTAGGCAGTTTGCTGACCCGTTGGATGTTGACGCAAGCACCAAGCCTAGGTATTCGAAATATCATCGCCCTTGTCTTTGCTCATAACCATCCAAGCTTAGGATTATTTCGTAAGCTTGGCTTTGAGCAATGGGGTTATATGCCCGAAGTTTGCGATATGGAAGGGTTTATCGCTGATGTTGTGATGCTTGGCAAAGCAGTCACGTCAGACGATATTTTAGATAAAGCACCTGAAACAATTTAACTTAAAACGCTCTAACCTAAAATCTTCCATTGACCTTCTATCTTCTGTAGCTGGTAGGTCAGTGGTGCAGGTTCGCTCTGTCCTTTTAGCATCAGCTCGCCAGTGATGGTGGCACGAGTTTTATCATCATTATATTTGGTATCAGTAATCGTAACGCCATCCACCGTTTGCTGAAACGCAGACTGGGTGTTGGCAAGCTCTTCTTCGAAGTTTGCCATATCGACTTGGTAATATGACGCCGCATCCTTCACATCACCGTAATATAAGCTGTTTAGTGCTTGCTTGACAGTATCCTCTGGCGTACCGGCTTGAGTTGGGTTGGTCACTAGGCTTTTTTGTTCGGTCGCATCAGTGACTGGATTAATATTGTCACTCTCAATCGCTGTCTTATCTTCATCGCTATCTGTCATTTCGCCTGTTTCGCTAGCACTGTCATCGGTCATTGCTTGGTCAGTTGTATCATTGTCTAATGTGAGGTCTTCTGAGGTATCAACAGTCGCTGCCACATCTTCATTATCGGTAGCAGTTTCAGCCGACTCATTATTGCTACAACCGCTAATAAGGAGTCCAGTGCTTAGTACACCAGTTGCTAGCAGAATTGGTAAGCGCTGAAAGATTGGCTGTTTCGTTGTCATATCAAACCTCAAATGTCATGTATTCATTAATGATCTATTATGACAATTATTAGCAGCACGCATTGTCATTTCTCATAACAGGCTTGTTTTGGTTTCGTAAGCCCGTAATGAGTTTGCTTATACTTTATCCTAACCGTGCTTTAGCTGACGCGGACGGAAACCAGTCGCTAGCAATACCACACCGTAAACCAGCGCTCCGACGGCACACATAATAATCAGCGCGACGATACGTTGCCACTGAGCTTCATCGGTAGGAAAATAAGGTAGCATAAAATAAAGCACGCCAATCATAGAGCCAGTCGAGATAACAAACTGCGTAAACAGCTTTTTCCAATGCGGACCGAAACGGAAAATATCACGCTTATGTAAGAAGTAATATAGCAGGCCTGCGTTTACAAAAGCAGCGCCAGTCGTAGCCAAAGCTAGACCACCATGTAGTGGTATCTCTAAGAAATAGAATATCCCGATAAAAATAACACTAAAAATCATATTAGCGATGACAGAGATGATACCGATTTTGACAGGAGTTCTGGTGTCTTGACGCGCAAAAAATGCAGGGGCAAAGATCTTAATAAGCATAAATCCTAAGATACCACCTGCCATACTACGTAGGGCCAGCGAGCTCATCTGGGCGTCACGTAAGGTAAACTCACCGCGTAAAAATAGTGCTTGCATCAATACATCTGCCAGTACAAATAGGGCAGCTGAGGCGGGGACCCCGACCAAGATGATAAGACGTGCTGCCCAGTCGATGGTCTTTTTGAAACTGACATCGTCTTTTTGAGCTTCGCTTTTTGATAGGCTTGGTAATATAACAGTACCGATCGCCACACCAATCAGACCCAATGGTAGCTCGCTCATACGTTCAGCTGCATAGAGCCAAGAGACGGAACCGCCAATCATTAACGAGGCAAAGATAGTGTTCAATAGTAAATTAATCTGAGTGACAGAGACACCAAAGATAGCAGGTAGCATCAGTTTTAAAATTCGACGAACGCCTTCGTGCTGAAAATCAATCTTTGGCGCGACAAGCAGCTTTTGTTGCCAGAGCTGGGGCAGTTGAATTAAGAACTGTAGCAAACCTGCGATAGCAACGGCATAGCCAAGGGCCATAATAGGCGTATCAAACATCGGCGCAAAAATCAGTGCCCCACCAATCATACACAGGTTCAATAACACGGGCGCAAACGCCGGTGCTGCAAAACGACCGTAGCTTTGTAGAATGCCACTCGCAAAGGCTGTCATAGAAATGAATAGCAGATACGGAAAGGTAAGACGTAGCAACTCAGCGGTAATGGCAAACTTGTTGGGTTGATCGGCAAATCCAGGGGCAAACAATGTCACCACCCAAGGTGCGATTAAGATGACCACCACTGTCAGCATTGATAGCACTAGTAACAATGCGCCCGAGGTACGACTGACCAAGATCTGCACTTGTTGTAAGCTGTACTTTTCTTTGTATTCAGACAGTACTGGCACGAAAGCTTGGCTAAACGCACCTTCTGCAAACAGTCGTCGTAAGAAGTTTGGGATTTTGAAGGCGACCAAAAAGGCATCCATCAAACCACCTGCACCAAAAACCCCTAGCAATACAACATCACGTACCAAACCTAAAATACGCGATAACATGGTCATACTACTGACCACCATGGTTGAACGAAATAACCGACTTTTTGCCATGTGAACCTATCTTGCCAAGTTGTATATTGAGTTATGTGCTGATGTGATATGGATAAAAAACTGACGAATTATATCACTTTCACCATTGAGATAAATGGATTGAGTGTGGAATATGATATGTGGAAAACTGAGACTTCTTACCTTAGATCGTTTTATAAATTTCGTTTAGTATTTGAAATAACTGAGCCCGCTTATCAATCATAGATTCTCTATAGCTAGCTGCGTCATTTTCATCAAAAGGCATATCTAAAGATGCTACTCTTTTTCTGAAGGCTATCACTGTTTCACCATATAATCTTAGTGAAACTGAAGCTTCGCTATAACCAAATAGCAATAATAAGGATTCTGCTGTAGTCAATTCACTAAAGCTATTGAATAGATCATGTTGAGCATCTAATAAAATGTTTGATTTGGGAACAGAGCTATCTAGTATTAACCTTCTACGCCAATCAGAATATAGTGACCAATACCTTAAAGCAACGTTATTGAAAGTTTCTACTTTTTCTGCGACTTCTTTTAGCATCTCAAATTCACGTGCAACTTTAGCTTTCTTTTGATCGTTACGATGTTGAGTTGTAGACAGAACAAAAGTAATAATGCCTGTTATAAGTGCACCCAAGCCAATCTTAACTGCTGAATCAACTACCTCAATCCAAGTCATAAATTCTCCAGACAGTAATTCATATTAGACCACTTCCTGCTTTAATAAGTTCGAGATACTCTCACGCAACCTTGCCCATTCAAAATAATCACCAGGGTCAGTTTTACGCCCAGGCGCGATATCGCTATGGCCTGTCAAGTGGCGACGTGTTTTGGGGTAGGCCTTATAAATAGCGGCAATTACGTCGGCTAGCTGCTCATATTGAGCAGAGGTGAAGGACACAAAATCCGACCCTTCAAGCTCGATGCCAATGCTATAATCATTACATTCAGGTCGACCCAAGTAGCTAGACCGCCCGGCATGCCACGCCCGTTCGTTGAAATTGACGAACTGAGTGATAGCGCCATCACGTTCGATAAATAAATGCGCTGATACTTCCGCGCCTTTAATTGTTTGAAAGTAAGGATGAGTATCCCAGTCTAATTGATTAGTGAACAATGCTTTCACGTAATGCGTACCATTAGTGTCGCAGGCACCAAATTCATTCGGTGGTAGGCTGATATTGTGTACGACGATTGCGTCAATACTTAAACCTTTTGGCCTTACATTATAATTAGGTGAAGCCAACCAAGTGGCTGCCGAAAGTAGACCATCTTTGATGGACATTGGCGACGTAGGTGATGAGTTTGGTGATAATACGGGCATAATGCTCTCTTTTTATACTAGTATTGATAATGGTGTGATAAACAATCTATCTAAGTAGCTAAATGATAGTGGGCGATGCGTTTGATTTTTTGACCCAGAAACTTTAATAACGCTGATAGCGTATGAATAATAACGTGCGAGATTCTACCTCATGTCTATAAAACTGACGTCCATACCTATCGATTGTACGCTAATGACCATTGGCCTGCGAGCACGTCTGCCATTGGCTATAGCAGGGCTGCTACTCTCAGCTCAAACACAGGCATTTTTACCAACGCCGCTGTCTGTCCTTGAATCAGATGCATTGTCACCTGACGCATCTAGCTTAGCACCTACTAGCACAGCACCTGCTTATTCTAATTCAGATGCATTATCTGAGTCGGGTAGCATCAGTAGTGCTGAACCTAACATTCAAAAGAGTATTTTATCTGAATCAAGCTTAGCGACAGAACAGTTGCTATCAACATGGCGTCAGCAAGTAAAAACAGACAAGTTGGCACAGCATACAACATGGCGACGCTTGTTGTATTTTTACGATAATAAAAACAGCGTATTGGGTAAAAAGAAAACCGAGAGTTTGGTTGATGATCCGAGCTTTTTTCTAAGCAAAAATGGTCAACGAGATTCAGGTGCAGAGTTAGATGCAATGCTTGTGGCACTTGCCCAAGAGTTGGTGTCATCATCAGCGACTGATAACGACCAAGCCAAAACTAATACCAATAATAATTCTGTCTTATGTCGTTTTCCAGCGCGAGTGGCGTGGTTAGCAAAGGTGCTAGCGATCGATGCTGCAAGTCTATCTGCTGACTGTCCAGAGCTGGATGAATGGATGCAGACCATTGCACCTGAGCAGCTATCTATCATGTTTGCGCAGGAGTATTTGGATAATCCGCTCTCTGCATTTGCTCATACGCTGTTACGCATTGACTCAAAAGCAAGCATCGCCGATCCAAACCAAATCGATAAGGCTTATGCGCTGAACTACACGGTAGACGGTGATCCAAACGACAGTTTTCCAGTCTATGCTACCAAGTCAATGATTGGCAGCTACAACAGCGCTATCGAAATTGACCCATATCCAGAGATGCTAGCGAAATACCTGCAAGATGATGAACGTGATACGTGGACATATCAGTTGAGTCTGACGCCAGCGGAAGTTCAGCAGATTATGCGCCACGTTTGGGAAACCAAAGCGTTAAAAATGCCGTATTACTTTACCACGGACAATTGTGCTTCTGAGATTCTACGTCTTATTGATGTGGTCCGTCCGCAGCAAAACTTACTGAGCCAATTGTCTTATGCAGTCGTGCCTTCTGATGTGATTCAACTATTAAATGATGAGCAGTTACTGGCAAGTACCACTTATACACCTGCTGATAATACCTTACGTCAAAATCAGCTCAATGAGAAAAAACAACAGCGCGCGCAGTTGGGCTATCATAATAGTGCCAAACAAACCGTGAATGAGATCAAGTCTGCGCAGCTTAACCCTGTATCGAGCATGTCAGATGATGGGCAAACACTACTCAAGAGTCAAATCGACGTATCGGATAATAATCCAATAGACAGGCATCCGCTACAGTTGGGCACGATAGGTATAGGGCAGCGTGGCGACGATGACTATATGGATATTGGGTTTCGAGCGGGGTTTCATGATACGCTTGACCACGCCTCAGGGTATCCACAGTTTTTTAACTTAGAAGGGCTGGCTGCGACATTACGACTGTATGACACAGGTGATAATAAGCCCAATCAGCCAGATAGTGTGGTTTTGCAAAATGTCACTTTGATTCGTGGCCGCTCTTTTAACCCTGTCAATGCTGCCAAAAAAGGCAATACTTGGGGCGCTAGTATCGAGGCGACGCGAGTAAACGATGGATCGCAAGAGGCAGGTACGGATCATTTGGTCGGTAGCGTAGGTTACGAGAAAGGCTGGTCATGGGCATTTGGTACACCAGCCGCAGGTACTGGTGAGATGCCGCCGCAACTGTGCTATACGTTTTTGGCAGGTACAGGACAAGTAGGACGCGGTATCAATAAAGGCTTTCGTCTAGGCGCAGGTATCAATGCTGGTTGCCGTTATCAGATTAACAATCAGTTACGCGCGCAAGCTGAATTGCAATTGCCATATTGGTATCATGGCAGCAGCGATGAATCCAACGTCCGTGGCCATTATTGGCAACCAATCTCAAGCTTAGGGCTGCAATACGATATTGATAAAAAACAAGCATTACGTATCAATGCAAATTACGAATGGCAAGAACGTATCGATGCCAACGATGATATACAGCTATCGTACAGACGGTATTTTTAGTCACTGATTTAGACATTAATTTAGACATTAATTTAGACATTAATTTAGACATTAATTTAAACAAGATGGCTTCTAAGTGCTGTAATGGTTGTATCAAGGAAGTTGTATAAAGGAAAACATGCTTTATGAGTACGCAAAATTTACTAATTATTGGTCAAGGTGATATCGGCCTGCCAGTGACCAATAAACTTGCCCAAGATGGCTATTGTGTGACTGGGCTGGCTCGTAGTGAGCGCCGCCATTATGATTTGGTAGATAGTGCAGATTTTTTGCAGGCTGATGCGTTGACTTTGATGGCTGAGCAACTGCAAGCGTTTACTCATATTGCAATTATCGTCACCCCTGACGAGTATTCGACCAGCGGCTATCACGACAGTTATCTAGCGATTAGTCAGCATTTGGCAACGCTTGCTCCACAGCTTATTAAACTTGAGCGTGTGGTATTTATTTCTTCTACTGGTATCTATGGTCAGGATAATGGTGAGTGGATTGATGAGCATACTGCACCTGTTACGCCAGCGCGCGCTGCGTCAAAGGTCATATTGCAAGCAGAACAAGCGCTGCAACAAGGTTTTGGTGATAAAGCCATTATTATTCGCCCCAGTGGTATCTACGGTCGCGAGCGCTTAATGCGACTACGTAAGGCTCGTGAGCCAAATAAAGATCCAGTGCCAGCTGAGCATTGGAGCAACCGCATCATGGATCGCGACTTGGTCAATATCATCGCCAAAGTGTTGACGATAGAAACACCAAAGTCTGTCTATCTAGCGACGGACTATCGACCTGTTACTACGTTTGAGCTAGGGGTTTGGCTTAGTGAACAGGTTGGCGAGACACCTCCTACTACTGATAATACAAAAACCTCAGTGACAGGAAAACGCTTGCACAGCAACATTCCGTTAGCTTGGCTTGATTATGCTGATTGGCAGACAGGCTACCGCGATATTTTAAATTATCAAGAGTAAGCCCTTAGAGTTAAGCCCTAAAGAGTAAAATAGCCCTTGGTGTAATCGTTCTTATTTATTTTATAGTCTATGGAGATTTCATGTCCCAGCCTTCTACTTCTGATGACCGTTTGTCTCATGCTAATCTGGCAACAGAGGGCGGGCAGCTGGCAGAAGGTCACGTCCAAAAAAAGGCTGGTCAATCGTCTATGCTAGCTGATTCACAGCAGCCTGCGATCGTACATCCTAACTTTGATCCCAAACAATCTCCTCTTGATCCTGCCAGACCATTAAGTGATATACCTGAGCCTGCTCGTCGCCTAAATGGTCAACTGCGCAGGCTTTATGGTAACTCTACGCGGTTCTATCATCCCAATGCAGACAGCTTATCGAAATGGTCGCTGATAGCCTCAGAAGCGCTGGCTGAGTATTTATCATTTCTGAATGCGGCACAGCTTATCGAATTGCCGGATAGCTTTTATCAGAATCATAGTGAGCAGCCGTTAATATCGACATTATCAGATATGACATTATTAGACATGTCGGATATTCAACAGGCGATAGGCGCTTATCCAAAACTGAACCGTTATGGGTTTTTGCCTATTGATAACTCTACAGTGACTGAATCAGATAACGATTCAAACAACGATTCAAACAATGACAGCAAGGCTCAAAATTCTGCATTATTATCTATGCGCGCATTGACCAAACGCTATAATCCTGATGAGCTACTCAACAGTCTGTATGCCGATGATTGGCAAGTGATACTACAGCCGCAGCAGTTTGAAACAGGCGAGGGTAGTTTGGCCACGGATATTATGGCATGTAGCGTGGCTGTCCATGCGCTAAAGCAATGTAGTACCCGTAAGAGTATCAATCATATTTATAGCGCCGCAGAAATCTGCCAGCATGTGCGTAGCTATTTGCTCAGTCAGATCGTTTGTGAGCCGTCACAGCGCCATGCATATCGTCAGATTCGACTGTTTGCTGGCCATATTATTGTTGCCGCTTATCATTTGGGCTGGGAGATACAAGTCCGAGCAGATGGACAGAGCTATTTTAATATCTCGTCGCGTAGTGGTTTGCTGACTCGCTATGCCAATATGCAGGATTATGAGATCAATGGTTGGTCAAGCTGATCAATAATGCGTACAATAATGCAAATTTTTTGCCCCCTCTTTTTGCTGATAGGAATGTCATAATGTCTCATGTAACACGCCCTCAAGACCCTACATTTTCATCTCATCAATTTATTCAACTGGCTCTCGACAACCAAGTGCTCAAGTTCGGTGAGTTTGTCCTAAAGTCTGGTCGTATCAGTCCGTACTTTTTTAATGCAGGCTTGCTTGCGACTGGTGAGATGTTGTCACTGCTAGCACGCGGCTATGCAGATGCCTTAGCTGAACAAATAAGTGCAAATAATGGCGATAATGAGCAAGAACTGGTTATCTTTGGTGCGGCTTATAAAGGCATTCCTTTTGTCGCAGCGACGGCGCAAGCGTTATGGCTACATCATGGCATCAATGCCAAATGGGGCTATAACCGTAAAGAAGCTAAAACTCACGGCGAAGGCGGCAATTTGGTCGGTGCTGACGTAACTGGCAAGGCCGTTTGGGTGCTCGACGATGTCATCACAGCGGGTACAGCCATGCGCGAAGTGGTCGATATTTTAGAGCAAGCAGGCGCAAGCGTTGCTGGTATTCTCGTCGCACTTGATCGTAAAGAAAAAGGTCAAGCAGATCACTCTGCTATTCAAGAGCTTGCCGCGACACTAGAAGTGCCCGTACGTGCATTGGTCGATATTGATGATTTGATCAGTTATTTGGCCGATGACCATGGTGCACGAAACGGCCAGCATAAAGACGCGACCCAGTTAGCCAAAATGCAACACTACCGTGAGCAGTACGGCGTATAGTTGGGCACTGATGTTGTTTAGTAGGTGTGTTTCATATTAATAATATAACGTAAGTGAGTTTTATCATGAGCCAACAAAAACAAGAAAAGTCGCTAAAAATACTCGTTATTATGGATCCTATCGAGCGGGTCAATTATAAAAAAGACACCAGTCTTGCTATGATGTGGGCCGCTCAAGACCGTGGCCATCAGCTCGGTTATTGTCAGATTCATGACCTGTGGTTGGACCGTGGTCAGTTGATGGTTGATACGCAGCCACTGACAGTAAAGCGTGATCCTGCAGATTTCTATACATTGGGTGATAAAAGCACAGGGCCAGTCGGCAACTATGACGTGATTTTGATGCGCAAAGATCCGCCGTTTGATATGCGCTTTATTTATGCCACTTATATGCTTGACCATGCCAAAGCAGCAGGCGTGCTCGTGGTCAATGATCCACAAGCGATTCGCGACTGCAATGAGAAATTATTTGCGACGTGGTTTAGCGATTATATGAGCCCAACGATTGTGACTAGCAAACAAGCACACATTCGTAAGTTTATCGCTGAACAGCAGGACGTCATCGTCAAGCCACTAGATGGTATGGGCGGCACTGGTATCTTCCGTTTGACTGCTGATAGCCCAAACATTGGAGTGACGTTAGAGATACTGACTGAGCTTGAGACTTTGCCCATTATGGCGCAGCGTTATTTGCCAGAAATCAAAGAGGGCGACAAGCGCGTATTAATCGTCGATGGAGTCGTGGTAGATTATAGTTTGGCTCGTATTCCAACCAAAGGCGAGACCCGTGGTAATCTAGCAGCTGGTGGTAGCGGTGTTGCCATGCCATTGACTGATATTGAACGTCAAGTAGCAGAAGTTGTGGCACCAATCGTCAAAGAAAAAGGCCTAATGTTCGTTGGTCTAGACTTGATCGGTGGGCGTATCACTGAGATTAACGTCACTAGCCCAACATGCGTACGTGAGATTGATGACCAATGCGGTACAGATATCGCAACCGACTTTATCATGGCGATTGAAAATAAATTTACTGCGTAGCTTTCGCTATGTTCAGGAAAGTTTTGAGTTAAGGAGTATTCTGACTACGTAAAACCCGTATTTTGAGGTATTGTTAGTCATTAATTTTCCTTACCGTTTATTAGCATTACACGACGCCAAGCTATGACCGATCATGGCTTGGATTTTTGTTATTTTTGCTGCATAAAGTACTGTATATAAGACAATGATTTCCTCTATACTATGCGGGCTTTGGCTAGGTCGTTATTTTTCATAATTGCTACCGCAGTAGTGAGATAAACCCTTCATATAAATAAAGTAAAGATAGGCAGGCGTTCATGAAAACACCGCATATATTGATGATGGCAGCTGGTACGGGCGGGCATGTTTTTCCAGCGCTTGCCGTGAGCGACGAGCTGACCCAGCGCGGTGCGGTAATTCATTGGTTGGGAACGCCAAACGGTATGGAAAACGGTTTGGTTGAGCCGACAGGTTATCCTTTTCATGCTATTAATATGCAAGGGCTTCGTGGCAAAGGCGTTGGTCGACTATTAAAGCTCCCAATGACTCTGCTATCCGCGACGATGGCAGCCGTAAAAGTGATTCGTAGTAATCAGATCGATGTGGTCGTTGGGTTCGGTGGTTATGTCACTGCACCTGGCGGTATCGCTGCGCGTATGACTAATACGCCTTTGATCATCCATGAGCAAAATGCCATCGCTGGCATGAGCAACCGCTACCTATCTAAACTGTCGACCAAAACATTACAAGCGTTTGAGAACACCTTTGCCAATAGTCAGCAAGATGCCAAGCTTGAGACAGTGGGCAATCCTGTGCGTAACGCCATTACTGGTGTTGCAGAGCCAACGGTACGCTACGACGTAAATGACAGTTCACCGCTTAAACTGTTGGTAGTCGGCGGTTCACTTGGCGCTCAGGTATTAAATGATACAGTACCAAAAGCGTTAGCATTACTAGATCAGCCACTTGAAGTCCTACACCAGTGCGGACGCAACAATGAAGCAGCCACGCAAGCAGCTTATAGCGCACAAGACCTAAACAACCATCAGTTTACTGTACAGCCTTTTATTGATGATATGGCTGCAGCTTATAACTGGGCAGACATCATCGTTTGCCGCGCAGGTGCGTTGACCGTGACCGAGATTCAAAACGTCGGCATCGCCGCTATTTTTGTACCGCTACCGCATGCAGTAGATGACCATCAGACGGCTAATGCACGCACGTTGACCTCGCATGATGCGGCAATTCTATTACCGCAGTCAGAGCTAACTGCCAAAAGTCTAAGTGACGAGCTTGGCGTACTCAATCGAGAGAAGTGCTTGGCAATGGCAAAAAAAGGCCATGCGTTGGCCAACCGTAGTGCGAGTAAGCAAGTTGCTGACATCATTTGGCAAGCGCTATAGTCTGTCATCTATACCCCTTATTTGAATTTACTAAGTTTTATTGACCTTTAATAAAGAGAGATCCTTATGCCTACCTCTGCGAAAGCTCTACCTAAGCGTTTGATTGAAATACCAGAAATGCGCCGCATTCAGCATTTGCATTTCATCGGTATTGGTGGCTCAGGCATGTGTGGTATCGCTGAGGTGATGAACAATCAAGGCTATCAGGTCAGTGGTTCCGACATCGCAGAAAGCTTGGTGACTAAACGATTACAGCAAATCGGCATCGAGATATCGATTGGCCATGACTCTAAAAACATTGCCAATGCTGACGTTATCGTTGTCTCATCAGCGATTGATCGTAGCAACCCTGAGGTAAAAGCAGCACTTGAAGCTCGTCTGCCAGTAGTACGCCGCGCCGATATGCTTGGTGAGCTAATGCGCTATCGTCATGGTATCGCAGTTGCTGGCGCGCATGGCAAAACGACAACGACGAGTTTGCTCACCACAATGATGGCAGAAGGACAGCTAGATCCTACCTATGTCATCGGCGGTAAGTTAAATGCGTCAGGCAAAAATGCGGCATTGGGTAGCAGCCGTTTCTTGGTAGCAGAGGCTGATGAGTCTGATGCATCGTTCTTGTCATTGCATCCGATGGCCGCGATTGTGACCAACATCGACCAAGACCATATGGAAACCTACGAAAACAGCTTTGATAAATTAAAAGCCGCTTATATCCAGTTTCTACAAAACATGCCGTTTTACGGTTTGGCAGTGGTCTGCGGTGACGACCCTGAGCTGTATGCAATGATCGATGATATCGGTCGTCCAGTATTGACCTTTGGTCTTGAGCCGTTCAATGATGTACAAGCTGTAGACTTGGTAACGGAAGGAACTAAAACTCACTTTACCGTATTGCGCCGTGACCGTGAGCCATTACGCCTAACGTTAAATATTCCTGGTACACATAACGTTTATAACGCGCTTGCTGCCATCACGATGGCGACTGACGAAGGCGTTGATGATGCAGCAATTGAGCGCGCCCTGCAAAAATTTGAAGGCGTGGGTCGTCGTTTTGAGCAGCATGCTTCTGTCGATATCGATGATGGTAATGTCTTATTGATTGATGATTATGGTCACCATCCAAAAGAAGTTGATGCGACCATCAAAGCCGCTCGTCAAAGCTTCCCTGATCGTCGTTTGGTGATGCTATTTCAGCCACATCGTTATAGCCGTACCCGTGATTGCTACGATGATTTTGTAGAAGTGCTATCGAGCGTTGATGAGCTATTATTATTAGATGTTTATTCAGCAGGTGAGAGTCCGATTACCGGAGCTGATACCAAGTCACTAGCGCGTAGTATCCGTTTGCGCGGTGAAGTTGAACCGACTATTATTGATAAAGACAATCTAGCTCCTGTTATGCAGCGTTTGTTAAAAGCCAACGATATGCTGATTACCCAAGGCGCTGGTAATGTCGGGCAGATTGCTATCGATTTGGCTGCCAATAACCTTTATATTAAGTAAGCTAAAATTTAGGGACGATCCTCATGACAACTGATAATAAAGACAATAATAGCACTCAAAATGCAGCTATCAATGATACATCTTTAGACACGACGACTCATGCAAAAGATGCCAGTCAATTTGGCAAAGTAGCCGTTATTTATGGTGGCAGTAGCAATGAGCGCAGCGTGTCTTTGGACAGTGGTGCAGCAGTATTACAAGCGCTCCAAAACCAAGGCGTTGATGCCACTCACTTTGATCCAAAGCACCAAGACATTACTGAGCTACGCAAATTCGACCGCGTGTTTAATGTGTTACATGGTCGTGGCGGCGAAGATGGTTTGCTGCAAGGCGTATTACAGTGGTTTGATATACCGCAAACTGGTTCAGGGATTCTAGCTTCTGCACTAGGTATGGACAAAGTACGTACTAAGCAATTGTGGCAAGGTTGCGGTCTCTCAACTGCACCATTTTCATTATTGACGGCTGATACTGACTGGCAGCAAGTGGTTAACATGCTAGGTTTGCCACTTATCATTAAACCAGTTCATGAAGGTTCAAGTATTGGCATGACCAAGGTCAATCATCTTGATGAGCTGCCTGCCGCTTATGCAACTGCAGTGGAATGTGGTGATGCGGTGATGGCTGAGCGCTGGATTACAGGTCGCGAATTTACGATTGTGATTATCGATGACGAAGCTTATCCAGTTATTCGCCTTGAGCCTGCCGACATTACTAACTTCTATGATTTTGAAGCCAAGTACAATCGTAACGATACCAGTTACTATATTCCTTGTGGATTGAGCGCTGCTGATGAAAAGCACCTGCAAGATTTAAGCCTTGCAGCATTTCGTGCAGTAGATGCAAAAGGCTGGGGACGTATCGATGCCATGCAAGATGAAGCAGGCAATTTTTGGTTGCTGGAAATCAATACCGTACCAGGTATGACCAGTCATAGTTTGGTTCCGATGGCGGCCAAAGCTCGCGGACTAGATTTTGATGCACTATGCTGGCACATTTTGGCGCAAACACTATAACTGTCAAATCAACTAAATTGAGCAGATAGTGACGACTCTTTGTGTCACTAGAGCTGCTATACCACAGCTTCATGTAAACTTGTGTAAATTCGCTGCTGGTAGTTGGTGTTTGGCTATTGTTTAACCATAAAATACGTTAATATTGTAAGAATAGGTCTATTTCGGTGATATTTATGTTGTTTTGTGAATACAACTGATAACTTATTCATAATTTAAGAAAAATGTTACGTTTAAATCAACGTAATCGCTGTATATAAGCTATATTTTTAATAAAATTTGATAACATATCGACTTAATAAGCTTCTGCCAAAAATACGCAGATTTATATCAATAAATAGCATGATCAGTTTTATGCAAATATAGGGACGAAGGTCGTTATGGCTCAAACTGTCAACGAGGTAACTGACTTGATGAGTGATAAAGCCGGTCGCCCAAAATCTAAGATCCAAATACCAGCAACGGTAAAGTATCTATTTATGGTACTGGTCTTAGGCTTGCTAGTGCTAATATTAATGATGGGCGGCAAAGCGCTACGTGATGCGCCGCCAGCAAATATTTATGTCAGTAATCAAGGTTTGTCTGCTGCTCAATATCGCTCATTGCAAGAAGTGATGGAACAACAACAAGTAAATAGCTTTTTTACTTCTGATTTGCAAGCATTGCGAGATATTACGATGGGCTTAGCTTGGGTAGAGCAAGTGAGTATCTCTCGTGATTGGCAACGCGGCATCGTCATCAATGCATTACCCAAGCAAGCAGTTGCTAATTTTGGTACAGAACGTTTGGTCGATGCAAAAGGCGCTGTGTTTGTTCCTGCTGATAGTAGAGATTTAACACAAGAACGTTTTGCCACCTTGCAGGGTGAAATGTCTCAAGCACCAGTTATTATGCAGCAAATGCAGCAAGTTAATGATTGGTATGCACCGCTTGGCATGCAGGTCGAAGATATCATTCTGTCACCGAGAATGACTTGGTTAATCCGCTTTGACAATGGGCTACGTGTGATTGTCGACAATGAAAATACGGCGCAAAAACTACTGAATTTAAGCCAACTGCTTGGCAATCAGTTACGTACGCGTCGAGATGAAATGCAATCTGTAGATTTACGATACAAAAATGGCTTTACCATTGCTTGGAACGTGACACAGAGTGCTGAAGCAGAATAGCCTAAGTAAGTACTACATCTATGCATAACCGATGTGAGCTAATAGGGCTTATTTAGTTTGAAGAAAATATGTACAACATCATAGCGTATTAGTAACGCTTTTTTTAATGATTTAATAGAAGAGCATCACTTGCTCTTCTATTTAGCGATAATTTGTCTGGTACCATGAAAAATAATGAAAATCTGGTTGTTGTCCATCTAAGTGCCACGGCAGTATATGTCGTCATAGGCAATGTTGTCTCTGCAAAAGACATTCGTATTTTGGGCGTAGGACAAGTTAAAAACAGCGATTTTTATCAAGGTCAAATAAAGCATCGTGAACGTCTGCAAGGTGCTATTAAGCAAGCCATTCAAGAAGCAGAAGACACCGCTAATTGTCGTGTGCATAGTGTTTGGTTAACGCTTGCGACCCCTGAACTCTCCAGCAAAAACAGTGCTGGAGAGGTCAAAGTAGAAGATGAAGTGGTACGTGCCAAAGATATGGTACAAGCATTGGCTAATGCAAAGTCGCGTGATTTATCATCTGACTATTATTTGATGCATTGCTGTCAGCAAGGTATCTATGTCGATGAGCAAGACTTTATGGTGGATGATGTCATCGAGATGATGGCACACAATATCACCGTGATGTACCACATGATGATGATGCCTGTTGCCAGCCGTCAGAATATCCAAAAGCTATTGCAAAGTTGTGACGTCGGCATTGATCATATTGTTTTCGATGCAGTGACCAGCGCTGAGTATAGTTTGATGACTGAGGAACGTCAGCAAGGCGTTTGCTTAGTAGATATTGGTGCTAGTACGACCAGCATTTGTGTGTATAAAGAGAATAAGTTGATTTTTACACATTGTATAGCAACAGGCAGTCATGAAGTGACAATGGATATTTCAGCTGATTTTGGTATTTCCATGATTGAAGCTGAAAAGCTGAAGAAGTCTCATGGTACAGCTGATGTCAATAGTGTCGATCCAAGCGCCTTCTTTTTGTTCAAGCCTCAAGGATCGGGCGACGAAATAAATATTGGTATCTATAACTTGGCACGTATTATTGAAGCTCGTTACGTTCAGATATTCACTGAAGTAGCGCGTCAATTACACGAAGCAGGTTTGATAGGCTATATCGATAAAGGGATTGTGTTGACTGGCGGCGGTAGTACGATTAAAGGTATGATACCCTTTGCCAAAAAGCTACTAAAAATGCCTGTTGTATTGACCAATACCCATCCTGCTATCAGTGCTTATAATCATTTTGATAATGATGAGTCATTTAAGCTACTTAATAGTCAAGTGAATGACCGTGCTTATCAGACTGCTTTTGGCACATTGTTATATAGTCAGAGTGAGCAATTCCGCCGTAGCGAAAAAAGCGAACCTGAAGCGATTCAAAACAATCGTGTATCAGGCGTGTTTCGGAGTGCAGGTCAACGGTTTGCAAACGTTTTAAAGAAAATATTATAGATCTGTTTAACCTCATATCTAGAGCATTCATACATTATGGAATATCTCTAAGTTGGTTGAGCAAAAAAAATAGAGCAATATTGCGAATAAATTAGTTTTAAAAATAAAGTATTAAGTGATAATGACATATTATTGTCTATACTGATCGATTTTAGCCATACCCTGTTTTATTTAAATACATTTATATATAGTATGTCGATAGCGCGCCACATGAGTGCGTTACTATGTATCGACTTACACGCTATCTGCAACTGGAGAATCTTTTTTATGTCAAAATACACCATGCCAGATGATAATCAGCTTCAAAACAATGGCCAAGCAAGCTTCACTGTATTCGGTGTTGGTGGCGGCGGCGGTAATGCAGTTGAACATATGGTACAGCAAGGCATCAGAGGTGTAACGTTCGTTTGTGCCAATACAGATAAACAAGCGCTAGATCGTCTTACTGCACCGCACAAACTGCAATTAGGTGCAAAAACGAACCGTGGTCTAGGGGCAGGCGCAAATCCAGAAGTCGGTCGTGAAGCAGCAGAGAGCGAAGAAGAAGCGATTCGCGCATTGCTTGAGCACTCAGATATGGTATTTATCACTGCTGGTATGGGCGGCGGTACTGGTACAGGCGCAGCGCCAGTTGTTGCTCGTATTGCGAAGGAAATGGAAGTACTAACAGTTGCTGTTGTGACTACGCCATTCAAATTCGAAGGTGGTAAGCGTATCAAAGCTGCTAAAGCAGGTATTGAGCAGCTGACCAACTTTGTCGACTCAATTATCACGATTCCAAATGATAAGTTGATGAGTGTATACGGCAACATCTCTATGCAAGATGCTTTCAAAAAAGCGGATGATGTATTGCTACATGCCGTTCAAGGTATTGCGGAAACCATTGCTAGCGAAGGTATGATCAACATCGACTTTAACGATATCCGTACGGCAATGACTGCGAAAGGTCATGCGATGATGGGTATTGGCCGTGCCAGCGGTGATGATCGTGCGCGTCAAGCGACTGAAAAAGCCATCAGATCACCACTACTTGATGATTTGCGTTTAGAAAATGCAAAAGGTCTACTAGTTAACGTTATTTCCTCAGAGTCATTGTCACTAGATGAGATGAGCAAAATCAGTGCAATAGTCGAAGAAATTACTGACATCGACGACGCTCACATTTTCTACGGTTCTGTGATTGATGAAAAAATGGGTGACGACTTACATGTAACCGTTATCGCAACTGGCTTAACGTTAGATGAAAACGCAGGTCAAGAGCCAGAAGTAGTAGAGCAGCCAGTACCTTCTGTTAATAGCACGCAACCTGTTGATCCTAACGTGCATACCAGCGCTTTAAACAGTCAGAAGCAGTTACAAGCTCAGCAGCATCAAGATAGCGTTGCACGTCCTAGTGCAAATGCACCTCAAGAGCAGCCTAAGACTAAAACAAACAGTATTCAAGACTATTTAAAGCGTCAACAGAATAAATAGTACTTCTAATTTACTATGAGTAAGAAAAAGCCAGCGTTTTAACGCTGGTTTTTTTGTGGTTAAGGAAAAATGAAACGTCTTGTATAAGAAAAATTATGACAATTTTCTATGTAATCTATATGTATATGATTGTCGAAACGTATATGAGCCTCGTTGTTTTATAGCATTAGGTAGGCCATATAAAGTAAAAATCAGCAATAGAATATTGACGATAAGTGTTATCAATCAAGGAGATAAGAAAATTAGCGCTTTTTATATATAGCGAATAAGGGGTCGGTAATGGTACACTATGTCAATTGTAACAAAATATGTGAGAAGACAACCATGAACCAAAGAACCATAAAAACAGCAATAGCCGTTACGGGTACTGGTCTACATAGTGGTCAGCCTGTTGACTTGGAGTTTCATCCGCAGCCGATTGACACTGGTATTGTTTTCGAGCGCTCTGACATAGAAGGTAGTCAACCAATCCCAGCGAGTGCGTTTTTAGTACAAGACACGATGATGTCATCGAACTTAGTGTTTGGTGGTACGCGAGTAGGCACGGTTGAGCATCTGCTTAGTGCCATTGCTGGTCTAGGAGTAGACAATCTGTTAGTTCGAGTTTCTGCTTCAGAGATACCAATTATGGATGGTAGCGCTGCGCCTTTTGTTGCGCTCTTACTAGATGCAGGATTTTGTGAGCAAGAAGCGGCCAAAAAGTTTATTAAAATTATACGTCCTGTACGAGTGAAGCTAGAAGATAAATGGGCAGAGCTACGTCCTTATGAAGGGTATGAATTAAACTTTGAGATTGATTTTGATCATCCTGCGTTTGATAAGAACTTTCAGCATGCACAGTTGCAGTTCTCTACACAGAATTTCATCGAACAATTAAGCACTGCGCGTACTTTTGGATTTTTACGTGATATAGAAGCGCTACGTCAAAATAACCTAGCATTAGGTGGCAGTATGGAAAACGCCATCGTTATCGATGATGCCAACATACTTAATGCAGAAGGCTTACGTTTTAATGATGAGTTTGTCCGTCATAAAATTTTAGATGCTTTGGGAGATTTACATCTGATTGGCTACCCAATTTTAGGTCGTTTTAATGCCTATAAATCTGGTCATGCTCTAAATAATTTATTAGTACGTGAAATACTGTCTAACGAAGATAACTTTGAAATTGTAACTTTTGATGACAATGTAACCTGTCCTATCGAGTATTTACCGCTTAATGATTTGGTTATTGAAGGATAAATACAGGAATATACAGGAAGTATCGAAACATTTACGCAATATTACATAGGAAGCCCATAATTACATTTATATAATATGCTATATTTTGAATATATTATCTATATGATTATATGAATTTTCTGTTAAGGCATATAATACAAAAGCTGTAGATGGTTTTTAAATCCTTCGTTAGCTATATCCATAATCCGGATGTAACTAACGGAGGATTTTTTTTATCTGATACATTACAAAAATCCATCTTTATCAATGCCATCACTTGCTCTTATTTACATAACTTTACATTTTACAGTCGGTATTTTTAATGATTAATCAAACGCAAAAGAGCTTCTTTGAGATTCTCATCAGTGGTGACATGCTCTGCGGCCTGTGATATAGTCCGTTTTGTGTTCTGGCTAAGCGCCTGATTTTCATTGGCTTTACGAGAATTTGGCAAGTGCAATGATGATGTTGATGATTGTTTGGATGAATAATTATTGGCAGAGCTTTTAGCCACAACGACGCGAATTTGCTTGAGTTGTTTAAATGTAATTGACTGCTCTGTTAGTATTTGCAAATACGAGCTATGTAAATAGCGAATATGATTTGCTGCTGTCATTGAGCTAACACTTAATATCAACTGCTCAGGTGTTAAGCCTACAACCCAACAGGTATTGAGTATTTCTTCAGGTAGACAGTCTACCAATAGCTCTTTTATCTCGTTGGTCGCTTCTATATATAGTCGCATGTTGTTAGCAAGTGTTTGAGGTAGCGCGCTACCGGCAAATGCTTGATGATCTATAAGCTGGGCAAGCCGATTAGGTTGTTTTTTTGACATCGTAAGTACTCATCTAATAGGTGACAAACTCGATACTCATAACAGACATGCTAAAAGCAATATATAGCAGATGGCTTATAAGATAGTTGACTAGGTGGGAGGTACTACTGGCACTAGTCACTATTTGAAAAGAATGAACCGTTGTAATAGGGATTTTATCACGTCTATTTGATGATTATATCCTCTAAATTAATTGATGCTTCGTTACGGATGACGAGCAGACTTGTATTAACAATAGGTAGTAAATTTATGAAACAAGCTTTATTAATTTTGTCAGTATTGGGAATGGGTATCGCACAGACGAGTGGTGCTGCCGAAACAACCTTTCAACCAAATAATACCTTGAGTCATACCATCACAAATATTTCTACTTCTGCGAACTATGGTTCTAGTCGCAACATCTATAGCACTAATAGTGGTGCCCATGTATATAGCAATGATGAGATCAGTCAAGCAATTGACAACCTAAGCGCTCATGCTAAGCAAAAAGAATATCAACTAGCTTCACTGACCAGTCGTTTGTCTTACGAGCAGCGTCAGCAGCAAGCAAGCCGTGTACCTGACCGCAACTCTGCTCCTGCTATTGCAGCAGAAAATGCCTCTCGCGTTGCACTATCTAGAAGCTCTGGCTACTGTGCTCGCTATGTACGTAAAGCATTACAATCTGCAGGTTATGAGTTTACGCCTAACCCTTCAGCCTATCAGTATGCCTCTCGTGGCACGCTAGCCCAAGCTGGCTTTACCAAGATCAGTAACGACATGGCACCACAAGTTGGTGATGTTGTTGTCTATAACCGCACGTCAAGCCGTCCACACGGTCATATCCAGATCTTTGATGGCAATGACTGGGTATCTGATTTCCGTCAAAACAGCATCAGCCCATATAGCGGTAACTACAGCTATACGACATGGCGTGATTCGCAGTATGTTGATGATGCATCAGACCGTGGTATCTACCTTGCGATGGCTGACAAATAAACATCGGTCAAATGAAGTAAGCATCAGTTAAATTAGACTAAAGCTTTCTCCAAACTCAGTAATGCTCTTTGTGACATTACTGGGTTTTTTTTGTACTTTAAATAATTATATTTAAGAATAGCTGTATTTAAATGAGTACAGCTCATACAACCAAATCAAAGCTCAAACTTTGGCCAATAGTCGCGATTGTGAAAATCAGGCGGGGATGCATGGCCCGAGGCAAAATATAAGTCAGTTTTGCCAAACCATAAGATGACACAAGGATGTATTTGTTCAATCTTCATGTTTGCAATAGCGTATTGTTGATTCGGTAGCTGCGTTATAGGTAGGCTAAAGCTGCGCTCATAATGAGCAGGTGTCTGCACTACCGTTGAAGTGCTAGATAGTAGGCTTTCTATTGATGTGGCTGTCAAATCCTTATGGTTGTTCCAACCAATAGATACGCGTGTGGTTCCATCGGTTTCGTACAACGGTGCTGGCGGTAGTGCTGCAGGGTTACGATAGCTCTTAAATTGATAAACAGCGTAACGACCATCAGGGTTAGCATTAATCTCTATATAAGCGGTTGCTTGCTGAAATGATATCTTGTGCGGTTCTGTCTGGTGAGGTGCCACGATATCTTCAGCATCAGTCTTACAGCCCGCAATCTTGCTGCCAGCAATAAAGCATTCAAGGCACGTTTCTTCCCATAGATAATCAGTGAAATTTACTTGAGTTTGTTGCCATGTTGACCAATTGAATTGATTGGCTAGAATTTGGCTAGGCAGAGTCACTTGATAGGTCAGCACCAGTTGCAAAGCTGGTTGCTGGATGATTTCTGCACTTACTCCGATAGAGATATTCTCAAGATCTTCTATAGACACGCCTAACTGCTGAGCGTCTTTCGCTATCGTCTCTGTGGCTATACAGAGGTTAAAAGATTGGTTCATTATGGGTACATCTCGACGGTAATAGTAAAGAGGTGATAGTGACAAGAGAAAGTATGCTGATTAAGGGCGCTAATACTATATGGTAAATATAACCGAGACTATCGGAAAACATAAAAGCCGCGAGCAAGGTGCGTCGCGGCCTTTGTATTTCATTATCGTTTGGCTATGATATAAGTGAACATAAAACCCAGTCACTTAATACCAGTCTGTCATGACATATTACTGCGCGTGACGTGCTAGGTTAGACAGTTTTGGGTTGGCATTTGGGTTTTTACGTAGTAATAATGCCATACGACCAATAGAATGAACCAAAGATGCATTAGCCGCTTTAGCAAGTTCAGCGCCAACGATGTCACGCTCTTCTTTCGTGCCAGCAGGCAATTTCACTTTGATAAGCTCATGATCTGTTAGCGCGCGATCGATTTCTTCAGTAATGGTTGGGGTAATACCTTTGTTGCCGATCATAACGATAGGCTTTAGCTCGTGACCGATGCCTTTTAGACGTTTGATAGTAGCGTTATCGAGTTGCATAGAATTCCTAAGTGTTGGTAAAAATAAAAATGGTACTGTCAAAAACAGTTATTGATCATTATAGATAATCTGTGACCATCTTGCATGAGATCAGCAGGATTTTGCACGATTTTACGTGACGAAAATGTTAAACTGAATGTTTGGTACATTATAAACGCTACTGCCTTATAAAACAGTTATTTAACCAATAGAATTTGGTCAGTTTGCAACCAACCATGAATAAAGATTTGATAAACACCGTATTTAGAATAGTCCGCAATTGATTAATATCAGTTTGTAAGTGATAGAGCAATTAAAGCAGCTAGATTTAGTAAAGCAATAGGAGCAGGTATTTTGGCCACGCGTATCGAAAACAAAAAACTATCAAAGAGCAGCAGTGCTTGGATGAAAGAGCATATTGACGATCATTATGTGCAAAAAGCTCAGAAAGATGGCTACCGTGCCCGTGCCGCTTATAAATTATTAGAGATTAATGAAAAAACCAATCTAATCAAAAAAGGTATGACGGTCGTCGATTTGGGCAGTGCGCCTGGTAGCTGGTCACAAGTCGCTGGTCGGTTAGTAGGTGATGATGGTATCTTGATTGCCTCTGATATTTTGGCGATGGATACTTTGCCTGATGTGACCTTCATTCAGGGTGATTTTCGTGAAGCTGAAGTGTTTGACGCCATTATGGCAGAAGTGGGTGATAGACAAGTCGATGTCGTATTGTCTGACATGGCACCCAATACCGCTGGGAACAGTGCTATCGATCAGCCACGTATGATGTACTTATGTGAGCTGGCTGTAGACTTCGCGCTTGCAACCTTACCAGAAGGTGGCGCACTTATTATGAAAGTGTTTCAAGGCGAGGGTACACAAGAATTACGCAAGCAGATGCAGCAGGATTTTAGTAAGATTCGTAGTATAAAGCCAGGTGCGTCACGACCACGCTCAAAAGAGATGTTTTGGATAGCAATTAAATAGTTTTAACATCAATAGGTTGCTGCTCTTGTAAGCGAGAGGGTAAACCACCATAAAGTGTTATTATCGCGATATAAAAGCTGCGTCAATTGTTAAATGAATAATCGTGAAACCTGCTTGAATTATGCGGGTTAGCACCACATATCATGGTATATTACCTTTGTTTTTAGCATACGTTTTAGGCAAAGTCGTCTGATAATAAGTGTTTTACAAGCTCAATGATCGTATATCTATGTTTATCTCATACTGATTATTTATAAAAACAATTTTTATGCTACCTATAAATCATATAAGTTTAATTTAGCAGCTTTTTATTATCAGGATATTCGTTAAAAATGAGCAATACGTTTATAGACGTCACGTGTTTAATAAACACACCAATAAGTAAGGGATGGGAATAACTAGTGAGCGACATGGTAAAAAATACCTTATTGTGGCTGGTGGTAATCGGCGTTTTGGTGCTGGTGTTTAGCGGCTTTGATCAATCCTCTGAGCCGGATAACCTTAACTACTCTGAGTTTGTGACAGCAGTGTCAGAAAACCAAGTAGCCAGTGTCGAGATCGACGGCGAACAGATCACCGGCGAAAAGAAAAATGGCTCATCTTTTGAGACCATTAGACCAGCTGTGTCAGATGACCAGCTCATGCCAATGCTACGTGAGAACCAAGTCGAAGTTCAAGGAACTGCACCGAAGCGCCAAAGCGTATTAATGCAATTACTGATAGCCAGCTTCCCAATTCTATTGATTATTGGTCTGTTCTTATTCTTTATGCGTAACATGCAGGGCGGCGCTGGCGGTAAAGGCGGCGGCCCAATGAGCTTTGGTAAATCGAAAGCAAAAATGCTAACTGAAGATCAAATCAACGTTAACTTCGAAGATGTGGCTGGTTGTGAAGAAGCCAAAGAAGAAGTCGTTGAAGTGGTTGAGTTCTTACGTGATCCAGACAAATTTACCAAACTGGGTGCAACGATTCCTCGTGGTATCTTGATGGTAGGTCCTCCAGGTACGGGTAAAACCTTGCTAGCGAGAGCTATTGCTGGTGAAGCTAAAGTGCCGTTCTTCTCAATTTCAGGTTCTGATTTTGTTGAGATGTTTGTCGGTGTTGGTGCATCACGTGTCCGTGATATGTTCGAACAAGCAAAGAAAAGTGCGCCTTGTATCATCTTTATTGATGAGATTGATGCAGTTGGTCGTCATCGTGGTTCCGGTATGGGCGGCGGTAATGATGAACGCGAGCAGACATTGAACCAATTATTGGTTGAGATGGATGGTTTTGAAGGTAATGAAGGCGTTATCGTCATTGCCGCAACTAACCGTGCTGACGTGCTTGATAAAGCATTATTGCGTCCAGGTCGTTTTGACCGTCAGGTACAAGTAGGCTTGCCGGATATCAAAGGCCGTGAACAAATCCTAAAAGTTCATTTGAAGAAACTGCCAAACACGATTAGTGTAGACGCAAGTTCTCTTGCTCGTGGTACACCTGGATTCAGTGGTGCACAGCTTGCTAACCTTGTAAACGAAGCTGCATTGTTCGCCGCGCGTCGTAACAAGACCAGCGTCGATATGAATGACTTTGAAGATGCAAAAGATAAGCTGTATATGGGACCTGAGCGCAAGTCCATGGTGATACGCGAAGAAGAGCGCCGTGCAACTGCGTATCACGAAGCGGGTCATGCGTTAGTAGCTGAGCTATTGCCAGGTACAGATCCGGTGCATAAGGTTACTATTATGCCGCGTGGCTTTGCCCTTGGTGTCACTTGGCAGTTGCCCGAGCATGATCAGACCAGTATGTATAAGTCGAAAATGCTGAGCGACATTGCTATTTTGTTCGGTGGTCGTATTGCTGAAGAAGTGTTTATCAATCAAATGTCAACGGGTGCTTCGAACGACTTTGAACGAGCTACTAAAATGGCACGTGCAATGGTCACAAAGTACGGTATGTCTGATGCACTTGGTATCATGGTGTACGAAGATGACGACAACTCGCAAGGATATTTCGGCGGTGGTGGACGTACGATTTCAGAAGCCACGCAGCAGAAGGTCGATGAAGAAGTGCGTCGTATGCTAGAAGAGCAGTATGATATCGCTCGTGAGTTGATTGAAGCTAATCAGGATAAGATGCATGCAATGGTTGATGCGCTTATGAACTGGGAAACTATTGATCGTGACCAGCTGCAAGATATCTTAGCAGGTGAAGAACCGCGTCCACCAAGAGTTTATCAGCATAACGAAGTAAACTTGTCGAAAAACGACGTTAAAACAACTGGTGCTACTCCGCCACCATTACCGGCGATGTAAGTGCTAGCGTATTCATGTTTTATAGAAAGCCCTTTATGATAAAGGGCTTTTTTATTGTCATCATTTTATGAAGGGTTTAGAACCCTATAAGATTTACTGGTATCATAAGCATAGATAACGATAAATAGGGCGTATTGAACATTCACAAATAGGCACTGCTAATCGCTAAAACTGTTCCAGAAAGGCATAAAGTGACGGTAATGCTCCAGCCTTAAATAGGTTTGCAACGTACTGCTTGTATGGATTTGGGGGCAGTTTTAGGCTCAGCTCTAATATCAACAGAAGAAAACAGGACTCTTTTTTGCCATTTCATTGTTAAAAATACACGCTTAGAATGACTAAACTTACTATTTTTAACGTCGAACTGTCTAAAAAATAGTCTCTGTCAGTGCCATGGTCGAATGTTCAATACGCCCTAAAGCTGCATTATAAATTTTACTTGTGATGGATTATTCATGTCATTATTCCAACTTTTACCCAACTATCAAGTGTCTAGTCGCGATAAAACTTTAGATTTGTCGCAGCCCCATATCATGGGCATTTTAAACGTAACGCCAGATTCATTTTCAGACGGTGGGCAGTTTAACGCAGTAGATAAAGCCGTTGCGCACTGTCAGCAGATGATAAATGAAGGCGCTACTATTATCGATATCGGTGGTGAATCTACTCGTCCAAATGCGCAAACTGTGGCGACTGATGATGAGATACAACGAGTTGTGCCAGTGGTTCGAGCCATCCGTAAGTATTGTGGTGATGCTATTTGGTTATCGATTGATACTAGCAGCCCTGAAGTCATGCAGGCAGCATTTAATGAAGGTGCTGACATTTGGAATGATGTACGAGCACTAAAACGTACGGGTGCGGCAGAGCTGGCGGCTGAGCTTAATATACCTGTTATGCTAATGCATATGCGCGGTGAGCCAACGACAATGAATAATTTGGCGCAATATGACGATGTGATCGATGAAGTGCGTACAGAGCTGATTGACCGTATTAACGAAGTAGTTAGCATCGGCGTCAAACGAAGCAATATTATTATCGACCCAGGTTTTGGTTTTGCTAAGAACTATGAGCATCACTGCGCATTATTAAGTCAGCTGAGCAGCTTACAGACATTAGAGCTGCCGATAATGTTTGGCATTTCTCGCAAGCGTTTCTTGGCAGACGTATTGACCAAAAGTGGAGCTGAAGCTGTGAGTACGACGCAAGCGGTAGAGCGTGATTCGGCAGGAACGGCAGCTGGGCTATTTGCCTTACAACAAGGCGCAAGTATCATTCGTACGCATAATGTGGCGATGATGCAGCAAGCAGTGGCCTTATGGAGTCAACTGTCAGCATATCGTTGTTAATGTCGCTTTATATATGCAGATGAGCAATAATATTTTTAGCCTATAAATGTTCTATACGCTATGCTTAACATCTATTTCTAAACTATCTAAACCCACAAGACTATCCAATTTAATAAGAGTAAATTTATGACTAGTACCACTCAGCCAGAACCAACCAATGAACAGCGCCGTATCATTTATCAAGCTCGCCGCGGATTAAAAGAATTGGATTTTTATATTGATCCTTATGTCAAAGAGCTGTATCTGACAGCAGATGCTACTGAGCAAGCAACATTTGCAGAAATGCTCACTCATGAAGACCCAGACTTGCTAGACTATTTTACCAATCAAAATCGTCCAGAAGAGGACGACATCTGGGCATTGGTCAATAAGATAAAAACATGGCGCCATACCAAAGACTTGGTTTAGGTCTTAAGGAACGGGTCAGCACAATATCTAACGTTTCCCATGGTACGCTTATATGACGCTAGTAACCTCGCTACGTATTGATACAGCTATCAAGCCTGCCAGTTATTTACGCGCGCTGCTGTATGTAGGCTTGACTGGCGTTATGATGATATTGGCATGGTTTCCATCTTTGACTTTGTGGCAGTATTTACTAATCTTAATAGTCTCGACAGCGGTCGCAAGTTATCTGATTATATCGAGACCAATCCTATTACATATTAGTCAGCCATCGCTCAGTCAGCGTGTCGATAGAGAATGGCAGTTACTGATACGAACGGGACGCGGCGATGAGTTATGGCAAGCAGAGTTAATCGATATAAATCGCTATCAGTGGGCGATGAGTATCGAGTTCAATATCGTTGAACCTTATCAAAGAACGTTTTCGACTACTATATTTCGCGACCAAGTAAATTACGAGCAATGGCGACAGTTAAATATTTTAGCGAATATCAGTAAGGGTAATGCTAGATAACTGAGTATTTATGGAGCTTAAGTTTTTCCTTTTACGATGAGAAAACTCTACACGTCATAACAAAATAGCTATCTCAAAGGACAAAGAGGTTTGTTATATTAAAATCTGTTATATTAAAAATAGAAAATAAAACTCATAAGTCTGCTGTCCTGTTATTAAAGAACATGTAGACAGATATGATGTTTCATAAATTTTCAGCAGCATTTTTGTAGTAAACAATACGATAAAAAGAGGAATAGATAATGAGCTTATTAGGGAATTTAGTGAGCCAAGTGGCACGTAGTGCAATGAATCCAGACGACGCTCAACGCAATCCAGTTAACCAACGTACTGAAACACGGCAGACTGGCGGACTCGGTGATATTTTAGGTAGTGTGCTGGGCGGTGGCAGTCAGGCAGGTGGTTATAGCCCTCAACAAAATAGCCGTCAAGCAGATAATGGTTTTGGCTTAGATGACATCGTTGGGGGTCTCACGGGCGGTAGTCAGCGCAGCGGTATGAGTTCAGGTGCTGGCGGACTAGGTGATATTTTAGGTAGTGTATTAGGCGGTCAGCGAACTAATAGTGGGTTTGGTGGTAAAGGTATGCTCGTTGCTGCATTGATGCCCATGGTACTTAGCTGGATCAAACGTAATGGCGGCTTGAGCGGTGCATTGTCGAAAATCACTGGTATGGGCTATGAAGGTCAAGCACGCTCTTGGATGAGTAATAACGAAGCAAACGATAATTTAGATCCAAATGAAATTAACCGTTTGTTTGACGAAAATGAAATTCAGCAAGTGGCCGCTCATACTGGTGCTAATGAAACTGAGGTAAGACAGGGACTTGCTGAGCTGTTACCTGAGGTAATGAATCAGCTAACCCCTAATGGTAATCTGGATAATGAGTCTGAAGCCAATGAAGAGATAGATCAAATCATTAGCCAGCTATCTAGCCGTCTTGGTAATTTTAAGTAGTTTTTTATAAAAATCACTATTTACAGAATTAGTCATATCGATGAAAACACAATAGAAAATGGTCCATCAATAGATGGGCTATTTTTTTATTAATTAAAAGTAAATATCGTATCTAACAAATTTTTATTATTTATTAAATTTATAATCTAAATGTATATGTTAAAAATAGTAAACAATAACGTAAGGATTCTATAAGTCCTATAAAATAGCTAAGACAAGCACTCAGGTTGTATAGTTAAGTCTTTATAAAATCGATACAGCCCATATCATGAAACAGTTTAGGTAGATTATTCTCCATCCACCCTTGGCGTAGAAACTTAGCCTGTGCCCATTTTTTCTCGATAGGGTTTAGATTAGGGCTGTACGGCGGCAGCCAAAGAATACGATGGCCATGTCTGTTGAGTAGTTTTTGGATACGTCTGCTTTTATGAAACCGAGCGTTATCCATGACAATCACGCACTTGGTTTTAAGACTTGGAATAAGTGTGAACTTACACCAGTCATAAAATATATTGCTATTGATATTTGTCTCAACGTAATCAAGTGCAAACAGCATTTTTTCATAGAGAGCTCCGATGACATTCGTACGCTTTTTTGCTTGCCAGTTGTAGCTATCGATACAGGGTTTACCTATCGGTGCATAGCCATGAGAACGAATGGTTTCAGCCTCAAAGCCGCTTTCATCCATATAGACAATGGGGTAGCCTTGCTGCGTAAAGCGATCAAGCCTACTCTGGAATATCGCTCTTTTTATCGGACACGCTTTTGGATGTTCCAAGGTCTTTTTTTTGACTGATACCAAGACGCTTTAAAGCATTAAAGATGCCCGTTTTACTACAGTTCAAGCGACGAGCTCTTTCATAGTTATAATCATCTGGGTATCTTTTTACGTCTTCAATCAATGCGTCATCAGGTATTTTAGTCGGTGCTTTATTTCTGGTTGTTTTAGGCGCTAATTTCTTCTGCCAGCTGTGAATGGTGCTGGTGCTAAGTCCATAAAATAGCGCAGCTTCTCGTATGGTCATACCATCAGTGATGCTAGAAAGTACCTGTTTGCGATAGTCTATTGAATAAGTCATCGTTTATTTCATTAAATGCAATTGTTAATAGGGTTGTATCGGTTTTATTTGGATTAGACTATAGCTATAGCTTTATCGTCTTAAAAGAATTGAATTAAAGGTACAATCTTTTAATCGCCTAATGATTTCATAAGGGTTATTACTTATGCCATTCAAGCCCGTTCAAGCAGCTGTTGCTATTTTAGTCGGTTTATTAATTTGGTTTGTTATCCCAGTACCGACGGGTGTCACACCAGAAGCGTGGCATATGTTAGCACTATTCATCGCGACTATTGTTGCCATCATAGGTAAGGTACTGCCCATTGGTGCCATTGCTATTATTGCTGTGACTCTAGTGGCACTGACCGGTGTCACAAATGATAATCCGAAGCAAGCCATTAGCGATGCATTATCAAGCTATTCAAGCCCTCTGATTTGGCTCATCGGTATTGCAGTTATGATATCGCGTGGATTGATAAAGACAGGTTTAGGTCGACGTATTGCTTATTATTTCATTTCTATTTTTGGTAAAAAAACTATTGGCGTGGCTTATTCCTTGGCCGCTGCTGAGCTAATGGTCGCACCTATTACCCCTTCTAATACGGCACGTGGTGGCGGTATTATTCATCCTATTATGAAATCCATTGCGCAGAGCTTTCACTCGACACCAGAAGAGGGTACTCAAAACAAAATTGGGCGCTACTTAGCGATGGTGAATTACCACGCTAATCCTATTACTTCTGGTATGTTTATCACTGCTACGGCTCCCAACCCTTTAGTTGTCGAGCTGGTGAATAAAGCCACAGGTGGTGATATTCAGTTATCATGGACAACGTGGGCAGTAGCCATGTTTATACCCGGGATGCTTTGTTTAATCGTCATGCCATTGATCATTTATATGATTTATCCTCCTGATGTTAAAGCAACGCCTGATGCCAAAAACTTTGCAAAAGATAATTTGACAGAGATGGGTCAAATCACTATTCACGAAAAAATAATGTTAGGTGTATTTGCTCTTATGTTAGTACTGTGGGCGAATATTCCTGCGTTGATTTTGGGTGAACAATATAGTGTTGATGCTACTACCACGGCCTTTATTGGCTTGACGACACTGATATTGACTGGTGTGCTGACTTGGGATGACATTCTCAAAGAGAAGTCTGCATGGGATACTATCGTTTGGTTTGGTGCCCTGATTATGATGGCAGCTTATCTAAACAAACTTGGTCTAATTAGCTGGTTCGCAGGCAATATTGAGTCTCTCATTGGAACAACTGGGGTAGGTTGGGTAGGTGCAGCAACTATTTTGACCTTAGTTTATTTATACATACATTATTTCTTTGCTAGTACCACCGCTCATATTACCGCACTATTTGCAGCATTCTATGCAGTTGGCCTGACGTTAGGGGCACCGCCGATGTTATATGCGCTAATCTTGGCCGCAGCGGGTAATATCATGATGACGCTTACGCATTATGCGACTGGTACTGCTCCTGTAATTTTTAACTCTGGTTATGTGACGTTAAAAGAGTGGTGGGCCATTGGGGCGATTATGAGCGTGGTTAATTTAGTCATTTGGTTAGGTGCTGGCCTCATTTGGTGGAAAGTACTCGGTTATTACTAAATTTAAAAAGCATTCGCTAAAAGCGTGCATCTAATGTTTCTAATGTATAGTTGAGCGCAGCAAAGCAGATATCGGTGTTAAACCCTCTATATTGCAAAAATCGTAACTGCTTAGCTTTTTCTTTTTGCTCAACTGGTATGTCATTACCGTATTTTTTAGTACGTGCTATCACCGCCAGTTTTAGCCAATCTACACCATCGACTAAGTTGTCTACATCATCATCTACAAACTCACTAAATTCATCAGACTCAGTATTTGCCATATCGATTAGCTCATCGATGTTACCTGGCATAGCAATCTTCTTACGATAGAATTCTTGTTTGATCCGACCACGTCCGCGGCCTTTACGAATATTCTCACGTATCAGCATTAGGGTAGTGCGGTAGTCACTTTGATAACCTTTTTCTTCGAACTCATCGAGCAGTGCATCAATTTTTTCTGAGTCTTGTTCTTTGTCGATCAGCTTTTGCTTTAGCTCAGCCTTACCGTATTCACGGCGTGATAAATAATAAAATGCGAGCCAACGCAATCGACTTTCAGCTTTGATCGCATCGATTTCTGCTTGTTTTTGTTCAGGGGTTCGTAAGTAGGCTTTGAGCGCGGCTGGTATGTTATCGTTTTGGCTGTCTGTTTCACTATCATTGATAGCAAAAAGCTCAGCTTCATTTTCTGAGTTTTTGGATAGCGGCTCAGTGCTACGACCATTGTCTGTTGCTAAGCTGTTGTCAATTTCGTCATTATGAATGTCGAGTTTAACTTCTGCTAGCATCTCTTTAATGGTTTGTGCTTCAGGTGGTTGATATGTAGGGGCGTCACTAGGCTCAGCGGTAAAATTGGCCGCTGGATGAAAACGCTTTTTACGTTTTTTAGATTTAGAAGTTTTCTTTGACTTAGGAGAGGAGTCTTCAAAGAACGCTGTATCAATAGTAGCGTCATTCGTGACTGAATCATCTTTACTTGAACGAATAGCCCGTTTACTAGGTTTCTCTCGTTTTTTAGGCTCTTTCGTATGAGAATCTTTGGACTGTTTTTTTGGTTTATTATCAACAGAACTAGCTGAGTCGGGTGCCGACTCAGCTAGAATTTCAGCTAAGGTTTTAATTTTCATAATGAATCATAGTGACTGACAACGGTTAATCGTTAAACCATTATTGTACAGGTTCAGAAGCCTGTTCTGCATCTTCAGTTTCGTCGGCTTTACTATTTTTTTTCGTACCAAGCTTTTCGTCACGTATCTTGTCTTCGATTTCTTGAGCAATGGCAGGATTCTCTTTTAAGAAAAGCACAGAGTTGGCTTTACCTTGACCAATTTTTTCGTCGCCATAGCTGTACCAAGATCCTGCTTTACCAACCGCTCCAATCTCAACGCCTAAATCAATGACTTCGGCTAAGTGGTTAGTACCTTCACCGTAAGTGATTTCGAACTCAGCTTGGCGGAAAGGTGGTGCCATTTTATTTTTGATAACTTTAACACGGGTCTGGTTACCAATGATTTCATCACCATTTTTGACCGCACCAATGCGGCGGATATCCATACGTACAGAAGCGTAGAATTTCAGCGCGTTACCACCAGTTGTGGTCTCAGGGCTACCGAACATAACACCAATTTTCATACGGATTTGGTTAATAAACACCACCATACAGTTAGAGCGTTTGGCGTTACCAGTGATTTTACGTAGGGCTTGGCTCATCAGACGTGCTTGCAGACCCATGTGCGAGTCACCCATTTCGCCTTCAATCTCAGCTCGTGGCGTCAACGCAGCTACTGAGTCAATCACGATCATATCGATCGCGCCTGAGCGTACCAACATATCGGTGATTTCAAGTGCTTGCTCGCCATTGTCAGGCTGCGAGAGCAATAAGTCATCAGTGTTTACTCCAAGCTTGCGTGCATAAACAGGGTCGAGCGCATGCTCGGCATCTATAAAGGCACAGGTACCGCCTTGCTTTTGACATTCTGCAATAGCTTGCAGGGTCATCGTCGTCTTACCTGAACTTTCTGGACCGTAAATTTCAACGATACGGCCTTTTGGTAGACCACCAATACCAAGCGCAATGTCTAATCCTAGAGAGCCTGTAGAGACCACATCGACATCCATAATGGCCGAGTCATCGCCTAGATGCATGATGGTGTTTTTACCAAATTGCTTTTCGATTTGACCTAATGCCGCTTTGAGGGCTTTGGCTTTATTGTCGTCCATATTGGATTCCTTGTTTTCGGTAGTTAAGTTGATGCTATAAATAAAATATTGGTACTGTTAAAACCTTTGGCAAACGCATACTGACTGTTATGAAGTCGGCAATTATTGTTTGGCTGTTTTATCAAAAAATAGGTTGTCACGTGACTGGTATAGGTAGTAGTATCGAAGGTATCGTTCTACTATACAGTAAAATTAAATAGTGAGAGAAGTAAAAATAAGTCCGTAACACACTGTCGTTATCGTTGTTTTTAAGTCAGACTTGGCGTGCTCATTACTTGACTCAATCTCTTAACGCTGTTGATTTGATAAGGTAATTATAGCAAAAGCAAAGCACTATAATGAGCGTTGAGGGATGCTAGACGACACTATCTGTCGTATGGTATGAAGCTAAAATCTACGGAAATGATGCGATAGGCCGTTGTTGTTTTGAACCTGATAATAACTATGCTTGTCAATAGATTTAGGAGTTGTCCACAACAAATAAAAGGCTTATTTTTGCTAATTGTGAAACATTATGAAGAATTAAATTATTTTAGAAATTATTTAAAATAATTTTTTATGTGTATGAATTTAATGTAAGTTATTGATTTTAAAGGTTTTATAAATTGTACAAAAAATGAACGATTTTACCTTATCCTTTAAGTTGCTTAGCTATAAAGTTGTCAAGTAGTGACTTATGCACAGGGTTATCCACAGCTTATGGGGAGAACTCTGTAAAGCCTTATAATACATAAGTTTACGTAGATTATTAGTATTAGGAATGGATTCTATATTTCGTTTTTAATCACTTTAGAGAAGCAGTTTTGTCTACAAACAACGCTATGAGCGCTATGTTTCACAAATTATAAATTTATCTTTTTTTATGCATAATCATACTATAGGCATTAAAAGTCAGGAGTATGACTCAAGATATACATCTAAGATGCCAGTAGACATAGTTATGCATAGGATGTCTAGTATTTTTAGAGATATTTTCTACAGCCTATAGAAGGCCACAAAAAAGCGGCTACATCAGATAGCCGCTTTGTCAAAACACTTAAAAGTAAAGCTGTATTAATCAGTCTTTGATATAGATCAAATCCCAAACACCATGCCCACGGTCGAGGCCACGACGTTCAAACTTAGTCATTGGACGAAAGTCAGGACGCTCAGTGAAATTACCTGTACCTGCTTTGTTGGTCAATCCAGCGAAACCATCCAATACTTCAACCATCCAAAATGCATAATGCTCCCAGTCAGTTGCTGTATGGAACCACCCGCCTTGTTTTAAGCTGCGCGTAACGATGGTCATACGTTCAGGACTGACAAAACGACGCTTATAGTGACGCTTCTTTTGCCATGGGTCAGGGAAGTATAGCTGAATACGGTCGATATGGTTTTCTGGTAGCTGCTTGAGCAATTGAATGGCATCACCGTTGATGATTTTTACGTTGCTCAAATTTTGGGTGCCAGCCATATAAGCACATTTACCAATACCAGGTTCATGCACTTCTACACCGACAAAGTTACGAGTAGGGTCAGCGGCCGCCATTTCAATAAACGAATCACCCAAGCCAAAACCAATCTCTACCGTAAGCGGTGCATCTGGGCCGTTAGGGCTATCGGCGAATAACGTACGTAAGTTGTCAATACCGGTAAGATCGCCATCACCAAAACTGTTATTGATCAAATACTCAGAAAACTCTGGAGCAGTTAATGCAAGCTCAGCGTTTTTGTTCATGTGCGTACGGCGCTTCATAAACGTATTGACGATGCGGATATGCTTGTCAGAAGTCGGTTCTATCTCTTGGCTAGTGCTGTTATCGATATCGATAGGCTCGCTTGTGCTATTAGGGGTTTGCTCATCAGTAGTATCGGTACTATTGACGTTGTCATTGATATCAGAATGTTGACTCATAGGATTCGTAAGGCTTAATTAGGTGGGTGATGTTTGCTTATTATAAGTCAAATCCATACAACTGTGAACGGACAATCCTATTTTCGCGTATTTGCTGGTCGGTGCTGTGGTTTCTCTATGTTACACACGGGTTTTAGCGTTATCATATAATGGTATCTTTCAAGTGCTTTTCCTAAGAGTCAGTAAGTAGAGCGTGTTGCCATGTTATTTATTGAGACAGATTCACCGCCACCATTTTATCAAGAGTCGTTAACACCTACTAAACGTAAGCAGTTAGACAAGTGGTTCATCGGTAATCGTACCCAGCGTTATTATCTCAAACGTTTTGAGCAGTTTGATCAGCAAGGTTATCTGTCACCAAAATGGCATTGGGCTGCGTTTTTTATCACTTTTCCTTGGTTGCTATATCGCAAGCGCTATATGGATGCGATTGTCTATAGTGTCGCAGGGTGGTCTTTTATCCAGCTTAATGTCGCGCTGGTGCTAGTCGCTTTTGAGTTTGTAGCGATGTCCTATGTACCAGATGCTTATCAAATGACAACACGTATCGGTATTGCTGCTGTTATTTGGCTATTTTGGTCGTTTATGGTGGCACGCTGGACTGATGCGTATTACTACCGAATGGCAAGGCGTGAGATCGCTGATGCGATAAATGATCATCCGCGAGATGAGGCAGCACAGAAGGCACATCTGCAAAGAGAAGGTGGCGTTAGCTTGTTCGGACTGGCATTAGGGTTTGGTTTTTTTGCGTTTTCGCTATTGGTAATTAAGGTGCAGTTTTTACCGGTTATTGCCAAGCCAAAAGCAAATGAAGTGTTGTTTGATGCTTATGATATTGCAAAGAATGCCCAAAATCGAGTGGCGTTGATTTATCAGCAGACAGGGCAGTGCCCAGTAAATTTGCCTCTGAGTACCGAGCAGCAGCAAATACGCATGCATGTCGATACTCAAGCTGCTGGCGTAACAGAAACCGACTGTGCGGTAGTGGCAACGATTCAGAACGTGACGTTTCCGATACGCTACTTAAACGAGCAGACGCTGGTCTTTTATCATATACCAGACAGTGATAACTGGGATTGCACCAGCTCATTAAATAAAAAACAAGCCCCTAAAAACTGCATAGCTGATTAGGGGCTATATTTGACGAGTACTTGTAGGTGTTGCTAGTGTTGAGAGCTGATTCTTAGAGCTAATGCTTAGAGTCCGTTGCAGTATCATCCTTTTCTTCAACTGGTGTTGCTTGGCTCTTTAACGCTTCATAAAAGTCGGTCAAATCCATTTTACGTGCTTTACCAATGTCTTCATCAAACAAGCTTTCAAGCTCAGCCATTGATGATTGCGCGGACTCAATCATGCTAGCTTCATCATCGTAGATAGCTTGTTGGCGTTCGATCAAGTCATCATCATAATCACGGAATGTTTTTACTGTTTCTCGCGCTTTTTCTGGTGAGATACCTAATAACTGTAGTGATTCGCGTGACATGTCCAAAGACGACAGATAAGTCTCACGCCAAATATGACGCACGCCAACTTCACGCAAGCGATAATAATGCTGACGATCGCGTGCTCTTGCCAATACAATCAGTTCAGGATAATTTTTACGTAAGTATTGAGCGGTCGTGATAGAACGCTCTAAATCGTCAATGGCAAGAATAAACACCCGCGCTTTTTGAATACCTGCCGCTCGTAGAATTTCGGGGTTCTTTGGGTCACCATAATAGACTTGGTTACCGAACTTTCTTACAAAATCTACTCGGTTTGCAGAGCGTTCGATGGCGGTAAATTCGATATTATGCATGCGCAGTACACGACCAATAATCTGACCCACACGGCCGAATCCCGCAATAATGACCTGATGCTCATGATCGGGAATGGTATCGTATTCGCGACTCGGTTTACTCTTGGCAAATAACGGTTCACCTGCTTTTTCTAACAATAAAAATGCCAAAGGTGTCAGCGCCATTGAGATGGTAACGACAAGGTTGAGGGTGTTAGCAAGCTCGGGACGCAAGACATTTTGGGCAGTGGCGACACTAAATAGGACAAAGGCAAACTCACCACCTTGAGCTAGAGTCACACCCAATCTGATACTGGTCGGCCAGCGATTGCCCGATACTTTGGCAATCCCTGCAATCACTGCAAATTTGATAAACATCAAGGCGAGCGCACAGCCAATAATAAAGATGGGCTCTGCTAAAATAAGTTTGACGTCGGTAAGCATACCGACCGACATAAAGAATAGACCTAATAGCAACCCTTTAAAAGGTTCGATACTGGCTTCTAATTCGTGACGATATTCGGAATCAGCGAGCAACACACCTGTCAGAAATGCACCCAATGCCATTGATAGACCGATTTGACCCATCAAGATAGATACGCCCATCACAATAAATAGGGCGACCGCTGTCAATAGTTCCGACGCACCACTGGAAGCCACAAATTTAAAGAAGGGTCGAACCACATAACGGCTGGCAAAAATCAGACCTGCAAAGACAGCAAAAACCTTACCAAAATAAATCAAATCGTAGCTTTGCTCACGCACCCCTGATAAAAAGGGAATGACTGCTAACAATGGAATGACCGCAATATCTTGGAATAGTAAGATAGTGAAGGCTTCTCGACCATGCGTGCTTGAAAGCTGCTGTTTTTCAGTCAGTATCTGTAGTACAAATGCGGTAGAAGACAGCGCTAAACCAAAACCAACAATAAAGGCAGTATCTAGTTGTAAGGAGAAAAACTGATGTAATAGCCACATTAGTAGCGTACCAGTCAAACCGACCTGCAAACCGCCCAATACAAATATAGAGCGGCGCAATGCCCAGAGCCGCGAAGGCTGGAGCTCAAGCCCGATAATAAACAGCAGCATGACCACGCCAAACTCTGAAAAGTGCAATAGACTTTCAGCGTCGCCTGCCACATCCAAGCCACTTGGGCCCAATATGAGTCCAGTGATGAGGTAGCCTAAAACCGTTGCAATGCCGAAGCGTTTACCGAGAGGGACAAAGAGCAATGCTGCTCCCAAAAAGATAGTGGCTTGCAACATGAGATTTGGTGAGCCGGCGGCGGCAGCAAACATCTGGGCTCCTTAAAAATTTGAATAAAATACACAATATAAAATGGACGTGACTAAAATCAGTATGGCTAAAACGATATCGCGCTAGTATCTATTATTTTTTGCGATAAATTTTCCACACACCATTGTCTGCAAGCGGATTATTATAAGCATCGTTGCGGCGTTTACGCGGTGTCTGACGACTATCAACAATCTTAAAGTCAGGCAGGGCATGTACAATCAGACCAGTACGATAAAACCGTACTCGCTCAGGCTCTAGCATCTCGCCCTTACTATCGCGACAAAAAACATAAGCACGCAGATCGATAAATTCACGATGCGCTACCAGTCGCGCTTCCTCGTCGTTATCTAACACCGCTGTCATACGCTCGATTTCATCATCCGTATATTGACCACATTTATCAGTCAGGGCGCCTACTGCCCCAAAGCTTTTGGACTCTTTAGCGCGCGTCTTAGTCAAGTGTAGACGCTGAACATGATAGATGAATTGTGGTATTTCAAGGCTGGCAGGAAGTGGCAAGTAATCAGGTGGCATGTTGGCCGCTGGATAAAAATCCTTTGCACGCTCAAGCAGATTTTGCCAACGTTGTTGATAGGTTTGGACTTCGGCTAAGTTGCCTTCATAAATAGGCATATCACGGATTTGGCGCAAAACATCAGGTGGAAACTGTTCATTACGAAAGTTTGCAATGTCTTCTTGCAGCGTTGATAACAAAACTTTGGCGTGTTTTTTGCCATCTTTTGATGCAGGATCATCGATATAGTCTGGGGCGACAAAGGGTGCTGAGCGTCTAGACATAGTGTTGTATCATCAATAGATAGAGTAAAAATACCAAAAAGTATGATTATAAAAATTAACTGGGGTGCTAAACAAAACTTTATAATAGTTATTATAACCACATAAGCCGATTTGAACTTAAGTTTTTTGAATTGAATAAAGCAAAAGTTTGTCGTAAATCACGACTGCTTTAATGTGATCTAGATTCTAGTTCTAATTCTACGTAACTTTTAGTATGAGCCAGCATCAGATGACTAGGCTTGTATTTTCTAGGTCGTGTTTCAAGTTACTGACTTCTTTATTCAATCACTTAGCTGAAAATGTATCGTCAATGGTTATGACCAATATGACTATTACCATCTGGTAGCTGTCCCGAAATATCACAGACCAATGCATCGCTATGTGAGTTATTCTGCGGATGAGACGAGCTTTCGACCTGAATAGTAGCATGGTGAATACCAATCTCTAGCAATCTTTGTTCTAGACTGGCAATTAGAATATTTGATTCATGGATACTCATTTCACCATCAACCACCACGTGACAAGAGAGTGCATTGAGACCGCTAGTAATACTCCAAACATGTAGGTCATGTACTGTTTGTACTTGAGCGTCTTCGAGTAATTTTTGCTCCACATCGACTAACGATATATTGGCAGGCGTTCCTTCCATCAATATATGTACAGAATCACGTACGACGCGGTAGCCACTGATTAAAATAAGTACGGCAACGATTACTGATGCCACTGCATCTGCCCATACCCAACCAAAACCCATCATAAGTAGTGCAGCGATAATCGCAGCTACTGACCCTAATAAATCGCTCAATACGTGCAAATAGGCGCTTTGCATATTAAGGTTAACGGGTTCTTCATTATTAGGTTTCTGCTCTGCGACCTTGGCATCATCCGTACCATGATTATGGCTGTGTGGCTCGCCACCTTGACTACCTCGATGCATTAGCCAAGCGACCAAAATATTGATCAGCATACCGATAGTCGCCACGATAAGCATGCCTTGGGTCGCAATTTCTGGTGGTGAGTTAAAGCGTTTAATCGCTTCATAAAAAATCATCAAAGCAATTATGACAAGTGTCGCGCCATTTACCGTGGCAACTAATATCTCAAAGCGCTTGTAGCCGAAAGTTTTCTGATGGGTAGCTGCTTTTTCGCCAATTTTAAATGCGACCAAAGTGGCACCAAGCGCTATCGCATCGCTTAACATATGCCCTGCATCAGATAGCAGAGCCAAACTACCAGTGAGCCAGCCACCAATGGCTTCGATAAACATGTAACCAGTAATGATAATAAAGCTGAACAGCAAGGTGCGCTGATAGCCTTTGGTATCTCGTGCTGTGGTTGTTTGCTCTAGATGCTCATCATGATCGTGATGGCCTTGGTTTTCTTGAGTGTAGTTATTTTCTTCATCTTCGCGAACGTACTTAGGCACATCCGTATTATCATACTGTTGGCTATGATTGTGCTCGTCAGAGTTTGGATTATTTGGATTCATAATAATACTCAAATTCGCTGATAGTTGCGTTCGGTAGATGATACTTACTGATAAGTGACGTTTACTAATAAGTGATGCTTGCTATTGGTCGAGTAGGCGTAGAGCATTTACCGCGTACCATTTGATAATTATAAATTTAACATAGCCAAGCATGAGAAGCTGTAACGACGAAGTAAACATGATGAGAAGAGAAGTAGAAAGATATACACCCATTTGTTGAGAGCTGCGTGAGAACTACCAACCGACAGGATCAATGTCCAAAGTAAGCTTAAGGTATTTAGCGCTTGGTAGGGCAAGCACTGGCTGCCACCACTGTCCCAACACATGGTGCAATTGACGACGGTCTTTAGCCAATAGCAAAAGCTGTGCATGGTAGCGGCTGTTCTTTTTACTCATGGGCGCATCAATAGGACCGAGAACAGCGAGGTTATGAGCATTCGGCAAATGCGCAATAGCATCTTTGAGCGCTTGAGTAGTAGCTGCCAATGTTTTGCCTTCACAGCGTATCAATGCCGCATGTCGATGAGGAGGTAAGCCCATCATTTGACGCTCTTGCAGTAGCTCGCGTGCAAATGACAAGTAGCCGTCTTTGACCAGTTTTAATAGTAACTCGTTATCAGGTTGCAACGTTTGAATCAATACGCGGCCAGCTTTGTCACCTCGACCAGCACGGCCAGCCACCTGAATCATGAGCTGCGCGGTATGCTCTGGTGAGCGAAAGTCTGCTGATAAAAATCCGCGATCGGCATTGGGTAAGCAAACCAGCGTGACATTGGGGAAGTGATGACCTTTGGCAACCATCTGTGTACCGACCAATATGGCAGGGTTGCCTTTATTAATTTGCTCGTAAATATTTTCCCAGCTGTCTTTACGTCTTGTGGTATCACGGTCTATTTGAATAATCGGATAGAGCTCTTTGCTGGTTTGGGGATTAGCAAAGATTGCGTGTAGATTTTCGCTAAGCCTTGTCGTTCCCATACCTTTGGCATCTAGGTTTTGACTGCCACAATCAGGGCATACGGTAGGGATATAGGCTTGCCAATCGCAATGATGGCATTTCAAATAAGAGTTGCTTGAATAACTGTTTCGCTGGGATTGGCTATTATAGTGGACGGTCAGATGAGCGTCACAGCGCGGACAATCTGCTTGCCAGCCACAAGCCTCACACAATAGAACAGGCGCATAGCCACGACGGTTCAAAAATATTAGTACTTGATCACCAGCTTCTAGCGTTTGCCGTATCGCCCCGATCATGGCATCTGTCAGCCCTGTATCATAGCGCGCACCGTCATCTTGGGCTTGTTGATGGGTACTTTGCAAGCGAGCATCGATCAGCTGCATGGTTGCAGGTTCGGCATTGCCCGGACGAGTAAGCAGTTGGTATTCTGATAGCTTGCCATCATCGAACAGTTTTAAATGCTCAAGGGAAGGCGTGGCAGTACCGAGTATGACTGGGATTTTGTACTGCAAACCTCGATAGAGAGCGACATCAGCAGCATGATAACGTAATGTGTCTTGCTGCTTGTACGATCCATCATGCGCCTCATCAACGACAATCAGGCCTAAATCTGCGAAAGGATATAGTACAGCCGAACGTGTCCCGATCACGATTTGTGCATGCCCCGTACGGCAATCTTGCCAACCTTGCAAGCGATGAGTGTTAGTCATGCCAGAGTGCAATAGCACAATATGGGCTGCGAACCGACTGGCAAATCTTGCCCGCGTTTGCGGTGTGAGACCAATCTCTGGTACTAAAATAAGAACCTGTTTACCAGCTTCTAGTACAGCTTGCATCGCTTGCAGATAGACTTCGGTTTTACCACTACCAGTAATACCATTGAGCAGAAAACCAGTATAAGTATCTGATTCATGGGCAGCAATAATAGCGTCGACAGCAAGTTTCTGCTCATCATTGAGATCAAGTGGCATTTTTGCCAGTTTGACTGGAGCAGGTGCTTGTTTTGGCTGAATATAGCGTTCGACTAACCCTTTATCTTCTAGCGTCTTTAAAAAGGCTCGTTGCATCCCTTCTAGTAGCAATACATCTTCACTGGCGCCGTGCTGACCATGTAGCTTTAGCATATCGAACTGCTGCTTTTGTTTCTTAGCATTGGCTCGAAAATCATCATCAGTAATATGAGGTAAAATACGCCAATGGGTAATCAGCAAGTCTAATGGTTTGCCTTGACGGACAAGACTTGGCAGGATAACTGCTAACACGTCGCCAAGTGGATAGTGGTAATAGCGTGCCAACCAGTAGGCAAGCTTGAGCATGTCCGAGTCCAAAATAGGCTCAGCATCTAGACATTTATTAATAGGTTTGATCTTGTTAGCAGGTACGCTGCTATCGTCTTGTGAAATATGAGCAATCACAATACCAATCAGAGTCTGACGACCGAATGAAACCTCAACACGGCTGCCAATTTGCGGTATCGTACTGTCTGGCAACGCAAGCATATCAGCTGGTAGGCTATAGTCAAACACCCGATAAAGGGGAACGGGCAGAGCAACTTGTACCAACATAAACGGCTTCGCAGTCTTATTAGGTGAATATGAGATCAGAATAATAGAACGGAGACCAATAAGCTTAGCATGATGCTAAGCTTATGGTGATATGACTTATAGGCTGTTGCTAAAATTAGCACTTAATACTAAGCATTAAATATTGTCTTATTCGATATAAAGAATAGACTCAATTTCTACCACACCACATTTAGGTAGAGCAGCTACTTGAACGGCAGCGCGGGCAGGGTACGGCTCGCTTAGATTGGCGACAAACACTTCGTTCAAGACAGCAAAATCACTCAAGTCAGTCAAAGATACATTGAATTTGACCACGTCATTTAGACTGCCACCAGCTGCTTCACAGATAGCTTTGATGTTTTCAAATACTTGCTCAGCCTGTGCTTTAAAACCTTCTCTTAGCTCCATCGTGTCAGGATCAAAACCAAGCTGACCTGAGATATAAACAGTATTGCCGACTTTTACAGCTTGTGAATAAGTGCCGACCGCTGCAGGTGCTTTATCAGTTTGGATGGTTTGACGAGTCATGGGGTATCCCTTTTATATTTTATGTGAGTGATTCATTGCTACTAGAATAGCAGTTCTATTTTAGCTATTTGCATCATGACTATAGCAGTGATGCAAATCAGAAAATGCGCTTATTATAATTGATATAACCGTATAATGTTAGGGAAACCTAGCAGCGAGCGTAGTTCACGGATACCCTGTGCTAAGTGGTTGCGACTACGTACCACGATATGAATAATGGTATCAGTATTGCGAACATCAACGGTTTCAACACCCATATTGAGCTGGCGTAAGTGATAGATAACTTCACTGATTTGCTCGTCACTAAGCGCAATAGAGAGCTTTAAATAAGCAGGAAAACGAATCTTACCGCTATTTTTCAGGTCATGCTCACCGATGTCGCCTTGTTTGACCGCATTGTCATTTCGCCAACGTAGCTGGATCACCTGATAAGGATTGTCTTTGCGGATATCGTCCAGTGAGAAGCACTTATGACGGTGAACGACCAAACCATGACGTGATAAATGGCCTACGATAGGGTCGCCATATATTGGATGACAACAATTAGCAAAATCAAGCTCGACGCCAGCAGCATTCGCAATCAGCTGTTGCGGTTGGGTCATATCATCGCTATGTACTTTTGCCTGTAGATCGCTCAGCTCATCACTAAACAAGCGTGTCACGACTAATTGAGGAAGTAGCGTACCTGAGCTTATTTGTTCAAATAACGCATCTTTTTCAGTTAGGCCGCGCCATTCAGTCAGGTCTTTCCAGTCAGCATCTGTCAAGTCATCAAAACTTTTCTGATGCGTTCTGAGCGCACGATCTAATGCTTGCCTGCCATGGTGTTGTTTATCAGCAACAGATAAGTCTTTGAACCAACGTAAAATCTCTTCACGAGCTTTGTTAGTCACTACAAATCCCAACCACTCAGCTTTTGGTTCTGAGTGACTGTTTACTTCTATCTCAACGGACTGTCCATTTTTTACCACGGTGCCGAGCTTTGCAGCTTTACCATCGATATTTGCACCAACGGCAACGTTACCAATCATAGGCCCGACCGCGTAGGCAAAATCTAGCGCGGTTGCACCCTGTGGAAGCTCGTAAGCACGCCCTTGAGGACTGTAGCAAATTATTTTACTAGAGTGCAGGTAATCCATCAGCTCATTAATAGTAGAGACTGCTGCTGAAAAATCAGGACTGTTTTCATTCAGATTGTCTTCATCGACCAAATCTTTCATGTTGCGCAATGACGCTTGGATAACCGACTGACTGACATCAGATGCGTGCTCTGCGCCGATGACCCCAAGTCTTGCAGCGCTCTGCATTTGCTTGGTCAATATAGTAACTTTTACCACGTCATTATCACGCTCATAGATGAGGGTGAGGGATTGGTTACCACCTGGCAGCGGACGACGAATATTATCCGCAATATGGGTATCATCAATCTGATATTTTTTGATTAGATAATAGGCTAGCTTGTCGCAGGCTTCGATATTGTCGAGGACGATTTCAAACGCATAGTGACGTAGTAGCGCATTAATCTCACCGCGATTGCGGAAAAACTGACGATATATGACCACGCTATTGTCTAAGACTTTGACCAGACCATTGAGATCCAAGTTATTTAGCACGATACTTAAATAACGATGAATGGACTCTCTTTGAAAGTTACGTCCAAGCCCATGCTGTAGCAGTTTATCGGACAGCTTGTTGTACATATCAGAGTCTAAATTGCGATAACACAATACTTCGATATAGTCAGCAATATCATTCAGACCCATTAATCGGGCAAATGGCACATAAAAATCCAAGGTTTCTTGAGCTGTGGTGCGTTGCTTCTCAGGACGTACTGCGTCAAGCGTAGACATATTATGTAGACGGTCAGCAAGCTTGATAATGAGTACACGCGGATCAGCGAGAGTGGCGGTTAAAATTTTATGAAAGGTGGCCGCTTTATTCTGCTGCTTGTTATGTGAAGAGGACTTTAGCTTGGTCACACCATCGACCAATCTTGATACAGTTTCACCATAACGCTGCTTGATTTGCTCATCACTAACTTCGGTGTCTTCGACCGTATCATGCAGGATTGCTGCAATGATGGTGTCTCTATCTAAGCGAAAGCCCGCTAGTATCTCAGCGACAGCGATTGGATGCGTGATATAAGGTTCCCCTGATTTGCGCTTGTCTTTAATGTGCGCAATATCTCCGAACTCACAAGCATCAACAATATCACGGCGCTCAGCAGCAGTGAGATAACCTACCGAACGTAGTAAATTATATTGAGCATCATCGACGAGGTGATGACTGAGTTTGGGTAGGGTTTGACTCATAAAATAATGATCCTATTTTCCATGACCTACTTGTTGGGCCACTTACCGAAGCAAATGGAGGCTAAATAATGACCTACCATACAAAACTTAAGGATGAGTACGCCATTCTCTAATTAATCGCAAATCGCTTTCAATGTCAACTGATAAGCGTGTGGGCGATGAAAAAATTTCACTCAGTGGTCTATTTTGGGGATAAATGGTGACCAAAATAGCCAATACATTATTATCACAACCAAAAAACCACAGCCTATGCTGTGGTCTCTATAGTTGATCAAGATGTGTATTTATTTTATAAAAACACTATTGTCTCTATAAAATACATCTTATCAAAACAGCCTATTAGAAGCTGTGGTCGCCTGACAATGCTAAATCTAATGAGCTAGTAGCAAAATTATGCTCTGGCTGATTTAGAATGTCGCGTGTGATTTTGCCAGCGGCAATTTCACGTAGTGCCAATACTGTAGGCTTGTCGTTATCAACGTCAACCAACGGCTCGGCAATACCTTTGGCCAATTGACGGGCGCGTTTGCTTGCGACCAAAATTAGCTCAAAGCGATTATCAACATTATCCAAACAATCTTCAATCGTCACTCGTGCCATAAATAGCTACCTCGGTTGTTTTTATTAGTAACGGACCTTGCCCGCCACTCAATAAAAATAATATCAAAAATATAAAGGGGGATAGCTAAATATTATAGCATTTTTTGCCAAGTCGCGTAGTTGCTTTTTATATCTACTTACGAGATTAGCTGCTTGTGCGTAGTTTACTCTTCTACCTGAGTGTTTAGCAAGTTGCTAATCGTACGATGATAGCGCTGCTGCTGACGGCTAAGTGTCTGCCTGTCGGCCACGATAATAGCTTTTAGCTCAGCTAAGGCTACATCAAAATTATCATTGATCACTACATAGTCAGCATTCACATATTGTGCCATTTCGGTGACCGCCCCAGCTAGACGGCGCTCTATAACTTCTACAGAATCCTGCGCGCGGGTTGAGAGACGTTGACGTAATGTCGCAATGCTAGGTGGTAGAATAAAAACCATAACGGCATCGGGAAAGATATTTCTGATTTGCGTCGCGCCTTGCCAGTCAATCTCCAAAATAACGTCGATACCCGCCGCTAGCTGATTACGTACACTTTCCTCTGATGTGCCATAATAATTACCAAATACTTCAGCATGCTCTAGAAATAGACCCGCATTAATACCATTGGTAAAACTATCGGTATCTGTGAAATGATAGTGCTGTCCGTCAATCTCGCCTGGGCGTGGTGCGCGAGTCGTATGTGAGACGCTGACAGTCAAGTCATTGGTGGTCGCAAGCAATTGCTTAACCAGTGAGGTCTTGCCAGTACCTGAAGCGGCAGTAACGATGAATAATGAACCTGTCATACAATTTATCCTAATAGAAGGTGTCTTGGTAACTTGTAAAATGTATCGTAATAAATGCGTGTTGATAAAAAGTTAAGCAGTGCCTCAGTCAAAAACAAAGACTGGAAAAAATAAAAAACGCCATCATGTATGGCGATAGAAATTATAATAGATGCATTATTATAAACTGCTTTTATACAAGTTAAAGCTGGTTTTGCAATATGTCGTAAGTATGCTGAGGTTTGCCCACAAAATATTGCTATGAGTAGACAGCTATTTTAGAGAGCGACAAAAGCAAATTATGCTAAAGTAGAGCATTGATTTCGCCCCAACTTTTGAATAAAAAATTCAAAAATACGTTTTAACTATAAATTATCCAATGATAGGCCTTTTTATGCAAATTTATCTTGCCAATCCCCGTGGATTTTGTGCTGGTGTGGACCGTGCAATTGCGATTGTTAATGAAGCATTGACACGTTTTGAGCCGCCCATTTATGTCCGTCATGAAGTTGTGCATAATAAGTTTGTGGTGTCAGACTTGGCCAATCGTGGTGCGGTATTCGTTGAAGAGCTTCATGAAGTACCAGACGGCTCTATCGTTATTTTCTCCGCTCATGGGGTTTCTAAAGCAGTCGAAGATGAAGCTGAGCGCCGAGATTTGACTGTGTTTGATGCAACATGCCCGTTGGTAACTAAAGTACATATCGAAGTAGCAAAGTTTGCGCAAGATGGGATGGATGCAGTGTTAATTGGACATGCAGGACACCCAGAAGTCGAAGGCACGATGGGGCGCTTCAATCGTCGCCATGGTGGGCAGATTCATCTGGTCGAAGATGAAGGTGATGTGGCCGCATTGACTGTACAAGATGCTGAACGCTTGGCATTTGTGACTCAGACAACTTTGTCGATGGATGATACTGCGCGCGTTATCGATGCACTGCGTGAAAAATTCCCTAGTATCCAAGGCCCTCGCAAAGACGACATTTGCTATGCTACTCAAAACCGCCAAGATGCGGTAAAAGATTTGGCCAGTCGCTGTGAAGTAGTCTTGGTAGTTGGTTCACCAAACTCATCAAACTCTAATCGCTTGCGAGAGCTGGCTGAGCGTATGAATTGCCGTGCGTATTTAATTGATAATGCCAGTGAGATGGACAAGCGTTGGTTAGATTGTGTGCAGAGTATAGGCGTGACCGCTGGTGCATCCGCGCCCGAAGTGTTGATCCAAGAAGTATTGCAACAGTTGCAAGACTGGGGTGGCGATCTACCTAGTGAGCTATCTGGTATTGAAGAAAATGTGACGTTTAGTTTGCCGAAAGCGTTGCGGATACCTGTTACTCAGGTTGGTAAGTAACTAATATTCGTGTTTGTATTTGTATGAACCATCATTGATATGGATAAGGTCGCATGAAAGAACCAAAAGCCAGATTTGTATTGGCAGAGGCCACGCTCGCTGAAGTCAACAAGCAACTAAAACTCAATATGCTAGTGATGGCAGCAGTGGTTTTCGTATTGTTTATGAATATCATGAAGTTTATGGCAGAAAAAAGCTTTTTCTACGCGATGCTCGCAGTAGTTATGATCTGTTTATTATTCTTCTTACAAAAAGCTCGCCGTATTCTCACGCTAAGAAAACAAGAGCTTATCCATAAATAGAAAGTACAAGCATAAATAAAAAATACAAGTGAAAGTGCCAAATATAGGATAGCTATGACTGCTTATTACAAATTTATCAAACGAGAATTACAAGAAGACGGTGTCAGTGTGGCGCATTATCAGCCAACCAAGCATGCTCAAGGTGCTTGGAATGAGCATGAGCAGCACATGGCACCAGCAACAGGCCTACTGACAGCTGAGATCAACAGCTTTGCGCCACAACCTAATCTTCGTATCGCACGTGTGAGCCTTGATATCTTGGGGTTAATACCGCTTGACGATTTTACTATTACTACTCGCTGTATCCGACCGGGCAAGACTATTGAGCTGGTCGAAGCGGTCATGAGTAGCCGTGGCCGCGATGCCATCATTGCAAGAGCATGGCGACTTATTACTCAAGATACCAGTGAGATTGCTGGACTTGAAGATCAACCAGCAGAATACAAACCTGAAGAGTTGCCAGTTTGGGAAGGCATGAAAGGCTGGCCGGGCGGCTTTATCGAAAGCGTACGTCTAGTAGCGACAGAAGACCGTCGCTCTGGTCGCGGTATGGTATGGATTACCAATGATCTCGACATGATTGAAGGCGAGGCTACTGATGATTTGGTGCATCTATTAGGTATGGTCGATACTGCCAATGGTGTTGTACCAAGATTGGGTCTTGGTTTATCTAAGTTAGAATGGATGTTTCCCAATACGGATTTGCAAATCCATATGCATCGCTCGCCAAAAGGTCGCTGGCTCGGTATCGAGGCTGTACAACAATATGGCGATGATGGTATCGGATTGACCAGTGCGGTACTGCACGATGTATACGGCCCTTTTGGTCGTAGTGAGCAAATCCTTACTATTCGTCCGATGCCACGTTAAAGGATCAAGAGTCATTCGGCTTATAGTTTTGAAAAATAAAACAATGCGTTGTAATCAATTAATTATACAAATGTTGGAGAAATGGTTTTAATAGTGGTTAACAAGACAATATTACTGAAAAGATAATATTACTAACAAGCCGATGTTAATCGACATAGAGATTACTATGAAAACCCATACGCAATTTTCAAAAAAGCTGACGACTCTCTGGGATATATTGATAGAAGCATATTCAGAATAGTTGCTGTCGTTTGCGCTTTGGTTGCTATATCAGGAAATAACTGAGCAAATAAATAACTGACACCAGAACACCGCCTTGGTAAACAAGCGCGGTGTTTTTTATGGAATAAAGATTTTGAGCTTGAATTTTTTCTCAATGCCCCTATTAGTATAGACAGTTTAACGGTATTGCATACGGCAGGTTCTCTAACATTATTAGAGCATCTTTGGTGAGTGTATCGTTATCTGATAATAGGTCTTTCATAGAATTTAAAGGAGTTTTTATGAGTGAAGCAACTCAAGCTGAAGGTCTGAATCCAGAATTAAAAAAACATACGTTTGAAGCGGAAGTGGCGCAGTTACTGCATTTGGTAACGCATTCACTATATTCTAACGCTGATATTTTTGTCCGTGAGTTGGTATCTAATGCGTCGGATGCTTGTGACAAGTTGCGCTTTGAAGGCACAAATGATGACAGCCTTTATGAAGATGATGGCGAATTAAAAATCCGCATCGCTGTTGACGAAGCTGCCAAAACTATTACCTTTACCGACAATGGTATTGGTATGAACGAAGCCGATGCAATCGAAAACTTAGGTACGATTGCTAAGTCAGGCACCAAAGCATTTTTGGATAAACTGTCTGAATCACAAAAGCAAGACGGTCAATTGATTGGTCAGTTCGGTGTTGGTTTCTACTCTGGTTTTATCGTCGCTGATACCATCAGTGTTGAATCACGTAAAGCGGGTGAGCCTGCTGATAAAGGCGTGCGCTGGGTATCAGATGGTACTGGTAGCTTTACTGTTGAGCCTATTACCAAAGACACGCGCGGTACGGCCATTACTTTGCACCTAAAAGAAGAATATAGCGAGGGCGAAGATAACTATCTAGATCGCAGCAAAATTAAGCGTTTGGTCAATAAATACTCTGACCATATCAGTTTGCCAATTCAAATGCGTAAAGAGATTTGGCAAGAAGATGTAAAAGAAGACGAGAACGACGACACGCCTGCTGGTGGCGAGATGGTACTCACTGATGAGTGGGAAACAATCAATAAAGCCAGTGCACTATGGACTCGCTCTAGCTCTGAAATTGAAGACGACGAGTATGTCGATTTTTATAAGAATATCTCTTATGACATGGACGCGCCGCTTACTTGGACGCATAACCGTGTCGAAGGCCGCGTACAGTATACACAGCTACTATATATCCCTAAAAAAGCGCCAGTCGATCTATATACTCGTGAGCAGCAGCATGGTCTAAAGCTTTATGTGAAACGCGTCTTTATCATGGACGAAGCTGAGCAATTGCTACCGATGTATTTGCGTTTTGTGAAAGGTGTGATTGATTCAGCAGACTTGCCATTGAACGTGAGCCGTGAGCTATTACAAGAGTCACGTGATGTAAAATCTATTCGTGAAGGTAACGCTCGCCGTATCTTGACGCTGCTTGCAAGTCTTGCCAATAGCGAAGACAGTGACAAGCAAGAAAAATTTGCACAGTTCTATGCAGAGTTCGGTGATGTCATCAAAGAAGGTTTAGGCGAAGACGTAGGCAATCAAGAACGTATTGCTAAGCTATTGCGTTATACAACTAGCACCCAAGATGGTTTGGTAACAAGCTTTGAAGATTATAAAGGTCGTATGAAAGATGGCCAAAAAGCCATCTATTACCTCACCGCTGATAACCTAGCCGCTGCGAAAAACAGCCCGCAACTTGAGTTATTCAAGAAAAAAGGCATCGAAGTTATCTTGATGACTAGCCGTGTTGATGAATGGGCAATGAACTTCTTGACCTCATTCGATGAGACACCGCTGCAAAACATCGCGAAAGGCGCAGTAGACCTAGGCGACTTGCAAGATGAAGCAGAAAAAGCGGAAGCAGAGAAAGCACAAGAAACGCTAAAGCCAGTAGTTGATAAATTAAAGGCTGCGTTGGGCGAGCGTGCTAAAGACGTCAAAGTGTCTACTCGTTTAGTCGATAGTCCAGCTTGCTTGGTTGTTGGTGAAGGTGAGCTATCACCACAAATGATTCAGATGCTACAGCAAATGGGTCAGGACGTACCAGCAAGTAAGCCAACGCTAGAAGTAAACCCTGACCATCCACTCATCAAGAAGCTTGAGAGCAGTGAGCAATTCGATGATCTGGCCCAAGTCATTTTTGATCAAGCGTTATTGGCAGATGGCGGTCAGCTAGACGATCCAGCCGCTTACCTAAAACGCGTCAATGAGCTATTGATGAGATAATGTTTAGTAATTAGTAAAAAAAGGAGGCTTTATATCAGAGGCCTCCTTTTTTATTTGAATTTTTGGTCGAATTTAAGTGAATTTTACAAATCAGCCTTATCCTCTTAACCGACAATCCGTTACAATCGCGATAGATTAGCGAGCTAAAATATTAAGCAGTGCTGGTCATCTTCTATAATCACTCCATCGTGAATTCAATATAAATCGATGTCTGCATGCTGTACAAAAAATCGTCAATTGATTGCACCGCGTGGCTGTTACATTAAGATAATTATCATTGAGTCATTTTATTTTTCTCGACTGGCTAGAGGTCTAAGTCTTTGTCACTTACGTCGTTAAAAACCGTCTCGCTTCAGCGTTTTTCGCTCAATTTCGCTGCCAATATTATTGCAACTTTGTGGATGCTAGTGGGCTCAACACGGGCTTTTTCTTGGGTTAAACCCACTTTTGTACAGTTTGCTGTATTTGCACTATTGGCGCTTGGTAGTAATGTCTTATTTTCATGGTTAGCTGCTGAAAGTGGCAGCATATTTAATGAGCAAGGATTGGTCAGTTATTTGATCTGGCCGATGATTATTTTGCTTGGTGGTATCATTTTGGCTCGGCGAGCGAGCAATCAAGCATTGGTATTTGTACCAGTAGTGCTGTGGTTGGTCGCCGATACATTGTCAGCCTTATTACAGAGCTTGGTGCAGTTTTTTGGTAGCTATGGTTGGTTGCCAAATTGGAGTTATTCGTTCTTACCAGTACTTTTTTTAGTATTGTTCTTATGGCAAACGCTAGCTCTATTGTGGATTTTCTCCCGTCGTCTGCGTATACCATGGTGGGAGCGAATCATTGTATTGGTTGGCGCGGTAGCGTTGCTGACCATCTGGCAGCGTAATGTCGCTGACCAGCCAATCTTTAAGCAAATACCTGTAGAGCCTGTACTAGAAGAGGCGGCACTGTATCAGCAGCCACGTCTATTACAGCAAGCATTGGATAGTATAGACCCAAGTATCGATGGCAAAACCGACTGGTACTTCATGGGAGTGGCAGGATTTTCTGATCAAAACGTCTTTCGCTCTGAGATTAACAAGGTGCGCGAGTTGTTTGATGTACGCTTTGGTACTAGCGGGCATTCACTATCGCTGATTAATAATACTTATAGCTGGCTCGATGAGCCAATTGCTACTAAGACCAGCATTTTGCGCGGCTTAAAGAAAATCGGTCAGCAGATGAATGCTGATGAAGATGTGTTGTTCCTGACGTTGTCTTCACATGGTAACCAAGATATCGTTCAGTTGGCAAATCCGCCGCTTGCGATGGATAATTTAGATGCTACATGGTTGCGTGACGCGCTAGACGCATCGGGTATTCGCTGGCGTGTGATTGTGGTGTCTGCCTGCTACTCAGGTTCGTTTATTGACGAATTGGCATCGCCAACCACGGTAGTGATTACTGCATCAGCCGCTGACAGAGCATCGTTTGGCTGCACTAATACAGCTGAGATGACCTATTTTGGTCAAGCATTTTTTGCTGAAAGCCTACGAGGGAATACCAGTTTTGAGTCGGCTTTTAAGGATGCCAGTATACGGGTCAATGAGCGTGAGAGCGCCATGGGCTTTGAGCCGTCAGAGCCGCAAATGGTGATTGGTAGCTTAATGGAGACAGCATTGCCTGCGTTTGAGCAAGTATTGTTTGATAAGGCGCGTCCATCCGTTGCTAGTATTACAAATAATGCTACTTCTACAACGGTTAATATTCTACCTGACAATGCTACTAATCTATCGGTAGACGAAGTAGAGATAGCCGCTGAATAAGCACAAAGTAAGATTTGGCATTTTATAAATGCCAATATCAGATTTACTATTAGATGTTGAGCATTTATTAAACATCGTCATTGGTTCTATTTTGAATAAAAGGGATATCACTCATGCAGAATTCTTATAGTCATAGTTTATCTACCAATAAACAGCTTACCCAAAAAAGCGTGAATCGCTGTTTCAACGGTGAGCAGCATTATTATAGTCACGAGTCGACGTCTACTAAAACTTCTATGATGTTTAGTATTTATCTACCTGATGAAGCCTTGGCTGGACGACGTTGTCCTGCGATATTGTACCTATCAGGTTTGACATGTAATGCCGATAATGTCACTCATAAAGCGCATTTTCAGCAAAAATGTAGCGAGCTTGGTATGATACTTATCGCACCTGATACTTCGCCTAGAAGTAGTGAAGACAGCGATGTACCAAATGATGAGCGCTATTTTGTTGGTCAAGGTGCAAGTTATTATGTTGACGCGACTCAAGCGCCGTGGTCAGACAATTTTAATATGCAAAGCTATATTGTCGATGAGTTATATGACTTACTACGTTCAGAGTTTCCTATTCACAGCATCGGTGTCACAGGACACTCAATGGGTGGTCATGGCGCGTTATTGCTAGGGTTTAAGTTCCCAAGTAAGTTTGTCAGCGTATCGGCTTTATCGCCAGTATGTGCGGCGAGTGAGTCTGCATGGGGGCAAGCTGCCTACACAGAGTATTTCGGTGATGATAAGTCTCTATGGGCGCAAGCCGATGCCTCACAAATGATTGAAAAGGTTGGCCAGCAGTATTCGAGCATTTTGGTCGATCAAGGCGCGGCTGATAACTTTTTAGCAGAAGGTCAGCTACAGACCTCTAAACTACAAGCTGCTTGTGAAAAAGCCAAACAGCCCTTAACATTACGTTATCAGGCAGGTCATGACCACAGCTATTATTTTATCCAAACGGTGATTAATGATCATATCGAACATCATTGGCACATGGCTCAAATGAGCTAAGATGTGTTTCAGATGACCGTGATACATTTTTCGCTACTCCATTCATGCTCAACAGGTGATTTTTATGGCAAGTTATCAAGATTTGACAGTTTCTAATTCAAAGAATAAGTCAGCAGATACGAGCTCTACAAAAGCGACTATGCAAGCTGATATGGATGCTGCTCTACAAAAGAAACAACGTAGCAATGATTATAGTGATGAAGTGTCTCAAGTTAAGTCAGACGAGCTGATTGCAAAAACCGTCAACGACGCTGGCGATAGAGTACTTGATGATGTGCAAATATCTCGCGTGATAGAGATGGCATGGGAAGATAGAACGCCATTTGGGGCTATAGAGCATAGCTATGGTCTCGATGAGACTGGGGTTATCAAACTCATGCGCCAAGAGCTAAAGCCGTCATCTTTTCGCTTATGGCGTCAAAGAGTGAGCAATCGCGCCACCAAACATGAGGCAAAGCGCTCTTTCGAAGTTGGCCGTGCTTATTGCAAAACTCAATATAAGCAGCGCTAAACCATTAAGTATTTAACATCATTATATAAAAGGCTCTCAGCATATGTGAGCCGCTTGAAATTTTCTTTTTAATTTATCAATATCTTATATAAACATGAATTAGGTAGCTCAATTATGAACAGTCCTGCTAAACCTTATCTTATTGCACCGTCGATACTCTCAGCTGATTTCGCGCGGTTGGGCGAAGAAGTGGAGAAGGTACTAGAGTCGGGTGCCGATGTGATTCATTTTGATGTGATGGACAACCATTACGTACCCAATTTGACGTTTGGTAGCATGATTTGTAAGGCGTTGCGTGACTATGGTGTTAAAGCGCCAATTGATGTGCATCTGATGGTTTCACCTGTCGATAGTATGATTGAGCAGTTTTTGGAAGCGGGTGCTAGTATCATTACCTTCCATCCAGAAGCCAGCGCTCATATCGATCGCTCACTGCAACTGATCAAAGATGGCGGTGCAGAGTGTGGCTTGGTATTGAATCCAGCGACACCATTACATTATCTTGATTATGTCATGGATAAAGTAGATCAGATTTTATTAATGAGTGTGAACCCGGGCTACGGTGGGCAGTCGTTTATCGATAGTACTTTAGATAAAGTTCGTCAGGTACGTCAGCGTATTATTACTAGTGGTCGAGATATTCGATTGGAAGTTGATGGCGGTATCAAAGCCAGTAATATACGTGCGATTGCTGAAGCGGGTGCTGATATGTTCGTTGCTGGTTCTGCGATTTTTAATCAAGAAGATTATAAAGCGGCTATCGATGAGATGCGCGCAGAGTTGTTATTAGCCAACAACAGCTAGCGAGTTTTGTATGGTTAATAAACGCTATTAGCCATACAATAATAATATTAGAATGTGCTGTATAACTTATGACTATATAGTTAATACTCCATAAAAGAGCTACAGCGTTAACCGCGCCTGAAGTATCACGTATACATCTGCACTCAGTTGCCTTGTATCTCTTTTAAATTGAATCAACTCTATATAACGGTCAGTCACGTAAAGGTGAAATATGGACACAAACAATTCTAGCCGTTCAACAGAACCTTCTGAGCAAGTAAACTCTCATGAAACGTTGAATCAGCAGGCTAAGCAATCACTTGAAAGTGAAACACCGCAGCGCAGTTTGGTGCCTAGAGGTATCACTATTGGCTTAGCGATGTTTGCACTTGTACTTAGTTTGGCAGGTTATGGCTTTCGCCTGATGGTAGGTGATGACGTCGAAACCGTGCTGCGTCACGCTGCAGTCATTGTGCCTGCATTTATGTTAGGTATTCCGCTGTTTTTTTGGGTAGGCTCTCGCATACTTAATAAAGTTAAAGACCTGCATATCGAGAGTTGGAATGCGATTAGTTTGGGCTATTTGACCTCTTGTATATCAATGCTATGGCTGATGGGTACTTACAGTTAAGTTATGTCGCTATAAATATAATGCTTCTTCGCGCCTGTATTGTTTATTCACGCCTATATTGTTTATTCACGCTTATATAACGTCGTAATATTTTATATTTTTTAATCATTAAGCCATGTTCTACAAGCATGACTGGAATTTTATATGAGAATCGTACCAGCCAGTATTGCTAAAATTATCTATCCTAAAGACTTACCAAATGGCTTATTTACCAGCTTAATTATCGCTTGTTTGTTAATGGGATTGGCGTCATTACGTCACGGAACCGACTTACAAGGTTGGCTAAATGTCATTGAAAACTGGCTGCTTATGCTGCTGATATTGCCCACTGCGACGGCCACCGTTGCACTGCCATTTAAGTATCGTGATCCTAGCCTTGAGCTAAAGCTGGTTTATTACCTTGGAATGTTCGTGGCATTCTTATTTACATTAGGAAAGTTACGTTATTGGCACTAATATATACAAACGACATGGCATTCAAGTTTGTTTTTATAGTGAAGACTTATGTGATAGCCCTTGAATTCTAGTGTTAAAGCGTCCATTGTATGAGTAAGACAGATTTACCCGCGTTACTGTAAGATGATAGATTTGCCGAATGAGTTTGTTTTCAATAAATAACTGCTTTGCAATGACCAGTTTCTCTACCAGTACTAAACGGGATAATAAGGAATACATTGATGCCATATGATATCGATAACGATATAGAAGTAGACAACGAAAGTAGCGATCAATTTGCAGGGTTCGCCAAAGAAACCACCTTAGAGTTAGTGGAAGCAGATGATGGTAGGTTGTTGTTGCGTGATGCCGAGCAAGACGACGCGCCGCTGATGACGATTGACTTTTCTGACAAGCTTAAAGAGCTACTTGGTAGCGATACTCAAGCGATTGGTCAACATATGATTCATGCTGCGATTCAGGTCATTATGCAAAAGCAGATGAGTAAGTGGCATGCGCATGTGTATGATAAAGAACCAACGCACTACAGTTGATCTAGTTTATTAGCGAGCTGAAGATAGCTAAATATACAAGCATAAAAAAAGGGTTTATCAATGGATAAACCCTTTTTTTGTTCAAATAATACCATTTATAAAATGAAGATTATTTGATTTTAGCTTCTTTAAAGATCACGTGCTGGCGTACTTTTGGATCAAACTTTTTGATTTCCATTTTGCCAGGCATAGTGCGCTTGTTTTTAGTAGTGGTGTAGTAATACCCAGTACCAGCTGTTGATACTAATTTAATTTTATCTCTCATGATAGCTTTCCTGTAAATGAGGGGTCTTCAAACGATAGGTACGTGTCTCAAAGAGTGAGTTGCCACAATCAATGTAGCAAAACAGCAGCCTAAATGATGAGAGTCATCACCCAGCTGCTATTTTTAACTTAAACTTTTTGACCTTGTGCGCGTAGATCCGCTAACACTTTATCGATACCAAGTTTGTCAATGATGCGCATACCTTTGGTAGACACACGTAGACGTACAAAGCGGTTTTCAGACTCTACCCAAAAACGATGGTTGTGAAGGTTTGGTAGAAAGCGACGACGGGTTTTGTTGTTTGCATGCGAAACATTATTACCCACCATAGGGCGCTTTCCAGTCACTTGGCAAACTCGAGACATGGCGAACTCCTAATCTATGAGGTATGAGTTTTTCTCATACCAGTCTGGGCAAGTTGCACGTTTTTGCGGCATGGACACAGCAAGCGGCAGCTTTGCACCAAACAAAACTATATGAAGGTTGAGCTGGTTTTGCTGCTATCTAAAGGCAAATAACAGGCTGACCAATTCAGAAAATTTTAAAGCCGACATTTATACCATAAAACAGATGAATACTCAAATATTTTTACAATAACTGTCGAATTAAAGGAGGGCTATTATACCCTGAAATGAGCGCTCTATGTTGTTGATTGTTTAATAGTAAAGATTAATTTTTAGTTGTAAGTTATAACAAAAGTCAGTAAAGTTGCTGTTATATATTTAATACAATCTGTTAATACACCAGTATTACTGTAAATCTATGTATCATTACCAATCTCTTTTGATTCTGGATAATGATTTTTTGCTTATTTGCTCAGATAAATTACTGCTCATGCGGAGTCAAAAAATGTCATATAGCTCTCTACCCCTCACTTCTAAGTTGTTTCAGCTTACTTCTTTGACTTGCGCATTAGCATTAGCAGGTTGTGGTGGAGGCGGTGATGGTGACACCGTAGACTCTGTTGCACCGGCACCTGATTTGGGAGTTACGCAGCCTGGAACGGATGGTAGTGGGAGTGACGGCGGTGAACAAGTACCAGATGTTGAGCCTGATTTTTTCTTACAGAAACTCAGTACATCACCTACTATCATCGAGTTATCTGATGAGCAGGCTATCTTTAATGTTACAGTCAAAGCTGCCGAAGTAGGCTCAGGTGGTGCGATGGTTGGCAAGGCAGTTACATTAAAGGTAGTGAGCTCCGAAACCAACGGTATCACTATCGAAGGTCAAAGCACTCAAGTGACTGATAGCGATGGTAATGCGGTATATACGTTAAAGCTTAACCCAAAGGCAGTCGCAGACAAAGAGGCGTTAATCGCAAACGGCTTTACCTTAATGGCCACTGCTAATAAAGCAGATGGTACAGCTGTTGCACCGCAGGAGCTGAAAGTCTCCGTTAGTAGAGAAGGTAGTGGAGATGGCACTCAAGTTGTTGAAAGTAAACTGAGCGTTACTCAAAGTCTTGATACGAGCTCTGTTTCCAATAATAAACTGAACCCTTATGGCGATACGGCAGTTATAAGTGTACAGCTGAAAAATGAAAAAGGTGCACTGGTTCCTGATGTCGAGGTCGGTCTCGGTCTGGATCAGACAGACGGTGTCTCTGTCGACGCTGCTAGTCAAACAACTGATTCGAAAGGCATCGCTACTTTTAATCTCAAGATCGATAGTAACTTGCCTGAAGCGACACGTAATAAACTGCTACAAGGTATCGTTTATGCTATCAATATCCAAGAAAGCAGTGGAGCTACTAAGCTTGTATCTGGCAAGCTAGCTGTTGCATTACCTGTTCAAGACTACGATCTAAAAGTTTCAGGAAACTCAAAGCAGCTTAGTGCTTATGGGGATACACAGCAGCTGACTATCACTGCTTCACCTAAAAATACGAATGTGTCTACCCAGATTGCTGGTGCAAAGGCAACAATCAAGCTAAATAATGCTCCTAAAGGGGTCAGTCTAGCGAGTGAACAGTTGACATTAGATACTAATGGTCAAGCGACTGTGGCATTAACTATATCGCCAACATTGAGCGCTACTGAGCGTCAAGAGCTTGCAGAAAAAGGTATTAGCTACACTATTTTACTCACAGAACCAAACCGTTCGACGTCAACAGCGAGTCCTTCTAGCGTAGTCATTGTTCCAACTGCGGAATACAAGATAAACTTTAATGAAAGCAATAAGAAAGAGCTATCAAGCTCAGGTGGCAGTACAGTCATTAGTTTCCGCGTCAATGATAGCCGCGGCGGTGTAGTGGAAGGACAAAAAGTAATAGCAAGTTTACCAGCAAGTCTGGCTGCTGCAGGTCTACTGACCTTGGAAAATAACTCAGAACAAACTACTAATACTAAAGGTGAAGTTAGCTATACAGTACGAGTGCCTAATAATTTAACTGTGTCACAAAAAGCACAGATCGAAAAGGCAGGTAGTTTTGTATTGTCTGCAAATATAACAGAAGCGTCTGGAGTGCCAAGCACTACCAGTAGTGAAAGTATTCGTATCGGCTCCGACATCGGACAAAGCGATATTACATTGACTGCGCAAAGTGTACCTGCAGTCGCGAGTGTCTTAGATGAAGAGTTCAAATTACAAATCTTAGGGAAGCGTAAAGATGGTAGCGCTGCTGTCGGTCGTACAGTCAAGCTTGTTATTAATGAAGGATTTGCTACAGGTATTACTATTCAAGGTAACGAACAAACCACAAACAGCAGTGGTGTGGCAGAGTTTACAGTTCGTATCAGTCAAAACCTAACACAAGCTCAGCGTGATCAACTAATAAAAACAGGCATCGCCTACACGGCAGTACTGACTGATGAAGATGGTACTCAATCCAAAATTATACAGACAGTAAAAGTTGAGCAGCCAGTAACGAGTATACAATTCGCTTCTATCACAACGCCAGCAATTAGCGAATTAGGCGGTAACGGTAATATTGGTGTGAGATTGACATCCAAAGCGAGTAGTGCTCAGCCAGTTAAAGACAAAGCAGTTACTATCCAGCTAGGTGCAAAAGCATTGAAGTATCGTGTTACAGTTACTCAAACTACAGCGACTACAGACTTCAATGGTGAGGTGCTTTTTGCTGTTAACGTACCTAAAGGTTTAACAGCTATACAGCGAGAGGATTTAAAGAACACCGGTATCAACTATCAGCTAACTTATAGTGAAAATGGTGTTTCTTATGAGTCAGAAATACAGAAAGTAGAAATCACTACTCCTAGCGTTAGTTTGAACATCTTGAACGCCACCAATAACATCGATAATCAAGCAGGATATATTCTAAACAATGTGGGTAGTAATGCTACTATCCAAGCACAGCTGAATAATCAGTCATCTGGTGAACAAGTCACTAATCAGACAGTAAAATTGGTATTTGATAATCCACAATTAGCAAGCCTGTTTACAATAAATGGTCAGCTTGGTTCATCAAGTACCATTGCTATTACAAATGCCAATGGTTTGGTAAGCTTTAATATTGCCGTTCCAAGTACTTTGAGTGATGAGGATAAAGAAGCGCTTAGCAAGCAAGTATTGACTGCGACGTTAACTGAGACCCTGACTGGTAAACAACAGCAGGTTAAAGTCAAGATCCAGTCTATGACAGCAGCTATTTCTTTACTCGCTAACCCAGTAAATGCTCTAAACCTAAATGGCGGCGAAACACAGGTTGAAGTAATAGCCAAAGATAGTGAAGGTAATATCGTTACTGGACAGAAAGTGTTCCTTGCATTGCCAGCTTCTATCGCTAGTAAAGGAATTACGTTAGTATCAGGTGGCAATCAAACTACTGATGATTCAGGCAAGGCTGTATTTACTCTGGCAGTACCAAACAATTTGACCGATAATCAAAAGGCTGGGTTAGGTACAAGCTTCGTTGTAGCATTATCAGCAGCTGATAGTAGCGGTAACATTGTCACGCAAACAAGTACTGTTGAGACAGTGATTCCAGACCTCAATGGTACGTCTGAAAGCCTTGCCATCGGTGCAAACAAAGTCGTCAATACCAAAGGAGATACATTCAAGGTCTTTGTGCGAGTTGCTAATAACATCAAAGGCAACGCTGACAATGCCGACAAGACTATAAGTATTGCCAATCGTAAAGTTGAACTATATGTTGACGATTTTCTACAAACTGGCGTAACTATTAGCAATAACATTGTTACAACTAATGGCGATGGTGTGGCAACTTTTGACCTTACATTGGAAAATGGTGCTAGCGTTAACCAAGCAGTTCTGGAAAAGAATGGTATTCGATTAACAGCGAAAACAATAACAGCAGAAAATGTCGAGCTAGAGCAAAAATACACTGTCGCAGTAGATACGTCTACAATTGAGAGTTACCAGCTAATCGCGTCATCTGATAAGTCTACTTTGAATACTGGTGGCGATCAGACTAGTGCGACCTTCCGAGTGACAGATAGTAATGGTGGTGTTTTATCAGGAGTGCCAGTACAGCTGAGTATTGAAAACTTAGAAGCAAGTGGTGCAGCCTTGACCACGCCAAGCATGGTAACAACTGACGCTAGTGGTCAGATAGATGTTGGTATTATCCTAGCTGCCAATTCTACAAATGCACGCCTCAATCATAGTGTTGTAATCAATGCCAAAATCGTCACGCCACAATATGACGTAGATGGTAATGTCAGTATGCAAGTGCGCGAAGAGAAGGCTTTGAGCTTATCAGCAATTGGTACAGCAATGACCCTTACGGCTACAGAGACTAACTTGAAGGACAATGCTTCAACAGTCATTAGTGCTACTTTAATAGACGGGGCAGGACGTTCTATTGCCAATGCTGGTATCGAGCTAGTAAACGAGAATGATGATGTTATTACTAGCGCCCCTACGACAACTGATGCAGATGGCAACGCTAGCTTTACTCTTAGTGAAAGCGCACTGTCATTTGACGATAACGGTAACTTACGTATATATGCCCGTGCCTTTGGAGAAAATAGAGTAAATACTCAACGTAGTTTAAACAGTCTAGACCTGATCAAAGTTTCTCAAGCAGGTATAAGCTTTATTGATATTGAAGATGTCTATGATGTAAATGAGCAGCAAACTATTAATGTCCAAATTCGTGCTGATAGTCCAGAATTAGCACAAAGTCTGATTGGTGAAACTATTGAAGTTCAAACGACTATTGGGAAGTTTAATAATGGCAGTGGCAACAATAGTGTCATCTTCACAAGAAAAATCAGAGCTACTGATATAGCTGCAAATGGCTATATAATTACAGTCCCTGTGAAACTAACGTCTGAGTTAGCAGGTACAGCAGTACTCAAAGCTAAGGTACTTGGTATATTTACTACAGGTACTACAGGTACTACAGGTACTACAGGTACTACAGGTACTACAGGTACTACGGGTAGTCTTAAATATCAGACAACAGTTGATACTCGATTTAGGGCAACTACACCCGCAAAAATCATCTTTCAAGCTGTAAGATCTGTCATTACTCCAGGTAGTAGTACTGAAGTCATTGCAACGGTAAAAGACATAAATGATATACCAGTCGAAGGTCAAACTGTAGTATTTAGCCGTACGTCAGACTCTTCAGCAGGTCGCTTATCGGCTGCTACAGCAATAACTGATAGTAAAGGTCAAGCACGCGTTGTATACCAAGCTAATGCAAGTTCTCCTATCGGCGGTGTCGTTATCAATGCCAGCCTACTAGATGCTACTTTTAACGTACCGGATGAAACTACGACTATCACAGTTTCACAAGATGCGGTGTACACAACACTAGCCTTTAGCAACGTCGTATCTTCCGATACTATTTATTATACAAAACGCGTATCAATATCTGTAGTCGACGGCTCAGGACGTGCGGTTCCTAACAAGGAAGTGTCTATTCAGTCTTATGCTACAGAATATGCTCAAGGTAGATATTGCTTACTTGATAGTACAGTCACTTATCAAAAAGCGGACGAAATAGAGCGCAATGAGCAAGGTGATATTATTGGCACAACAACACCAGAGCCACTTACAAAGTCTGAAAAAGTTGCTGTATCAATACCACAGGAATTTGGATTCTTACCTACTGAAGATTCAAATTACAACTTTACTTTAGACAGTGACCCCATCTTGGATGAGGATAGAAATAATAATGGTATTCTGGAAGCTATTAATCCAGTAGCTATTATCGGCGGCACAGTGTCAGATGACGGTTATACCTTTATTACTAATGCAGAAGGACGGGCAGACTTTGAGATTCGCTATCCTCTACGCTACTCCAACTGGGTGAAAGTTCGTTTTGATGCCTCTACCTCCTTAAACGGAAGCGAAAGCACTCAAAGTGTTAATTATAGACTACCGTCGTTAGACAGCGATTTGAACATCAGTGGCAACAGCTTAATAACGCCTTGGATCGATAATGCTAGCCCGTTTGGTACAGGTGGAGCTACTTGTGTAGATAATATGAGTATTATGATTAATGATCAAAAAAATACTACTAAAGTAACTCTATCTCCTTATATAACTGGTCAAACACCTTATGCAGTTTCGATTAATGGAGTGTCAAGCAATACGACAAGTACAGACTTTAATAGCTATATTGTAGATTTCAATCAAGCATTTTCTATGGGGTCTACAGTCACTGTTGTTCGCAATGGATTTGATTTCTCCAGAGCCATTAAGGTCGAATAGAAGATTATTATTTTAATTTAAGACTTTTAAACCCCTCAACCCTACGTTGGGGGTTTTTGCTTTATCTTTCTAAATAACCAAATCACCTTAAATAAACAAAAACAACCAACTCGCTCAGCAAAGTATTGCAAAAAAGATTAAAATAACCGGTTTACTATGCTGTTAGCAATTTTTCAGCGATAAGTCATCATTTTTTATATTGGGCGAATTATGTCAGACAACACTAAAACCGTTTCATTATCGACCATAGCTTCTCAGAGCAAACAGACACCTATTGCTATCGATACAGCCACGCTGCTCATCAAATGCAAAGATCAGGCAGGTATCGTACAGGCAGTCTCTGAATTTATTCATCGTTATGGTGCTAATATCATTACGCTCGATCAGTATTCAACGGCGCATGAAGGCGGTCAATATTTTATGCGTTTAGAGTTTGCCTTGGCAGGATTAAGCGATATTATCGAGAATTTTGAGGCCAGCTTTGCGCATACGGTTGCTAAGCGCCACGACATGGATTGGCGCCTACATAATAATGCAACGAAGACCAAAGTCGGTATTTTGGTATCTAAGTTTGATCATGCGTTGTTAGATTTATTATGGCGACATCAGCGTGGATTGCTCGATTGTGAGATTACTTGCGTGGTCAGCAATCATCCTGACTTAAAGCAAGCAGTACAGAATTTTGGCATTACTTTTCATCATGTGCCAGTGACCAAAGACAATAAGGCAGAGGCAGAAGAGCAGATTCATAAGCTGATGGCAGGTAACGACTTGCTAGTATTGGCGCGCTATATGCAGATATTGTCATCAGATTTCGTCAAGCGTTGGCCGATGCAGATTATTAATATCCATCATTCATTCTTACCTGCGTTTGTGGGCGCAGATCCTTATCGTCAGGCTTATGATAAAGGCGTTAAGCTTATCGGTGCAACTGCGCATTATGTCACAGCTGAGCTTGACCAAGGGCCTATTATTGAGCAAGATGTACACCGTGTGACGCATCGCCAAGGGGTGACAGAGTTGCGTGCTATCGGCCGTGATATCGAACGCAACGTATTAGCACGTGCTGTAAACTGGCATGTACAAAACCGTGTGATTGTGGCGGGTAATAAGACAGTGGTATTTAACTAAGAAAAATGAGTAGTGAGTCGGCTAGAAATATAAAAAAGGCGGTCAGTAACTAGTGTTGCTGACCGCCTTTTTCTGAATATATATTTTATAGGAGCATTTCTAAGACGAACTTGCTACCAACAAAGCCAATGGCTAATAGAATAAAGGCATAAATAGTGATATTGGCCGCACGTTTGCCTCGCCAGCCTGCACGCCAATTACCGAATAGTAGTACACCAAATAATAACCACGATAGTAGACTGAAAACAGTCTTATGCACGATATGTTGCGCCATCAAGTCTTGCACATAGATAAACCCAATTCCCAGTGCGATACTGAGCAATACAAAGCCAACCAAGAGCATATCGAATAATAAACTCTCCATACTTTGCAGGGAGGGTAGCTTATTGACCCAAAATCGATGAATGGTATGATGCTTGAGCTCACGTATTTGTAGCCGTAGAAATAGCGCTTGTACCGCCGCCATCAACAGCACACAATAGGCAGCTAATGATAATATGATATGGATTTCAAGTCCGATACTGACATCAGTCAATGGTTGATAAGGGGCGCGGCCAACGTAACCGACAGTCATACCTATTAGCGCAGTGGGTGCAGCCAAAATACCAAGGCTAAGAATAGGGCGATATAAACAGAACAACAGATAAAAGAATAAGAAAAATAAACTGGTCAGACTGATTATATTGAACAAGTTGAAATTTAAACCATACAGCGTCACAACGTATGGATATAGCAGTGCCGCATGTGCCGCCATGCCAACCAGCAATAAGCCCAAACTGAGGCTTTTGTGGATAGGTTTGTCCTGAACCAGCGCCCAACCAATATGGATACTGACTAAGATATAAGCCATGCTAGCAAGTAAGAATGCAAAGTGCACAGATAAAAAGCCTCATCTTATACTGAGCATAAACTGCCGCTCAATGTGTCGCTAAAGTGGTATTATCAGAATGATTAGAATAATCGTCCAATTTATCATAAAATGGGTGCCAATTGAGCACCATCTTGCTTATAACTTATAAATGATCGGTAGTACTGCATGGCGCAAAACATAAAATATGTCATCTGTAAAAAGTTGACTGCAATTATAAGCGCTGTGTCCTTTGCGAAACGACTATAAGTTTTGAGTCATGTTAATGCTATAGTATTGATAATATAATTCTTTTATCATGTCCCTTGTCATGCAATATCCTAATATCTTATAGCGTATCCTAATATTATTTACGAACCATTTTAATGGTTTGATTTAGAGTTATTTTAATTGCGTATTATTTAATTGAAAACCATTTTAATTGAGAGTTATTTATGTTTGATACCTTAACAGAACGCTTATCGTCGAGCCTACGTAACATCGTCGGTACCGGACAGTTGACCGAAGACAATATCAAAGACACACTACGTGAAGTGCGTATGGCGTTGTTAGAAGCCGATGTAGCACTACCTGTCACTCGTGATTTTGTAAAACGCGTCAAAGAACAAGCGCTTGGTGCTGAGGTGCTAAAAGAGTTAGCGCCAGGTCAAGCCTTTGTCAAAATCGTACACGACGAGCTGACCGAAATGATGGGCAGTGCCAATCAGCAGTTAGAGATGACAGGCAAGCCGCCCGTTGTCTATTTGCTAGCAGGCCTGCAAGGTGCGGGTAAAACGACTACAGCTGGTAAGTTGGCCAAATATCTACAAGAGCGTCAAAAGAAAAAAGTGATGCTAGTCTCGGCTGACGTTTATCGTCCAGCGGCTATCAAACAGCTTGAGCAAGTAGCCGGTCAGGTGAATGCTAAGTTTGTGAACTCAAGCACAGATGAGAATCCAATTGATATCGCAAAGCGTGCGATTGAAGAAGCCAAAATCCAATATCAAGATATCTTGATCATTGATACCGCTGGTCGTCTACATATCGACGATACCATGATGGATGAGATTAAGGCGCTAACTGCTGCGGTTAACCCATCTGAGACGCTATTTGTCGTCGATGCCATGACTGGCCAAGATGCCGCCAATACTGCAAAAGCCTTTAATGATGCGTTGCCATTGACAGGTGTTATCTTAACTAAGACTGACGGTGATGCTCGCGGCGGTGCGGCGCTTTCTGTACGCGCTATCACCGGTAAGCCAATTAAGTTCTTGGGCCGCGGTGAAAAACTAGACGAGCTAGAGCTGTTCCACCCTGAGCGTATCGCGCAGCGTATCCTTGGTATGGGTGACGTACTGAGTCTGGTCGAAGAAGTTGAGCAAAAGATTGACCGTGATAAAGCCGAAAAAATGGCGAAAAAGATGCAAAAGGGCGGTGACTTCGACCTTGAGGATCTATTGACTCAGTTCCAGCAGATGAAGAGCATGGGCGGCATGGCAGGCTTCTTGGATAAGATGCCTGGTATGGGCGGCTCAGACATGCAAAAAGCAGTCGAAGATGCCAAGCCAGAAGAAAAAGTACGCGAAATGGAAGCATTGATCAATTCAATGACACCATTTGAGCGTAAAAATCCTGATAAAATCAATCCAAGTCGTAAGCGCCGTATCGCTGCAGGTTCAGGCCGTGAGATTCAAGACGTTAATCGTCTGCTCAAGCAACACAAGCAGATGGCAAAAATGATGAAAATGATCTCAAAGCCTGAAGGCATCAGTAAAATGATGAAGTCTATGCAAGGGCTCATGGGTGGCGGTAGTGCTGGCGGTGGCGGCGGTCCATTGTTTGGCGGTGGTGGTCAGCAAGGTGGCGCTAAAGACGTGAATCCAGAAAAAATGGCCAAGCAAATGGGACTGGATCCAAACAATATGCCAAGCACTGAAGAGATGCAAAAGCAAATGCAAGAGATGCAAAACCAAGCACCAAAGAAGTTCAAAACCCGCTTTTAGATAACAATTAGTTATTTTTAAAACGTCTAAACAAAGCCCCAAAGCCAATGAAGCTTTGGGGCTTTTTATCGTTATCAGTTGCAGATAAACACTGATGGATAAAGTGTGAAAAATATAGAAATTAATAAAATTCGTGTACCCTAAATGCTATGATAGGCGCTGCTTCATTCTGTCAGTATTCTTATAGTGAATGAATGATAGATCGTTATTAAAAATTATTAAAATCTGACAAATCAATTTAGAACGCCAAAAGTAAAAGCCGAGGTTGTGATGTTTTTAGCAATGGATACCGTGTTCGACCAGTGTTCGATCGCGATTTTAGATTCGAGCGGACAGGTATTGTCGAGCCATACCGAAACAGGTAAGCGTCAGCAGACTCAACAGATTTTACCGATGATTGATGCTGCATTGTCTGAGGCGCAGTTACGTCTTGCTGATATACAGGCTTTAATATTCAATCGCGGGCCGGGTGCGTTTAGTGGTATCCGTATCAATACGGCAGTGGTACAGGCTCTGTCTGTAGCGCATGATTTGCCTTGCGTTGGCGTCTCAAGCCTACAAGCAATCGCACAATGCGCGTATCAGAAATATGGGCTAACACACTTATATAGCGCTCTTGATGCTCGTATGCAGCAAGTCTATTTCGGGCAGTATGAGTTGGTAACTGACGAACAGTTAGGTCATAGCACCATGCAGCCAGTATCGGCTGATGGTAGCGATAGTACAGAGCAGCTATTAGATTATGATAGCCAAACAGTACTCAACCTGCCTATCGCGGGTAATGGCGCGCCGTTATTGGCACGACATGATCAGCAAGACTGCCATGAAAATGTTTGGCCAGATGCTGTTGTGATTGGGCAGCTTGGTATTGCTCAGTTTGCAAACGATGGTGGTACGGAAGCGTCACAGGCATTACCAAAGTATCTACGCAATCAAGCTTGGAAAACACTTAAAGAGCAAGGCAAAGCATAGCTTTATAAATATGCTTTTTGCAGCCAGCTTTTTAGTGTTTAGTAAGCGCATACCCATATAAAATCAACGTTAATATAGGACAGCCAATCGGTCTGTTTTTAGGCCAGTTTTTTTAGGCCAGTCTGTTTCTAGGAAAGTCACTGTGGATATAGTTTTATTCGTTCAAGCTGTCATCATGGGTATCGTTGAAGGTATCACTGAGTTTTTACCCATCTCTAGTACGGGATATTTGATTTTATCAGCAGATGTGATGGGTTTCTGGACTAAAGAAAAAGTTGATTTATTTGTTGTTGTTGTGCAGCTTGGCGCTATTTTGGCAGTGATTTATGACTATTGGGGTAGATTGTGGCAAGCATTGATGGGTTTGCTGACTGGCAAAGCAGAGGGCATGACCAATCCTAGACAGCTGGGACTGAGTCTGATTGTCTCTACTATCCCTGTGATGATTGTTGGTTTTACTTTTGCCGATGAAATCAAAGCTTATTTGTTCAATCCTATCGTCGTTGCCATTATGCTTATCATTGGCGGTCTGCTGATATTTTATGTGGAAAAACGTCCTAAAACGGTCATTGCAGAAGAAGCGGAAGATGTCAGCATAAGAACTGCGTTGATGATTGGTTTGTTCCAATGTCTAGCTCTTATACCAGGGACGTCACGTTCGGGCGCCACTATTATTGGTGCGCTGTGGTTAGGTGTCTCACGTAAGGCTTCTGCTGAGTTTTCTTTCTTTTTGGGTATTCCTGTCATTGTAGGCGCGGCACTGTTGGATTTGCTCAAACATGGTGACGTATTGACCAACAGTGAAGACTGGCTGGTGCTAGGTATCGGAACCATCGTATCATTTGTAGTGGCGCTACTTTGTATCCGCTTACTTGTGGCATGGGTAAGTCGCCGTGACTTTACTATTTTTGCTTGGTTACGCATTATCACGGGTGTTATCGTGTTGGTCGCCGCTTGGGGCTTTGGTTATCAAATGGCTGGCTAGATTTGCGTTATGATTTAACACGCCAGTAATTTATAGTGAAAATAAGCAGCAAATAGGATGATGGTTATGACCGATGTGCCCCAAACGTATGACGAGACAGGTGCTGTTGTACATTGTCAGCTATTCTACGTCAAGGAAAGTCAGCAAGCACAGGTTGAGAGTCTACAGTCATTGATAGCTGAGCATACATTACCAATTATCTTGGATATTAAGGTCGCTACAGAGAAGTTAACTCAAAAGCGCCGTCAGCAGTTGAGCCAAGCATCTACTCAACCTATTTTATTATTAGATGATAAAGATAAGCTATTATGGCTAAGTGATGGGCTTAGTGTGGCACCTGAGTGGGACAAGTTGCAGCGCCGTGTAGTGAGTGCTGGTCGTAAGTCTGAGCTGCTATTACAAGCCGCCAAAATCATATCAGATAGTCACGTTATTGATGCAACTGCTGGCTTTGGGCATGATAGTTTGATATTGGCCAGTACTGGTGCCCAAGTTACTATGCTTGAGCAACAGCCTTTGATGGCATTGCTGTTACTTGCAGAGCAGCAGCGTATGAGTGCGCAACCCAATTGGCAAAAGCTCATGAGCCGTCTACAGATTATTAATGCTGATGCGCTCAGTTATTTTGCGAATCTAGAAGCAAGCACCGCAATAGACGATGCTATGGCAGTCGATGTCGTCTATTTGGATCCGATGTTTCCAGAGGATAGCTATCAAGATAGCAAAACAGGTAAAGGGGCAAAAGTCGGTAAGCATATGCAAGCACTGCATCAATTGGCTCGTCCACCAACTTCAGATGAAGAGCGACAGCTGCTAAGTAGGGCGCAGGCCGTTGTCAGACGAAATATGCAAGGCCAAGGTCGCGTGATCGTAAAGCGTCCACAGTTTGCACCGCTGCTTGCTGATGAGCCAGCTAGTGAAAGCTGGCATAATGAAGCCGTGCGCTTTGATGGGTATTTTGTCTGACAGATACTGTTTGCGATAATGAATGTACGAGTATAAATGTACGCAATCAATCAGCTTATATATGCAGAATTAATGGATTTAGGAGCAAGGAATGTCAGCGTTAATCATTTGGGTTATGGGTGCAGTTTTACTGTTGATTAATATCATGTTGCGTACTCGCATTCTTCGGCTTGAGGCACGGTTAAAAGAGCTGAGCAATCCACAAGAGCAGCTAGTATTTTTGCGTCAACAAGCGAAACAGAAAGACAAAGTCCCAGCGCTGAAAGCATTACGCAAGCAATATCCTGAGCTATCACTGATCGAAGCGAATAAATTGTGGCAACAAGTTCAGTAACCAGTCCATTAAACTTAGTAATTAGTCTATTAAAACTCAGTAATCAGCCCTTTGAAAAATTAATTTAGTTGTTCTGAGCGAAGTATATAAGCGCACATAAAAAGTATTCAAACAATGATAATAAAAAGCCATGACATTTAAAGACAAGCTACAAGCCTACATCCAGCTAACCCGTTTTGATAAGCCAGTCGGCATTGAGCTGCTCTTATGGCCAACGCTTTGGGGCGTACTACTTGCTGCAATGGGTCAAGCGCAGCAGCAAGGAATGACGGCAGCGTTGCCAAGTATCAAGGTGTTCGCGATATTTGCCCTTGGTGCAATATTTATGCGAGCGGCGGGCTGTGCGATCAATGACTTTGCGGATCGTAAAGTAGATGGTCATGTAACTCGCACTAAAGGTCGCCCATTAGCAGATGGACGCTTATCTGGCAAAGAAGCTGTTGCTGCATTTTTAGTACTGGTGCTGTTAAGTGCCAGTCTGCTATTTTTCTTACCTATAGCTGTATTCTACTGGTCGCTTGGTGCCGTTATATTGGCATTTATTTATCCATTTATGAAACGCTATACGCATTTGCCGCAAGTATTTTTAGCAGCTGCTTTTGGGTGGGCGATACCGATGTCTTATGTGGCGGTGCAAGGCGCTCCCGATGTTTGGTGTTGGCTGCTATTCTTAGCTTATATGTGCTGGACAGTGGCCTACGATACCCAGTACGCCATGGCTGACCGTGAGGATGATTTAAAGATTGGCGTGAAATCAACAGCGATACTATTCGGTCGTTATGATGTGATTATCATCTCAATATTACAGATGCTCTTTTTGCTAATGATGGGCGTGGTTATGTGGCATTACTTTGCTCCGACCACATTAGGCGTAACCCCAGTATTTGGATTGGCACTAGTTGCGATGATGTTTGCCAAACAAAACAGTGCTTGTGCCAGTCGTAACCCTTTGGCTTGCTTTCAGGCGTTCTTGGCTAATATCTGGGTAGGGCGCTATGTCTTTGCGCTCATCGCAGTTACTTGCATATGGACGACGCTAAATGGATAAGTTCGATAAATTGCCGAGGTTCAAATCAAAGAAACTGTCTGATACGAATGCGTCAGTTACGGACTATCAAGCAAAACTTGCCGAACATGGTCTGACTCGTGAGCAAGTTATCGCAACTGAGCGTAAGCTAGCAAAATTTGCTAATACCATGGATTCGCTGGTGCGAGTGCCTTTTACTAAGCAAGGAATGGGTGCGGATGCGGCGCTTTCGACCATTCCACTAGCAGGAGATTTGGCAGGATTGGCATTGACCAGTTATGCATTTATATTAGGGCGTCAGTTAGGTGTGCCCGCTCATAAAATGACGCCAGCGGTTAGATTGGCAGTTATTGATATGGTCGTTGGTATCGTACCTGGCATTGGTACGCTATTAGATATTTTCATTCGCCCTAGCCGTAAGACCCTGGGTATCGTGCACGAGCATCTACACCATGAGTATGGTATTACCGAAACCATGCATATGGATCGACCGTTTTTGCACCAGTCACTAGAAGACAAGCAACAGCAAAGCCGTTTTGGGTTTTTTTGGCGCAATCCAATCGTTGCTTGGTTATATCTGCATATCCCTGATTTTCTTGGACTGCTGGTCATTGTATTTGTCGGTTGGGGATTGTGGACAGTGATAAGCTGGTTGATCGGGATGTTTGGGCAATCGACTGGGTTTGGTTAAATACAATCACTCATCACTCATTAGACAGCTCAGTAGAGACAAGTCAGTACAGAGCAATACGCAGAAACGAAAAAGGCGGCAACGATAATAACGTTTGCCGCCTTTTTTATGGTTTTAAATAGAGTGTTGAAACAAAGGTCGCCTCAGATTTTATTCAGTGATGACTTCTGCTTCAGCACTAACGGCATCAAAGCTAGTCACTTTATTGTTTCGGATAAGATCGATAGTGCCACCACCAGCATGACTGACGAGTTGGATACTACCGTCAGCTGATTGATAGGTAGGATTATTGCCTTGACCTTCTGGTGCGCTCAATGTCATTTTTGGCTGGTTGGGACGAGTAATGATAGCGTTAAGCATACCAGCTGCTGAGGTCTCAAAGACCACAGATAAACTCTCACCTGCGGCACTTTTATAACGGACATCAGTGATTTGTGCGCCTTTGATAGCTTGTTCTGGATTAGGTTTTTCAGCGCTATCATTTGCCGTAGATGTAGTAACACCAAGATCTTTATCTAACTCCGTTAAGCTCATATCACGTTCTGAATCAGTATCGGTCTGCGCTACATTTTTAGCGTCATCTGCATTGCTATCTTCAGCTGCATCTACATTGATATTGGTCGTTACTGGCGTGGTTTGCGTTGAGGTCTCAGCTGTAGTTGTATCAATTGCTTCAGGTTCTGGATCTTTTTGACAAGCAGTCAGTAGCAACAGGCTCAAGAAAGTAGCAGGAGCCGTACGATAAAGCAGTTTAGATTTTCGTAAGTTTAGTGTTTTTGAGAGAGAAGTATTCATAATCAGCTTTATCCGTTAATGGCGCTCTAAGTAAATGGGGTAATTGGCAAGGGTCAACCTGCTATTTATTGACAGTATATTATTACGTATTTACCGTAATCACCAGCTTACGCTGTCCGCCATATTCTTGCAGGTTTCTATGCTCACATAAGTAAATACCTTGCCAGGTACCCAGTCCTAACTCACCATCGACAAGCGGTATAGTCAAGCTTACCCCAAACATCATGCTTTTGAGATGCGCGGGCAAGTCGTCTGAGCCTTCTAAAGTATGGCGATACTCTGGCTGATCTTCTGGCGCGATTTTATTAAGCCATTCCTCTGTATCTAGTCTGACATCTGGATCAGCAGTTTCATTGATCGCAAGACTGGCTGACGTATGCAGCAAAAACAGATGAACCAACCCTACCTTGTCAGAGTGAGGTAGCAGCTGAGAAATAGCTTCTTCGACCTTCGGAGTAATGATATGAATGCCACGCGCATAGGTGGGTAGAGTAAGGGTTGTTTGGTAATAGCTCATGGGGTATATCTCATTATTAGAGTCGACATTAAATTAAGATATCATAAGACAGTATGAACTATGGAAATCGTTGCTGTTATTTACACAAGAGCCATTTATTCTTAAACAAGCGGCGTCTGTAAACGTGTACGATTGGGTGATAGGCGTGCGAGCATCGTCTCTGACAGTGGTGCAAACGATCCTAGCATCATATCTGCTAATGCTTCAGCGCAAATAGGTGCCAATGCATAACCCTTTGCGCCCATCGCACTCATTGTCCATATTCGCTGACTGTTTGCCAATTGTCCAACGATAGGGTGGTAATCAGGTGTTTGGGTGCGAATGCCAGCTCGGCCCTGCCATAAACTCGTATCTGCCGGAATGATAGATGCCATTTCAGGAATAGCATTGATGAGCTTGTCTCGGCTAATTTGATGCTCTTCCTCACGGATATCCGTGTCCGTATCATTACGTATAAAGCTTGCCCCTAGTAGAAACTGAGGGCTGTACTCTGTAACATCGTTTAATTGTCCGTCATCTGTTTGGGCAGTGAATGGCGTACAGTAACCACTATATTTGAGTGGTATTTTAGGCAGCTTAGCGTACTGCTCAGGGGTTGGCGTAAACCAAGATAGCTGCCCACGAATTTTACGGCAATCAAAAATACGCTGATCCAATTGATGACTTTCAAAAGCCGCACAAATGACAACATTATCAGCAGTCATAGTGACAGTGTTACGGTTTCCATCAATACCTTCGATACGAACTTCCTGCTCAGTCTCGTTGATTTCATTCACTTCTAACTGCTGAAAGTGAATGAGCGGATGAGTCAGTATGGTGTTTTTTAATGCTTGTGGATTGACCAGACCAGACTGCGGTAAGTACAAGTTCTCTGATAAGTCCTGCTCTTTTAGGCTACTAGTAATCTGTGCTTGCTCATGCGATAGGGTGGTCGCCATCTCATCAGGATAGTCGGCAATTTGTTCTGTACTGATATTGGCTTTTATAAGCAAATCAAGGGCGCCAGTCAGTTCAAGTACTGGTACTGTATTAAGCTGTACGGCTGTTTGATTTAACTTTCGATATAGCCTGCTGCTATGGAGGTAACCGATGGTATGCAGATGCTCGTCAACATGGTGAAGTGGCGTCATTTTGGGCGCAAGTAACGCTCTAGGATTGCCTGATGCACCTGCTAAGGGCGCTGATTTATCTAATAAGGTGACGGTAATACCACGATTGGCAAGCGACCAAGCTGTGAGCAACCCTGAGACACCTGCACCAATGACGACAGTGTGATCGAATGTGCTATAAGTCGTTTGCTGCTTCGCCTCGTGGCTTTTATTATCGCTAGTAATGTCACTACTGTCCGTATCAATCATGATGGCCGTTAGCATTTCTCGCTTTCGACCAAAACCTCTGACTTTTTTAATTTGAAAGCCATGTTGTTTTAGTCCACGCTTGACGATACCTGCACAGCTATAAGTAGCGGCAGTCGTAGGAGGGCGTGATAGGCGCTGCATTTGGGCAAAGATACTGTCAGCCCACAAGGTGCTATTGCAAGAAGGCGCAAAACCATCTAAAAACCAAGCATCAATATAAGGCGTATGCTGGTTAGAATGGTCTAATGCCAGTTTGCTTAGACTTTCTGCTGCATCACCAAACCACATATCGATGGTTAAGTTATCATGAGAAAAACTTAAACGATGACAGCCTGCAATTAGGGGCGGATATGCAGCCAAAAGTGGCTCAATAAATGCCATTAGCTCAGGCGCACGCTCACCCCATAACGCAAGTATCTGGGTCAGATCTGCTAGCGGTATAGGGAACTTTTCAGTAGTAATAAAGTGCAGGCGAGCCGTTGCTAATTGCGGGTTGGTTTCACGCAGTTGTCGCCACAATTGCCACGTCGCTAGTAGATTAAGCCCAGTTCCGAAGCCTAGCTCAGCAATCGTAAAGCATTGCTTTGGTGCAAGGTGTGCCAAACGCTCTGGTAACTGATTGTGTTCTAGAAACACGTGACGTGTCTCTGCCAAACCATCCGCATGAGAAAAGTAAACATCCCCAAACTCACCTGATACTGGCACCATATTGCCGGTATCATCCGTTTGCCAGTCAATCTTGGCAGGTGTGATAACGTTTAAGTGTTCAGGGTTTTGATGATTAGCGGTAGACATGAGGCACTTCTTAGGAATATCAGTAACGTTAGCTCAACGGTCAATTGTGACGGATCAATGATATAGACATTTGGTCAGACACAGCGAAGTAGAGTAATGCAAGTCAGTGCGAGCACAGTATATGCTACCAGCGCTCACGGCGGACAAATACTAACCACGAGACAAAAATACCGACTAATAGACTGATCAGAACGGTAAACGCACCGTATAGAAATAACTGTCCTTTACTCTCGTAAACCAAGACATTTACTTGGGTCTGCAAGTCGTTCACTTGCCGCTGTAATTGTGCATTACGGCTAAGCAATTCTTGATTGGCAGCTGACAATGCTTTAGTAGATGGTTGCAACTGTGCCGCCAAGGTATCATTGATATCTAGCGCTGAGTTTTTTGTTGGTAAAGCGCGCGCCGCTATTGGGCCAGTCAACGGCAGCACTGCTGTCGGATCGGTTGCATCGACAGCAGGTGTTATGGGCGCAGCAGGTGCAGCCTGCGCCGAAACGGCTGTCACTAACATGAGACCAATCAGGGCACTTTTGTAGCAACAGGCAGGTGAAAAAGAGACTCTCTGGATCACGATGCAGCTACTTGATCATTACTGTCAGTTGGTGCTGGTAATGCTTGAACAAATGGTTTGATATCGACATGACTATACACGCCATCACGTAAGTAAGGCTCATCGTTTGCCCATGCTTGAGCCGCTTCGATAGAGTCAAAATCTGCAATGATTAAGCTGCCAGACATATCACTTTTTCCATGCTCGATAGGCGTTGGACCTGCGATAACAAGGCGTCCCTCTTGGTGTAGCGCTTTTAAGCGTTCAATATGTTCAGTACGAGTGATCAGACGTTGTGCACTGCTATTAGCCACGTCATGACCAATGATGGCAAATAAAGACATGAGACTTCCTTAGTGAATAATAAAAAAGTAATGATGAGCTTATGTGGGCTTAGTATAAACGTCATAGCGACAATGTGATTGCTGCTATGACAAGGTAACAGAAATTATTTCGTGGCTTTGTCTGTTAGGGCAGGGTTGAGATGCTTTTTCAACACGGCAAATTGAGCCACGACAAACACCAGCATAATTGGAATCCAGCCATAGGTCTTAAAGTTGATCCATGCTTCATCTGACATTGTGAACGCTGTGATATAATGTAGTACAGCCATTAGGGCAAAAAACAGCGCCCAAGCAACGGTCAGCTTTTTCCAGCCGCTAAGCGTCAGGGTGAATACCTCTTTCATAGCAAGCTGCATTAATGGCTTATTAATAGCGGCACTGACGAATAGCGTCAATGCAAAAATACCATTGATAATGGGCGATTTCCAACGCAAATAAATATCATCACGCAGCAGTAATGTGCCGCCGCAGAATAAAATCGTTAATAATAAGACAACCCATTGCTGCTTATCAAACTTACCTTTTTGACGAATAAAATGAATGGCGTAAACGATAATAGTGGCGACGAGCAAAGCCCCTGCCGCTGCTAAAATACCGTTATAACGCGCCGCGATAAAAAAGGCAATTAAGGGAATAAAGTCTAATAATGCTTTCATAGCAAAGGGTATGTCCAACAAAAACGTATGGGGTAGTTTACACGTCTACCGCACCAAAAAAAAGCAATCAACACGATAATCATGCGATATACGCAACCTATAGAGTAATACTTTCTTATTGCGCCTGATGACCATGCCACTGGCCAAATATAAACACAAATACAGCACCGATAACGGCTAAATCTACAGAATCATCAAGACAAACTACAACGCACATAATCGTAACAATGACTGTCTGCTAACTAGCTTTTATTCTACTCTTATTTTATTTGAAACTTTAAGGCTCAGCGTATGAAAATTGACTTACATTGCCACAGTACTTGTTCAGATGGTACCTATGCACCGACCGAGGTCATACAACGTGCTCATTCAGCGGGCATCAACGTATTGGCATTGACTGACCATGACACGCTAGCAGGGATTGACGAGGCAAGGGTCGCTGCCAGTGCCTGCGATATGCAGATTATTAATGGCGTTGAAATCAGCTGTGAACATACATTAAGCGGTGGTTACGGAAAGAATAAATCCACTAATAAAATTATTCACGTACTTGGACTGGACTTTACTGATCGCGAAAAAATGCACGCAACGCTGCAGCAACTGCAAGACAGTCGAGCCACTCGTGGTCAGCGTATCGCTGAAAAATTGAGTGAATTATTAGATATTAGTTATGATGAGCTATGGCAAGCAGTGCTCGATAAAGCAGGCGGTAACCCACAAGCAGTCGGGCGCGCCCATATTGGACAGGTATTGTTTGAGCGCGGTGAAGTCAAAACCGTTCAAAAAGCCTTTGATAAGTACCTAGCAGATAATAAACCTGCTTATGTAGCAATCGAGGCGTTGACGATGCAGCATGGTATCGAGCTGATTCACGCTTGCGGCGGCAAAGCGGTGCTCGCACATCCTACGCGATATCAATTGTCAGCGACACGCGTGCGTAAATTGATTGAAGAGTTTGCGCAGCTGGGCGGCGATGCTTGTGAGCTACCAGCCACCAGTGAGCCAATCAGCACTCGCCGAATGGTTGATCGTAGCATTGCTGAGCATGGTTTGGCGGCATCTATTGGTAGTGATTTTCATGGTAGCAATATGCCATGGCGACGTTTGGGCGATGTTCCTACTTTAAATGATGATCAGCAAGGGGTTTGGGAGTCTTTTGCAACGCTTGCTTAGTGAGTAGGATTTACCTTGTTACAGTTACTTCTAATAAGGTTGTTTTCAGTAGCGATAGGGCCTTATTTATCATGATGAATAAGGCCAAAAATAGCTACATAAACATAATTACATTCATAGAGAAATTATTGGGAAATAAATGCGTAAAATAGATTGATAATAAGGCTAGAACTTGTAACACTTGATATGGAAGTTTCAGAGCGAATAGTATGCTTTGGCTTTGATTCTAGCGCTTATATATTCAACGCACTTACACCTTTTAATGTATTTATACTCTCTGCGGTAGCCCTTCTATGGCTGTATCGATATCCCATCTAGGTTACAACAAAATCTCTCAAATGATCTTTGAGTGGCAGGCTGCTGACCGAACATCGCTGATGGCCTTATTTATCGTGTTAGAAGTGTCATTGCATTGGTTCTGGTGCTTGTATGTCTGGTGGCAGCAAGATGCGTTAAACACCTATGTGAACATACATTATTTATATCCATTATGGCTTGGGATTAGCTTCGTCGGACTGTTCTTTTTATGTATGGTCAAAGGCTTATTTCACTCAAGCAACGACAACGAAATTGTTTTAAGCAGATGGCAGATAGCTTTGGTCTTGGTTTACACCGCCTACATTTCTACTGTTATTGTGATGATAGGGTACAGCAGTCTGTTTGCAGGCGTGTCGCTCGTCGGCGCTGCTATGCTAGGTATGATGTTGATCAGGCGCCGCTATGCTTGGCGTATGTTTTGGCTGCATATTATCTTGATGCTATTAGCGATCATGTCACCTTACTTTGGTATCAGTTTGCCCAATTTACGCCAGTTTACCGTTATTCATCCCATGCTTGAGAGTCATAACTATCTAACTTATAACGAGATTATGGCCGCTGAAAATGCGGTTGCTGCGTTGGCTTTTGAAAACAACGTCTTAAATTGGGATAGTATCAGCGAGTTACAGCGTTCATCGGCATTTTTTTGGCGGTCGACGCACTTATATTTAGCGCTGCCGAAAGCAATTTTTATCGTCTATATGTTCCGTGCCTTGCTATTGGTATTAGATGATAGTCGGTTTGAGACCCTGCGACACGCCAATCAGGACGAGCTTACTCAGCTTAAAAATCGTCGCTACGGTCTGAAAAAGATGAAGTATGCCTTGGCTACTGTGCGAGAATATCAAGACTTAAGCGTCATGCTGTTAGATTTGGACTGGTTCAAACAGATTAACGATAATTATGGACACGATGTAGGTGATCAGGTTCTGATTGAAATCTCGCAGACGCTATCGCAGTCGTTAACAGATAAGACTATTATCAGTCGCTATGGCGGCGAAGAGTTTTTAATTGTCCTACCAGACACGAAGCATGATAGCGCTATGATGATTGCCGAGCAATTACGGCTAAATATTGCTGAACATGTCATGAAGATTGAAGGTCTGGCTGATTTTAATGTGACAGCAAGCTTTGGGCTATATACCTTAACTCATGAAGAGCGAGATTGTATCGCGCAAGGCTACAAAACGATCACACAGCAAAAGACCGTCGCTCGAACGTCACCTCTTATCAAGCCAATTGCTACTCAGCGTGCGGAAAGCCAAATAGCTTCAATGCAAAAGCTGCCTAGTGATATCTGCCAACGTTTAATTAGCACAGCAGATAAAGCCCTGTATGAAGCCAAGCACCGTGGTCGCAATCAAGTTGTCAGTGCAAATGAGATGTGGGCCGAAAAAGAAGGCGGTAAGCAATGGCTCTATAAAAGCTGTTAGTCATTAACGATCAGCCATTAATAAACAGCCATACTGCTAACACTATATAAGTATTATCGGTATGGCTGATATTCTATTGCTTAGTCCAATTTAGATGCCAGTTTCATTAATCCATCCAATCAAGAAGCTAATTGCTGTACCAAGCTTGCGAGCACACTTGTGGCAAAGCTACCCGTCGTCAAAGTAAAGTTTAATACCAGCGTCTGATCGTCCGACCATTCCCAGCTTAACGCCTCAATCGGTAGACGTAGCGCTCGTCTTTGCGCCTTAATATCGCGCTGCTCTAATCCAGTTGCCAGTTGCATGAGTAGGGGGCTGTGTTGTACTACCTCGGTCTCTAAATCTGCAGCGCTACCGGTGACTTTATCGTTACCCGTGCCCCATAGCACAGCAGTTGGATGAATATCGCCACTGTCAATACGAGCATGCAACGTATCATCTAGTGTCTCACTAGTGAATATTGATCCTGAACCATCCAAATTAAACACTTCACCTGCTAGGCCAGTGTTCCAGCTACCATCACGTACCCGTGCTGCCAATATCTCATTAAATATCAAGCTACGTGCAGCAGACAATTCCATCGTATTTTGCTCGCGCGGGGCACGCTTACGTTTGCTCTTTTTTGGCTGCGGGCGAGGCTCTCGCGGTGGACGAGCAAACAGTGATAAAGCCTCTCTGACGTTATTACCTTGACGCCCAAAACGCTGGGGACCAAAATAATTGGGTACGCCGTTTCTACCAATGCGTGTTAAATGCTGCTCGACGGCCTCTTTTGCAGATAGTAGTTGCTCGGGTGATGCGTTACTTCCGTCATCAACATTTTCGTCACCAACGCTCGCAAACTGAATATCACGTAAAGTAATGACAAATTGATTGGCACGGTGCGTACCGCGATTGAGTTTTTTATTGTGCCAGTGCTGGGCAAGGATAGTGACAGTCTCATTTTCGCCGATGTCTACTGGTGCAAACTCAGTAGGCGGTAATTGTTTTTTTGGTATACGAAGGCTAAACCACTGGGTCGTCAACGCATGACGATCCTTCAACCCTGAGTAGCCGACGTCACGCAATGGAATGTCTGCCCACTCTGACAGTAGTTTCGCCAGATAAGCAGTATTTATGCCTGATTTTTCGATATGCAACCATAAATGCTCACCTTCACCAGTGAAATCTAACGGCAATAGCTCATTAACGATAAAATCAGTCGTATTGGCTTTATAAGTCGCTTGCTGTATTGGCTGTAAACTTGGCTGTGGCAAATTTGCAGTGTCTGTAATAGTGGCAATATCAATATGAGCTAGGTCAATTTTCTCACTGGCTGTTTGGTCATTAGCTTTTTGTTCATTGCCGTTTTGAGCAACACTTGTTCGATCAATAGTGGCAGCTTGGCTCTCTAAACTGGCTTGAGAATTAGTAGTTATTTCGTTTTGGTTGTCTTGAGAAGTCATAAGGTCGTCTTTTATTTTGTTTATTAATAATGATTAGAAGTAAAAAGAGTGCGGAAAGCAAAGTCGCATAATTACGTTTTGCAACGCAGCAAACATACAAAAAAACATCGTGTGTGAGGCGCTCTTGCTACTATCAATGCATAGCATATTAAAAATAATAGGATAAGTTGAATTTGTCTGGTTGGTTACGGTCATTTTCAACCTGCTGTCATTAGACATCATTATAACTGTTAAGGAAGCATTATGACCGACGCAACGATCAACACAGTCACCATCAGTAAAGCGGATATCCCAAGCGGAGGTATGAAGTCGTATAAGCAAGAAGACGATAGTATCATTTTAATCACTCGCGATGACGATGAGTTCCGTGCATTCGATGGTAAATGCCCACATGCGGGTGCAGATTTGGGTAACGGATTACGCTGTGGCAATCGGGTAGTTTGTCCTTGGCATCATGCAACTTTTGATAGCCGCGATGGCTCACTATTAGAGCCGATAGCGACAAAGGGCTTGACCCAGTATGAGCTGACTCACGATGGTGACAATCTGACAGTCGATACCTCAACTCAGTTAACGGGGCAGATCGAAAGTAATAAATTGACTGATACCCATACTCTTATCGTTGGTGGTGGCGGTGCAGGATTTATGACAGCCGACCAGTTGCGTCAGGGTGGCTATGGCGGCAAGATTACGTTGATTAGTAAAGATGATAAAGCTCCTTACAACCGACCTTTATTATCTAAAGCATTTTTGGCAGGTAAGATGGACGAGGATAAGCTGCTATTGGGCGGTGTTGACTGGGCTAATAATAACAATATTGAGTTACGCCTCAACCAAACGGTTAGCGAAGTGCTACCCAATGAAGCGACCGTCGTCATCGAAGATGATGATGGCAACAGCGAGCGACAAACTGCAGACTTCTTGGTTGTCGCCACTGGTGCTGAACCAAACTTACCACCTATTACAGGTGCTGACATAGATGGCGTATATACGCTACGCAGCATGAATGATGCCAAACTAATTAAAGCGGCCAGTCATGATCAGCGCGTGGTAATCATTGGTACAGGTTTTATCGGTATGGAAACCGCTTCGGCATTAGCGCAAGCAGGCACGACCGCTTCTATCACAGTGATTGGTCAAGGTAGCCGCGTGATGGGCAATATTGTCTCTGAAACGGTGAGTAACGCCTTAATTAAGTTACATGAAGAGAAGGGCATCAATTTTGTGTTTGACGCAACCGTCAATGAAATCACTAAGATTGACCGTCAAGTGGACAAGGATGGAGATAACAATAATCAGGCTTTCTCAAATGTAGGCGGTGTCACGCTGGCGAATGGTGAGCATATTGATGCCGATATCGTGATATTGGGTACTGGCGTGTCTCCACGTACAGAGATATTGAGCGAAGTTAACGATCCAGATGGTGTACAAGTCGATGCGCATCTACAGCTGCGCGATGGCGTCTACGCGCTAGGTGATATTGCAAAAGCCAGCAATAAAATGGGTCGCATGCGTATCGAGCATTGGCGCGTGGCGCTGCAGCATGGCATGGTCACAGCTGCTGCAATCCTAAGTGACGACAGTGTTGACTCACTGGAAACGCGTATTCCTTTCTTCTGGACCATGCAATATGGCAAGAGCCTACGCTATAGCGGTCATGCCGAGACACCAGATCACAATATCCTACTTGGTACGCCAGATACGCATGATTATATAGAATACTATTTCGATGATGAAGGCGAAGATACACGGGCTAGTGCCGCAAGTACGCTTGGACGTGATAAAGAGCTGGTTGCCTTCTCCGAGCTATTACGCCGTGGTCATGCACCGACACGCGCTCAGCTCAATGCAGGGTTTGATATTATTGAGCAAGCGCATGCATTATCGCCCTAGTACTATCAAGCAATAAGTATTAGTATCTGGGGCATGTCATCAATTAGCACATGAACACATTTAGTGGTCTTAAAATGGCTAAATTTTGCTAAACATCGTCAGAAATCTTGCAAATATGTTCATATTAACGGCAATTTCTTCCTCGTTTATCTACAATTTTTCTCATTTTAAGCCTCACAATCTAATTAATGACGTGCCCTAGGCTGGCTTAGGGATCTAAGTCAGTTTTTTTATACATGAACAAAAAAGGAAAATTATAATATGAGCGAAAATAATATAAATAACAGCAATATAAACACAGACCATTTTGATAAAGAGTCGGTATTTCTACGTGAAGCGACATTAGATGATATTGGCGCACTTGAGCAGTTATTGAATTGCTGCTATCGTGAGACGGCAGGTTGGACCAATGAGGCCGACTTAATCGGCGGTATCAGGACTACATCAGCGGAGCTCGCTGCTGTTATCAATGATCCTAATCACTATTACTTCGTTTATCCGAAAACCACAACTGGCGACCGTGATGAAGAAGAAACGGGTGAAATACTTGGCTGTATCGCTGTCGATATCAAAACCAATGCTGACGCAAATAAGAAAGCTTATATCGGCATGTTTGCGGTACATCCTTTGCTACAAGGGAAGGGTGTTGGCAATGTGATACTACATGCAGCTGAGACCTTTGCAGATCGCCACTTACAGTCACTGAATCAGCCTAGCCGACTGACTATGTCTATCCTAAGTCATCGTCCTGAGCTTTTGGCTTACTATCAGCGCCGTGGTTATAAGTTCAATGGTAATAAAATGCCGTTTCCAAATGATGGCAATAATGGCGAGCCAAAGCGTGATGATTTAGAGCTATTAGAACTAGAAAAAGTCATTAGCTAATCAAATTGGCTTAGTAAAAAACACTAAAAAATATTCTATCTAAATTAACCCCAGAAATACCCAAAAGTCATAAACAGACCAATACTCAGCAGCATAAATGCCACAATAATTAAGCGCTTGAACCAGTTAAATGCTGGCAAGCGCGTGGCATTATCATCCGACATTAGGTAAGCAAACAAAAACAATAGGCTTGCTGCCAAGGTCATAATGCCAAGCCCAATCGGTAATATAAATAAGTACACCTGCCACACAGTCATCCCTCAACGGTCAGTATTAAGCGCATCATAACAGCATCGGGATTGCGCTGTCAGTATGCCTTACTTTAAATTTTCCAATACAAATAATGATTAGAAAGTACAGTAGTCACCAAAGCGATATAAAAGTAATGAGTCAGTTTTAGACCTACGAAGCTATATGCTTACGTCATGACTGACAATAAAAAAGGACGCTCAAACGGCATCCTTTTTTATAATAGCTAAGACTAAGAGAAACGTTAAACAGTGAGCTTAACGCATTGTCACAAACTCTTCTGAGCCAGTTGGATGAATGGCAACGGTATTGTCAAAATCAGCCTTAGTCGCGCCCATTTTGATAGCAACGGCAAAACCTTGAATCATCTCATCGACGCCAAAACCAATACCATGCAAACCAATGACTTTTTTGTCATCACCCAAGCATACTAGCTTCATTGTGCATTTTTGACGATGTTGAGTGACCGCGCTATACATATCGGTAAACGTTGAAGTATAGCACTTGATGTTTTCTTTACCATGCAGATTGATGGCATCAATCTCAGACAAGCCAATCGTACCGATAGCTGGATGGGTGAAAATCACGGTCGGTATCAATGTATAGTCTAAATGTTCATTAGGCTTATTATTAAACAGACGCTCTGATAAACGGCGACCAGCGGCAATCGCTACGGGCGTTAGATCTATGCTGTTTTCGATAATATCGCCAACTGCATAAATACCATCGACGTTGGTGTTTTGGAATTTATCGACTTTAATTTTACCCGTCTCGGTTGTCTCGACCCCTGTCACTTGCAGATTGATACCGTCTGTCGATGGCGCGCGACCAATCGCCCAGATCAAGCAGTCAACAGTATCGATACAGTCTTCACCGCCATCGTTGGTGGTCAAATCGAGGCTGTCATCGTCATTTTTATTGACTTCACTGATCACCGTGTTGGTGTGTAACTTAATGCCAGCTTGTTCCATTTCTATCAGCAAAGTCTCTACGATAGTATGGTCAAACGTACGTAGTGGCGAGTGTTTGCGCACATACAAATGCACTTCGGCACCCAGACTGTTTAACACGCCTGCGATCTCGACAGCGATATAGCCAGCACCTACAATCGCCACGCGTTTTGGCAAGTGATTCAACGCAAAAAAGCCGTCAGAGTCGATGCCGTATTCTGCACCTTTGATATCTGGCTGAATAGGATGACCGCCCGTAGCAATCAAAATATGGTCAGCGGTAATCAGCTCGCCATTTACTTCTACGGTATTGGCATCGACAAACTTAGCAAAACCTTTGATCACTTCGACGCCGTTTTTGGCCAAGTTGTTATCATAAGCGCGGTGAATGTTTTCGATATATTGTTGGCGGCTCTGTACCAGCTTTTGGAAGTCAAAACCTTTTAACTCAACATCAAAACCATAATCTGGCGCATATTTATGGATAGCTTCAGCCACTTGGGCGCCATACCACATGACCTTTTTGGGAACACAGCCCAAATTCACACAAGTGCCACCCAATTGATTGGCTTCGATAATGGCGCATTTTTTGCCATAGTTGGCTGCACGGTTGAGTGAGGCAATGCCGCCGCTACCGCCACCAATGGCGATATAATCATAATGTTTGGTCATAATTAGGTCTCTTTATTGAATTGTTATGGGTGCTGTTTCCGACTCTACTGTAATGGGTCTTATCATCCATCTTACAAGTTTTTTATGGTTAAGATGTGTTGAATCGCTTGACTATAAACGCTGCTTGGTTAAGAAAAGCCTAGCATTTAGATATTTAAATCTACTCAAACCCATTTATACAATAGGACGACGTCTATAAAATAACAGTCCCGGAATAGACAAGCCAAGTACCAATCCTGAGGTGACAAATAGTGCTTCAAACAAATACACCATCATTTGGCTAAACAACTCGTCTGAAAAGCCAAAGTAACCTATCTGTACCATACTGACCATCGCCTTATAAGCGGCGATACCAGGCATCATACAAATGACGCTAGGCGAGATGAGCGCTTTGGGCGGCAGAGTATATTTCTTAGAAAAATACACACCCAAAAAGCTGGCAAGCATCGCCCCAAAAAAGCTAGCAACCACGATATGAATGTGTTGATAAACGAGCGCTGTCTTTAACCCAAAGCCAAATGCGGTCATCAGTAAACACGGCAAGATATAGCGTTTGGGTACGCTAAACATTAGCGTCCAACCAAGGGTGATGATACAAGACAGTATGACGGTTTTAATAAACCACATTTTAAAACCCCCAGTGCTGTATGCGAAGTAAAACCAGTGCCATTACGATACCGACGCACGCGGATAATGTAAGCATATAGGTAAAGACCGCACGCCCAACGCCAATATTGACATAGCCTTTTAAGATATCGGACAAAGAGTTAATCAATGGGAAGCTGGGCACCAATAGCAATACGCTGGAAGCTACAGCGATATCGGCGTTATTGCCAATATCAAAATAATAGGTCGTCGCCCCAATCAGTGAAGCGATAAAAGCGGTCACAATTACCGTGATAAAAGGGTTAAAGTGGTGCTTGGACAAATAGATACGGGTAAACATCGCAACCATACCCGCGATGAATGTCACCGCCGTAATCGACCAACTACCGCCATTCAAATAAGCAAATGCGGCACAAGATGCGCCAACAAATATACTTACGAGCCATGTTGGATACACGGTCTTATCCAACTCATCAAACGCAAGGGTAGTGCGGTCAATCAAGTCATTGTGATCGATAGTGGCTTCGGTCTTGTTGACGATTTGCTGGATTTGAACCAATAAATTGACATTGATGCTTTGATTAATTGTGTCTCTAGTAGTGGTGATACAGCGCTCGTCACAGATAGTCGTCAAGGTAATGGCGTTAAAGTTCAGCGAACATTCGACGCTGTTCATTCCCAAGGCAAGCCCCAAGCGTTTGGATAAGTCCACCACCACGGCAGACTCAGCGCCATACTGCATAAGGAGTAATCCACAGCGCACGCATAGTCGAGTAATGCGCTGCTGCTTTACGTAGCTGATAGAGGTCATGGGTGAGATACGCGTGTTGGTTGGTATGGATACGCTATTATAAAGGGTCTGGGAGTGGATATGGTAGCGATACGAATATAGCAAGGTAACGATATAGTCAATCTTCTATAAAAGAGTGACAGCGTTAACCTCGTTTGAAGTATCACAGTCACCTCTACACTCGGTTGCCTTATGTCTCTTTTAAACGGAATCAACGATAGCATCACTCACAGTTCTTATTTGCTACTATTATAAAGCGTAAACCACTGTCGCAAGGAGAATAAAATGCATATCGCTATCTTAACACTGACTTTCGCGCTACCCGGATGTAGTTCACTCAAAGAAAAACGCCAACGCATGGGCGGTTTGCATGCACGATTTGGCAATACGCCAAGTGTCGCGGTATGTGAAAGCGGCGAGCGTGATCGGCATGATGCCAGTGAGTGGACGTTTGTGATTGTCGGGCTGTTCAAACGTGAGGTCGAGTCGCAATGTAGTCAAATTGAGGAAAAGCTAGAACGTACGGTAGATGCACGGGTGATGAATATTGAGAGGGAATTTGTTTAGGTTAAACATTAATTACCTTAAGTCTGAAAAATGTCTAACTTGTAGGTTGGGTTGAGCTTGCGGCACCCAACCTATGACGGATTTAATGTTAACTTAGCTTAATATTGAATTGTTGGGTTTCCTTCGTCAAGCTAATCTACGTGTTTGAATGAAGCAGCGCTTAATTAGCTAAATCGATGCATTAGCATATATCAATTTTTAGTTTTTATTAATTTTCGTAAATAAATTACAACCATTTTGTTCGCCGTGGTCACAAGCTTTACCAGCCCATTCTTTTGCTTGTTCTAAATTTTGACGGACCCCTAAACCTTTATTGTAATATCGAGCTAAATCCATAAAAGCGGTTGTACAGAAGTCAAGTATATCATTAGACGTACAATCTTCATGAGTCGCAGCTTTTAAATACCACTCAGCCGACATTGGAAAATCAACCACGTCACTATAATGAGGGTATATACTTTTATCATCTGAGAAATATCTTCCTATTTTAAATTGTGACCATGAGTCATTTTTCATAGCAGCTTGATATATTAATTTTAGACCGTATTCGTTATTTTTGAATTCGTCTAAATATAACTGTCCTAACCATGCAAGAGCGTCAACATCTCCTTCATCAGAGACTTTTTTCATCCAGTCTCTAGCTTGGAAAAGATAGTCACGATTAGGTTCAGACTTGTTATATTCATAATGCCATTTTTGCTCATAAATATATGCCATCTGTTTTTGAGCTTCAATATGGTCTTGTTCAGCAGCCATTTTGTACCATTTGAACGCTTCATCTTGATTTATCTGGTCATTATAATTAGTATAAAAATTACCAAGACTATATTGAGCTTCAATATTACCTTTCATAGCGAGTTTAGTTACTTTATCCAAATCTTTTTTATTATTAATTATATATCTATCATCAAAACCGTTTAATACTAAATAGCCTACTAAAGCCGATACTAATATAATGAGTAAAGGTGCTAGAATTGTCTTAGTAAATCTTTGCATCTTCTCTCCTTTAATATGGGATATACAACTGTAATAATATTAGTATGTTAAGAGCATTACATTTAAAAATTAGCTTTTACTATATTCTTCTGAAATAAATAAACAATGTTTTAATCCCAAGTTAGTATAAAGTAGTACTTTACTATATTCTCAATCAACAAAAAAGGCCACCCTATAAAGAGTAGCCTTTTATCATCAGTCATCTAAAAAATAGTAGTTATTGCGGACGGCCTTGACCATGTCCTTCAGGTTTTTTATACCCTTTTGCAGTCATACAGGCTTCTAGTTTTTTCATATCACTTTGGCTTGGACGACTCTCTTTAGACATTTTCACGCCAGCTCGTTGAGCACAATCATCCATTGCTTGTTTCATGTCTGCTGACATCGCAGGTCTTTGATGATTGCGATCGCTTGTGCCATTTGATGTGCCGCTTGACGCACAGGCGCTAACGCCAACAGTAGATGCTAAGACAATAAGTAGTAATTTTTTCATAAGAAGTCCTTAAGAGTTTCAGGGATCGTACAAGAGTGAGTAATGTCAATTTATGTTGGCTATATCGTTATTAACCAGTTGTTTCTATATCGTATGCGTATACACATCATATTTAACCAGTTAAATATTAATACATTTAACTTCTAAGTATCTCTAATAAATATTAAGAAAGGTAACGTAGCGAAGCAACTTAATTCTTAGTTTATATATCAATTTCCGTTCATAGCTTATGGTTCGTGCATTGTTTTATAACAGCCAATAAAAAAGGCCACCCTATAAAGAGTGGCCTTTTATCAATCATGACTAACGGTATTAGCTGACTTCTCTCATGCCTTGCTCTAGCATTGGCTTTAAGAATATACCCGTATAGGATTCTTTGACTTCAGCCACTTCTTCAGGCGTACCTTCAGCGATGATCATACCACCACCTTTACCGCCTTCAGGGCCTAGGTCAATCACCCAGTCTGCAGTCTTGATTACGTCAAGATTGTGCTCGATGACCACGATAGTATTCCCTTTATCGCGTAGGGCATGCAGGATATTGAGTAGCTTATCGATATCATGGAAATGCAAACCAGTGGTTGGCTCATCCAAGATATACAGCGTCTGTCCCGTATCACGTTTGGCCAGCTCACGCGCCAGTTTGACACGTTGCGCCTCACCACCTGATAGTGTTGGCGCAGACTGACCCAAGCGAATATAGCTCAGACCGACATCCATCAATGCTTGCAGACGACGATAAATCGCTGGAATGGCTGAGAAGAACTCAACGGCATCTTCAACGGTCATATCAAGCACGTCAGCGATGGTTTTGCCTTTATAGTGAATCTCTAGCGTCTCGCGGTTGTAGCGCTTGCCTTCACAGGTATCACACGGCACATACATATCAGGCAAGAAATGCATCTCAACTTTGATAAGGCCATCACCTTGGCACATCTCACAGCGTCCGCCTTTTACGTTGAAGCTAAAGCGACCAGGCTTATAACCACGGGCGCGCGCTTCTTGCGTTTGGGCAAACATCTCACGCACAGGAGTAAACACACCAGTATAAGTCGCTGGGTTTGAGCGCGGCGTACGACCGATTGGGCTTTGATCGATATCGACCATTTTGTCCAAATACTCAAGACCGCTAATGCTTTCAAATTTATCGGCAATCAGCGTTGAGGCGTTGTTTAACTGAGTCGCTGCCAATGGCATAAGGGTACGGTTAATCAAGGTTGATTTACCCGAACCTGAGACACCAGTCACACAAGTCATGATACCAACAGGAATGGTCAAATCTACATCGTGTAGGTTGTTGCCTGATGCGCCTTTTAGCTCGATGGTCATCGGTACTTTTTTGGCTTTGGCCTTACCTTTGACTTCGACGTCGATGGTTTTGGCTTTATGACGCACAGTTGGAATCTCGATTTTCTTCTTACCAGACATATATTGCCCAGTCAGCGATTCTTTGTTTGCCATGATGTCATCGACCGTACCTTGGGCAATAATATGACCGCCATGTACGCCTGCACCGATGCCGATATCGATGACGTGATCCGCTTGGCGAATGGCATCTTCATCATGCTCAACGACCAGTACTGTATTGCCTAAGTCACGCAAGCGGGTTAGGGTTTTTAGCAGACGATCATTGTCACGCTGATGCAGACCGATTGATGGCTCATCAAGTACGTACATGACGCCCATCAAACCAGCACCGATTTGGCTAGCCAAACGAATACGCTGCGCTTCACCGCCCGATAGTGTTTCGGCAGAGCGAGCAAGGGTCAAATAATCAAGCCCGACGCTCACAAGAAAGTTTAGACGCTCATTAATCTCTTTAAAGATTTTTTCGGCGACTTCACCTTTATGACCGCCAATCTTTAGCGTTTTATAATAGTCAGCCGCATCACCGATAGACAGCTTAACGATTTCTGCAATGGTCTGATCATCAACACGGACATTGCGTGAGATTTCATTCAGACGTGCACCATCACAAACGTTACAAGTGGTATCAGCCAGATATTTAGCCAACTCATCACGGACAAGGTTACTTTGTGTCTTAGCATAACGACGCTCTAGGTAAGGAAGCACACCTTCAAACGGTACAGTCTTATTCGTTTTGCGACCGCGCTCATCGGTAAAGTTAAAGGTCAGCTTTTCTTTACCAGAACCATGCATGATGAGGTCTTGCTGCTCTTTTGACAGGTCCTGCCACGGTGCATCCATATCGATTTTGAAATGCTTACAGACAGTGCTAAGCAAACCGAAATAGTATGCATGACGCTTGTCCCAACCATTGATTGCGCCTTGGTTAAGTGACTTCTCGTGATGAGTAATCAGTTTTTCAGCGGCGAAATATTGACGTTTACCGAGGCCATCACAGCTTGGGCACGCGCCATATGGATTGTTAAAACTGAACATGCGTGGCTCAAGCTCAGGCACCGCGCGATCACAGACAGGGCATGAGTGCTTGGCTGACATCACTTGGTTTTCGTCACCGCCTTCTTTTGGGTTGCCATCCATAAAGTGTAGCGTGACCAGCCCTTGGCCTAGACGTAGCGCTGTTTCTAAGCTCTCAGCGACACGATTGCCCAAGTCATCACGGACTTTAAAGCGATCGACCACCACTTCGATGGTATGTTTTTTCTTTTTATCCAGTGTTGGTAGCTCATCGGTATCATAGACATCACCGTCGACGCGTACACGGACGAAACCTTGCCCAATCAGCTGCTCAAGCAAGACAGTATGCTCACCTTTACGCTCGCGAATCACCGGTGCCAAGATCATAATCTTGGTGTCATCTGGCAATGCCATGACTTGATCGACCATCTCAGTGACCGACTGTGCGACCATTGGCTCACCGTGCTCAGGGCAATATGGTGTACCAATGCGTGCATAGAGCAGACGCAGATAGTCATAAATCTCGGTAATCGTACCAACGGTCGAGCGTGGGTTATGGTTGGTGGATTTTTGCTCGATAGCAATCGCAGGGGATAGACCCTCGATACTATCGACGTCAGGTTTCTCCATTTGCGAGAGGAACTGACGCGCGTATGCCGATAAACTCTCAACATAACGACGTTGCCCTTCGGCATATAGCGTGTCAAATGCCAATGAAGATTTACCAGAGCCAGATAGGCCAGTGATTACCACGAATTTATCTCGTGGAATGTCTAAATCGATGTTTTTTAAATTATGAGTACGTGCGCCGCGTATTGCGATATGGTCATGTGCCATCGGTTACAGGTTTCCTATTTGCTAAAAGGGGATTGGGAAATATCTCAAATCAAAAAGTAAGTACAGATCAGTAAAGTGGTTGGTTAAAACGTGAATAATTCTAAATTTATGGTGTTGTTATAAGTAGTGTTTTTATAAAAGGTACATATATTTATAAGGTAAAAGTTAAGCCAGCCTAGTTATTCATTTTCCATTATTGTTTGGCTTTGTATTGCTTGTCGTTCTTATGACGATTTTTTATAGGACTAAACAAATCTAAATCAAATCAGTGTTAAGTAACAGGCATTGTTTGTTATGGTTTTGACCAAAAATATCATTTTATAGAAGCGTTCGTCGTTACGTAGATATGGTGAGTGAGCCGTTAATTGTGCTGACAACGTTTTACTTTATTGTCATGGTGACAGCATTATTCAAGGCAGGACTGTGCATCTGATGCACTTGGTAACAAAATAATCTCGTAATATGAATGGCTTGGGTTAAGGGCGCATACGTTACTGCACCAGTAAGACAAAAGTCTCGGCAACCAAACGGCGAATGTCTTATACTAGGGGGCTTGATTTATAGGCCAATGCCTTGATAAACCAGTAGTGATAAATCATGGTATGGCACAGTGTTAGTCGTGAAAGATAGCAATGAGCAACCAGCAATGATCAACCAGTGAGGCAAGTATGAATAGCGTAGAGAAACGGGCAATCCTCGGAGTCGGTGGCATCTTTGCCTTACGTATGATTGGCTTGTTTATGATTGTGCCGGTATTTTCTGTTTATGGTGACAATTATGCACACGCGACGCCGTTTTTAATTGGTTTGGCCGTTGGTATTTATGGCTTAGGGCAGGCCATCTTTCAGATACCGATGAGTTTGGCTGCTGATAAATTCCCGCGTAAGCCTATTATCTTTCTAGGATTGATACTGTTCGCTGTCGGCGGCATGATTGCAGCAAATGCGACTGATATTTACGAAGTGATTATTGGTCGAGCGCTGGCGGGTAGTGGTGCGGTCTCTGCTGTGCTTATGGCACTATTGGCTGATGTGACTCGTGAAGAGATGCGTACCAAAGCGATGGCCACGATGGGTCTGACGATTGCGACCTCTATTATGCTGGCCTTTGCTTTTGGTCCATTGTTAGTCGGCTCGCTCGGTATCTCTGGACTGTTTTGGCTGACTTCAGGATTTGCTATATTGGCGATGCTGCTATTGGTAGTTGTACCGACGCCTATGCGCGTGCTTAAGCATAATTTGGATAACAAAACCATTGGTCAACAGTTGGCCACTGTCCTTAAGATTGGCGATCTTAACCGCTTACATATCGGCATCTTTGCGCTACATCTGACGATGACGGCGATATTTGTGATATTGCCGCACCAGCTCAGTGACGTACTTGGCTTGTCAGTACGTCAGCAAGGCATGGTGTATTTGCCACTATTGTTTATTGGCTTCGCCATCGCGATACCGTTTATCATAATCGCTGAAAAGAAACGCAAAATGCGTCAGGTTTTTTTGGGTGCGATTGCATTAATGACCGCCGCTTTAGCATTGTTAGCGCTTGGCAGTCAGGTCGGTGTTGGTATTATATTGGGTTTGCTGCTGTACTTTATGGGTTTTAACTTACTTGAGGCGACGATTCCCTCATGGATATCTAAGCGCGCACCAGTCGCCAATAAAGCGACCGCAATGGGGCTTAATTCTTCCAGTCAGTTCTTTGGGGCGTTTGTAGGCGGGGCAATGGGTGGTCTGTTATTAAGCCAGCCTAATTTGTTGGCGTGGGGCATACTGGCTATTATTATGGGTGCCGCATTGCTTATTATTATTCCCATTTCTCAGCCACCTTATCTATCGAGCACAACGGTTACTATTCCCAAAGACATCAATATCCAAGACTGGTCACGACAGATGCTGGCAGTAGATGGCGTTGACGAGCTGGTCGTAATGGCAAAAGAGCAAGTCGCCTATTTAAAGTTAGATAAGACACAGTTGACGGATGATTCACGTCAGCAGCTATCGAGTTTGGCGCAAAGTCCGCTAGATATTTAATACGACATATAACAGCTTTAGGCTTATGTTTTTATATAGAGATAAAGCCAAATAGCAAAAATTGCACAGACAACAATCTCATAAACCACCAATATCAATCAGTGGAAACTAACTATTTATCTCTATTTAAAAGGAATTAATATGAGTAAATTTAAGATGTTGTCTGGTAGTGTCATCGAGGGTAGAAAGAAGGTGCATCGCTCAATAGCCAAGTTAACCGTAGGTCTTGGTCTATCAGCCATGCTGCTGACCTCTGGTTGCGCTACACAAAATATTCAGGCATATCAGAACACCACACCGACGCTCGACATGCATAAGTTTTTTTCGGGTCAAATCGATGGTTGGGGAATGTTCCAAGGTCGAAATGGCGAAGTAAAAAAGCGCTTTTATGTTGATATTGATGCAACCCATGAGGGAGATGATGTCATTGTCCTAAACGAGAAGTTCTCGTGGGCAGATGGCACGAAATCGCAGCGTATATGGCGTCTGACTGAGCAGACAGATGGCAGCTGGAAAGGTGTCGCAGGTGATGTCATTGGCGAGGCAACAGGGCAAGTGGTTGGCAATACGTTGCACTGGAATTACTTATTAGAGTTACGTGTCGAGGACAAAACCTACAAAGTAACGTTCGATGATTGGATGTATCTTATCAATGAAGATGTCATGCTCAATCGCTCAGTGATGAAAAAATTTGGCGTAGAGCTGGGTAGCGTGACATTAAGTATGCATCGTAAGCCTTCCGATGCTAACTAGAAATCTCTAAATCACTTAATAATAAGTAAGGTGCTATGCAATATCGATAAAGGTAGACGGTGTTCTTTAGCGTCTTAAAATGGCAAAATAGCAGCATATTTATCTATTACCTGTTATTTATTGGACTCTACAATATTGACGAGTATATCAAGATAGAGTATCTAAGCGACATAGACTGACGTGTACCATAGGCAGCCTATAGATATTTCGATAAAAATTGGTTAAAGTAAAATTATACAATTGATAGTATCAAATGATGCTATCAAATAACGATTAAAACAGTTTATTAAATTATTCATAAGTAAAAGGACGGTATCATGCGCGGAGTCAATAAAGTTATCATCATCGGTAACCTCGGAGCAGATCCTGAGGCACGCCAATTCAGCAATGGCGGTAGCGTAACCAATATCTCGGTTGCGACATCAGAGCAGTGGACAGACAAACAAAGCGGCGAAAAAAGAGAAGCGACAGAGTGGCATCGTATCGCACTTTTTAACCGTCTAGGTGAAATCGCAGCGCAATACCTGCGTAAAGGCAGCAAAGTCTATATCGAAGGTAGTTTACGTACACGTAAATACCAAGACCAAAGTGGTCAAGACCGTTATATTACTGAGATTCGTGCTGAACAAATGCAGATGCTCGATGGTCAAACTGGCGGCGGTCAGGGTGGAGATAGCTTTGGTGGTCAGAACCAAGGTCAGAGTGGCGGCTATAATAATCAAGGTGGCCAAAACAACCAGAACAACTTTGGTCAGCAAGCAAATAATCAGATGGCACATCAAGGCGGCTACAACCAACCAGCGGCTCAAGGTGGTCAGAACAGCTTTAACAATCAGGCGCCTGCTCAGCAAAACCAGTTCAATCAGCCAGCACAGAAACCTGCACAATCTAAGCCTACAGCAATGCCAGATGGCCCTGTAGATGATGATATTCCGTTCTAATTTTAGGATATATAAGAAAGAAAGTGTAATTTTTGTGCGTCAGAGCCCCGTATTAACGGGGCTTTTTTAATGCTTGCTATAGTTGATTCAATTTAAAAGAGATACAAGGCAACTGAGTGCAGATGTATATATAATACTTCAAGCGAGGTTAACGCTGTAGCTCTTTTATAGAGGATTATTAGCTATATTCAAAAATATAATTCAGTTGATGCTTTTTAACGTAGCTAAACTAATTTTTTATTAAAAATGTTTTTAATTTATTTATTATGCTCTTAATCTGTAAACGATTAAACTTAAGTTTATTTAGTATTGGTTTAATACTATTGGTTTTCACATTATCTAGTATGCCTACTACCTTCTATACTCTATATTGACCGTTTATACCAAAAAATAATTATGATTAGTGACGTTTAGTTTTAAAAATTGCTATACTAACTTTATATGGCGTATAGTTAATGTATCTTGATCGTCTTTAAATAAATTTCAATGATAATAGCCAAAGTTTTACTTGTTTCTTATTAATAAATCGAAAGCTATTTGGATAATAGATCTTTATATGAAATGGTTAACTCATTCAGAAAGTACCATAGGAACGACATAGCAAGTTACAGAGCTAATGCAAAACTATCTCCAAGATTAGCAGTATTTGAGAGTATAGTGCATTGACTTACTGCTCTATTATTTTAACAGTAGATTTTTATCGAAATATTACTATGAAGTTTTTGCAATAATCAAAATACTAGAATTTTGTTTTATTATTAGAAGATGCTTTCAAAGCTATAATAGCAATATATAAAGAATGATGACCTGTGTGTTCAGATTTATCTAAAACTAATTCTATTTAAAATGGATACAATGAGCATTTATCGCTATATATTTTCTATTTATAATGGATTGTTCGGGCTGTTATTAGAAATTAAATACTCTTTAGAATTAATGATATTTTATACATAGATTTAATGGCCAATGAACGATTTGTTCCCCGCATGTTTTCACGAAAAACAATACCTCAATAGAGGCCACACTCTTATTTTATAGTTGGATTTATTATGAGCAAAAATAACGCAATTGATTTAGAAAATTTGAACGTAGATGAGTTACGTGCTATCACTGAAAACGCTCAACAACTTATCGCCAAAAAACAGCATCAACGTTTGTATGATGCCTATATGCAGTTCGAGAAGATTGCAGAAGATAGCAATGCAACGATCGAAGAGATACTGAAAGCTGGCGAAAAATTAGAGAAAAAACGCAGTATTAAATATCGTAATACTGATGATCATAGTGAAACTTGGACTGGCCGTGGCCGTAAGCCAACGTGGTTGGTTGAAGCGCTAGCAGCAGGTCGTGATATCGAAGATTTTGCTATTTAATTAGCTGTTTTCTTATAAAATACCTTTCTGTGAACCAGTTTGAAGTTGCTATTTATAATGGTGTATTTACAACCATTTAGCGACAGACATAGCTGCTTTCGAGAAAATAAAAGCCAGTATCTTTACTGCCAGTATTTTGGCAAAAAGATACTGGCTTTTTTTCTGTCATCTATATGCCATTGTTTGTTATGATAATGACGTTTTTGTCTTATATAAGAGTTATACGACTGTGGCCCAAGTATCTGAGTTTTCTCATAAACGTCCCCGTAAGCTCTGGTGGCTGGTTGGGTTTGTGTTGTTTGCGCTATTTGCTGTATTGCAAATGCCAGCAGCATGGTTACTTGAGAAATACGCGCCAGATACGCCCTATGTCCAGCATGTATCCGGCAATGTATGGCAAGGCGCTGCTATTTGGCAATTGCCTATGTCATCAACGTCGCTTACAGGTATGGCAGAATGGTCATGGAAGCCTTGGCAGCTACTCATAGGTAAGCTAGGTGCGGACGTCAATATTCACTCATCACAGACACGTTTGAATGGGCAAGTTAAACTTGGGCTAAACTCATGGCAAGTTGACAGCATTAGTGGGAAAATTGCACCTGAGACGCTAGCGAGTGTAGTCAACTGGCAGCTGCCAAATACCCCTATTCAAGTAAACAATGTATCGCTAACGCGCCAGTCTGATAAAAATGACGCATCTAGTAGCGATCCTGCTAAAGACGCTGGCGGATTTAGTGCAGCGGATGGTCAATTGACTTGGGTTGGTGGTGAGGTAGGCTATCCTAGTGGTGGCAAAGTTTTTTATATTACGATGCCTGCTCTAAGAGCCGAGCTTAGTACAGAGCAAAAAAACAATAGAGATTTGCTGCATATCAATTTATTGAATAATCAAGATAAGCGTTTGGGAGATCTGTATCTCGATAGCGATAATATGCTCGATGTCAGTTTGACGCAGCGTTTGCTAGAGAACATGCCTGAGTATAAAGGACAAGCCCCTCAAGATACGCCAGTTGTCAGTGTGCGCCAGCCATTGCTAGCTGGTTTGGGGGCGAACTAAATGCTTAATATCGCCGCAAGCTTAAAACCTGTTATCAATACTCTCAATCGCCTTTCAGCTTGGCTATTATTGTTAGCTATTGCTTGGCTATGCTGGACAGCCGCCCGTCTTTTATGGTTATTACTAGCAGCACCTCTAGCGCCTGCATTGCCTTTAGCGCCTCTACAGAATAGTGCCAAATCCACCAAAGATTATAGCAGCTTATTTGCAATCTTCGCTGACCCCGATCCTATTACCGCAGCCGTGCAACCACCTCCCAACATTGAGCTCAAAGGCGTACTACTAGCCATACCTGAGAGCATGTCTTCCGCCTTATTGAATGTCAATGGCGAAGTCAAAAATTACCGCATTGGTGATAAATTAAAAGACAGCGATTATATGCTCGTGGCTGTTGACTGCAATTCAGTTATCATCGCTGATGCTAACGATAAAGAAACCGTTATTAAAATGCCAGAGGCGATGCCATTAGACCAAAGTGATATGCTAGCAAGCGGAATAAGCAATCAGCGTTTGCCAAATAATAGCATGTTGCCTACAGCGCCCCAGCCAGTACAAAACGCTGTTCCTGAGACAGAAAAGGCAACTGGCGCAGACACTTCAAGTAATCCACAGTCAGCTATCGAAGAAGCGGTTACGGCCTTGCAAGAAAACCCCGCCAGTTATCTAAGTAGGATGGGAGTGATGGCATCAGGTGAGAGTTATCAAGTCACAGAGGCGATGCCTGCTGGCCTACGTAATCGTTTAGGGCTTGAGCCAGGCGATAAAGTACTGACCGTCAACGGACAGAGCGTAGGTAATAACCCTGCACAAGATGCTGGTGTACTTCAGCAAGTACAGCAAGCAGGTGAAGCGCAGATAGAGGTTCAACGTGGTGAGCAAGTTATTACGATTCGCCAGCAGTTCTAGCAAGGTAGGTTTTTAGCAAAATTGCTCCTTAAAAAATCAGCACATAGTAAGCAATATCACTGTAGGTAATCATCAATATGGTAAGTTTTCAGAATTTTTCAGCCACGCCTTTGTACTGTAGCCTGCAGCGTTTGATGCGCCTGTGTCGTCCACTTTGTCTAGCAGTGCCATTATGGGCTGCTGGTATTGGTCTTGCCAATGCTGAGAGCTGGAAAGTCAATTTGCAAGACGCTGATATCAAAGCTTTTATCAATGAAGTTGCGACCATCACAGATCAAAACTTTGTGCTTGATCCGCGTATCAATGGCAATGTCACAGTCATCTCTAACAAAGCCTTGTCCCGTGATGAGATTTATCAGTTATTTCTGAGCGTGATGCAAGTGAATGGTATCGCTGCGATTGAGTCAGGAACGACGACAAAACTGGTACCGGATAATATTGCTAAGCAATCTGGTGTGGCGGTTGATTTACGCGGTGATAGTGTTGGCGAGTCGCTCGCTACTCGAGTTATTTATTTGACTAACACCCAAGCTGCAGAAGTATTAGGGGTTATTCGCCCATTGATGCCGCAGTCGGCTCACGCGGCCGCTGTACCTGGTGTCAATGCGCTAGTATTGTCTGATAGAGCAGACAGCCTTAACCAACTGACAGCCCTTATCCGTGATTTAGACAGCAATGTGAATGACAGTTTGCAAGTGATACCACTACGCCACGTCGATGCCGAACGTATGATGGAGTTGATTAGCGCCTTAGTCTCAAGTGCGGGTAGCGGACAAGCCCAAGGTGGCAACAATCAGCTAAAGGTGATTGCTGATACGTCAAGCGATAGACTGCTAGTCAAAGGTAGTCCTGAAATGATTGCTAAAGTCCAAGAAATGGTCAATCAATTGGATACCACGCCGACCAGACGTTTAAGTGGTCTACGTGTCTTTCGATTAAAGTATGCTAGTGCTGGTCATATCGCCGATATGTTACGCGGCTTACTCGCTAATCAATCTATCAATAGTGCTGGCGCGACCTCGACACTAGAATCCGCTTCGCTAAATGATGTAAGTAGCACAGGCGCCGCAATTAATAATGCAGCTAGCGATAGCCTAGGTAGCAGTGCGGCCGCTGTGTCGACTAGCAGCACAAATGGAACAAGCACAGGAGTGGGCGGTCGTCCGTTTAGTATTATCGCTGATGAAACTCAAAATGCCGTTATCGTCAACGCCGCACCTGAGCTAATGTTCGAGATTGAAGATGCGGTCAACCAATTAGACAGTCGCCGCGCACAAGTATTAATTCAAGCCGCTATTGTTGAAGTGTCAGGCGATGATGCCACTCAGCTAGGCGTTCAGTGGGCACTAGGTAACGCCAACAGTGGCTATGGAGTGGTCAACTTTAATAATGTGGGAGCCAGCGCGACGACACTTGCGGCGGCGGCTTTAGCAGGGACAAGTACAAGTACGGCAGGTATTAGCGCTGCTGCCAGCTCTATCGCAGGTGCATTGATAGGTATTGGAGACAGTCGCAAAGACAGTCAGGGCAATACAGAGTTTTATGGCGCTATTTTACAGGCGCTTGACTCATCTACCAGTGCTAATCTATTGTCCATGCCATCGATTTTGACATTGGATAATGAAAAAGCCAGTATCTTAGTTGGTCAAAACGTACCTTTTGTCACGGGTTCTTTTACCACTAGTGGCAATAATTCAAACAACCCATTTCAGACAATTGATCGTCAAGACATTGGTATTAATCTGAATGTTATTCCTCATATTGGTGACAATGGCACAGTACGTTTAGAGGTATCGCAAGAAGTCTCGTCAGTCGTGCCAGGCAGTACGGGTAATGCCAGTGGACTAATTACCAATAAAAGCCTTATTAATACGACCATTCTAGCGGATGATCAGCAGACGATTGCCTTGGGCGGATTGATGCGTGACAACACCACTACACGTCAACAGAAAGTTCCTGGACTGGGTAATGTTCCAGTCATCGGTAGACTCTTTCGTTCTGACAATGACAGCACCCAAAAGAGCAATTTGATTATCTTTTTACAGCCAACTATCTTACGTGATGGCGGCGCGGTAGCGAGTGTGACTGAACGCAAATTCAATCAAATGCGAGTGTTGCAGCTGGTCATTGATAAAAACGGTACGATTAAGCAATTACCATTGAGTGGCACTGAAGGTTGGAATGGTAATGTCAGTGCGGATTACGAGCTCATGCCGCTCAACCCCCTTATCCCTAAACGTGATCAAGCGCCAAAATCTACTTCGCAAGGTTTTACGAGAGTAGATAGCCCGAATAGTGGTATCACGACCTATCCTCTTAATCGTTAAAATATTAGCCTTATATATAACGGTTAATATGATTCAACTGACATAAATTAATGTACGATGTGATAGATACTAGTTACATCGTACATTAGCTTGCGTATTCATAACACAGATAAACATAGCTGCTTTTATATTTAGGTATATTGGTTACTAATAGAATAATGAGTTACGTATCATGTTTTTCACTATAGTAAATCAGAAACTAAGATGACAGATTATAAGAATACAAAAAAGTGGTTTTTACTGAGTGTGGCTGCAACTGCGCTATTGCTCATCCCTAGGCGCAGTAGCCGAAAGGACAATACGAAGATAGTAAGTAACCATGATACCGTATCTGAGAGCAGTATTAATGATGCTCGTGAGAATGTAATTAGTAAATAGAAGCTAGTAATTAAAAAGTAGAAGATTAAAAATGCGTCTATAGCAATCTATCATTTAATTTTATGTTCTGAAAAGTTAGTTTTGGAGTTTATTAATGTGTGGCAACGAATCAGTGACCATTGCTGAGAGAACAGATGCTAGAGAAGTTTTAAGAAATGTCTATCCTATTATAGATACGCATACACATTTTGATGCTCCAGTATTCGACAATGATCGCAGACAACAGGTAGAGCAGGCTTATAGTCAAGGTATTCGTCACTTAGTGCTAGTAGGTTATTTATACCAGTATTTTGATCGAATGTACGATACTCAAGATTTTATCAATGAACTGTCGCAATCGTCTGCGACGAAAGCAAACAACCAAGATAAATGCGATGTTGCAGCCCATGTCGCGCTAGGCTTACACCCATTTTATATTGAGCAACATACCGATGATCATTTAATACAACTTGAACAAATGGTGATAGAGCAACGTCCATTAGCCATTGGTGAGATTGGGTTAGACACCTTTACCAATGCAATGAAGCAGCCTGATGTATTTGCTAAACAAAAAAGGTTCTTTGCGGCGCAGTTGGATATAGCAGTATCCCATAATCTGCCAGTGATGCTACATATTCGTAAAGCGCATGCTGAAGCACTTGCGATATTAAAAGCACATAAATACGATGCGCGTAAATTAGGCGGTATTGCCCATAGCTTTAGCGGTGGTGAACAAGAGGCGAAGGCTTTTGTAAAATTGGGGTTTAAGCTTGGTGTTACGGGTCAGATAACCAACCCGAATGCCAAGAAACTGCGCCATGCTATTCAAGTAGCAGTTGAAAGTCATGGCATCGAATGCTTGGTCATTGAAACGGATTGTCCAGATATGACACCTATTATGTGTCAGACAACGGATGATACTGATTCACATAATAGAAATGTACCAGCCAATCTGCCACGGGTATTAGCAAGCTTGAGTGAGCTATTAGAAATACCACATGATAAACTTGCTAAGCAGTTATGGCAAAATAGCTGTGATGCTCTGAAAGTAGACTGGGCTTACTAAATGTAACTGTGCTATTTATAAGAAAAGCATCGTTGTAATTAGAAGCTAAAAAGTATGAGCCGTATAAATGACAACCAAAATATTTGAAAAGAGAATTTGATCTGTTATGAGTGACACGCGACAATTTGAACAACCAGAATCCGTCGAAGACAGTCTTGCACAAGACGAATCGCGCCAACAAGATGAGCAGTACGATCGTCGTTTTCAAGGTACACGGACACTCTATGGTACCTCAGCGGTTGATACTTTTTCGGCAGCTCATGTCTACATTATTGGTGTAGGAGGAGTGGGCTCTTGGGCAGCAGAGGCGCTGGCTCGGACAGCAGTGGGAACGATTACGCTGATTGATTTGGATGTATTGGTTGCGTCTAATGTCAATCGCCAATTGCCTGCACTAGACAGCACATTTGGTCAAAGCAAAATTGAAGCAATGGCAGCCCGTATTAGAGAGATTAATCCCACAGTAACGTTAAGTTTAGTCGATGATTTTTTGACAGTAGATAATGTCGCCACACTTCTGCCAAGTCGTGAGGCAGTCAAGTCCGCTACTGCTCAGGGGAGACCGATTGTTATTTTAGATTGCGTAGACGATATGAATGCTAAATTAGCAATTGCTTTACACTGTCGATTTAATAAACTAAAGTTGGTCTGTGCGGGCGGTGCAGGTGGCAAAATAGATCCAAGTCAAATCAGAGTAAGTGATTTGCGTGACTGTTATCAAGACCCACTGCTTGCCAAGTTACGCAACAAGTTACGCCACGAAAAAGGTATTAACAGTACTTTAAAAGAAAAATTTGGTATCAAATGTGTCTATTCGACAGAGCCGCCAATTATAGATAAAAGCTGTCAAACAGGCGGTTTGCAATGCGGTGGTTATGGCTCAGCAGTGGTCGTTACGTCAGTGGTGGCGATGATTATGGTGAGTGAAGCATTACAATTATTAATAAAACAGACGAGTCGTAACTAATACGTCTGATATTATTTAATGGAGTTTACCTTGTCTATATCTAACTCGCCCAAGCAGAGCTACCCTGTCGCGGTAGATGAATTAGAACGTGTCAACAAGCTAAAGAAGTACCAGGTACTCAACGAAGATGATGAGCCTGCGTTCGATCGACTGGTTGCACTTGCAAAACTGTTTTTTGATGTGCCAGTCGTTACGATCACTTTTATGGATGAGGAAACACAGTATTTAAAACCAGCTTGTAAATTTGATAGTGAACCTGAAAGTGTATGCACGACATCACGTGACATTGCTTTTTGTAACTATACGATATTGTCCGATGACGTTTTTATAGTGCCAGATACTTGGAACGACGATCGCTTTAGCCAGAATCCCATGGTCACAGGTTCTCCATATTTACGATTTTATGTTGGTGCTCCTATTATCTTATATGAAGACAATAAAAGGTATCGTCTAGGTACTTTATGCCTTATGGATACGAAACCTAATCATAGTTTTAGTGAGCAACAATCAGAGATCTTGGCAGAGTTTGCAAAAATGGCAGCTGATGCTTTGCAGTTGCAAGATAAGCAGCGTGATGCTAAGCGTGCTAATGAGATGAAATCGAGCTTTTTGGCCAATATGAGTCATGAGATTCGCACACCGATGAACGGTATTATCGGTATGGTAGAGATGTTAGGCGATACCCAACTCAGTAATGAACAGCGAGAATACGTTGATAACATTAAAGTCTCCAATGAGCATTTGATGGTCATCATTAATGGTATTTTGGACTTATCAAAAGTTGAGTCTGGAAAAATGACGATTGATTCTATTCCATTGAATTTATCTAGTTTATGCAATGAGGTCGTCAGTTTATTTGCAATAAAGGCACGTCAAAGAGGCCTGACCTTAGATTATCATTATACTGAAACACTATCACCTTATGTAAACGGTGATCCTGTACGTCTAAAACAGATTATTGCAAACTTGGTCAATAACGCGATTAAATTCACGCGTGAAGGTGGTCAAGTAAGTATCGATGTTAAACATATGGACAATTGCTACTGTCCAAATAACATTAACGAAAAATTCGTGAGTACGAGTCAAGAAAAAGAAGCAAGCAAAATAGAATGCGATGAAACTGGTCAGAATATAACTTTGTGTATAGAAGTGAAAGATACGGGTGTTGGTATCAAAGAAGAGTCGTTAGAGGCGATATTTGACGCTTATGACCAAGCGAATAAATTTACTCATCGTATTTATGGTGGTACTGGACTTGGACTATCTGTTTGTAAGTCCCTAGTCGATTTGATGGGTGGTCATATACATGTGAACAGTGAAGTAGGAGTCGGTACGACATTTAGTGTTTTATTACCGTTAACTACTATTGATGAAGACAAGTATGAGACATGGCAAGACTCTAACGATACGACCATGATTGAACCTACGCATGAGCGGTCTGGGCATATCTTGTTGGTCGAGGATGATGCTGTCAACGCGATTATAGCCAAGAAATCACTAACCAGCAGCGGACATACCGTCACCCATGTTACAGATGGTCAGCAAGCAATTGAGGCTTTTGCTTTATTCCCGGACCGTTATGATGTGATATTGATGGATCATCATATGCCGATTATGGATGGAGTACAGGCAACTATTAAACTGCATGAATTATATGATCCCCAAGTATTGCCGCCTATTATTGCCTTGACTGCCAATGCAATGGACGGCGAGCGTGAGAAATATCTGAAAGTTGGTATGCAGGATTATTGCACCAAACCTTTTAAGCAAGAGCAGTTGAATGCCTTGGTACAGTATTGGCTGATACAGAAGCAATCATTGGAGCAAGAGTGATTAGTATTGGCACCATTGATTAGCATTTTAATGTAACTATGATCGGTAAATATAAAAAAAGCTTAACCGCCTATATGGTGGTTAAGCTTTTTTATTGATGATAAAGATATCAGTAAATATCAACTACCAGTCATGTTTAGAGCGATATTAGTTCACGCGAGTTTGGTAGTCGCCAGTACGTGTATCAACACGTACCACTTCACCTTGTTGCACAAATAATGGTACACGTACAACAGCACCTGTCTCTAATTTAGCAGGTTTGCCACCACCGCCTGAAGTATCGCCGCGTACGCCAGGATCTGTTTCTACAATTTCTAACTCAACGAAGTTAGGCGGCGTGACTGACAGAGGAGCGCCATTAAATAACGTAATGGTACATAGAGCATTGCTGTTCTCTTTTAACCACTTGATTGAGTCACTCATTGCGTTTTTGTCCGCTTGAATCTGCTCAAAGCTCTCAGGATGCATAAAATGCCAAAACTCGCCATCGTTGTATAGATAGTTCATTTCAGTATCCATCACATCAGCAGCTTCTAGGCTGTCACCTGACTTGAAAGTTTGTTCCAGTACTTTGCCACTACGAAGATTGCGCAACTTAACACGGTTAAAGGCTTGACCTTTACCAGGTTTGACAAATTCGTTTTCAAGAATGGCACAAGGGTTGCCATCAAGCATCACTTTTAGACCAGCTTTAAATTCATTAGTAGAAAAACTTGCCACAAGAAACTCCTAGGGGTTGTAAATATAATAGTAAGACATAGGGCTGACTGTACCAAAATTTTCTGTTATGCCAAGTATTTACGGATTAACGAGGATACTTTGATAGGCTAGACACTAAGGGCGTATAATATCGGATTTTGGGCACAGGTAATAGGCTGTCATGATAAACCATTTAATCACACAAAAAAACTGGCAAACGCAATTATCGCAAGCTATTACATCTGTTGATGAGCTATTGAGTATCCTACAGCTTGAATCAATGCGTGCAGAAGTTTACGTACCTAAGCATTTTGAACTGCGTGTGCCGCGTGGCTTTGTGGCAAAAATGGCTATTGGCGACCGTAATGATCCCTTGCTTAAACAAGTGTTGCCAGACCAGCAAGAGCAAATCAACGTCACAGGCTACGTAGCAGATCCGCTAAGCGAAAACACTCAAAACCCTGTGAAAGGCTTGCTCCATAAATATCAGTCGAGAGTGTTGTTAACGATTACGGGTGCGTGCGCTATTCACTGCCGTTACTGCTTTCGCCAGCATTTTGACTATAGTGCCAACATGCCAACTGCCGATGCAAAAGAAAATATCATCAACTATATTAATGCAAATCCTGAGGTCAATGAGGTGATTTTGAGTGGTGGTGACCCACTAAATGTGACTAATAGACGTTTGTTTTCATGGTTAGATACTTTGGAGTCTCTTCCGCAGATTACTACCATTCGATTGCATACGCGTTTGCCATTGGTGATACCTGCACGCTTGGACGCTGCATTGTTAGAGAGGTTATCTCAAAGCCGCTGCCATATTGTCATGGTCATTCACTGTAATCATGCCAATGAGCTAGATGCACCAACTGCTGAGTATTTGCAACGTGCTAGAGCAGCTGGAGTTACGCTATTAAACCAAGCCGTGTTGCTAAAAGGTGTCAACGATACCCTTAACGCGCAAGTACAGCTTAGTCAGCGTTTGTTTGCTTCTGGCGTGCTACCATATTATTTACATGTGTTGGACAAGGTGGCTGGTGCGGCGCATTTCGATAGTAGTGAGCAAGCAGCGATTGAGCTTTATTGGTCATTGCTAGCATCATTGCCAGGCTATCTTGTCCCTAAGTTGGTTAGAGAGTTACCTAATAAACCTTTTAAAGTGCCGATTGATATTTACAGCAATAGCTAATGTAGGGCACTATATCAATTTAGGAGAATTAGTAAACAAAGAGCGGCTCTTAAAAAAAGATGCGGATAGTATCTTTAGAAACTAAAATCTAGGATTTATGCTTTTTTATAAGTATAAATAGATATATGATTGGAACAGAATATAGACTGTCAGTATGTAATCTAACTAAAAAGCATATAACGTTAAATACAAAACTTTGCCAGTATGTAGGTATTGTCAGAGCGTACTGCTAGATTTAGGCTCACAATAAATAGATATCATCACTTTTCTATAGTCGAGCTTAACAAACATTTTTTATGCCATACATGTATTTGTACTGCTGCATATTACTGATTGCCTCAGAGTGACTAATAGAGAGTAAAGATACTGATGATAACGTTATCAATGCTTCAAGAGCATTTAGATTCTACAGAGCCACTACCTCCGCTATCTAATCGCTCAGTAAATGGTCAAGAACGTTACTTGTTAAAAATGTTGGCAACGCTACCGGCGCTCAGCCAAGAGCAGCAAACAGAACATTTAGAGAGTCTACTGACAGTATTACGTGAATCCAATATGGATGAACAACAGCGTCTTAAATTAATGGCAACAGTCGTTGATGCCTCAGACCGACTGATTGCAGCTTTTAGGCAGCACTATATCTATGAGACAGGCGCGCTTAGTCAGGATCAGATGTCTTATATCGCTCAAATGCAATCGCTACATTATTTAATTATCATGGTTTACGACAAAGTCATACGTCGTGAGACGCAGTTGTCAGAAGCCTCCCTAAACCAATCTTCTGGTAAAGGTTGGCAGCGTTTTTTTGGTGCTGAAACTAAACCTGATAGCACGCTTGCCATTGCGATTTATCAATCACTATTAAGATACCAAAAACTATTAGCAGAAGAAGCACTGTGCTATCGAAAGCCATCAGATTACCTGTGGTCTAAAGTCAATCAGTTATATTATCTGGCTCATCAGAGAAAAGTAGCTGATATTGATTTAAGCATACATACTGTCACGAACCAAACAAACAGTATTCATCAGCTATATTGCCAAATTTGTTTGCATCACTTGTTAAATTTGCGTGCTATGAGGCGCCCGAATATCTTACTCGTACAGCGTCTATTGCCTGAATGGGCTAAACACATGGTCGCGACAATGGAGCCTGCCACCGAGACAAAGGTTTTTGTTGATCTTCATAGTAGTAATCCACCAAGCTATCTGACCGTCAACTCTCATATCAACCCCTATGAAGATCATCATGACTGTCTATTTATAGAACTGACACCGATAGTTGAGTATTTTGAGTCACGCAAAAAAGCCTTTATCGAGGAAGGTAGTACAGCAGAATATAGTCTGCTTAATGCTATTTCGATGACCATCAGCTACCGCTATTTGCAGCCGCCACTTACCTTGGCAACCAAATATACTAGCAAGCAGCAGGCAAAGTTAATCACCAATTTTAATGATATACACTACCAAGTAGGTCATTCAAAAATTTTTGCCAATTTGATCGCTATCAAAAATTTACGAGAAGAGGACAGGCCTTTATACGATACATTTGACAGCGAGCGTAGTCGCAGTAGCGTTATAAATATTGAGATATTTGACGACTATGAAAGTTCTTCAGCATATCGCAAACTGCATTTGTTGCCAAAAAATGGTAAGCCTAATGAGAAGGTTGCAGACAAAAATATTTTCAATAAAGAGAGGCTTATTGTAGAAAAACATGACTCTGACCTTTCTCTAACGGCACCGCAGCCCTTACACATAATGAGTTTAATTTTGGTCTATGGCTCTGAAAATACAGAACAACCTGATTGGTCAATAGGGGTGGTACGCTGGTTCAATGTAGATACTAAAAATCCAGAAGTGGAATGGCAAATACTCGGGCATAAAATTGTGGCATGTGGATTACGTTTGGAAGGCAGTAAAACGCGAAGTCATCATTTTGTACCGGTATTTATTCTCGGTAAAGATGAACAGCTACAGACGACTGGCACGCTAATCGTACCGCCTTTTTACTTTCAAGCTGATGATAGAGTCGTCATGCGTATTGGTAATAAACAAACCACTCTACGATTAGGACGCAGGCTAATGATGACTGATAAGTTTAGTCAATATGAGGTGGCGCAGTTATAGCGCTTAGAGGTACTTAGATGCGACAAGTATTTCAGGCCATAACGGAGAGTTTATACAGATTTTCGTCAGTAATATAGTAGGCGACAAAGGGCATAAGTTAATCTGCAGTTGGTCTAATTATTGTCTATAATGATAAATATTGTTACTCTGACTTTTATGATATCTCTAACTATAAAATAATTATCATAGTGAAAACTCAGTCTATACTGATAGGGTTAATAGAATATTAACGCTAGCATGTTTTATGTGCTAGGTTAGTTTTAGGCAAAGATGTAAAGTAACAGAATAAAAGATAACAATACGTACGACTAAAAGGCTCCTTATGCGCTCTCAATCTCTTTTAAATTTGTTGGTGATCAATGATGATCAGCTCTATGCTGAACGTCTTGTTCAGTTATTGAGTCCTTATTATGATAGTGTGAATTTGGGGTTTTTGGACGATAAAGAAGAGCTATTAAAACTTCTGCGCCAACCGTGGGATGTACTGGTATTTGGCAAAGCTTATAATATGAGCTTTACAGATGTGGTGAGCATCGTACAAGAGCAAAATATCGATCTGCCAATGATCTGTTTAATGAATGAAGAGATAGCGTCGACGGCCTACAATGAGTATGAGCTACCGACTGTGATTAGTGGCACGATGATCAAAGCGCTTGAAATGGATCAAGAGATGCCAGTCGTAATGGCCATTTGTCTACAGCATAGTAGTTTGCGCAGTCGTCGTGAGCTAAAAACTTTACGTCAAGTGCTTTCTGAAGCAGAACAACGTGCCAATGTATTGATTAAGAACTCTAAGAGCGCGGTCGCTTATATAGACGAGGGTATTCATATATTTGCTAATGATCCCTATCTCCAATTATTCGGTTTCAAATCAATGAATGAAGCGGTAGGCGTGCCTATTATTGATCTGATTTCGGGTGGTGATAGTGTCAAAGGATTTAAACAGTTTTTACGTCAGTTTGACAAAGGCAGTCGCCAAGACGTTGAGTTTAATTTTGAAAGTGTGCGGACAGATGGCAGCACTTTTGAAGCGAAACTACAATTAGCATCAGCCACGTTAGAGGGCGAGCCAGTCATTCAGATTATTATTCAGCAGAATAGTAATAATAGTGCGGAGGTTGCTAAGCGTTTAGCTGAAGCTGAACGTAAAGATAATTTAACTGGCTTAGATAATCGTCGTGGTTTTGAAGAGCAGATGATAGCAATACATCAGCAGGCGTCCCAAGGACTAATGACCGCAGCCCTGCTATATGTGCAGGTTGATAATGTAGGAAAAATAAGAAGTAGTTTAGGTCTACAAGGAATAGATGCAACGGTCAAACAAGTTGCCCACACGTTGACTGAGCTAGTACCTGATGGGCATGTAAGCCGTTTCAGCGATACTGCATTCACGATATTAGTAAAAAACAAGACGACGAATGATCTTGAAGAACTTGCTAAAAATATCGGATCCTCTATCAAGGATATGTTTATTGAATTTGATAAACGTACAACCAATACAACAGTTAGTATTGCTGTTGTCAAGATTGAAAAAAATCCTGTAGAGCCTGTCATTATATTAGAACGTGCCATGGATGCTATCAGCCAAATCATGGTAGAGACTTCTAACAGTGGTGGATCTTACCGTATATATGACCCAAGCGAACATGCCAATAGCGATGATCATGCGCTTGCTGAGTCATTAGTGGATGCCATTACTAATAACCGTTTTGATCTATCATTTCAGCCAATATACGACATCAATAACGATCGTAGCGACTTCTTTGAAGTGTATCTACGGTTACCTTTGTCAGATGCTGACAATACGGTATTAACTCCTGATCAATTTATGGCGGTGGCTAAAAAACATCAACTGTTAGAAAAGATCGATCGATGGGTGCTTATCAATGCTTGTAAGAAAATTAATGACGTCCGTAAAGTTCATCCTGAAGCCAAATTGTTAGTACAACTGACCAGTGCTTCATTAGTTGACAAAAGGTTGCCAATTGTTGCCAGCCAGTTGATAAAAGCAGTAGGCGGCGCAGCCGGTGTATTAACATTACAGTTCAATGAAATAGACATCTCTGATCATTTAACCGTCGCCAAATCTCAATTTTCTGCGCTCAATGATGTCAACTGTCAAATTGGGATTAATAATTTCGGCTCTTCTGTCAAATCTATTGAAATTGCCAATTTTGTCCAGCCTGATATGGTACGCTTGGCACGCAGCTATATCCAAGATATTAATTCGGCAGAGAATCTAGAGACGGTCAAGTCTCTTATCACACGTACTAATGATATTAAAGTCGATGTGCTCATGCCTTATATCGAAGATGCAGCAACGATGTCAGTCGCTTGGAGTGTGGGCGCGCGCTATTTGCAAGGGTATTATTTAGAAGAGCCTAGTAGCACGATAAAGGTAGCAAGTTAAAAGGCCAATACCTCATATCGTTTATGTCATGGCGATAATATTCCTTAACCAAAGATTGCTAAAAATGTCCCTTATCAGTAGATTTCAAATGAGCAGCCTTTTGGCTGCTGTTCTGTTGCTCGCAGCTTGTGATAAAACACCACCTGACCACCGTGCTCCTGTGACTCTGCCCTTATATACTGACGGCGATGCGGACAACGGCTCGATAATTTATAAAGATGCTTGCGGTCAATGTCACCAACGTAATGCGGGTCTGAATAAAAAAGGCCCACAATTAATGAATATATATGGTGCGCCGGCTGCCAAGTTAAAAGACTATACATACAGCAAAGGGCTAGAAGATTCAGGTTGGGTATGGGATGCAGAGACACTCGATCCATATATTGCAGATGCCCAAAAAGCCATGCCAGACTCCAAAATGCTGTCTGACCCGATGCCAGATGCGAAAGAGCGTGCCGATATCATTGCTTATTTATCTACGCTCCGTGCCGCTGCACCAACCGTTACAGATGATGTGAACTGACTTATCATCGTTATGACCTAAAAAATGAGCCAACAACCTACTATGACCCATGCAGCTAACGATAGATCATTATCCATCTCTCAGAGAACAGCGAATCCGCTTAGCCAGTCCATCCCTAGTACGGCTGATTTTCAACGCAATCAGCAAAAAATTGCACAGCTGTTAGCGCAATTAAATCAGATTGTATTGGACAAGCCGCAAGCAGTTAGGCTAGCACTCAGTTGTATCTTAGCAGGCGGTCATTTATTATTGCAGGACTTGCCTGGTATGGGTAAGACGACTTTGGCACAGGGCTTGGCGCAGTTGTTAGGTTTGAGCTTTAGCCGAGTGCAATTTACTAATGATATGTTGCCTGCTGATATTTTAGGTATGAGCATCTATGACCAAAGTAAACAGCAATTTGAGTTTCGTCCGGGCCCTATCTTTACTCAGTTATTACTTGCTGATGAAATCAACCGTTCCAGTCCCAAAACGCAGAGTGCGCTACTTGAAGCGATGGAGGAGCGACAAGTCACGCAAGATGGCCAGACTTATCCTTTGCCACAGCCATTCTTTGTCATTGCCACCCAAAATCCATTGCAACAAGCAGGTGTTTATCCGCTCCCAGAGTCGCAGTTAGACAGATTTTTATTATGCTTATCATTGGGTTATCCATCGCCTGCCGCAGAGCGTGAGCTGCTAAAAGGTAAAGATCGTCGCGAGCTGCTCAAAGATTTGGATACGGTGCTTGATACTGAAGCTGTACTATTGGCTCAGCAGGGTGTCAGGCAGGTTTATGTGGCAGATACTGTATTGGATTATTTGCAAAGACTGGTTGCAAAAACTCGTGCAAGCCAAGAGTATCATGGTTTATCACCTCGCGGCGTATTGTCACTACAACGTGCTGCCCAAGCGCATGCCTATGTATCGGGATATATGGAAGTGACCCCTGAAGATATCCAAGCGGTGTTTGCTGCGGTCACTGATCATCGCCTCGGTCAGCGTTTCGTACCCGCGCATGTGACTGGTGGGCAGGCAACAAAAACCATCGCCCAACGTATCCTAGCAGAAGTGTCAGTCGTTGCTTAGCAGCTGGCAGACTGTTTGACCGTATTGATTAACTGCATCGGTGAAACGTAGTTCTACACATAGTCAACGCTATATAACTTAGAGAAAATATCAAAGTCACTCAGTTTACTATTTACGGTATTTTCACCCGCTTTTCTTGTATTCAAATTGTCCTGAATCAACTGTATCGTTCTATTCGTGAGTTTGTTTGTCAGTTAGATATAAATACAAATACTGACAGCATTATTATTTAGATGGTAATAATAGGGTAGTCATGAGCTTGTTACCAAAGACATTAACCGCACCAATAAAATCAGCTCTGAGCCGCTGGTTTGCCGCGCGCGCACCTAAGAGTGACAGTGCTACGCTTAATTTGCGCAATGTCTATATTTTCTTTAGTCGTGAAGGAATGCTATTCGCCGTATTGTTAGTAATTACCTTTATCGCGGGTATCAACTATGGCAACAACTTAGTGCTTGGTTTGTGCTTTTATCTGGTCAGTATTTGGCTAATTAGTTTTCATGTTACTTTTGCTCATATATCTGGTCTGCAAGTGCGTCTGCTAGAAGTCACTATGACAGAGGCAGGTGCGCCTGTTTGGATGACGCTACAACTAAATAGTGATAGTCGTCAACCACGGCGTCAGTTGCTATTTGAATTTGAACAGTTAGCCAATAAGAAAACCAAAAATGTCACAAACGCGCAAAGTTCAGTGCTCATCACGCGATTACAAGGCGAGCAAGTCATTCGACTGCCTGTCCAGACTTACAACCGTGGTCAGCTTGAACTGCCACGGTTAAAAATAAAAACAGTTTATCCTTTAGGTATCATGCGTGCATGGTCTTACGTTTACTTTGCGCGTACAGCTTGGGTATATCCAAAACCTGAAGTTTTTGACTGGCAAGCAAAGTATGCAATCGCAAGCTTAGAGGATTTACCAACAGGTGGGCAGTATAGACAGGGTCAGGACGACTTTGCGCGATTAGATAATTATGTCGAGGGTGAGTCATTGGCTCGAGTATCTTGGGGGCATGTAGCGCGGGGACAAGGTATGCTGACCAAGCACTTCGCTGATCCAGTCGGTCATGAGCAAACGCTTGATTATGCAGATATGCCAGCTGCACATCACGAGCAAAAACTTGCACAATTGGCTTATGGGGCATTGACGCTCGGTCAGCTAGGCGTGCCGTTTCAAATGCGTTTACCTAGTGATACTCCTGCTACTGCGGAGATGGGTAACGGGGAACCCTTTGCGCAAGCATGCTTGCTAAGGCTTGCGAAAGCACCATGACCAACTCTAAGCGCTCATCTTCTGCTGATGTTGATACACTGTCCACAGAGTATTCTGCGCTCGATGCTACAAAAACGGCAAGCTTTGAGCAGTTGGCTTTAGGTCAAAAAGTCACGTTTCAACCTGAGCGAAATGACGCTAAATGGTATCGTAAGTTATTTGCACTGCCAGCTTATTATTGGGTATTAATTGCTCAAGTCGTTGTTGTGTTACCGCATGCCGCACATTTGCCATTATGGCTGATAGGATTTGCCGCCGTCAGTATCGCCGCTCAATTGCCTCATATCAAAGCTAAATTCAAAAAACTCTCACATCTAAAGCGTATTTATCAAAGTATGCAAATGCTAGGCTTTCTGCTGGGGCTATTAGGTCTGTGGCTGACCTACAGTACGGCATTTGGGCTTGATATGGGTGTGGCATTTTTGGTGTTATGCCTAGTTAGTAAGCTATGGGAGCTGTATAAGCGCCGCGATGCCTATGTCGTATTGAATTTATCATTGTTCGTGCTTGCGGCATTGTTTTTGATGGACCAAGGTTTACTGACTACTTTAGAAGTGATCGTTGGAGCAATCATTGTATTGCTAGCATTTATTGCGCTTAATGATGATAGCAATGCTAGCGGTGATGGACGCTTGCGGACATTAGGTGTGTTAGGGGTTGGCGCGTTGCCATTATTGGTGGTGCTATTTTTGTTTTTTCCGAGACTGCCGCCACTGTGGTCCGTACAGCTCTCAGGTCAGCAAGCAACTACAGGTGTCTCTGATAGCATGTCCCCTGGTGATTTTGCCAATTTAGGACAGTCGACTGAGCTAGCCTTTCGGGTAGAGTTTACTGATGAGCGTCCGCCGCAACAGCAGTTGTATTGGCGCGGTTTGGTATTTAGTGATTTCGATGGGGTTACATGGCGACCAGCCTCTCGAAGGGATCAATGGTCGTCGAGATTGCAAGCACCTGCATGGATTCAAAATGCCTTTTCTACTGTCCCTGATGAATCAAGGGCGGCACCTGTCAATTACAAGGTTATCTTAGAACCCACTCAGCAAAACTGGCTATTTGGTCTTGATTATCCGTTCTCTGAGCAGCCAGATATCAATACTACCTCTGAATTTACCTTATCAAAGGATCAACCTGTTACGCAGCAACTTCGCTATGATGTATTGCAGTTTGCACAGATGCGTATTGATCCGGTTCTAACAGAGGCATCAAGACGTGAGAACCTTGCCTTGCCTAATGAAGGTAATCCACAAGCACGCGCGCTTGCTAAGCAGTTATTTGAGCAGTCAGGTTCAGACCCTGTGCGCTACATAGCGGCTATCGAGCAATGGATCAATCGAACCGAGTTTCGCTATACGCTGTCGCCACCACGGCTCAATACCAATCGGGTTGACGAGTTTTTATTTGAAACCAAAGCAGGGTTCTGTGAGCATTATTCGTCAAGCTTTACCTTTATGCTACGCGCCGCTGGTATTCCTGCACGAGTAGTAGCGGGCTATCAAGGCGGTGAGCCGAGTCGCAATGGCAACGTATGGGAAGTGCGGCAAATGGATGCGCACGCATGGACTGAGGTTTGGCTTGAGGGCCAAGGCTGGGTACGTGTGGATCCGACAGCCTTTGTGGCACCTGAGCGAGTAGAGCAAGGCATGAATACGATGACCGAGCAGCAAGGGGCAGCTATGTTTGGCAATGGTGCCAGTGCACAAATCAGCTATCAGCAGTATCAGATGCTACAAATGCTACGCCGACTATCAGACCAAGCGAGCTACTACTGGCAAAAAGACGTAGTCGGCTATGATCAAGACAAACAGGCCGACTCGCTACTCAAATGGTTCAATATCAGCTCAATCATGCAGCAAGTCGTTTGGTTAGCCACCAGTGCGGTTTCCGTTATGGCTATCTTAGTATTTGTCATTTGGTATCGCCGCCGCAAACGTTGGCATCCAGCAGACTTACCTCTTGCTCAGCTCTCAAAACGTGTTGCCAAACATGATAAATTATTAGCTCGCAATGATAACGAAGGGCAGCTAGCTTGGCTGGAACGTTTGGCATCGGCTACTGATAGCCGTCAGGGTGACAATGCTCATTCTGCTACGAGTCAGCTAACAGATAGTAGCGACCCAATCGTTATTCAAACAAAGCTTATTGAAATTAGACAAAACTACCGTCAGTTACGCTATGGACGACTGAGTACATTTGATAGCAGTCATAGCGAGTATCAAGAACGACTCAAACAACTTAAAAAAGATGTGCGCGCATTGTTATAGAGGTTTTTGGTGATAGTGCTATTAAGTTGCTAAGGTGTTTTGAGCTAATTAAAAAATAGATAAGCGAATTAGTGAATAAGTAGAGAGGCGGTTATATGGCGATATATGTAGATTTTGTGCAGATAAAATTCAAAGGCCATAAGTGGTGTCATATGCTGGCGGATAGCTTGCAAGAGCTGCATGATTTTGCGGCATTTATTGATGTGGATGCGCGTCTATTTCATCGTAATGCCAGCTATCCTCATTATGATATCACGGTTCAAATGCGTGAAATCGCTATTGCACAAGGTGCTATTCCTGCCGATAGAAAAAAGATTATCGAGTGCGCAAAGAAATTAAAAGTAGAGCTGAATGACCAGATAGAGCAATCTAGTCATTCTTGATATGAAAGCTTTTTAAGTAAATAAGTAATACTTCCGTAGCACATTTCACTTATTTACTCGAATGTATATTTATTCAACTATATCGATCGCATTATTTTGCTATTGCTGCAGTACTGATAGCGTTAAGTGCTTTTGAGATATTAGCAATCTCGGTATCGCAACCTTTGATATTGTGACGTGTCTTGAGGTAGTCAGGGTTGTTGTATGACAGCCATACTTTTTTATCGGCATCTTCGCTAATTAAGATTTTTTGCGGCAAATCAATGGCAACAGTTTGCTCACAGTTCATTAATGGCGTACCCGCTTTAGGGTTACCAAACATAACGACTTGCGTTGGTCTCAATGATAAGTCGGCACTCTGTGCATTTTTCTGATGGTCGACTCGTGCAAATACTTTCATACCCTTGCTTTCGATCACTGAGACCAGCTTGTCTGCGGTATCTTTGACGGAGTGATTGCTTTGCATAGTTACTAAGCCTTTTTCGGCATTGATAGAGGTAGTAGTGTCTGTCATAGCACCAGTGCTCTTGGTTTTATCTAGCAGCGTATCGATACTGGCACAAGAGGAAACGGCCACTGCTAGTGCAGCGATAGAGACGATTTTAATCATAATGATACCTTTAAGTTGTCTGTAGTATGGTCAGTCCTAACTATAATGAGCAACATCGAATATTCATTGTGCGCAATCAGGTTTGTGATTGCAATACGTCTTAACAGAACGTTAAACCAAATGTTCTGCCAAATAATCTACGAGCAGTCTAATCTTTGGTGATAAATGACGGTTATGTGGATAAATGGCCCAAATGCTTTCTTCGGGCTCTCTATAGTCATCAAGTAAACTGACCAACTCGCCGGACGCTAAATACTTTTGTACATAATAATCAGGCAGCTGTACGATACCCAGCCCTTTTAGTGCAGCATCGACCAGACTATAGCCGCTGTTATATTGCACCGTACCAGAGACACGCAGGTTTCTTTCTACGCTCGTTTGTTGGTTATCCGTCTTACCATGAGTATGACTGTTCTCTTTTATCTTAGCAGTATCTATAAAATGCCAGTAATCACGAGTACCTAGTAGACAATTATGTTGACTTAAATCACTTAGATGGTGTGGTATGCCATGTTTTCTCAGATAAGAGGGAGCAGCGCAGACAAAATTAGTACGCAGGCTAAGTTTCTTTGCCATCATCGTCGAGTCATGCAATTTGCCAATACGAATGGCCAAATCATAACCCCCTTCAATCAAATCAATTTTCTGATTACTCAAAAAGGCAGTCACTTCGATATCGTGATACTGCATCATAAAATCATTGATGAGTGGTAATAACTGCTGCTCACCATAAGTAACGGGCGCTGTTAGTTTTATCCTGCCTTGGGGCTTTGATTGTAAGTTGCTTACGGCTTGCTCAGCGGCATCCAAACCGTCGAGCACACTGCGGCAGTGCTGATAAAATACACGTCCTTCTTCGGTCAGTGAGACCTTGCGTGTGGTTCGATATAGCAGCTTTATACTTAAGCGTTTCTCTAACGCGCTGATCTGACGGCTGACTTGTGCAGTCGAGATACCTAGCTCTTTTGCACCACGTGTAAAGCTCTCATATTCTGCGACATAGACAAACTCACTAATTCCTTCCCAGCGCATGATTATTACCAATATGTAAAAGATATTTGCAAATATAGCATATTGTTATCCGCTCAGAAATAAATATAATGGTTAGTATTAATGTAAATAGATGGTGTTTTACTGTCATCGATGCTTGCCTATAGAAGGCAGGCAAGATAAGCTCAGCCTATCTTTATTTGTTTTAACTGTAGATATAGTGACCGCTAAAATCCATAAGATGGGTTAGCAAACTTTTAAAACTGCTTGTACTTATAACGCAACTGTCATGTCATCACCCATAAATAACAATCAATTAAAAAGAGAGATTTTTATGTCAGATAAATTTATCAAATCAAAAGCCGCCATCGCTTGGGGTCCAAAGCAGCCATTATCTATTGAAGAAGTGGACGTCATGCTACCGCGCAAAGGCGAAGTATTGGTAAAAATCGTCGCCAGTGGTGTCTGTCACACAGATGCTTTTACCTTATCTGGTGAAGACCCAGAAGGCGTATTCCCTGCGATTTTGGGTCATGAAGGTGGCGGTATCGTTGAGCAAGTTGGCGAAGGCGTGACCAGCGTTCAGGTCGGTGACCATGTCATTCCGTTATACACGGCAGAGTGCGGCGTCTGTAAAATGTGCCGCTCAGGCAAAACCAATCTTTGCTCGGCAGTACGCGAGACTCAAGGCAAAGGCTTGATGCCAGATGGCACGACGCGTTTTTACAAAGACGGCGAACCTATCTACCATTATATGGGTTGCTCGACTTTCTCTGAGTACACGGTTTTACCAGAGATTTCTTTGGCTAAAGTCAATAAAGAAGCGCCACTAGAAGAAGTTTGCTTGCTTGGTTGCGGTGTGACCACGGGCATGGGCGCGGTCATGAATACGGCTAAAGTCGAAGAGGGCGCTACCGTTGCTATCTTTGGTCTAGGCGGCATTGGACTATCCGCAGTCATCGGTGCGGCGATGGCAAAAGCCAGCCGTATCATTGTGATTGATATTAACGAGAGCAAGTTTGAGTTAGCCAAAAAGCTAGGGGCAACTGACTGCATCAATCCGAAAGATTACGACAAACCAATTCAAGAAGTGATCGTTGAGCTAACCGATGGCGGCGTTGATTATTCGTTTGAATGTATCGGTAATGTCGATGTTATGCGCTCAGCATTAGAGTGCTGCCACAAAGGTTGGGGCGAGTCAGTCATCATTGGTGTCGCTGGTGCTGGACAAGAAATCTCAACCCGTCCATTCCAGTTAGTGACTGGTCGAGTCTGGAAGGGCTCAGCATTTGGCGGTGTAAAAGGTCGCACAGAACTACCAGGTTATGTCGAGCGTTATCTAGCGGGCGAGATTCCTTTACAAGACTTCATCACTCATACGATGCCAATAGAAGACGTCAACGAAGCGTTTGATTTGATGCACAAAGGCGAAAGTATCCGTACGGTTGTACATTTCTCAGAGTAATTAATGACAGCAGCAACGAGGTTATTGTCTTAGAAATACTTTATTAAAAATAAAAAGGCTGCTTCAATATTGAGGCAGCCTTTTTTTAATGTTATTTGCAGACATAGCTTAAAGGTTAAATGTATCAAGCATTCTTTTTGCTAATGATTAGATCCGCTAGTGTCGATAAATCTGATGCGATCAAATCAGGAACTGGTACATTGGGCGCGTTTAGCATCGCATTATAGGGACGGGTCAAAAACGCACTGCGACAACCTGCCGCTTGTGCACCTATAGTATCCCAGAGGTGACAAGCGACAAGGCACAAATCTGACATATCAACGGCTAGCGTATCAGCCACCAGTTGATAAGTATCAGGTGTTGGCTTGAATTTGCCAACAGTCTCAACGCTGAAATGTCGTTCGAAGAACTGGCTTAGTCCTGCTTTTTCAAGCGGGGTCGGGGAAGCGCTATTTACTGAGTTGGTCAACGTTACCAGTCGAAACCCTGCCTCACGCAGCTTGGTTAATGCTGGTACTACATCAGGGTGAGCAGGCATTTTGCTCATACGCTCTTTTAATTCATCGATATCGTCATCTGTTAACACGATTTTATGGATAGCCGCCGTCATCTGTAATGCACCAATACCAAGCTCACCAAAAGGCGTATAAAGGCCGGATAACGTCATAGTTTGCGAGTACAGGACCAGCTGAGCGAACCATTCTCGCAGCACTCTTTGCTTACCAAAGACGCGCGTGAATAAAGGCGTTAGCGTGTCGATATCGAGCAATGTTTCGTTGACGTCGAACACAATAATCGAGGGAAAGCGTTCAGAAGACATACAGTATCCTTTTATAGAGTGACATTTTTATAACGTCGTATGGTTTACTCAGTCATGTTGGCCAATTGCTCTAAGATACTGATGTAGTTCTCGACCCCTTGCGCACCGCTGACCAGATGCCGCTCATTAAAGATAATCGCTGGTACACTTTGGATGCCTTGCTGTTGCCAATGCTGCTCTTCTGCTCGTACTTCTTTTGCAAAGAATTGACCTTCCAACACTGCTAATGACTCACTACGATCAAGCCCAGTCTCTGCTGCAATATCGGCAAGCACATTAATATCTGAGATGTCTCTGTTATTGGTGAAATGTGCGGCAAATAAGGCTTGCTTTAACTCATGCATGCGGCCTTGTTGATCAGCGAAATGTAGCAGCTGATGCAAGTTAAAGGTGTTGTGCATACGTGTGTCATCATTGAAGTTAAATTCAAAGCCAACTTCCTGTCCAGCTTCAGTCATTCTGACTCGACTAGCATCTGACTCTTGCTTAGTCGAGCCATACTTCTCGATGATGTGCTCACGTAGGTTTTGCCCTTCGCTTGGCATATTTGGGTTTAGCTCAAACGGATGCCAGTGGATAGTGTGAGCGGTATTAGTCTGCTCAAGCGCTGCTGCCAATTGGCGATACCCGATGACGCACCAAGGGCAGACGACGTCTGAGACGATATCTATTCGGAGTGGTTTTTCTGATGTGCTCATATTTCCTCGCGGGTATTATTATGTATGTTTTATTTGGGATGTATAGATAGTGGCATATCAGTTGGAATCAAGCAGATATACCTAGTTATCAGACAACTATAGCTAGTTACCATGTATCAAGTCAGTTCATACTAAGAGAATGACTAAGTGATTACAATGTAGTCTGCGCAGTCGGCGTCGCCAATTCGGTAGCGTAATTGTAACCATTACTAATAAGAAAGTAGGCGTTTTTGCAATACGCTGACTCAGTCATAACAAAACCTACGAATACTTAACCAAGCAAGCATAGTTATAAAATAGCTTTTTATTTAAAGTGGCTTCGTTGAAACCATACTCCAAGAGATAACAGTCAAAAAGACGAAAATTTAAAAAGTAAGAATCGAAGAAAACATAAAAAATCAGTATCAATAATCAATGTTAGGTATTGACGGATTGTTGATGGAAGGGGTGGGTCTAAGGGTACTGAATGAATAATTCGATTTACGTAAAAAGGGCTATACAGCCGGTGCAATTATCCCACTTGGCTATCGTCATGAAGATGGCTTTAACACAGGGCCGCCCGAGTCTCGCTTTAACAAAGAGGTGATCATTGTTTAGGCATTGTCACACTATAAGAAAAAGAGAGAAATATTCAATAAGCATAACCTATCTTCAACATGTTTTAGGGTATGTACAACTCCTCCATAGAGGATTGTTTATAGCATAGTTTTATATGAAAAAAATAAAAGTACATTGGAACGAAAATAGTTTTCAATAAAGTAGCAGTCGTTAGCAGGACTAATACCCTAATGCGATTTTAGATTAGAAACTACACTGGAATCCCTACAAAGTAAAAACAAAACAACTGTTTTCATACGTCATAATAAATTTATTGACGCTGTCATTTTGAAGCGTATTTCACCATTCCATTATATTCATCTGCCAGCGAGAAGCCAGCATGTCTACTTTGACCTTAACAATCAATAAGCAAGATTATCAGCTCGAGAATCTTGACGCCCGTACGACACTGCTCGACGTCTGTCGTCAGCACCTACAAATTACTGGACCCAAAAAAGGCTGCGACCATGGTCAATGTGGGGCATGTACCATGCTCATCAATGGACGACGGGTTAACTCTTGTCTGACACTCGCCGTTATGCATGATGGTGATGACATCACAACGATCGAAGGTATTGGAATGCCAGAGTCACTATCGGCATTGCAGCAAGCGTTTAAAGACAATGACGCGTTTCAATGCGGGTATTGCACGCCCGGTCAGATTTGCTCAGCGACAGCGTTGATAGAGGAAGTAAAGCAAAACTGGCCAAGCCATGTCAGCACAGACTTAAAAAATCCTGATGGTTTCCTTGTACAAGAAATCGCTGAGCGCATGAGCGGTAACATCTGTCGTTGTTCTGCTTATCCGAATATTATCAAAGCCATCTCGCAAGTGCTTGAGAGTCAGGTATTAGAATCTAGTATTCAACCAACAGACAACGCAGTGCAAAACTCGAGTGTCACAGGTATCTGGTCGCCACCACCGAGCGAGGCGCAACTCGGCAAAGCCTCAGCAAATAATAAGACAGCAACTGCTACGACAGGAGGCCGCTCATGAAACGCTTTGAATATAGTCGTGCCGATGCACCAGAGCAAGCCGCAATATCTGCCCATGCCAAAGATGCTTCTTTTATCGCAGGTGGTACTAACTTATTAGACTTAATGAAGCTAGAGATTGAGACGCCAATTAAATTGGTTGATATTACCCGTTTAGCGTTAGAACAGGTCGAAACCACTACCGATGGTGGTTTGCGTATCGGTACGCTTGTGACCAACAGCGATTTGGCAGCGCATCCTGAAGTTATTGCCAATTATCCCGTATTATCCCGAGCGATTTTGGCAGGAGCGACTGGCCAGCTGCGTAATAAAGCAACGACTGGCGGTAATTTCTTACAGCGCACCCGTTGTTATTATTTTTATCAGACAGACAGCGCCTGCAACAAGCGTGAACCGGGAACAGGTTGTCCAGCTATCAATGGCGAGAACCGTACGCTAGCTATTTTGGGCACGAGCGATGCCTGTATTGCTCAGCATCCATCTGATATGGCGGTAGCAATGCGCTTGCTTGATGCCACTATCGAGACAGTTAAAGCGGATGGATCGACTCGTTCTATCAATGTGAAGGATTTTTATTGCTTACCAAAAGACACGCCGCATATTGAAAACGTATTAGAGGCAGGTGAGCTGATTACTCACGTTGTATTACCTGCACCTGTCAAAGGTATGCATACTTATGACAAAGTGCGAGATCGCGCCTCTTATGCGTTTGCGCTCGTGTCCTGTGCCGCAGTGATAGACGCTGATGATAACGGTAATCTGAAAACGGTGCGATTGGCATTTGGTGGTATCGGTACTGAGCCATGGCGTAACGAAGCGGTGGAGGCACTGTTGACGGATACTGATGGCAATAATGACGTTATCGCGCAAGCTGCCGATCTGTTATTGAATGATGCCAAAGGTAATGGTCAAAACGACTTTAAGATACCGTTGACGCGTCGCCTACTAAAACAAGTCATTCAGCGCGCACTAGCGGGCGAGGGAGCATAATCATGGCACTATTAGAATCAATCACCCAGTCAGAACCAACCAAAAAACTGACCATGGATGAGCCTGTTGAGTCTTTGTTTAGCACAACAGCAAGCAAGCTAGTCGGTAAGCCAATCAACCGTGTTGATGGTTCCCTAAAGGTTAGCGGTCAAGCGAAATACAGTGCCGAAATATACTTGGACAATCAAGCCTATGGTGTATTGGTAGGCGCGACCATTGCTAAAGGTCAAGTTGAGAGTATCGATAGTGACTCTCTAAAAGGCATTCCTAATATTATTAAAGTCGTGACCGATCCTGAGCACTTTTTGCGTAACTCTCAACAAGGGACAAAAACTAAAGCACCCAAGCAAGGGGTTAGCGAGATTTTTTATCATGGTCAGCCTATTGCTGTCGTGGTTGCTGAGACTTTTGAGGCGGCAAGAGAAGGCGCTAAAGCGCTGAAAGTGACTTATAAGGATGAGACTGACCAAGCGGCACTGAACTTTACCCAAGAGCTCTCTAACGCACATGCGGTAGATGAAGAAAAAGGCTCTGATAAAAATAATGTCCAAGGCGATCCAGACCAAGGCTTAGCTGATGCGGCAGTGACCGTTGATCGCTTTTATCATACCCCAAGTCAAAGCAACTCTCCGATGGAGCCCCATACAACGTTGGCTCATTGGGAAGGCGATAAGCTCGTTCTGTATACTTCCAATCAGATGATCGCTTCTTGCAAACAGCAAGTCATGGATGCTCTGGACCTAAATAAAGATCAAGTACAACTGATCGCACACTATGTGGGTGGTGGGTTCGGTAGCAAGCTCGGTATTGCTCCTGAATCTATTGCAGCGGCGATTGCTGCGAAAGATCTGGGTCGTCCTGTGCTAATCACGATGACGCGTTCACAAGTGATGGAAGCAACGGTCAGACGCTCAAACACGCGTCAGCGTATCGCTATTGGTTGTAATAAAGAAGGTATTATCAACACATTTATTCATGATACTACGACCAGTAATTTGCCAGGAGAAGCTTTTTTTGAGCCAACTGCATTATCTACCCATTATCTATACCGTGGTGAAAACCGCCGTGTACATTATCAGATGGTAGATATGAATCAAGTATTATCAGGCTCGATGCGTGCGCCGGGTGAGGCGGTGGGTTTGATTGCGGTTGAATGTGCCATGGACGAGCTAGCCTCACAGCTGGACATTGATCCAATCGAGCTGCGCCGCCGTAATGAGCCTGAAGAGGACCCTACCGAAGAGATTCCTTTCTCCACCCGTCAGCTAGTCGCTTGTATGGAGAAGGGCGCTGAACAGTTTGGTTGGGATAAGCATAATCCCAAGCCTGCCAGTCAATTAGAAGGTGACTGGTGGATAGGTACAGGCATGGCGGCGGCTGCCCGTGGTAACCAATTACAGCCATCTGAAGCACGTGCAACCTTACAGGTAGATGAGTCAAAAGCACTTGGTATCAAAGCAGTTATCGAGACAGACATGACAGACATCGGTACAGGGTCTTATACGGTGTTTTCTCAGGTAGCGGCAGACCTGTTAGGACTGCCTATCGACCATGTTGAGATGAAACTAGGTGACAGTGCATTGCCACCAGCATCAGGCTCAGGTGGCAGTTGGGGTGCTGCGAGTGCGGGTAGTGGTGTCTATCTTGCTTGTGAGCAGCTGCGTGAAATGCTAGCAGCAAAAGTCGGTCTATATCCTGATACGATTCAGCTAGACAATGGTCAAATTAAGCAAGTAGGCAAGCACGATCTGACTGCAGTAGAGACAGCCAAAGAGAGTGGTCAAGCGTTCGCTGATAGCACTATTGATAAAATATCTGAAACCACAGGAATTTCTTTTTCAGAGAATGTATTAGAAGAACAGTCAGTATCAGAAAAATATGATTTTGACAATACAGAATCATATGCGCTTGCTGACGTGATCGCAGGCTATGAGGAGCAAAAAGTCAGTGCCAAAGGACAGATAAAGCCAGGTAAAAATGGTAAGAAGTATCGTCAGTCTTCTTTTGGTGCAAACTTTGCTGAAGTAGCTGTGCATAAAGTTACTGGTGAGATTCGAGTAAAACGCATGACAGGCGCATTTGCTGCAGGTCGTATTCTTAACCATAAAACAGCGACTTCGCAATGCTATGGCGGCATGGTATTCGGTATTGGTTCAGCATTGATGGAAGAGGTCATCCATGATAAACGTGACGGTCGCTTATGTAACCATGATCTCGCTGAATATCATGTGCCAGTCAATGCAGATGTACCGCAGTTAGATGTGATATTGGTCGAAGAGGATGATCCTTATACCAACCCGATGCATATCAAAGGTATTGGTGAGACGGCTATTGCCGGTGCTGCCGCTGCGATTGCTAACGCTGTCTACAATGCCGTCGGCGTACGTGTTTATGATTTTCCGATTACTCTCGATAAGCTGCTTTACGAGATGCCAGAGTAAATTTTTAAGCCATATGTACGACAGGAACCCGCTTAATGAGCGGGTTTTTATAACTCAATCAGCAGTATATTTCGTCATTATCAAAAAAATAACTACCAAATAAGAGGCGTTATGAATCAGGTCGCTGACATTCTTAAGCTGGCAATCAAAGTTAAGCAACAAGGTATTGATGCTGTATTGGCAACGGTCGTACGTACTGAAGGCTCAGCGTATCGCCGTGCTGGCGCGATGATGCTCATCTGTGAGGATGGTCGCTCAGTTGGGATGATTAGTGGTGGTTGCTTGGAGCCGCACATTATCAAACGTGCCTTTTGGCTTACTCGTAACGGTGCCAATGTGCAAGTTTATCAGACGGGTGATGACATTAAATATACTGACGATGGCCAAGCGCAAGCAGGTGCTAAAGAAACTAAGTCTGATATATATGATGGGCCAGATAACGATTTAAATGACGGTTTAGATGAAGCGGACTTTGATGAGCTGAATTTTGGATTGGGCTGTAATGGGCGAGTGCATGTATTGTTTGAGCGACTAACGACAGCAACGCCATTGCTAGAGACAATCCGTAATGTTCGACGTACTCAGCAGCCGATTACTGTAGCGACTTTGATTCGTGCTAACGACTATCAGCATCAAGGTTCTGTATCGCAAAACAGGGATAACTTGCAAATCGGGATGCGGATTAATTTAGATGAATACCGCAGTTTGGGAAGCGTTTCTGCACTAGGGAAGACAGCGTTTTCAAGCATACTTGCCAATACCGTAGAAGAGTTAGCAGAATATAAGCTGTCTGATAAAAATGCCGAATATGTGACGGTGGAAAACGGCAAGGTAACAACAGAGTGGCTCGTGCAACGCCTGCAACCACAATTGCGTCTATTGATTTGCGGGGCAGGTAACGACGTGATGCCACTAGTGACCATGGCTAAGCTACAAGATTGGCATGTGACGGTCGTAGACAGTCGCGCGCAATATGCGACGCGTATGCGGTTTCCTCAAGCGGACGTTGTGATGTCGCTATCTTTAGATGACAGTGAGACTTTGCTTAAGCTGAGCAATAACGCAGCAGTTGCTTTGATGTCACACAGCTTGAGTCAGGATCGCGATCGCTTAGCGACATTACTCAAGCATCCAGACAATTATAAATACTTAGGACAATTAGGGCCGCGCTATCGTACCGAACGCTTGATTAATGAAGTCAGCATGAATCTTAGCAATCCTGCTATGTTAGAAGCGGGCACTCATAAATTACATTATCCGATTGGTTATAAGCTGGGTGGAGATGGCCCTGACGCACTCGCGCTTGGCATTATGGCAGAGATTAATGCAGTCATGCATGATCAAAAAGCTCCAATAAATGGTTCACACAGTAATTTTTCAAATATCCCAGCGGTGAGTAGTGATACGGATGCCAATACTGTCCAGAGTGGCGTATGAGTAAGCGTGCATTTACAGAAGATGCTGAACATACAGAAAGTACTGAACAGCAGAGTCAAAATCATGCGGTCATTATCTTAGCAAGTGGCCTCAGTCAGCGTCTTGGTCAACCCAAGCAGCTACTCGTTAAGAATGGCGAGCCATTGATTATTTATATGACACGACTGGCAATAACGACCAATCCGCAAGCCATCGTCGTCGTCATTCCTGATAATCATCATTTGATTGCTAGTGCGATTACAGCGTTGGCCAATCAATATCCAACGGTTCAAATAGTGGTGAACTCACAAGCTGATACTGGTATGGCACATAGTTTACGTTTGGGTATTGAGACAATTGCTGCTTTTGAATCGACTTTAATCGAACGAGTGCTTATCATGGGAGTCGATCAAGTATTGTTAGATAAGCCACATTTAACGGCTTTGCTAGCGGGTAAGCAGACGGTAGTGGCCAGTCGCTATCACAGTTGGCAACGTTTAGAAAAACATCAATATCTGGATGAAACGGTAACTGATATCATAGGTCTACCTTTAACAATTAACTATAAACTGCTGAGACAGTGGCAGCCAGAGTTGATAGGAGATAAAGGGCTTCGTCACCTCATTAGAGGATTGCCCGCTGATCAAATAGGTGAGGTCGATAATGACCAACTTAGCTACGATATTGATACAGCGGAGCAGCTAGCTTATGCAAAACAACAAGGTTGGCTTGATAGCTAGCATGATTAATTTAATTTGTTTTGAACAGTATTCATTTTGAACAACGAAATGCGAGAGAATAAAATTATAAATACGATAGAAACCGAACGACTGTACCTCAGACAATGGCAAGCGAGCGACTTTGCGCCATTCGCTGAGATGAATGCTAATCCTGAAGTAATGGCATACTTTCCTAAGTTATTAACTACTTCGATGAGTAATACTATCGCTAAAAAATGCAAGTCGCTGATTGATGATAATGGGTGGGGTTTTTGGGCGGTGAGTCTAAAAGAGACAGATGCTTTTATCGGTATGGTTGGGTTAAATCATGCACATGCCGATATGCCGATTTCTCCAGCTGTCGAGATTGCTTGGCGACTGCATAACGATTATTGGGGATTAGGGTATGCGACAGAGGCGGCAAGGGCTTCATTGAGTTTTGCATTCGATACATTAGGACTAGATGAAGTTGTTGCCTTTACTGCCGTTATCAATAAGCGCTCACAATTGGTTATGGAGCACCTTGGTATGACCAATGCACAGGAGGATTTTTTTCACCCTATGCTTGAGTCTAACCATCGGCTCGCTGAGCATGTGCTATACAAAATGACTCGGCAGCAGTGGCAGGATACGGTGCTCACTTAGCTGCATTGACGGTTGTCTTTTACTCTGTTTGATTAATATTATCACGCGAAAACGTCAAAATATGTCCCTTAAACGGTAAGTCTAGGTAAGTAGTATTTTCAGGTTTTACATGCTTACTACTAAAGCCAAACTCAGTCATCTTGTTGGTTAGTTTGTTTTTGCGACCGCGACCAGGATCGACCACGATGACCTCGCAAGTTGGCATAGCATGACGGTCAATGAACTCAGCCAATATATCAATGTGTTGGTCTTCATAGAGCAAGTCACTGCCGATAATCATATCAAACTTGCCAAGATGGCTATTATCCTCTGCCCAATCTAAACGCTCAAAATTAATCTCTTTGTTATTATTCAATGTGGTATTTCTATCAAGGAAATACTCAACCGTTGGATGATAGTCAGTCGCTGTGATGTCTGCATGCCTATGATTCAGTAGCAGACTAGAGAGCGCCATACCGCAGCCAACTTCCAAGATACGTTTACCTGCAATATCATAATCGAGCATATGATTGGCCAGCACCAAGCTTGACGGCCATATCACCCCAAACATCGGCCAAGAAGCAGAGCATATGCCAAGGTTTAACGCTTCGTCGTCAGGGTCGCTAAATTGTTGATTGTCACGCAGGGTGCAAATATGAATGTCGGTATTGCCAATTTCAATCGTTTGATAACGCACGCGCACAGTGGTCAGCGAAGTCATAAACTGTCCTAAAAAATAAGCAAGAATGCAAGTTTTGGCAGGGGTTGCCGATTTCGGTAGGGTACGACGTTGGAAAAGATGATGAAAATATTGGAAGCTGTGTAGATGTTTGAATGGTTATGGGTTTATGGCAACTTAAGTCGTGGCAAGAAAATACTTAAGCGTGTGAGGAGAGTATGACCTAAATTCTGACAAGTTATTGTTAATTCTGAGAGTATTGTTATTGCTGCGTAGAATTGGCTGATATCAGAGAGTGATATAGATAAGAATGGTACGAACATTTTCGTATAAGCATAAGTAGTGCGCTTAATTTGAGCTAAGCGCACTGCTTATGCTCGCGTAAAAGATTGAGATTAGGTATCAAATCAGTTGATACAGTGGAATGAATTAAGCGAGTTAAATCAGTTAAGAAATCTCCTTAGTTAAGAAATCTCAATCCAGAGGTTTTGAGTGCCCATACCAGCTCTACAAAAGCGCGACTGTTGGTCAAAGGTTCACCATCGATGATGAGAACGTAGCCTGCATTATCTATCCATAAAAACACAAAGCTGGTCTCAGGAATGAGTAGGTCGACCTGCTGAAAAAACGAGATGGCTTGGCTTTCTACCGCCCATCCACGTTGCTTTTGGCGAAGCATAAATCCTGAAAAATCAGCGGCGGCGACACTGAGCATATCTGCTTCTTCTTGACTATAGCCCACTCGCGCTAAACAAAACCCTTCATCAGAGCCGATCGCGGCACGGCGTTTACCAGATAAGCTCGCCACGACATAAGGCAAAAACTGGTCCAATGGCAAGTTAGGCGCTGGTAAAAACAGCGACAGCTTTTCAATCCAACCTTGTTCGATAAAGCCTTGTAGCCATTGTTCAGAATAACGCTGAGGCCAGTCAGCAGCGAGCAGTGTCTGATCATAAGACAGCAAATCCTGTAATGCCAACTGCTCATCAGTTGGTTCGTTCTGTGAAAACGCCTCAAAAATACCAGCTGGCGTCAGGGTAAGATAGGTTTTATCAGCATTTAAGTAAGAGGACATAGTAACTACCATTATGATAAAAGTGATTAATAGGTGACAAATTAGGCTTTCATATCGTTGAGTTCAAATAATTTCGATACAAGGAAACCGAGCGTAAGTTATACATTAATATGCTTAGCGAGGATGACGACGTAGCGGATTTATATGGATTTGACTATAGTTTGATCGAGATGTTGTTGGCAGTTGTCCCAGCGTGCATCGAACTGCCAATCACTTCTACCCAAGCGAAACCATACTAGCGAAAATGCGAGACGATCATTGCGTGCAGTACAATGGGCAAAAAACTCGTTTTCGATTTGCTCAATCGTACCCCAGTCTTCGTTCTCACGCGCTTGCATCAGCTCAGTGGTGATGTCTTTAGCGATTTCTCGGGCATCGTCGCTGCTGATACGCAGTCGTTGCTTTTGCTCATTGAGAGAAGGAGATATCAGCACACTCCAACGAGTGGCCAACATACTATTGCGCTGGATGTATCTTTTCTTATCAATGCAATCGCGAAAGCCTTGCTGGACATGAGGATACAAACGATCTTTGATACGAGTAAATAGGTTGTTTACATCATATGGGATATCAAACCAGCACCCATAAAAAAAGTCCGCTACAGCACCTTGTAACGGCTCTTTCTCCGTCAACAGTAACGCTGCATTGATACGCTGCTCATGAAAGTGACGGTTATTGGGTGCCAAAAATACTTTACGAGAGTAAAACCGAAATACTCGGTGTGCGACTCTTTCGTTTTCTTTGATCAGGTCTGAATCAGACATAATAATACCCTCCTGTCATCGCTATTATTACGACGGTGCTTGCTTCAGTGATAATGATGTCATACGACAAACGATGACTTCATCTCGCAAAATAGCGCTTGATATCAATACAATGATTGAGCGATTAGTCCAATAACGTTTGCATCAAATCAATCATAAATTCGGCATCTTCTTCGCTCATTGGCTCAAATCCTTGAGGCATGCCCAGCTCAGACAATGCTTCTTTACCATCGTCATCGTTATGCAAATTGAGGATGGCTTCTAGGAAGATTTGCGCATCGGGAAAGTCTTCTTTAACAAGGAGTACATGACTGATATCAGCCAAGTCACTTTCGATAAGTACCGATAGCTGAGTCTTGGTCAAGCGTGAAAAGCTATGAAAAATCTCTGCCAAGAAAAACGCGACATGGGCTTCACCTTTGATGACTTTGCGGGCAGCCGCTTGATAGGTCTCGGTCACATCCCAGTTGAGATCAGACGCTTCTATATCGACGGCTTCTAGCAATCGCAAACCAATCAGTTTGACATCTCGGTTGTCAGCCATCGCGACAGTAGCCCCTGCTTGAATGTCTTCCAAACGGCTGATAGTGCTATTGGCAGCGGCTGCAATGATCATCTCGTCAGATTTACCGATAGGTCGCGCAATGGCTCGATAGCCTTGCTCTCGGATGAGAGTGGCTGCATCAAAAGGGTTGGCGTAAATAATTTGAATGTCACCAGCATCAATGACCTGCTCTTGCTCAGCGTGAGAGGTAGGAATATTGAGATGCATGTTTAAGTTGGCACGTTTTTGAATCAAGGTGTTGAACATGTGCCAGCCTGCAAAGCGATCAGGCGAAAAATCAGGGGCGATTAACATATTGTGTGTCGTCATGACTTAGCCTTCCTCATCTTGTTTCATTTGGGCATATTGAGTCATCGCCGCTTCAATTTTACTGCGTGATGGCTTACGGCGTACTGAAGTGTATCCTACAGTTTCGCCGCGACGCACGTTAGGCACCACAGTGGCATAGACCCAATAATGACTTCCGTCTTTGCATAAATTTTTGACATAGCCATGCCATTTTTGTCCAGACTCGGCAGTATTCCATAAGTCTTTATAGGCGGCTTTTGGCATATCAGGATGACGCAAAATATAGTGCTGTTGGCCAATTAATTCATCTACATGATAGCCACTGATTTCGACAAAGGCGTCGTTGACGTGAGTGATGATACCGTCGAGATTGGTACGCGAGACAATCAGCTTACCGTCTGGGTAGGGGCGCTCTATACCAGTATCATAGACAGTCCGTGAGGTGCCATCATGATAAGTCATTGTGATTTGCTCAGCAGGCATATCGGGTTTGTGTGCATTAGGGATTGGAGAGCCCATGGTTATCTCCTTCGTTGGTCGTTATGTAGTCAATCCTCTATAAATTGGATACGGTGTCAGCCTTGCTTAGTCTACTACTTGTAGTACTTTCACTCGGCTTTCTTGTATCCAAATTATATTGAACCGACTATGTTTATAGTAATTAAAAAGCTAATAAATTCGATAAGCAGTCGCCAATCAAATGAGCTTTGCCAACGCTTCTGAGGCGCGCTTAATATCTAGGAATATCAAGCCAAGCTTGGCATTGGGTTTTGCCATGATGGTAAGTACCGCTTCATCGCCTGATGAAGTCATGATGACGTAGCCTTTCTCGCCTTGAATCATAATGCGATCGATACCACCGCGTGCCAACTCGCGTCCTGCACGATCACCCAATGATAATAATGCGGCTGACATAGCACCCACGCGATCTTCATCCACGCCGGTTGGTAGAGCTGAAGCAATCATAAGACCATCGTTAGAGATTAGCGCAGATGCTTCAACATCTGCTGATGAACTGTTTAAGTCTTCCAATATCTGCTGAAATGAATCTGTACGCATATCGCTTTCTCTGTACTGGTGATTGGTTTTTTATTTATGAACTAATGAAGTTAGTCAAAAATATCCTTGTTTAAAGAAAGGTGTTATAAATCCTTACTAATAATATTGATATACATTTGCCCAATTAAAAGTAAATTTTTTGGACTTTTGTGCCTTTTGTCATCAAATCATTACCCCTTATCTTTATTTTTTCGAGGAAAATGGTGGTTTTTTATTATGTCTAATCGATGAGCGGTTGAAGACCTAGCAAGATCCTTGGTATTTTTTTTGAATAGAGGTATTCTTTGTAACTATAGATTAATGTCCACCATTGCTATCAAACGGAGCCGCTGGAATTTAGTTAATAAAAATCGCTTATAGATTCTTATGATGAAGATATTTACTAGACTTATAAGTCTCAAAAATGATATACAGTCATGAGGGGATAAATGTTGACACTTCTAAATGCGTTATAAAAATACAAATTGAGTCAGCTTTTTTGATCCTATCAGTCTCTATACATAATCTTGTATAGGGGCAATTTCAGTTTTACATCAACGTTTATAATCCTTTTGTTTACTCAATATATTGTAGCGTCGATGTAAATAATTACTATCACCAGTTTTATCCTAAGGAAGAAATACATGAGCATCAGTGAAGCCATCCAAAAAGTCGAAGCACGTTATGCCCATCAGCCCGAATTCATTCAAGCAGTAAAAGAGGTGGCAATTACGATTCAACCTTTATACGATGCGCATCCTGAATATAGTACGTTAAAGGTATTCGAGCGTTTGGTAGAGCCTGATCGGGTATTTGGCTTTCGTATCAATTGGGAAGATGATCAAGGCGTGGTACAAGTCAATCGTGGTTGGCGTGTGCAGTTTTGCAATGCTCTAGGCCCTTACAAAGGCGGTCTTAGATTCCATCCTACCGTCAATCAATCCGTATTGAAGTTCTTAGGCTTTGAGCAAATCTTTAAAAATGCCTTAACTGGCTTGCCTATTGGTGGCGGTAAAGGTGGGTCAGATTTTGATCCTAAAGGTAAAACAGACAGCGAGATACGTCGTTTTTGCTATGCCTTTATGCGTGAGCTACATCATTACGTGAGCAAAGACATGGATGTGCCTGCTGGTGACATCGGCGTCGGTGGTCGAGAAGTTAGCTATATGTTTGCGATGTATAAGAATTTAACGCGTGAATCAACAGGGGTTATCACTGGCAAAGGCGTGGGCTTTGGTGGCAGCTTGATGCGTACAGAGGCGACTGGCTACGGTGCAGTCTACTTCTTAGAAAATATGCTCATCGCTCAGAACGATACGCTTCAAGGCAAAAGGGTGCTGATATCAGGAGCAGGTAATGTCTCATTACATGCTGCCGAAAAAGTGAATGCGCTAGGTGGTATGGCAATAACTGTCTCTGATTCACAAGGGACGTTGCATGATGAAAATGGTCTCAATCAAGAAAAAATTGATTGGCTCAAAAAACAAAAGCAGCAAAACAAGCCTTTAGCAGAGTATGTTGATGTTTATGGTGGCGAGTGGCTTGCCAAACAGAAACCGTGGCAGTTTGAAGCTGATATTGCGATTCCATGCGCTACTCAAAATGAAGTCAATGAAGCTGATGCCAAATTATTGGTCGAAAATGGCGTGAAGTATGTGGTGGAAGGCGCTAATATGCCGCTCACTGCGGAAGCAATTGATTGTATCCGTTTGCACCGTGTTCATTATGCACCTGGTAAAGCTGCTAATGCGGGCGGGGTTGCGGTATCTGCGCTTGAAATGTCGCAAAACTCTGTCCGTCAATATCAAACCTTTGAGCAAGTCGATGAGCGTCTAAAAGGTATTATGAAAGATATCCACGACAGTGCTGCGAATGCTTCAGAACAATATGGTCAAACTGACAATGGGTATATCGATTATATGGCTGGTGCCAATATGGTTGGCTTCAAACGTGTGGCTGATGCGTTGGTTGCTTTTGGTATTTTGAACTAGTCTTACTTATAAGTGGTAAACAAGCCTTAGCGGTTGGTTCATACGGACAAATAGCAAAGCTCCAGTCACTGAATGATTGGGGCTTTTTTAATTGAGATAAACAAAGGTAGGTTGATTACAGTGTCTCGCGCCATTGTCCTTGAACCATAATGCCTTGGGTAGGATTTAGTCCCATCTGATAGGCCAAGTCAGCAGGACGAGCGATATCCCATAGCGCTAAATCAGCATCACAGCCCACTTCCACTTTTCCTTTGTTGGACAGCCCTAACGCTTGTGCTGCATAAACGGTTGAGCCTGCCAGTACTTCTTCAGGCGTGAGGTAAAACAGTGTGCAGCCCATATTCATCGTCAATAACAGCGACGTCAACGGTGAGGTGCCAGGATTACAATCGGTTGAAATTGCCATAGGAACTTTGTGTTTGCGCAAGGCTTTAATTGGCGGCAACTTAGTGTCACGTAGTGTATAAAACGCCCCAGGTAATATCACGGCAACCGTATTGCTAGCGGCCATTTTTTTGATGTCTTCTTCTGACAAATGCTCTAGATGATCGCTCGATAGCCCTTTATATTCAGCAACTAAGGCACTACCACCTATATCGGACAGCTGCTCAGAGTGCAGTTTGACTGGTAGATCTAATGAGCGCGCGACCTCAAACACTCGTCTGATTTGCTCTGTGCTAAAGGCGATGTTTTCACAAAACCCATCGACCGCATCGACCAAGCCCTCTGCATGCAGAATGGGTAGCCACTCGCAGACTTGCTCAATATAGTCATCTGCATGGTCTTTGTAATCAGTGGGTAGGGCATGCGCTGCTAGATAAGTGGTGCTCACATGAATGTCGTATTTTTCTCCCAGTTGACGAGCGACCCTAAGCATTTTGCGCTCCGTGTCTAAGTCCAAGCCATAGCCAGACTTGATTTCGATACTGGTAACTCCTTCTTTCATAAGTGCGACTAGGCGTTTTTCACTTTGGGAAAATAGCGATTCAATACTGGCCGCGCGGGTCGCGCTCACGGTTGCGACAATACCGCCGCCTTGCGTAGCAATGTCTTGATAACTGGCACCTTGCAAACGCGCTTCGAATTCATTGCTGCGGTTGCCGCCATAAACGATATGCGTATGACAATCGATGAGCCCAGGCGTTATCCATTTACCATCGACGTCTATGACTTGATTTTCTTGATAATGAGGCAGATGAGTAGCGGTTTGCTCCTGTGCCCCAATCCAAGCAATCTTGCCGTTTTTAATACCGATAGCCGCGTTCTCTAACTGACCGTATGGGATATTATTAGCATCTGAATTATCGTAAATATCGAAACCATAGTTCGCTGAAAACGTCGCAATGTTGGCATTGATAATGAGTTGATCAAACGATGTCATAGTAGACTCGTCTAGCATCTGTTCTGTAGAGTTTTTCGATACGGAGTTCTTTAATTCATTCATAATATGCTCCTAATTATTGGGAGGCTAATGTTTTTAAGCGCTAAGTAAATGCTGCTCTACAATAGTCGCTAGTAAGCGAGCAGCAACTTTGCAGCTACGACTATCAACGTCAAAAGTAGGGTTAATCTCAGCAATGTCGACCGTTTTTACTTTGCCTGATGCCATGATGGTTTTGACCATGCGCTCAACGAAACCTAGTTCAATGCCGTAAGCGGCAGGTGCGCTCACACCCGGCACGACACTAGATGGCAAGCAGTCCATATCGACGGTTAAATATACGATATCGACCTGACCTACAAAGCTTTTGACCCGCTCAGCAAGTATATCCCAAGGCTGATAATGACAGTCTTCATCACTAATGACCTGTACGCCCAACTGCTCGGCACGATCGAAAAGCGCCGCCGTATTAGAAAAGCGACTGACGCCAATACAGCAATAGTGAAAAGGCTGATCGTGTGCGTCAAGATGCTCGGCAATCTGGCGAAACGGTGTACCAGAGGTCGCTACATCAGACTGACGAATATCAAGATGAGCATCAAAATTAATAATTCCGATAGTAGGCGTGACATCTGCATTTTTTTGACTTTCTAGAGCCTGCCATAATCCTAAAAAGCTACCATAAGCGATGGCATGACCGCCACCAAGTCCGATGGGCAAACCACCTTGCTTGACAATAGTACTCACTGCATCAGCATATTTGAGCTGAGCTTGCTCAAGGGTGCTCTCGGCAAAGTCGTCATTATCATCACAATGAATGTCACCAGCATCACCCAATAAGGTTGATAATTGACTATCAGAACGTTGTTGTAAATCAGCGATGACTGGCAGCGTAGCAAATGCTCGACGAATCAATGACGGTGCAGCTCTAGCACCCACGCGGCCTTGATTGCGTCTGACGCCTTGATCACAGGCAAAGCCAATTAGCCCAATATGTTGAGCCTCATAAGGCTGAGCAAGCTGATACCAATAACGGGCGCGCGTAGTCTCAAATGGCTCTTCACGTCCTATCCACTGGGTCATATCAGCAGGTGTATGGCTAATGTGAGTGGTAGTCGTTGTTGTTCTCGCTATTGTCATCGCTTTTCTCCGTTCGCACACTAATCTTTATTTAGACTCGTACCAATCGATGCGTAGTGACTGCCAATGTTCAGCAAGCGTACCGTTTAATACCAACTGCTTAGCTGCTTCAATATCAGGTGCGAGGTAGCGATCTTTATCATAGAAAGTCACTTTTTCACGTAGTTTTTGATGCGCTACTGACAGAGGCTCTGATGTCTCGAGTCCTCGATGGAAGTCAATGCCTTGACCAGCAGCCAATAGCTCAATGCCAATGATGGTGGCGGTGTTTTGCGCCATCTCGTATAGGCGGCGTGCGCAATAGGTGGCCATAGATACATGGTCTTCTTGGTTGGCAGAAGTTGGAATGCTATCGACGCTACCGGGATGAGCGATAGATTTATTTTCTGAGGCCAGTGCTGCGGCGGTCACATGAGCAATCATGAAGCCTGAGTTTACCCCAGCATTATCCACTAAGAATGGCGGTAAGCCACCTGATAGAGTCGCGTCGATCAACAAAGCGACACGGCGCTCAGACATCGAGCCAATCTCAGCGATTGCCAAGGCTAAAATATCCGCGGCAAAAGCGACTGGCTCAGCATGGAAGTTACCACCCGATATGGCGACAGGGCCATCCTCATTATTAAAGATAAGTGGATTGTCAGTTACTGCATTGGATTCAATTAATAAGGTTTTTCCTGCTTGGTTGATGATATCAAGACAGGCACCCATGACTTGCGGCTGACAACGCAGGCAGTAAGGGTCTTGCACTCTATCGTCTTGCTCACCATCATGTGAGGCACGAATAGCGCTACCTTTGATTAATTGACGGTGTGCTTTGGCGATTTCGATTTGACCATGATGGCCACGTACTTCGTGAATACGCGCATCAAATGGTGAGTCTGATCCTTTGGCAGCATCAATTGATAGTGAGCCGACAATAGTGGCGGTCTCAAGTAAATCACGCGCTAAGAAATAACCACGTAATGCTAGAGCAGTTGAGACTTGCGTACCGTTAATCAGTGCAAGGCCTTCTTTGGCTGCAAGAGTAATAGGCTCAAGTCCATGCTGTGCTAGAGCGTCAGCAGCAGGTACTTTTTTGCCAGCAACAAACACATCGCCTTCACCCATCATCGCAAGTGTCATATGTGATAATGGCGCTAAGTCACCAGATGCGCCAACTGAACCTTTGGCTGGGATATTGGGTGTGATTTGATTGTTGATTAAGGCCAGTAGGCTGTCTACCACCTCGCGGCGTACACCAGAGACACCTTGCGCCAGACTGGCGACTTTCATGACCATAATTAATCGAACTACACCGTCTGGCAACGCTTCACCAGTGCCCACTGAGTGAGAAACGATTAGGTTACGCTGAAGTAGCTCAAGCTGATCATCACTGATACGTGTCTTAGCAAGTAGGCCAAAACCAGTATTGATACCATAAGCGCTTTTGTCTCGTGCAATGATGGTACGTACATCTTCGTGCGATGCATCTATCGCTTCATAAGCACTCTCAGGCAGTGTCAATACGACAGGCTGCTCGTAGATATTACGTAGCATCTCAAAGCTAAGCTGGCGAGGGTGTAGGGTTAGTTGTTTGATGTTGCTCATAAGGGTAATCCTAGTTGCATAGTTATCTGGCTATTTATTTTTATAAAGTAAAATGATTCGAATTATTTGATCATTGGCAAATTTAGACCATAGTCTTTCGCTGTTTTAATCGCCAACTCATAACCTGCATCTGCATGACGCATGACGCCTGAGCCGCAATCATTGACAAGCACGCGTGACAATCTTTTGGCTGCGGCGTCAGTACCATCCGCGACGATGACCATGCCTGAGTGCTGCGAGTAGCCCATGCCGACACCTCCGCCATGATGCAGTGATACCCACGTCGCGCCACCAGCGACATTGAGCATGCCGTTTAATAATGCCCAGTCAGATACCGCATCTGAGCCGTCTTTCATGCTTTCTGTTTCGCGGTTTGGACTGGCAACAGAACCCGTGTCTAAGTGATCACGACCAATAACGATCGGGCCTTTTAGCTCGCCGTTTTTGACCATTTCATTAAATGCCAAACCTGCTTTGTCACGTTCACCAAGCCCTAACCAGCAGATACGGGCAGGCAAACCTTGGAATTGAATACGTTCCTTTGCCATATCTAACCAGCGATGGATATGTTTATTTTCAGGGAATAGCTCTTTAATTTTTTGATCAGTCTTATAGATATCTTCTGGATCACCTGATAACGCTACCCAGCGGAATGGGCCTTTACCTTGGCAAAATAGCGGACGAATATACGCAGGGACAAAACCTGGGAAGTTAAAGGCATCTTTGACCCCTTCATCAAAAGCGACCTGACGGATGTTATTACCGTAATCAGTCGCTGGAATGTCCATCGCTTGCAAGTCTAAAATCGCTTGTACATGTACCGCACAAGATTGAGCAGCGGCTTTGGTCAGTGCTGCATGTTGCTCTGGATCTTCTTGGGCGGCTTTCCATTCCTCTACCGTCCAGCCGCTTGGTAGATAGCCATTGATTAAGTCATGCGCTGAGGTTTGATCGGTGACCAAATCAGGCTTCATACCGCCAGCGTTAGCACGCTTGACCATCTCAGGCAAGGTATCTGCGGCATTACCAAGTAGGGCGATAGAGACGGCTTCACCAGCGTCCGTATGTTGTTTGATTAACTCATAAGCGTGGTCAAGATTGTCCGCTTGCTTATCGACATAACCCGTGCGCAAACGGAAATCGATGCTAGACTGCTGACACTCGATGTTTAATGAAGTCGCCCCCGCAAAAGTCGCGGCTAGTGGCTGCGCGCCGCCCATACCGCCCAGACCAGCGGTTAAAATCCAACGACCCGCCCAGCTACCGTCATAATGCTGACGACCCGCTTCCACAAAAGTCTCATACGTACCTTGGACGATGCCTTGCGTGCCGATATAAATCCAGCTACCAGCAGTCATTTGACCGTACATAAACAGGTCTTTGCGATCCAACTCGTTGAAGTGCTCCCACGTTGCCCAACGCGGTACAAGGTTGGAGTTGGCAATCAATACGCGTGGTGCGTTTTCGTGTGTTTGAAACACGCCGACTGGCTTACCAGACTGTACTAGCAACGTCTCATCATCTTCTAATTCTTTTAATGACTCTAAGATTTGATCATAGCTTTCCCAGTTACGGGCTGCGCGTCCGATACCACCGTAGACGACCAGACTTTTTGGGTTTTCTGCCACATCAGGATGCAGGTTGTTTTGCAGCATGCGATAAGGGGCTTCGGTCAGCCAGTTTTTGCAATGTAGCGTGCTACCGGTAGGCGCAGCAATATTACGGCTCTCATCGCGGCGAGTCAGCTTAGTTTCTTTGTTGGTTCCGTTGTCAGTAGTCATGATCATATCCTTGTGATAGCGAATAGGGCGATAAAGTCATCAAAGTAAGTGTCTTACAGTCAGTCTAGATATTCATTTACTAAGTATTTATCTACTAAGCATTCATCTAAATTCATAGAAATATCGAATCGATAAAACAAATTTTCTAGCACCGCTGTAAAGTTGTATATACAAATTATCAAAGATGCTTTTTTCATGCAAGGTTTTTTTTCATGAGCTGATTATTTTTGTTATTCATTTAGCCAATTTAGATAACATCGAGTGAGTTGAACAATCCCCTAGTCAATACTGAACGCTCAGACATTTTGACTAAGGCTTGCACGGTGGTCTCGTGATATTATGTGGTCATTCCTATTAGCAAAACTGACGGTCAAAGGCGGATATGACAAAGACGATTCCGGCGTATCAACGCATAAAAAACGCCATACTAGACAATATTCATTCTGGTAAGTGGCAAGCGGGTAATGCGATTTCGACAGAAATGGCACTGGCTGAAGAATTTGGTGTGTCACGAATGACGGTCAACCGTGCGCTAAAAGAGCTGAGCGAGGAGCGGGTGTTAGAGCGTCGACAAGGGTCGGGCACGTTTGTCGCGCAGCAGCAGTTTAATCATACCTTTGTTGAGGTACGCAACATCGCTGAGGATTTAAAGTCTGCCAATCGTGATTATGAGGCACAGGTCGTCAGCAAGCGCGCCGTGACTGCTGCTATGCTCGATAATGAGTTGCGTCGTAAGTTTGGTATTGATGAAGAGTCTGTGCCTGCTAATACAAGCGCTCAGACAGATGCTAGTGATGAAGCTGTCCTGTATGAAGTAAAAATTATTCACTTTGCCGATGGTCAGCCCATACAGTTTGAAGAACGTTGGGTCGATGCTAAAAAAGTGCCGAAGTTTATCGACCAGGATTTTAGTGTGGTCAATACCAGTGATTACTTGATTGCCAAAAGTCCTCTAGAGAGTGGCAGCTATACCATCCGAGCATTGGCAGCGCCAGATGAGATTGCTGAGTTTTTGCAAATTGCGCCGCAGTCACCAACGCTTGTGTTGCGTCGACAGACCTATTCGGCTGGTCAGGTCGTTACCTTTGTAAAAATGTGGCATGCGGGTGATCGCTATCAGTTCTCAGGCGAGTTGTAGCAGATATAGTCAAGCCTATATAAATCCGCTACATCGTCATCCTCGCTAAGCATACCAATGTATAACTTGCACTCGGTTTCCTTGTATCGAAATTATATTGAACTGACTATAGCTTAAGCTTACGTATGCTCACTGATTGTGTACGTTTTTCTGTCTAAAGTGAGATACTATATCCATAAGTTGCTATTTAATAAGATAGCAATTGGTGTTAATTAAACTTGTCAGAATATTTGAACAATCGTTAAAAATTAAAATATAATATAGAAACAGTATTGAAAAATAGCCCAAATAGCCTCAAATCGGGCAACCAAAGCCGAATATCATAGAGGAGCTTATATTGTTCTTCTGTATCGGCTTGTCCTATTCATTAGCACCGTATATTTTATTAGTGCTGTGTGTCTTATTAGCATTATGCGTTTTTACTTTATTCATTCACTCTTATAAGGACGTCTTATGAAACGTCGTACTCTTTTAGCCCTTGCCGCCAGCACTATGTTCCTTGCCGCTTGTGGTCAATCTACTACCAACGAAGCCGATACCAGTGCAACTGACAGCGCTGCAACAGGCGGTTCTGATTTGCTACAACGTATCAACAACGGCGGCACCATCAACGTTGGTACAGAGGGTACTTATCCTCCGTTCACATACCATGATGAGAGCGGCAAACTAACGGGTTATGATGTTGAAGTAACGCGTGCAGTAGCTGATAAACTGGGCGTAGACGTTGAGTTTAAAGAAACCCAATGGGATGCGATGCTGGCTGGTTTGGATTCAAAACGTTTTGATATGGTGGCTAACCAAGTTAGTTTGACCACGCCTGAGCGTAAAGCAAAGTATGACAAAGCAATGGCTTATAGCTGGTCAGGTGCGGTTGTATTGGCACCTACTGATGACAACCGTTATAGCTCGTGGGAAGGTCTAAAAGGTCTACGTACTGCGCAATCACTTAGCAGTAACTACGGTGAGCTTGCAGAGCGTTACGGTGCAGAGATCGTTCCTGTCGATGGTATGGCGCAAGCGATTCAATTAGTAAAGCAAGATCGTGCTGACTTTACGATGAATGACAATCTGGCGGTATTGGATTATCTAAAGAAATTCCCAGATTCTGATCTTGAGATCAAACTGACTGCACCTGCTAGTGAGTTACGTGGTTCAGGCCTAGTGCTTATCAAAGGTGATGATGAAGTTGTAGCGAAACTGGATGAAGCAATGGCTGAATTGGCGGCTGAAGGCACGCTAACCAAGCTTAGCGAACAGTTCTTTGGTGCTGATATAAGTCAACAAAAATAATGTCAGTTTCTATCATGTCAGCTTCTGTAATGTCTACATCATGGTTCGCAGACTTATTGGCAGTATTGCCATTTATGAGTCCTGATCGAGCGCAGATTGTCATCTCGTCGTTTTGGCCAATGCTCAAAGGCGGTATCTATTATTCGATACCGCTGGCATTGATCTCATTTGCGATTGGTATGGCCATTGCACTGACAGTGGCATTGATTCGTATCATTCCGCGTGCCACTTGGTTCCATGAAATCATCTATCGGCTCGCTCGCGTCTATGTGTCCGCGATTCGCGGTACACCGATGCTGGTTCAGCTGTTTATTATTTTCTATGGTCTGCCAAGTGTCGGGGTGAAGCTTGATCCCTTTCCCTCAGCGATTATCGCGTTCTCACTGAACATCGGTGCTTATGCATCGGAGACAGTGCGTGCTTCGATTTTGTCAATACCAAAAGGGCAGTGGGAAGCAGGCTCGACGGTTGGTTTGACGTATCTACAGACTTTTCGTCATGTGATTTTACCGCAGGCGCTTCGAGTATCGGTGCCGCCGTTGTCTAATACCTTTATCAGTCTGGTAAAAGATACCTCACTTGCCTCACTGGTACTGGTCACTGAGCTATTCAAACAAGCGCAGATTATCACAGCTCGTAACTATGAGTTTATGCTGGTCTATACCGAAGCGGCAATTATCTACTGGGGTATCTGTCTGTTCTTGACCTTTATCCAAGGCAAGCTTGAAACTAGGCTAGATCGTTATGTGGCAAAATAAGCTACGTAGTAAAATAAATTATGGCTCAATAGACACGCCCTAGCCCAACAGGAATTTTTATGATCAAAGTCACTAATATTCATAAAGCCTTCGGTGGCAATCAGGTGCTAAAAGGCATCGACTTGACCATTAATAAAGGCAAAGTAGTCGTAATATTAGGACCTTCAGGATCGGGTAAAACCACCTTTTTGCGTTGTTTAAATGCGTTAGAGATTCCTGACCAAGGTGTGATTGCTTTTGATGACGATAGCTTAAGTGTCGACTTTGCAACTAAGCCAAGCAAAAAAACGCTACTAGCTTTACAGCGTAAGTCAGGTATGGTGTTTCAGTCTTATAACTTGTTTCCACATAAGACAGCCATTGAAAACTTGATGCTTGGGCCTACGGTCGTACAAGGGCAGAGCAAAGCGCAAGCCCGTGAGCAGGCATTGGTACTACTGGAGAAAGTTGGACTGTCGGACAAAGCAGATCTGTATCCGTTTCAGCTATCTGGTGGTCAACAGCAGCGTATTGGTATTGCTCGTGCGCTTGCTATTGAACCGTCATTGTTACTATTTGATGAGCCAACCTCTGCGCTTGATCCAGAGTTGGTGCAAGATGTGCTAGAGACAATGAAGCAGCTCGCCTCCGAAGGTTGGACGATGGTCGTAGTGACTCACGAAATCAACTTTGCCCGCGACGTTGCCGATCATGTTGTACTGATTGAAGATGGTCATGTGGTTGAAGAAGGCAGTGCCAAGCAGCTGTTTGAGGACTCAAAACATCCTCGTACACAGGCATTTCTGCAACGTATTGAGCAGTAAAAACGTTTGTTTTTGCGTAAGCGATAAAAAAAGCCCCAATCATGATGCTATGGTTGGGGCTTTTTTTATCGAAATAAATGGGACGTATCTTAAATGGACAGACAGTAAACTATGCCCTTTGTCGTTGCTTTAACCAGCGAGGTACACGAGTAGCAGTACCATTTAATACAGCATTTAACAAAGCCGCCAGCAAAATAAGCGCCACGCCCAAATATTGAATCCAAGACAAAGATTGATGCAGTAATAGCATCGCGAGCGCAATCGCAGTCAATGGCTCGAAAATCGTAAATACCGATGCACGAGTGGCGGGCAGTTTCTCTAGTGCCTTCATATATAGCCCAAATGGCACGACGGTTCCCAATAATGATAATCCTAAAACATAGCCCCAAGTCATTAAGGGCAGACTCAATAGCTGATCATAAGTGTTATAGGTCTCAGGCAAGAGCAGTAGTACGCCAGCACTAATGATAATGGAAGTGAAAAATACCAGAGGGGCAGGGTGAGCGTAATGCATCGCGCGCTTGCCCAGTACACCATATAACGAATAGCACATCCCTGCTGACAGACCGAGTAAAATTCCCCAGTTAACTTTTGCTTGCTCACCTAACATGGTTAAGCCTACGCCAAACACCGCCATCAATGCTAGTAAAACTGATTTGCGAGTAATGGACTCACTCAGTAAGAATTTTGAGAACAATAAGCTAAATACGGGTGCGGTATAGAGTAAGGCAACGGCAGGGCCGGCACCAACGTAGCTTACCGCAAAAAAATAGCAGACCGACATGCCAAGGACACCTATCAACGACTGCATCGCCAAACCAAACCACTGTTTTGGCTGTAATTTGATAAGGTGTGGCCATAGTTTTGGTAGCATGGCTAAGATGATAAAGGCTGCCGTGACGATGCGTAATATCGTTACCTGCCAACCACTAAATCCAATTTGGTTTAGGTAAGTCGAGAATATACCCAACGTGCCCCAGCAAATAGCAGCCGTAATGATTTGAATGGTGCCTAGCCATGATTGATGCGAATGGTTCGTCATTCCGTTGTCGATATTTGCCATACTGTTTTCTTCTTACGATCTAAGTGACACAAGATGTTGTAAGATTGCTGTTGATACAATCTCTCCAAACAATACTGAAATAAGAAAAGACAACCTGATTAAAGGCTGTCTTTTGTTTGTTCTTTTGAGTCTATCACTAAAAGATAATAAGTGGCTACTAGGTCGTATGATAAATTCAATCAATAGTTATTCAAATGGCTAAAAAATGGCTAGCGTTTGCTAAATAACCTAAGTAATATCGAATTATTAACTCATATCATATTCGTGTTCGCGTCATTTTTTCTTTCTACAGTCTCTGTTAATCAATCCATAAAAAGAATGTTTGCTCTCGGAGAGCATTTCGCTGAATAAAGCACACTTTTTCCAATTGGGTTCTTGGTAAATGATCCGTATCAGCCCCGCAGTTTTTTGAGCGCTGTTTTATCCACTGAGTCTGCTCTTTTTGAAGATTAGCCGCCATATCCTCACCGTACAGGCGTCTGACTTCATTTCGCGTTACTCTGTAGCTTTCATTCAATGCTTTATCAGACGTGTTATATATCTGATCAACCAAATCAGCTTGTGAGGCTAATGGCAGATAAGTCTCGTTTTCTTTGTAGGTGGCACTATAGGTATCGACTGTCCATTTACTTCTTATAGATATCTCATGGTTCGAGGTATCTATAAACCCATCAAAATCTTCGCCCTCAAAGGTATAACCCTGAAATCGACACGGGGTCACGCCATCTTTACATAAGCTATGCTTGGTTTCCGCAGAGTAGTATTTGACAGCGTAGGGCGACTTACTAGATTCTGGTGTTGTCTGCAATAGTCGTCCTAAATCGGGAGCGACCAGTAGCATATTGTTGCAAGTAACGCTTCCTTCTGCACATCTCTCATAAAGGTTAAGACGTTGACCTTGGATGTCCATGCCCATGGTAAAGTTTGCCTGTACAGGTGCTACAGCCGAACTGACAGAGGTCATTAGCATTAAGCTTGAGAGCAATGTAGTACGTCTGAGTAAGCTGGAGGTATTTAGGCTTGAGCTAGACATGGAGACGGCCATATAGGTTTATACCTGTAGCAAAAAGTTACCTAGCAATCGCTTAGCGCCTTCAGTGGCAAACGACTCAGGATGAAACTGTACGCCTTGGATTGGGTACTCTTTATGCGCCAGTCCCATAATCTCATCACCAGTCAATGCTGACTCAGCAAAGCTCAATTCAGCACAGCTATCATTGGCGACTACTGAGGTAATCGTCAGACAGCTTGGGATGGTGTCGGCTTTTACCACCAGTGAGTGATAGCGCATGATCTCAAGCTCTTGTGGTAAGCCTTGATAGATACCTGAATTATCATGGCGAATCGATGAGACTTTGCCATGCATCGGCACACTAGCGCGTACCACATCACCGCCAAATACATGAGCAATACCTTGCATACCCAAGCAAACGCCTAGTAGCGGCACAGTTTTGCCTAGTGTTTCAATGACCTCGCTACAGATACCAAAGTACGCGGGATCGTCAGGGGAGCCAGGGCCAGGTGAAATGATAATTCTATCAAGATTCATCGCTTGCACATCTGCTAGGGTGATTTCGTTATTGCGTTTAACGATGACGCTGGCCTCTTTATCACTGTCTAAGGTTTGCAAAATCTCACCCACATATTGGTAGAGATTGAAGGTAAACGAGTCGTAGTTATCGATAATTAAAACATTCATGGGTCATAAACTCTTTTGTAAAAATAGTGCTAGGTAAAATATGGTCAATGTACACAGTACTTCTGGTAGCAATTATGATTGCATAAAGCTGTCCAACACAACTTTCATCGCCGACAGTTTACGCTGAATCTCTAAGTACTCATCGGCTGGGTTTGAGTCGTAAACGTTACCACCGCAAGTTTGAGCGTAGGCAGACTCGCCATTGATAAACAGACTGCGAATAGGAATGGCAAAGATACAATCACCATTAAAATTGAACGAGCCTAATGCACCGCCATAAGCACCGCGACCATCAGGCTCTAGCTCGTTGATGACTTTGATGGCTTCTACCTTGGGCGCGCCTGATAGTGTCCCAGCAGGGAAGTTACTGGCAAGGGCACTAAACATATCTTCGTTAGGATGCAAGATACCAACGATTTCAGAAGAGATATGCTGCACGTGAGAGAAGCGTTTGATATCCATTAAGCTACGTACTTTTACTGTACCAAATCGAGCCACACGGCCAATATCATTACGATGTAGGTCGACTAGCATGTTGTGCTCGGCAATCTCTTTGTCATCGTTGAGCAAGGCGCGGGCAAGCTTACGGTCTTCGATTACGTCCGCACCGCGCTTGGCAGTCCCTGCGAGCGGATAGGTTTCCATTTCACCCTGACGCAAGCGGAATAGCAGCTCAGGAGAAGCGCCAATGATGCACTGCTGAGCAAATTTCATAAAATACATATGCGGTGATGGATTGACGGCACGTAGCTTTTCATAAATCGGCATTTTGTCACCGGCAATACGATATTTAGATTTAAAGCCTACCTCGCACTGAAAAATACGCCCAGCGATGATGTCTTCTTTGACTTGCATGACGACATTGGCATGCTCTTCTTGGCTCATACCATCACCTAAAAATTCAACTTTAGGCGCTTCATAGCTAGGCGTTGGCTCATCGAGTAGGGCTTTGATTTGCTCGATGCGGTTTTCTTGTTGAGCAGTTGGGTAATAAAAATAAAAGATTTCCCCAGTCATCTTATCTAGGGTCAACCCATCTAAATACACGCCAAACTTAAATGGCTCAAAGTCTTCACTGGCTTTTGCATTAAGGCTAGGTTCAAAGAAGTTCACGCAGTCATAACCTAAATACCCGACCAGACCACCGCTTTGATCACGAGCGATGACATGCTGCGGCGTTATATCACGCAGTAGCTGATAAGGGTTGTCGGTCTGATAATGGTTGGTTTCAGCAGTTTTATTATCGGTAATCGCAAGCGTGTTGCGGTCTAATGCGGCGATAGTCGTCACAGGATCAAAGCCAATCGCATGATGGCGCGAGATGTGGCTGTCTTCACCTAATGATTCGAGCAAATAGCAGGTATCAAACGCGCTTTCAATACGTTTGAATAATGCAAAAAAATCGATATCTTGCGTCAGTTTGATGCGTTGTGGTTTGCTCGGGATATCGATAGGAGCAGGTTTGGTCTGTGTGCGAGTGCTAGAGGTCATAACAAAGTCCGAAATGGTTCAAATATGTGTTGATTAATAAGCGTTGACTAATAAGTGTCGATTAATAAGTATAGGTTTCGTCAGTAAAAAGCTAGATAGTATCGTCGTTAGAGTCTAAGAGCAGTCTCTATGAGTAGCCAGTAACGCGCTGACATCGTGGCTTTGCTTGGCCTTGGCACCACGAGAGACAGTGGCAATACCAACACCTAGTTGCTCTGAGATATCACGTTGGGTGATGCCACGATCTAGCAAGTCAAAAATGCGAATACGATTGGCAATGTCATGCTGTTCTTTATCCGTCAGCAGGGCACTGAGCAGCTTTTCGATATCTGCGCTATCAGTACAGTTGGTCAAATGTTTCACTAAGCTCTGATAAGGATCGGTAGTCATAATAGGTAATCTTAGCCAAAGAAAATAGATAGCTCGCTCATCGAGCAATTTTTCGCTGAGAACTATCTTGTTTCAGTATTCTAGTACAGTAGTACAAGAAAAACAAGTCATGAGCTAAGTTAATAACAGACTGCTATAAACGTGATGAGTTCCTATGCTTGACTACATATAGCCTTAATGCATAGCTAGAATTATATTGAAGGATTATCTTATAACCAGTATCGAAGCATTTTTGCGCTTTGTCAGCATATTAAAAGCTAAAATTGAGGATTTATTATATTAATTATTGCCAAATTGTTAATACTTCGTTATTATGCCTCTCATTATTTAAACGCTAATCATTATCATTAATATTAATCATGTTATTCGCACAATAGGCTTAAGCGTTTTCAAGATATTCCATCTTCTGGTAGGCACTATTTTAAGGGTTGTTTGACGACAGCCTTTAAAAATAATTCTAAACATTCTAATTTCTGACAGTAAACAAAGTGAGTAAATGTGTTATGCGCGAAGTAAAGTTATCTAGTCAATTGACAGTATTGTCTATCGGTGTCGCCGCTGTATTGTGGACGCAAGCTGCCAGCGCTGCAACGGCAGCAGATATGCCAAACACGACATTACAGACTATCACTGTAACAGCGAATAGCTCAGTACGTGACGCTGTACAAGAAGACTCTGTCTACATAGATGACTACACCCCAGCTGCACAAGCCAGCCATTTGAGTGATTTTCTGGACGTTGTACCAGGGGTAAGCGTGGGCGGTACTTCATCGGTCAACCAACGTATTCGTGTACGTGGTCTTGATGATACCAACCTAAAAGTAACAATTGATGGCGCACGTCAAGAAGGCGCATTGTTCTACCATATGGGTGATGTCACTATTGATCCAGATCTGCTAAAACAAGCAGAAGTATCAGTCGGCAATAACTCAGTGACGCTAGGCAATGATGCTATCGGCGGTGCGGTTGCTTTTGAGACAGTCGACGCGGCAGATTTACTTAAGCCAGGTCAAAAGGTAGGTGCTAAGCTGCATACAGGTTATGCTAGCAACAATGATGAACTGCTAACTTCAGCCACTGTGTATGGTGCGCCAACAGAAAATATTGATTTACTGGCTTATTATGGCAAACGCAATGCGGACGCTGGTGAAGACGGTAAAGGCCGTAAAATCCAAACGGAAGATAGCGAAGGCGAAAACATTCTATTAAAAGCCGGTGCTTATGTCGGTAGTGACCATCATGTAGGCGCTAGCTTTAGCCGTACCGAAAACAAAGGCAAGTTCCCATTACGTCCAGATTTTCCTGCTGGTGGCTGGAACCCAATCATCCCGCAGGAAGTCAAACGCGATACCTATGCGCTTGACTACGCTTACAGTCCTGCCAACCAATTGGTCAATGTAGACGCCAATGTATATCAGACCAGCACGCAGATTTTGCGTAACTCTGATGGCGTACCTGGGTTTGAGTTTGATGCAGAAGTCAAAACCATAGGCGGCAAAGTACAGAACACCAGTATCGTTGATAGCACTATTATCAACGGTGTGCCAGGGGTTCATAAGTTAATCGCTGGGGTTGAGCATTACAAAAAAGAATCTGAGATGGCGCGCGATTTTGGCAAGGCGAGCACCGATGAGGCGACCAACACTTCAGTCTATCTGGAAGACCAATGGCAAATGGGCAAGCTTAGTTTAACGCCAGGCGTCCGTTATGACCGTTATGAATCTCCAGAGTATGTATCGGCTGGCAAGACTTACGACAATGTCGTTGGCGCATTAGCTGCTAGCTATGAGATTGCACCGCGCACCCAGCTATTTGCAAGCTATACTCAGTTATTTAATGGTCCAGATCTTAGCCAAACGATTTTTAACACTGATGGCGCTGATACGTATGTGAACAATGACCTAAAAGCAGAAGAAGGTGACAATGCAGAAGTCGGTATTGCTACAACGCTGCGTGGTCTGACTATGGCTGATGACTCTTTAAAATTAAGTGCTAAGTACTTTGAAACCAATATCGAAAACTATATTGAGTTCGTACGTGCAGGCAATGGTAGAGTTGGTTTAGATTGTGCAACTGGACAATTAAACGGTAGCTGCCAAGGTGTCATTAATAATGACGAAGATTTCAAAATCAAAGGCGTAGAGCTATCAGCCGATTATCGCGCAGATAACTTCAACATGGGTCTAAGCTATGCTCGTGCGCGTAGCAAAGGCGAGGATACGGGTTATAATATCTCTTCTGTCAGTGGTAGTGGCTCTGAGTCTGGCGATAAGTACATGGTCAACCTAGGTTACGCTCCAACCAATACTACTGAGCTTGGCTGGCGCAGTACTTATGTCGCCGATGTGACACCGAATACCGCTGGTGATGACAACGAAAAACCAGGCTATGACGTGCACGATATCTTCATGACTTACACGCCAACTCAAATCGAAGGTTTGAAGGCCACGCTAGGTGTATACAATATCTTTGATGAGACTTATGCAAGCCATGCATCACGTAACTCTATCGATGATGACTATACTGATTTTGAAATGGGACGTAATATTAAAACGTCTTTAACTTATCAGTTCTAATCTAGCTTATCGAATTTCAGTCTAATCGTACTTATAAAGTCAGCTGTCTTATACGGGAGCTGGCTTTTTTTACGAGATTTTTGAGAGTGCAGTTTATTTAAGAGTAGATGTTAAGTTGCTCGTTTGGTAGAAGGTGAGGCTACCGTATAAATAGCATATGAGTTAAATCGTATGCGAGTCGTATGCGAGCACTATGCCAATACTCTAAACAACAGCGAGCTATCATCGAAGCTCATTTATATATCTCAAATTATCAGGAAATAAGTGTGAATGAATATGGGCATAGAGTAATCAAACGTCGAAATTTTGAATCTGACGCATAATGTTTCTAACTGGCCGAACTATCATATTGGAATATCGACAAGGTTTGACAGGGTAGCGCTTATACAACTGAAACTATCAGGCATTTCTATAAATATATTAAGCATTAATTAAACCGTTAACTGAACTAGAAATAAGAATGCAAACATTAATGATAATAATTATCATTAATGTTTGCATTCTTATATGTATCTTGCTAAAGTGTGTTTCGTTCATTACAGAACAGTTAATGGCTCTTTGCTCTATTCCATTTATAGAGACTTTTTAAACTAAATATTTAATTCGTTGACTAATGACAGTTACAGCGTCATCAAACTTTTAACCCTACTCAGTACATACCCTTATTCGTTTACTCTCAATAGCTAAGCCTCTTGGCGATATTTTAGTCATGTTTTTATAACACATATATTTACGGACACGTCTATCCGACAATCGTATGTCAATTTTAGACGTTTATTTATGTGTACTTGCACCGAGAATGCATCCGAAGCATTGCATAAAAAGTGGCTAAAACCATTCACTGACGATGAGATAAACAGGTATTAACGAAATTGTGCGCTTCAAGGAATATTACTTATGTCAAACCAATCAGGTTGCTCTGATTTCTCAGTCATCACTTCTCCAAAAAAACTTCAACGCGTCGTGACTGGTAAGCTTTTACTAAGTATCGCTGTGACTTCTATTCTTAGTAGTACCGCTTTTGCTGCCGAGGGTGATGAGGTAGCTGTGCAAGGGGCGACCGACCAAGAAGCTGTGCCTACAGCTACATTGGATACAATTGTGGTGCGGGCAGCAAGGGACGAGCTAGAACAAGCAGCAGGGCTGTCTATTATTAGTGAAGAAGCCATCGAAAAAGCATCAGTTTCTAATGATATTTCAGAGATTGTACGTAAGATGCCAGGTGTGAATTTGTCGGGTTCATCGACGTCAGGTCAACGTGGTAACCAGCGCCAAATCGATTTGCGTGGTATGGGGCCAAACAACACGCTTATCTTGATCGATGGTCGTCCTGTGACTTCTCGTAATTCCTCACGACCTAGTCGTGGGAGTGAGCAAGACACGCGTGGTGACTCGCAGTGGGTACCACCAGGCGCTATCGAAAGCATCGAAGTATTGCGTGGTCCAGCAGCAGCCCGTTATGGCTCTGGTAGTATGGGCGGTGTGGTAAATATCATTACTAAGAGTCCGACTGAGCCAGAGTTTTCTATCAGTGGTCACTATGAGGCACCAGAGAGCGATCTAGAAGGCAGTAGCTGGCGTACCAATATCAATATGGCAGGTGCATTGACGGATAAACTGTCCTCGCGTACCACTCTTGGTTATCACGATAGTGAAGGCGATGATCCTTATATCAATGCCAAAGATGCACAGATTGTTGACGGGCGCAGTGGTCCGGCTGCCTCGGTAGCGGCAGGTACTGAAGGTGTCGAAAATATCGATGTGCGCCAATTGTTTGAATACGCGATGGATGCGATGAATACGGTCGGTTTTGAAGTGAATTATAGCCGTCAAGAAAACCGCTGGGCGGGTGATTCATTGTTCCAAACCGTGAACCAAAATTTGTTAGATGAGTTAGAAGGTGAAACAACGAGCAAAATGCAACGCTATGGCGCGGCGATCACACATCGCGGTGAGTATGATGACGCTAGTAGTAACAGTTTCATTGAGTATACTCGGACAGTTAATGAGCGTTTGGGTGAAGGTAGTGCGGGTGGTGGCGAAGGACAGATTGTCATACCTGACGATGGCGAAGATTTTGAGTGGACAGAGGCGACTTACGATACGCTAAATGCCAAATCAGAATGGGATATTTACTTTGATCGTCATACCTTGACTGCTGGTGCAGAGTTTCGCGGCGAAAAGCTAGATAACCCCGTGGTATCTGATTTGGCATTTGCAGATGGTTTTGATTTTGGTGATGTAGAGACCGATCCTGAACAGCGTGATCCAACTTCAGATGCTTATCTTATTGGTGTATATCTAGAAGATAACTACGAGATCACACCTGACTGGTATGTGACTCCAGGTCTACGCTTCGACTATCATAGCGAGGCTGGTAGTAATTGGTCGCCTAGTATCAATACTACTTGGCATTTTAGTCCTGATTGGTCAGTGAAAGGCGGCGTCAGTCGTGCGTTTAAAGCCCCATCGTTATATCAGCTTGATCCAAACTATATTTACTATACTGGTGGCAATGGTTGTCCATCTTGGGTACCTCTTGATGAAAGAGGTTGCCACGTATTAGGGAACCCTGACCTAGAAAATGAGACATCTTGGAATAAAGAGATCACCTTTACTTATGATGATGGTACTGGACTGAATGCAGGCTTGACTTATTACCATAATGCCTATGATAACCGCATTGGCGCTGGTACGGATCGTGTGGCGGTAGATACAGCGACAAATCGTTCTATCTTTCAATGGGACAATCAAGGTGAAGCAATTGTCGAAGGTTTAGAAGGTTTTGTACAAGTACCAGTCACTGACAAGGTTTCGTGGTCTACCAATATCACCAGTAACATCCGCTCAGAGCGAAAAGACAATGGCGAGCCATTATCACTCATTCCTAAGTTCACTGTGAACACGGGTGTGGATTGGGATATTACGCCTCGCTGGAATGCCGACTTTGATGTGAGCTACTACGGCACGATTGAAGCCCCTACGATTTCAGTTACGACTGGAGAAGATAGTGGTGACCCGTTGCTTGATCGCGAACCGTATGCCATTGCCAACGTGAGCACTCGCTATGATTTGACAAAAGCGATTACTGTTGGAGCTGGTATCAAAAACTTGTTTGATGAGGGTGTTTATCGTGAGGGTACCGCTACGAACGCAGGTGCACGTACGTTCAATGAACCTGGTCGTACTTATGTGTTCGACGTTAGCGTTGATTTTTAGGAGGTAGACACAGGGTTTGTTAAGTTAGAAAAAGGTCTGAGCTATTTGCTTAGACCTTTTGCGTTGTTAGGGCAGGTTTTCATTTTTAAAATAAGCCCATGCCCCCGTAAATATTTTTAATAATTCAATAACTTACTATCACAATATAACAGCAGATTTATTTATGTCATTTAATTTTCGCTATAGCTGTCTTTGGATTCACCGTTATACTGGGCTTGCCATGGCAGCTTTTTTAATTATCACTGGTATTACTGGCACATTATTGGCATTTCATGACGAGCTAGATGATATCTTCAACCATAAACTGGCTCAGGTTGAGAAGCAGAACGCATCACATCTGCCTATTGCTGAGCTTCATGATAAGGTCATCAGTGCGTACCCTCAATATAACTTTTCTAGCATGCCAACTTCGATAGCAGCAGAGAGATCAGCCGTATTTTCGGTAGATAGAGCACGAGGAAAAGCCGCCCAAAACCAGCCAAAAGCACCGTTTCAACAAGTTTATGTCCATCCTTATACTGGCGATATCATTGGTACTCGTGATAGAAATGAGTGGGCATGGCACAACACCATGTGGAAAGTGTTTTGGTTACATCGCGATTTATTACTGGGTGATATTGGAAAATTGCTACTAGGGGTTGTCGCGCTCGTGTGGACGATTAATTGCTTTATTGGCTTTTACTTAACGTTTCCTAGAGCGATCAAAAAGAAAAAAGCACAGAATAAAACCTCGCCTAAAAAACGTGCCTCCTTTTTTAAACGTTGGTTACCAGCGTGGAAAATCCGTACTAAAAGTAATATGTTCAAATTGAATTATGATCTACACCATGCTTTTGGATTATGGCTTTGGGGGATCTTATTTGTCATCGCGTGGTCTAGTGTTGGTTTTAACCTAAGAGAGGTCTATCAACCTGTGATGCACGCTGTCGTAGGGCTTGAAGGAAGAGGTGAGAGACAGGAGAACTCAAGAAAACCATCAGAAAAAACGGAGCAGGTGCCTGGTGCAGAAACAGGGACTAGGGTTGAGGCTGTAAACAATGAGGTTGTCGCTGTCGAGGCTGTTGATGTGGTCAACAAAGCCAATAGCATTGCTTATTTAAGTGAGCAAGCAAACATCGCTGCCCAAAGCAAGGGTATGCTAGTGCGAGAGTTTTTAGGCATACGTTGGATTGAGGACGAGGGTCAATGGCAGTTGCGCTTTAAGACAGATAAGGATATTGGTAAAAAAGGCGGTGCATCATCCATCACGGTCAATGCAAGGACTGGTAGCATCGAGCGTGTAAATTTTGGCTATCAAAGTTCATCATTTGGCAGCAAAGCCGATCAATGGCTATCGACCTTACATATGGGGCATATCAGTCAAGGTATTGGCCATTTGCTGTATCAAATATTTTTAGCATTGATAGGTTTGGCTGTGACAGTGTTGTCTATTACTGGTGTTTATCTATGGTGGAAAGGGCGTCAAAGTCGATTGAAGGCGTTGCAAAAGGGTAGGTAATATTGCCAGATTTCTAAGGTAGGCTTTTAATTCGGTAAATAGCTATGTACTGCATTAAAGGCATGCCCTAGTTATCACTTGAATTGCAAAAATATTGTGTATGCTATCAAGACAGTAAAAATAAAGGAAGAAAATCTCTCACCTAGCATCACCCATCTATGCCATGTATTATTTTCATCGTAGTTCTTTATGTAGTCTACTGAAGAGATGTTTTGAGTAAAATCCATAGGAATAACCACCAATCTTAAAGCATATAAAGTGATTCCTAACCAAAAAAAGGTATTTGATATCTCCTTATTTAAAGCATTAAAAATGAATAAGCAAAAGCTAATTACTAAAATGAGTAGAGATAAGTTCTTGTAGTTTATCCATCGACTGTTTAATAGCATTTTGTGCATCTATTCTCCTTTTTGTTATTAGCAAAATACTTTACTTAAACCGTATCCACAATCACAGGACGACCCTGATGATTGAGCACAGTGACGTCGACATTGTATAAATCTTTCATTGTCTCTTGAGTAATAACATCAGCAGGGCGACCAACAGCCATCACTTCTCCTGCTTTCATCGTAACTACTGTATCTGCAAACTGTGCCGCTTGGTTGATATCATGCAGGACGATCACCACGGTTTTTTGCTGATTGTGGCTAAGCTGACGTAGCTCACGCATCAGCCGACCAGCATGATACATGTCTAGGTTATTTAGTGGCTCATCGAGCAATAGATAGGGTGTATCTTGGCAGACAATCATAGCGATCAGCACGCGCTGTCGCTGTCCACCCGATAGCGTTGACAAGAAACGCTCGGCAAGTGGCTCCAGCTCAAAGCGCTCGAGGATTTCTTGCACTTTTTGCTGATCGTCAGCGGTCGGTTGTCCTTGATGATAAGGGTAACGCCCAAACATCAGTAGCTCATGTACGCGCAGACGTCCTTGCACATGATTGTCCTGCCCAAGCATAGCGACAGTTTTGGCCAGTGTGCGCGCCTGACAGCTGACAATGTCACGTTCCTCATTATCTACAGCGAAGCTCACCTGCCCAGATTGTAGCGGCTGCAAGCGAGCCATGACAGAAAACAACGTAGACTTCCCAGCGCCATTAGGCCCAATCAAAGCAATCACCTGCGCCGTTGGTAGGGACAACGTAATGTCATGCAAGATTTTTTGTTTGCCAATATGGTGAGAGATATTATTCAGTTTAATCATAGTCAGTCTTATTTAAAAAGTCTTAGGGTTTTCTCTATCAACAGAATCAGCTAAATAAACAATGTCGGCTAAGTAATCATAAAGAACGACGTTGAGACATAAATATCAATGCTAAGAACATCAATCCACCTGCTAGCTCTATCACGACGGACAACACGCCTGCCATATCTAGCACTTGCTCAAAGATAGTCTGACCCAGTACTAAGCAAATCATAGCGACCAAGCTGACCAATATCAGCCGCTCAGTGTGATACATATGTCGCGCGATACGATTGGTCAATGCGCAAACCAATAGACCAAAGAAAGTCACTGGACCGACCAGGGCGGTGGCCGTGGCAACCAGTACAGCGATGACAGTTAATAGACCAAATGCTAGACGCTGATAGTTGATACCAAGGTTGACGGCCTGTGCTTGTCCGAGCATCAACACATCGCATTGATAACGCCAGCGCCATACAAATATCGCGGTGATGGCACAGATAAATAAGCTGATGCCCAGCAGCTGAGGGTTGACCGTATTGAACTGCGCATAGCTAGCAGACTGTACGACCACAAAATCATCAGGGTTTATTAGCCGTGCAATGAGTGCTGATAAGCTGCGAAATAACACGCCAAAGATAACGCCCACCAGTATCAAGCGCGTCAGATCCTGACTGCTTTTAGAAAATAATAGCTTAAACAATAATAAAGATGCCCCAAACATCAGGACAATCTCTAGCGTGAACTTGGCAATAGGATCGAGACTGGTAAAGCTAATCGCACCTAAAAAGAAAACCAGTAAGCTCTGCAACAGAACATAGAGTGAATCAAATCCGAGTAGGGAGGGCGTTAGAATTGGATTGTGAGTCAACGTCTGAAACAGTAACGTCGACACGCCAATCGCATAGCCAACCACCATTAGTGCCAGCAGTTTCTTGCCGCGTAATGGTAGTGCAAAGTCCCAATAGCCATTGACATTGAGTGTCATAAACAAGGTCATCGAGATAAGTAGAATAATAGCTGCTATGGATTTTGGATGCGCAGCTATCCATGCCCAAAGCTTTGCCAAATGACCTTGTGCAGCGGCTGAATACTGACCGTCTGCTGAAAATGAGTTATCTATCGCTGTGCTAGTGTTGGTAGCATCAGTCTTGGTGGAAGTAAGCTTAGTTGATGAGAACATACAAAAATCCTATGGTGCCAAGCTTATCTAATAAGGCAAAAAATGAACGACGGTAAGTGAGTGTTGAAAACTAATACACAGTTAGTGAACATAGTGCTACTGCTCAGCTGGCGCACGTAATAACAGCCATAAAAACAGCACCGTACCAACCACACCAAAGATAGTAGCGACCGGCACTTCAAATGGATAGCGAATAGAGCGCCCGATAATATCGCATAGCAACACCGCTGAAGCACCAAGTAGGGCAACTGCTGGCAAGCTACGACGTAACTTATCTCCCATTAGACGGCTCACAATGTTTGGCACGACCAGCCCAATAAAAGGAATCATGCCTACAGTCACGACCACGACAGCGCTCATCATGGCTACCATACCTACGCCAATCCAAGTGACCTGACGCTTACTAATACCTAAGTTTAAGGCGATATTGTCACCCAAACCAACGATGGTCAGCTTGTCAGCAATAATATAAGCCAATACGCACAGCGCGCCCGTGAGCCACAACAGCTCATAGCGCCCTGCCAATACGCCCGAAAAATCCCCAAACTGCCAAACACTGAGCATCTGTAGCGATTCGGTTTGATAGGCGATAAAGGTAGTGACTGCTTCAATAATGCCGCCGAAAACAATGCCAATCAGTGGAATCATCAAAAAATCAGTGGGCGGAATGCGGTGAATGAGCAGCATAAATAGCATCATGCCAAAAACGGCAGCTATGGTTGCCACGCCCATTTTGACAATAAGCGCACTGGCAGGGAACAGCAGACTGACCACTAGCAAACCAAGTGCAGCACTCTGAGTTGCACCAACCATAGATGGCTCTACAAAGCGGTTTTTTAGCACTACTTGGATAATCATCCCAGCCACTGCCATCGCAATACCAGTCAAAATAATGGCGATGGTACGCGGTATACGGCTAACCAATAGCAATGAGCTATCGGAGTTGGTACTCTGAGTCAGCAAACTCTGCAAGATGCCTGACCACGAAAAGTCAGCCACACCAATAGATAAGCTTAATAACACCAAAAGCCCCATAAGAATGAGGCTTGCTATATTGATGAACCATGGTGGTATGACAGTACGTCGATGTAACGCATTGCCAGTACCGCTCTGCCAGCTTGACGCTGATGGAGCAGTACTGGATTTGAGCCTAGCATGAGTACGGGGTGAAAATAACGACATAATCTCTACTGGCTTAAAAATGAGCAGGGTTAACGGTAATAATTACCTACTTGTACAACAATCGTTTTTATCACTAACGACATTATTTAGCGTTAGTAAAAGCATCTTTAATCGTCGTTAGATCCTGCATCCACTGGTAGTAACCGCCAAATGCTAAGTAAGAATCTGGGCTAAGATAAACCACTTGCTGCTTGCTCCATGCATTGCTCTGGGCAACCAGTGGATTGTCCAATACGGCCTTGGCACCAATACCATCTTCACCAATTGCGGCACTACGGTCGATGACAAATAACCAATCAGGATTGGCTTTTTGGATATATTCAAATGATATCGGCTGACCATGAGGCGCATCGGCAATTTTGTCATCTGCCATTGGTACACCTAACACAGTGTGGATAAAGCCATAGCGAGACTTGTCACCATAGGCTGACATTTTATTGCCATTGACCATGACGACTAGGCCAGTACCTTTATTTTCTTTTGTTAGACTCTTGGTCTCAGTGATGAGTCCATCGATGTTCTGTTGTAACTTTGCGGCTTGATCGCTTTTACCGAACAATGCACCTAGATCATGCAGGCGCTGCTTGCTTGACTCATAGATATTGGCTGTATCAATACTCATGTCCAATGTCGGCGCGATACTTGATAGCTCGTCGTATTTTTCTGCCATGCGTGAACCGACCAAAATAGTTTGTGGCTGCATTGCATTCAACGCTTCAAGATCCGGCTCAAACACAGTACCTACCGATTTTGGATCAGGCTGTGTTTCTGAATGTAGATTCTTTAGTAATAGACCACCAGGCATACCATCGACCGCCACATCTAGTGCAGCCAAATCTTGCATCAATGTCATGTCATAAACGACAAGTGGCGATGGGTTCATAGCCAGCTCAACATCACCTTTTACGGTATTAACCATGATTTTTTCAGCAGATACAGCGTCGTTATTAGCAACGTTCTGTGATTCATTAGCCGTTGGGTTTTCGGTTTTGGCGTCTGCTGGCTCAGAGTCATTAGATTCAGGCGAGCTACATCCTGCCACTACGGTAGCTAACAATGCTGTCATGGCAGCAGTCAGTAATGGACGTTTGAAAGAAGAGGCGGTAGATCTGCTAGATAATAAGGGTGTCGGCATAATGAACTCGGTCTATAAAAAAATGTTTAAGCAATTGTCTAAAATAATTGCAAATGAATGACGCTAAAAATATTAAGTCTGAAAGATGCTGAGATAAAAGCATAAAATAAATAGTCTACTTAGGGCGTGTCCTCAATTCAAACGAGTATCCTCTAAATGGGCTAAAAACAGCTAAATTTTGCCAAACATCGTCAAATAGTTGGTCAATATCTCGATATTATCTGCACTATTTTCCTCGTTTGACGGCAATTTATCTCATTTTTATCACCATTTTTAAAATGAGGACACGCTCTAGTACCACTCACTAATTTTTTATACGAATAGTTTTTATAAAAATAGTATGGATAGACAGTACAGCGGTTATAATAAAGTAGTTGAGACTCATTATCAATATAAATGATAATGGTTTTTATTAACAGCACTTGTTATATTAAACGCAACGTATCATTTGATGTAAAGATAAGATTCATAGTAGTGAAGTAGTGAAGTAGTGAAGTAGTGAAGTAGTGAAGTAGTGAAGTAGTGAATGTTCATAGAAATGAGCGTTCTGAGAGGTAAAACTACTAAGCAATGCCATGTGTCAGAGATGTATTAAATAGCGAAAATATTGTAAATTATTATTGATAATAATTATCGTTTGCATTATTATCTACGCCATTCTACTCTGAGTAATAAACATTAGGCTTTTATGAGTTCAACGGATTTAGACGCGCCACCACTTAAGTCGTTATTGCTAGCTATTGTTGCAGTACTAGGACTCCATGTGCTTGCCGCAATTGCACTAGTGGCAATAAAAACGCCTGAACTCAAACCTGAGCCAAAAAAAGAGATGTCACCACTTGAGATAAAGTTTGTGTCATTACCGGCAAAAACGGTCTCAACTGAAGTAGAAAAACAAACAGTCACAGCCAAAAAAGAAGTACAGCCTGAGGTGCAAGTTCAGCCAGCGCCGCAACCTGAACCAAAGCCTAAAGAGTCGGTTAAACAACCAACAGAGACACCTGTAAAACCAAAAGAGCCTGTTGTAAAAAATACAGAGCCGAAAGTGACGCCTGTGATAGCGTCAGAAAAGCCTCGTCCTGATACCAGTCAAAAAGTAGCCCCAAAAGAGCCGCTACCGAAACCAAAGGTTGATAACTCAGCAGCTGAAGCACAACGTCAAGCAGCTGCCCAAGCTGAATCAGAGCGTCAAGCCAGAAAAGCTGAGCAAGAAGCGCAAGCTAGGGCAGAACAAGAAGCCAAAAGAGTCGCTGATGTCAGAGCTGCCGCTCAAGCGAAGGCTGCCGCAGAGGCCGCCGCTGCACAAGCAAGAGCTGAGGCAGAAGCAGCAGCTGCTTTAGCACAGAGTAATGAGCCTGTGAGCTTTACTGCTAGCTCAGCCAACTGGGCATCTGCGCCAAACTTTAGTTTTCCTGAGCGCGCTGCCCGTAGAGCTCGTTCTGGTGATACGCTCAACGTTGTCTTGGTATTACGAGTCAACAAACAAGGCGGCATCGATAACGTGCGAGTTGCTCAATCATCAGGTAATCCGCTACTAGACAAAGAAGCCCGACGTCAAGTTCGATCTGGCAAGTTCAAACCCTTTACTAAGAATGGCGTACCCGTGGTAGGTGATGTAACTCTACCGATCAGTTACGCGGTTCCTTGATAGCTCATACTTTATAACAACGTATTTATTAATCATTTTTCATTATAAAACTAAACATGATATTTACCTCAGTATCATGTAATGGCATTACACATTAAGGAGTCTGACATGGACTTTATGCAATACTGGCAGATCAGCGACATGGTGACAAAAACGTTGTTCTTTTTGTTGCTTGCGTTATCTATTCTCTCTTGGGTGACAGGTATCGTCCGCGTATTGCAAAGCCGTAAGCTGGCGACCAATGTAGCAGATGATTTGAGTCAGCAATTACAAGCCAAACAGTCTGACTTGGCTGGTACTGATGCTGCCACTCGCCGCTTGGTGACTGAGCAGACTTTGCTCAAGCATATCGGTCGCTATCGCTTTGCTAGTGAGCGCGGTCTGCCGATTCTTGGTACGACGGCAGCGATTGCACCGTTCATCGGCTTGTTTGGTACGGTATGGGGTATTTTCCATGCCTTGCACAATATCGGTATGAGTGGTCAGGCAGGATTGGGGCAGGTTGCAGGGCCAGTCGGTGAAGCATTGATTATGACAGGTCTTGGTATTGCGGTAGCGATTCCAGCCGTGGTGTTTTACAACCTTGCGGTACGTATCAATCGCCGTGTGATGTACCAAGCCAATGATAGAGCACATGATCTGTTGTCCGGGTCTGCTGAGCCTGTGCCATCGTCTACCAGCCCGAATGCGGGCGCAACATCGGTGCAGGCGGTTAAAGGCAATCGCTCAAATGCTATTGATGCAGCAGTAGACACACAGCAAACGCGCCACTACAGCAGCTCTGTGGCAGAATAAAAAAGCAACTCTTGGCGGCATGACAATAAACACAAGTATTGAGAATAATTATGGCATTTCAACTGGGTGATGATGACGTTCAAGGTATGAATGAGATGAACCTCATTCCGCTGATCGATATCATGCTGGTATTGATGATTATATTTTTATTGACAGCGACCGTGCTGAATCCGACGGTGCCTTTAGATTTGCCAGAGACTAGTGCCGCGCTCAATGAAACGCCGCCAGAAGCGATTCAAGTCAGTATTGATAAAGATGCGGGGATATTCTGGGATAGTGATCCAATCAGTATGGAAGAGTTGGAGACACGCTTGCAGCAACAAGGCGCGACTGGTAAGAACCCAGCGGTACAGTTACGTGCGGATAAAGAAGGCAAGTACGATACGGTTGCTCAAGTCTTAGCAGCGGCAAGTAACGCTGGACTGACCAAAATCGCGTTTGTGAATGAGTAGCTTAGTAGCTAAATACTGAATAACTTAAGCACTGAATAGTTTAAGCACTGAATAGTTTAAGCACTGTGAGTCAGTGCTAGTAGCTTTGGCTTTAGATGAGAAAACTGGCTAGATAAATCAATAGCCCAACCAGCAAGACAATTAGCACCACTATAATAAAAACAATTAAAATAATAAAATTTTCTCCAACCTCATTAACTACTTAAACCTCAAATTAAGTCGTTAGTGAGGTTTTCTTTTTTTACCAGCCATAGCCAAACGGACGATAGCCGTAACCGAAGCCTGCATGTCTGTAGCCAAATGGGTAAGGTGAGCGTAAGTAGTCGAGATCGCGCTGACGGATATAGTAGTAGCGCCCTTGAGAGTAAGCTTCTTCTAACTTCTCAATACCTTCTAACGGACAAACAGGTTGCCAGTCATAGCCTTCGCGACCGAGCTTATAAGCGCTCAGCTCGGTACAGTAGTTTTTGAGACCTTTTTGACGGCCTTGCTCCCATTGGATACGGTTAGGGCTAGCACCGCCTATACTGGCGCAGCTATTGGTATAGTGACCGAAGTAGGCACCTGAACGTCCTTGCGAGCCATCAGCGTAGCCGACTTCTTGCCAGTTGCTGCTTTGACACTGCTGCGGGGTTAGGCTCTGAGTCGTGGCACAGCCTGATAATGTCAGTACGACCGCGCCAAGTAGCGATAGGCTCATGCCTGTTTTGCTCATGACTTTACTCATCAGCTTGCGAGCGTGATAAGCGCCCGATGAGTTTGACTCAATAAGATAATTCATAATAAACCTGCGCGCGTTTAAAATTATGGTTTATCATAGCACTTTTTTGCGCTGACCACTTTTCGTATCTGGTTTTTATAGCGTACTGTACTCGGTAAGTTTATATACGCTAAATAGCTGATTTAATAGCGTAACTTGCTAAATTGTCATATGCTTTAAAAGCACCTGTTGCACCTCGATTGGACGACAACGCTTGATTTTTAATGGTTCGTGCTCATTATAAGCCCTTATATATCGTTGTTTATTATCGTGCTAACCGCAAATCTATATGTATAAATAACGGTTCATTAGCGATATTTCACTCTATATCTCTTAGTATCTTTTTCATTTAGTCAAAAGGCCAGACCATCATGGGAACATTGATTGGCGTTATCATTGTACTATTCGTATTAGGGAGTATGATGGCGCTCAAACCGAACGGTATCGATCAGCGTTTGGATAAGCTGCGTATGACCGCGCGTCGTTTACAGCTCAATCCAAAACTCGTTTCGTGCCCTGATTGGATCAAAGGCCGTGACAATGAGTATGGCCGCGGTATGCTTGGACAGTACTGCCTGATATTTGAAGACACTAAACTGCCGCATACCCGTTATCAAGTGATTGATGGACAGTGGCGACCAGACAGCAGTTTTGTCGATACCAGTACAGACGATAAGACGCTTACTATTCCCAGTGCGATTCGTTCTAGTCAAATCAGCAATAATCCGACGGTCAAAAAGACTGATTTTAGCTTGGATCAAGTGCCGTTAGAGCTGCCAGTAAGTATCGAGCCGTTTGTTAAAGGTCTATTGACCAAGGCAAATAGCATTATTATTTATTGGGAAGATATTGCTTATGTACGTCCAGCATCTAATCCTACGTATCATCAAAAACGGATCGAAGCGGACTTATTAGTGCTCAAAGAAAACCTTGAGAAGTGGGCGCTACAGATGCAAAAACAAGCATAAACCTAGTAAAGCGTTTTTTCGTCTCCATTAAAGGGCAATATGCAAGCGGTTTGTCATATTCAAATTATTTAAAGTTGACAGTTTAACGCTTAGCAGTGTAACGTCTTTATAACTATATCTTTATTTTATGGTTATTATTTGTTTTATAACCTTTTTTATCAGCAGCGATTATTACTATAAATAGCTGAACCATGGTCAAACCATGAGTATTAGCTTCCATAAATTGCCGTGCTGCTGAATTTAACCTTACTTTTAATTTACTTATATTATGGTGTCGTCAAACATGGCAAAAACCACAACCAAAAAAAGTCCAGCACCAGCTGCGGACAGCCCAAAGGGTAAGTCTTTGGTGATTGTAGAATCGCCAGCCAAGGCAAAAACGATTAATAAATACCTTGGTGATGACTTTATCGTACGCTCAAGTATCGGTCACGTCCGTGATTTGCCGGTCAGTGCGAGCAAAAGCGCAAAAAAAGCAACAACCGCTAAAAAAGATGACAGTCTGACCAAAGAAGAAAAAGCGCAGCAAGCACTGGTACGCCGCATGGGCGTAGATCCAGAGCATGACTGGGCGGCAGTCTATGAAGTATTACCCAACAAAACCAAAGTCATCAAAGAGCTTAAAGCATTAGCCAAAGACGCTGACAAAATCTATCTAGCAACGGATATGGATAGAGAAGGGGAAGCGATTGCTTGGCATCTAAAAGAAGTCATCGGTGGCCCGGATAGCAAGTATCAACGTGTGGTCTTTAACGAGATTACCAAGTCAGCTATTCAAAGTGCATTTAAGCAGCCTTCGAAATTAGACATTGACCGCGTGAACGCGCAGCAAGCTCGTCGGTTCTTGGACCGTGTTGTTGGCTTTATGGTATCGCCATTATTGTGGCAAAAGATTGCTCGCGGACTGTCTGCAGGCCGTGTACAGTCAGTCGCTATGCGCTTGGTCGTTGAGCGTGAGCATGAGATTCGCGCGTTCATTCCAGAAGAGTACTGGCAGATTCATGCTGATACGCACATTGCTAATGGAAAAAAAGACGCTGAGCAAATCGGTATACGCTTAGAGGCGACCAAACAAGGCGGCAAAACCCTAAAGCTTGGTAATAAAGAGCAGACCGATAAAGTTCTAGAAGTGCTCAAGGCAAGCGATTTTATCGTTAAAGAGCGTGAAGAAAAACCAACACAATCACGTCCAAGCGCACCATTTATTACTTCGACCTTGCAACAGGCTGCTAGTACGCGCTTAGGTTTCTCTGTTAAGAAAACCATGATTTTGGCGCAGCGTCTATACGAAGCGGGTCATATTACTTATATGCGTACTGATTCGACGTTCTTATCAGGCGACGCGCTTGCAGCTGTCCGTGGTCATATCGAAGACAGCTATGGCGCAAAATACGTGCCAGAAAAACCAAACTTCTATGGTAACAAGCAAGGCGCACAAGAGGCGCATGAAGCGATTCGTCCTTCTAATGTCAATATGAAGTCAACGCAGCTCAAAGGTGTTGAGCGTGATGCAATACGTCTATACGAGCTAATCTGGCGTCAATTTGTAGCGTGTCAGATGTTACCTGCCAAATATTTATCAGTGAACCTGTTTGTAGGCGCAGATGATATCGAGCTAAAAGCCCGTGGCCGTACCATGGTGTTTGATGGCTACACAAGAGTTATGCCACCGGCCAAGACTGACGACACTTTACTGCCTGATGTCAAAAAAGGCGATAAGTTAAATCTAGATAAGCTGGATCCAAGTCAGCACTTTACTAAGCCTGCGCCTCGCTATACTGAAGCCAGTCTAGTAAAAGAGCTTGAGAAGAAAGGCATTGGTCGCCCATCGACGTATGCATCCATTATCTCAACCATTCAAGATCGTGGTTATGTGAAGTTAGAGAACAAGCGTTTATTTGCTGAAAAGATGGGTGATATCGTTACGGATAGATTGACAGCTAGCTTCCCAGACTTAATGGATTATACCTTTACTGCTGCGCTTGAAGACAAACTCGATCATGTGGCAGAAGGTGAGCAAGACTGGAAAGATGTGCTTGATAATTTCTATGGCGAGTTCAAAACCACTCTAGAGCGTGCCAAAGAAAAAGATGGTATGCGTCCAAACGATCCAACTGACGTGCCAGATGTCCATTGTGATATCTGTGATCGTCCGATGCAATTGCGTACAGGGTCAACAGGTGTATTCTTAGGCTGTACTGGCTACAATCTACCGCCAAAAGAGCGTTGTAAAGGCACCAAAAATCTAATGCCAGTCGAAGCATTCGCCAATCTAGATGATGCGGAAGGTGATGACGAAGCGGCAGAAGTTAAAGATTTGATGGAGAAAAAACGCTGTCCGAAATGTGGCACGGCGATGAATGGTTACATCGTAGATGGTGGCCTCAAACTACACATTTGCGGTAACAACCCTGATTGCGATGGTTATATCCTAGAAGAAGGCAAATTTGAAGTACCGGGCTCAGATGCACCAACCATTGACTGTAACAAGTGCGATGGGCAGATGGAGCTTAAAACGGGACGCTTTGGTCCGTACTTTGCTTGTCAAAACTGCGATAATACGCGCAAGGTACTAAAAACAGGTGAAGCTGCGCCGCCACGTATGGATCCAATCCATCTGCCAGAGCTAAAGTCGACCAAGCATGACGATTATTTCATTTTGCGTGAAGGGGCGGCTGGGATGTTCTTGGCAGCGTCTAAGTTCCCGAAAGTGCGCGAGACACGTCCGCCAAAGCTGGCTGAGCTACGAGAAATCAAAGATAAAATGGAAGACAAGTTCCAGTATCTGTTTGCAGGGCCAGATGAAGATCCTGAAGGTAACCCAACCATCTTGCGCTGGTCACGTAAGAAAAAAGAGCAGTATATTGGCTCTGAAAAAAACGGCAAGGCCACACGTTGGGGTGTTTACTGGCGTAAAGGTGAATGGGTAGAGGAGTAACTATTGTTAAATCCAATATAGTGCTTTTATAGCGTCAGACTCATCTAATGTACTACAGGTACAATTTGCATTGGTCTTTCTTGTATTGGCTTAAACAAACATAATAGTTACTTCCAATAAAAAACCCTCTTATAATTTAAGAGGGTTTTTTTTGTACTTATAATATTTCTTTTAAGCTATTTTTACGTCTATAGACTTAGCCTAAGTTCATAGGTTTGGACAGTATTAGTTTTTTACGATGATACCGCAACCAATACGATCGCCTGCATTACCTGAAGGCTGACTGGTATAGTCGTCAACGCCAGCATGTACGATAAAGGCCAAACGATTTACGCTATATTTACCTGCTTCAGTCGCTGCGATTTTCTTATTCACATAGTTAATAGTAGCAACACCATCTTCATTAGCAGTTAAGTTTGGCAAGTCACCAGCATGGCCATTCATATCATCTGGATTAGAGTGTGGCTTGTTGTCTGGGTTGAAGTGACCGCCTGCTGCTTTACCCATAACGTCACAGCTACCCGTTTCATGGATATGTAATGAGACAGTTCTGCCTGGCTGTAAGTTAGTGAGTTTACCGTAAACTTGGACGCCGCCATCGACTGGACGTAAGAAAACTTGGCCAACTTCTTTCTTCTCACCATCTACTGTTTGTATGGTTGATTTTAGCGTTGGCTGTGCTAAAGGATTGCCTGTTTGCATTTGGCTTTCTACGGTTTGGCAACCAGTCATTGCTAACGCTGAACCGCATAATAGGGTACTTGCAAGTAAGGTCTTATTCATTGTTATCTCCAATTGTTTGAGTTGTTATTTTTAATCTTCATTAAAGCCACGAATATATTTCGTTATTGTTCTATAAAAATCGGCGTCAATATTCGTTAACATCGGAGTCAGTATAGCCAAGCTAACTCTATAGTTATTCATCAAATGCGCAACAATCAGTTAATAAATGTAAGTATCGTATGGATTTGAAAAACGAAGTAGCATAAATAATTTTGAAATTAAATGGCTTTAAATGTGTGAGAACCTTATTAAGAAGGCTACGAACTGCAAGCAAATGAATAACAAACAGGCATAAAAAAGCCGCTCACCATAGTGATGAGCGGCTTCCTAATCTATAGAACTGGCTTAATAAAGGTTCAATTAATTGTGCAGTGCTTTACCAGAGGTTTTATCAACAGTCACTTTGGCAGGCTTAATTGGTGTTGGCATACTGACCAAAGCAACCTTTAAGATTTCTTCAATCGTCGCGACTGGCTGAATGGTTAAGCCTTCTTTCACGTTATCAGGAATATCAGCCAAATCTCGCTCATTAGTCGCTGGGATCAAGACATGCTTGATACCACCGCGATGTGCCGCCAGCAACTTCTCTTTGAGACCGCCGATACGTAGGATTTTACCGCGTAAGGTAATCTCACCTGTCATCGCAATATCTGGACGAATAGCAATACCTGTCAACGCAGAGACTAGCGCTGTCGTCAGTGCACCACCAGCAGATGGGCCGTCTTTTGGCGTGGCGCCTTCTGGCATATGCACATGGACGTCTGTTGTTTTAAACGTTTCGTAGTCGATACCTAAGCTATCACCGCGAGCACGAACCACGCTCATGGCTGCGCGAATTGACTCTTTCATCACATCGCCTAGTGAACCGGTAAAGCTAAGCTCGCCTTTACCTTTCATGCCGACCGCTTCGATGGTCAATAGCTCACCGCCGACCTGAGTCCATGCAAGACCAGTAATACGACCAATCTCAGGCTCTTCTTCAGCCAGACCGTAGTCATACTGATGCACACCTAGATAGTCATCGATGTTTTTGTCATCGACTGTCACTAGCTGACGTTCTGCTTTTTTCGGAGCGCGAGCACCATGAGTTTCAACCGAACCGCGAACCACTTTACGGCAGATTTTATTCACTTCACGCTCAAGGTTACGCACACCTGCTTCACGAGTATAACTACGCACGATGCTGTGCAATGCCGCTTCAACAATCTCAATTTCACCTTCTTTAAGACCATTTTGCTTAATTGCTTTTGGCACTAGGTATTTCTGTGCGATATTGACCTTTTCTTCTTCGGTATAACCTGGAAGACGAATAACTTCCATACGGTCAAGCAGCGCAGGCGGAATATCCATGCTGTTGGCGGTACAGATAAACATCACTTGCGACAAATCTAAGTCCATATCTAAATAATGGTCGTTAAATGTATCGTTCTGTGAGGGATCCAATACTTCAAGCAATGCTGACGCTGGATCACCGCGGAAGTCTTGCGCCATCTTATCGATTTCATCCAATAAGAATAGTGGGTTTTTGACTTCTACTTTTGCAAGTGACTGAACGATTTTACCTGGCATTGCACCGATATAAGTACGGCGATGACCACGAATCTCGGCTTCATCACGTACGCCGCCAAGCGCCATACGTACAAACTTGCGACCCGTGGCACGGGCGATAGATTCGCCTAATGAAGTTTTACCAACACCTGGAGGACCGACGAGACATAGAATTGGACCACGAAGTTTCTTCACGCGTGATTGCACGGCGAGGTACTCTAAGATGCGGTCTTTTACATCTTGCAAACCATAATGGTCTTCGTCTAATACTGTTTTGGCTTTGTCTAGATTGATAGATACTTTGGTCGTCGCATTCCACGGCGTGTCCAAAATCCATTCAATATAGTTGCGCACCACTGACGATTCGCTTGATGCAGGTGGCATCATTTTGAGCTTTTTGAATTCTTGTTCCGCTTTCTTGCGCACATCTTCTGGCAAGTCAGCATCTTCTAAACGCTGCTCTAGCTCAGCCACATCATCTTCACCGTCGAACGCGCCATCATTCATATCTGACAGTTCATTTTTGATGGCTTTCATCTTCTCATTTAAGAAGTATTCGCGCTGATTGTCTTCCATTTGCTGACGGACAGCATCTTGGATATCTTGTTCGATGTTTTGCTCAGCACTTTGCTTGACTAGATATTCAGTCAAAGTATTGATATGCGTTTTGATATCGTCTTCTTCTAGGAAAGACTGCTTGATATCAAGATCCATCGACACACGAGTTGAGATGAAATAAACCAACTCAAGCAAGTCGTCAATACGTTTGGCCACACGAGTCAGCTCACGTGCATTACGAAGTCGCGCATCTGCATAGCTTTCGAATAATGTAGTTAATGCTTGAATGGTGTTTTTCTGTTGACTCTCATCCATGCTGACGTCAAGATCGGCACGCTCAAATCTCGCCATCAATAAATCATCATGGCCTTCTATATTATCGACACGAGCGCGGTATTGACCTTCGATCAATACTTTAATGCAGTTCTCATCGCTATCGTGTGGCATAGTGCTGACGATGCGACACACCGTACCGTACTGATACAAGTTATCTTGATCAATATCTTCGGTCAGTGAGTCTTTTTGCGCGACTACCAGTACTTTGTTGCCATACTCAGCCTGTGCCAACTCGACCGCTTTCACCGATGGCGCACGTCCCACAAACAATGCAATTTGCATATGTGGATAGACGACGACGTCGCGTAATGCCAGCAGTGGCAGATAGCTTTCATCTTCATCGTCTTTGACAACGTTGGATGAGGCATTTAACGCATCCGTAGATGAGCTTTCTGTCTCATTATTCGCGTCAGCACTGATGTTAGCGTCAGTGTCAGTATTTGCATCAGACGTCGTGTCAGTGTTCAGGGCAGATGATACATCGATGTCGATGTTGTCTTTATCAATATTATGTTCACTCATATGTTTTTCCTCGTTCCCCAGACTTGTAAAGTCAAGTTCGTGGTTCATGTTTAGATAAATGGTGCTCAGGAAAAAAATTGCAAGGCTGATTGGTGAAGTCGTCTGCTTATCTTTGTTAAATAGTTATCTGAGCGTCCAGTTATTAATGCAATTAATGTGGATAACGATGTGTCGTCAATAGTGTGACTGGTCTATGAGTGATAAAGACAGTCAGAAATTATAGAAGAGGGTTTGGATGTATAGGTAGCATTTGGCTGTCTGTATTGATGGCTAATCGGTTCTATGCGTAGGCTTTATACCCAAAATAAGGTAAACTGGCGCGCGTCTAAAACAGGCTCTCATATTGAGACGTTTTAGACAACAGGGCGATATTCATTAGTTTCAATATTCATAGGTCTCATTAAGACTAAAGTATAAAGAACAAGGGGCAACACATGGCCATCAATGCAGTATTGCTAGCAGTTATTATCATGCTAGGACTGTCACTTTCGCGAGTGCACGTGGTGCTCAGTTTATTAATCGGCGCGCTGGCAGGTGGACTGCTGGCAGGGCTTGGTATTACCGATACGTTAAATGCCTTCCAAGAAGGTATCCGTAATGGCGCACAGATTGCGCTGTCTTATGCCTTGCTAGGGGCGTTTGCCGTGGCGATCGCGCACTCGGGATTGCCGCAGTCATTGGCAGGGGCGGTGATTAGACGCATTGATGCCGCGGGCACGAGTGGCATGATTAAATATATGCTGTTTGCAGGCCTCATTACCATGAGCTGCTTTAGCCAAAACTTAATCCCTATTCATATTGCCTTTATTCCGCTACTGGTACCGCCACTACTGTTAGCATTCAATCGCATGCAGATTGATAGACGCCTAATTGCTTGTCTGATTACGTTTGGACTGGTCACCACCTATATGTTTATTCCTTATGGTTTTGGTGATATTTATCTGAATCAGATTATGCTAAAAAACGTGGGTGAAGCGGGTATTGATGTTGCCAATATCTCTGTGGTGCAAGCCATGGCAATTCCTGCGTTGGGTATGCTAATTGGTTTGCTGGTTGCTGTATTTATCAGCTACCGTAAGCCACGTGCGTATCAGCAGATTGCGTTAGATCAGCAAGCGCATGATGCAGTAGTAGAAGGTGATGCATTAAGCAAAACGGCTGCTGGCGCACAGTCGCAAAGCAAGCTAAAGACGCTGGTTGCACTGGCTGCTATCGTGACTGCTTTTGTGGTGCAGTTATATACTGATTCGCTACTACTTGGCTCAATGTTTGGCTTTGGTGTGTTTATGGCGACTGGCGTGGTGAAGTGGCGTGATGCTGACGGCGTCTTTAATGACGGTATTAAGCTGATGGCGATGATTGGCTTTATTATGATTACCGCGCAAGGCTTCGCTGAAGTGATGAAAGCCACTGAGCAAATTCAGCCATTGGTCGATGGGGCAGCGTCACTGTTCGCTGGTAACAAAGCGATGGCGGCATTTATTATGCTACTAATCGGTTTGATTGTGACCATGGGCATTGGTTCTTCATTTTCGACCATTCCTATTTTGGCTGCGATTTATGTGCCGCTGTGTATCTCTTTAGGGTTTTCGCCGTTGGCTACTGTGGCGATTATCGGTACGGCTGGCGCGCTGGGTGATGCGGGTTCGCCTGCGTCAGATTCGACATTGGGGCCAACCTCTGGTCTAAACATCGATGGACAGCATGACCATATCAAAGATAGTGTGATACCGACTTTCTTACACTACAACATTCCGCTACTCGCATTTGGTTGGATTGCAGCGATGGTGTTATAAGTGATTTGGTCAGCCCTTTAACTCAATCCAAGTATCTAACAAAAAAGACGCTTATCGGTAAGCGTCTTTTTTTTGCATTAGTTATAGGATTGTTAGAATAATTAAATTAGACGGTTATCTTAAGTACCGATATCTTGCTTTATACTTTCTATATTTTTGCGCAACAGGTATACGAAAAACAGTGTAATGAATGGGTCATAAACACGATCTAGCCTCAAATCACCGTTGATGTATTCAATAGTGGCCAACGCAAACAAAGATAGTAGAATCAAAGAAAAGCATTGAGATATAGGGATCAAAAAATGTAGAAAAGATGTGCTGCTAGAGGACTTTATATGACGCATTTCAATGTGAGTGCTAAGCGCGAAGGTATAAAATGCTGCAAGCGCTAGCAAAAAGGTTCTTAGTTCAGCAAAATCAAAGCCGTCGTAATCATAAATATAAGCCGCAGGCGTGGCCAGTAGTAATAGCACGAACAAATAAAAACAAACTTGTAGCGAAGCGGGCGACATAAACTCTTTTTTTACTTTGTCCACGATCAACGACCTATACTGTAATGATAATTATTTGCGATAAGTATAGTTTATAGGTTATATAGAAACAATAGTTTGGCAATAAAAAGAAAACGTCGATCAAATCAAACTAACATATAACCGCGTTTATTCAAATTGTGCTCTATCATTTATAGATGTTATTCATCAAAATCCCCAATCTCACTATTCAAACTACTCAAAAATGCATCACTTTGCGCAAGCAGCTCATTTAAGCGTTCTTCATTGACGAGCTGTGTCATTTCTTCAGCGCTAAACGGTTGCTCTTGACTGTAGTAGCGTTGCTCTCTAGCGTCCTCATTGCCTAATGTCTGCAAATACTCATCCACACTGTCTGCACTGGAATCAGCAGCGCTAGAGTCTTTTTCAAATTGTTTATCGTCTTTCATTAAAACCACCTTATGCTGCTTGGGGTAATTAAGCCGTCTAATGGTACATCCCACGGTTGACGCGCTAATTGCTCAACCACTTGAAAGTCATAACACCAGCCTATCTTTAAAGGTTTCTTGGCCCCTGACCGATAGATTTTTCCAAGCGTCGTATCATAAAAGCCGCCACCCATGCCCATGCGGTTGCCATGTTCATCGACCGCCACGAGTGGACAAATAATCACGTCTAGTTCTGATGCCCATAGCAGAGCGCGGCTGTGGTTTTGCTTCATGCCTAATTGGTGAATGCGAGTGGGGATATTGATCAGTTTTGAGTGATAAACAGGTACAAAGCGCAGGTGTTTATCATCATTGCCATTGCTAGTACGACCAAGTGAACCAACAACTGGCAAATAAGGAAAATAGCCTAAGCGTTGACACCAATCTAAAATTGGCTGAGTAGGTAGCTCACCAAAGCCATCGTAATATAAGCCAATGCGTGCATTCGTTGGCAATCGCTGCTGTAGTTTGGTTAGATGTAAGCTCGCAGACTGAGCAAGTTGTCTACGTTCTCCATCGCTCAACTGACGGCGTTGGCGAGTAAAGTGTCGTCTAGGCGGATTGCTGATGACAGATTCAGATGTTTCAGCGTTTTTTGAGTCCGAATTATTTGGAACAAGGTTGTTTGAATCAAAGTTATTTGGCTCAGGGCGTATTGGTTTAGGGTGCATAATTTTAGAGTGCATAGGTATCTTATCCAATGAAGTATCAGATTGGTGATGACAGGCGTTTTTAGACATTCGTTTTTAGGTATTGCTCAAGGCTATTTGTGAATATTCAACACGCCTTAGTCATGCTATCATAACGCCACTTTACATCGTATTTCCGTTTATGTGCAGCAGCTGTTGCACTTTTTATCGTTCAGTTCTCTAACAACAAACCAGTAAAGAGGGTAGTTATGTCGACACAGAATCAGGCAACTCGTACCGAAAAAGACACCATGGGCAACGTAGAAGTCCCAGCTGATGCTTATTGGGGTGCGCAAACTCAGCGTAGCCGCGAAAACTTTAAAATCGGTGGCGAGACGTTGCCGCGTCCAATGATTGAAGCGATGGCACTGGTCAAAAAAGCCGCTGCGATTACCAATGCAAGCCTAGAGCGTATCGAAGGCGACAAGCGTGATCTCATCGTACAAGCCGCTGACGAAATCATCAATGGTGGTCTGGTCGATCAGTTTCCATTGGTTGTATGGCAGACAGGTTCTGGCACCCAGTCAAACATGAACATGAACGAAGTATTGGCCAACCGTGCTAACGAAATCGCTGGTTCTGAGCGTGGCAGCTACACGCCGATTCACCCAAATGACCATGTAAACCATGCACAGTCTACCAACGACAGCTTCCCAACGGCGATTCGTGTGGCGGCTGCGCGTCAAATCAACAGCTTGTTGATTCCAGCGGTAACAGCACTACGCGATACGCTAGCGGCAAAAGCCAAAGAATTCGATAGCATTGTAAAAATCGGTCGTACGCATTTGCAAGATGCGACGCCTTTGACTTTAGGCCAAGAGTTTAGTGGCTATGTGAGCCAACTTGACCATTCATTGACTCGTATCGACAACGCGCTACAAGGTCTATATGAGTTGCCACTAGGCGGTACTGCGGTTGGTACTGGTCTAAATGCCCACCCTGATTATGCGGTAAAATCAGCTGAGCAACTAGCGACTTTGACTGGCTTGCCATTCGTCACGTCACCGAACAAATTCGAAGCACTAGCCGCTCGTGATGCAGAAGTATTTGCGTCAGGCGCATTAAAAACGCTAGCGGGCAGCTTAAATAAAATCGCTAACGACGTACGTTGGTTGGCATCTGGCCCTCGTTGTGGTCTGGGTGAATTGACGATTCCTGAAAATGAGCCAGGCTCTTCTATCATGCCAGGCAAAGTAAACCCAACTCAGTCAGAAGCAATGACCATGGTTGTCGCTCAGGTCATGGGTAACGACACGACTATTAGCATGGCTGGCGCATCAGGTAACTTTGAGCTAAACGTGTATAAGCCAGTTATCGCGTTTAACTTGTTACAATCTATCAAGCTGCTTGGCGATGCTTGCAACAGCTTCAACGAAAACTGTGCAGTGGGTATCGAGCCAGTAAAAGACAAAATCGATGACTTCTTGCATAACTCATTGATGCTAGTGACTTCATTGAACCGTCATGTTGGTTATGAAAATGCGGCTAAAATCGCTAAGACTGCTTATAAAGAAAACAAAACTTTGAAGCAAGTGGCGGTTGAGCTAGAGCTACTAACTGAAGCGCAGTTTGATGAGTGGGTAATTCCTGCTGATATGGTACATCCTAAGTAAGCAGTAGATCAAGTAGTGACCTGCTACGGCTTCAGGCTCGCTTAATGTACGATAAGTACCATTTACACTCGTCTTTCTGGTAGCAGCGTCATATTTGTTCGACTGAGAATTTAGAGATAAAAAGACCTTGTCACTTCTTATAAGAGTTATAAGAGAATGTGGCAAGGTCTTTTTGTCTATATTTTTCAAGTTAGCGCTATATTTTATCTAGGGGACATAATCTCAAAGATTGCTTATGGACCAGTATAACTATTATCATATACCTGCAGGATTTTAGAAAAAAAGACAATAACCTAAATCGGAGTAAATAATGATTACCCATGTTCCTGATATGACTTTTAAAACTCGTGTTCGTGATGACTCTATTGGCGGAGACAACCCGTTCACATGGTATGATCTAACCACAGATGAGTTATTTGCCAATAAAAAAGTGGTTGTGTTTTCTCTACCAGGTGCCTTTACACCAACTTGTTCAAACAGCCATCTCCCTCGTTATGAAGAGCTTTATAATGAGTTTAAGGCATTGGGCGTAGATGAAGTAGTTTGTATTTCTGTCAATGATGCGTTCGTCATGTACCAATGGGGTCTAAAGCAAAACCGTGAAAACGTTTTCTTACTTCCTGATGGTAATGGTGAGTTTACGCGCAAAATGGGCATGCTTGTTGACAAAAGCAATGTTGGCTTTGGTATGCGCTCATGGCGTTATTCGATGGTTGTCGATAATAAAGAAGTTAAGAAAGTGTTTAAGGAAGCTGACTTTGGCGACAACTGTCCAATAGACCCATTTGAAGTATCAGATGCGGACACTATGTTAGCGTATTTAAAAAGTAACGCTTAGATTCCATTGAGTTTGTAGTGTGGGTGGTAACCCGCAAATCTATAAATTTATTGAATAAAAAGACCTTGTCACGTTATATGACAAGGTCTTTTTTATGACAATTTAGGCTTAATTAAAACTTATAAAGCAAACCAAGTGTCGTCGCTGCTTCAGTACGTGAGTCAACCATTGGGCTATCGTATTGCTCATTTGGTACATAGCTCACGCTTTGATTGGCAAATCCTGCCCAGCGTTCATTAAAGTCATAGTTGGCACTGATATTGATATATGGGTTCAAGCTTGAGTTAGATTTATACGCATCAACGCCTGTTTTAGCAGCCTCTTTTTCACTAACACCATAGTAGTATTCATTGTAGTCAGCATCATGATATTCAAAGCCAATGCTTGGATAGACCGTTAGCTTGCCTTTAGTGATTCTAGAAAGGTAGGTCAAGCGAGCTGTATTACCACCACTACGATCTAATACATCAGCACCTATCTGTGCGCGGATGCCACCAATAGCCGTACGACGCTGATAGCTTAGACCTGCTTCTGCTGATGATTTACGCTCATCCAAACCTTGTAGTGCGCCATTGGCATCATCAGGATCAAACTCAGAACCCGCAAGCTTGGCATAAGCAGACAGCTGATTGACACCATCATTGATCAGATACGCACCAGCTTGCGCACCGCGTACATAGACTTTGTTGTTGTCATAAAATGCACCTGGTAGCACGCGCACTTCAGTGCTGTCTTCGAGATCATAGGCCGATTTGACTGCCATGACATTGACCCCAACGCTGAGCTCAGCATCTTTGTCAGTCGGCAAGTTGTCATTAAAAAGTGCGGCGTTAGACATGCTAGCCACACTAAATAGTGCAGTAGCGGTGAACGCGCTAAACATAGTACGTGTAGAGATATTAGGTAGCGCTGCAAGTTTTAACATAATTGGATCTCGTAAGTGAGTATAAATAACTGAGTGGTGCGATTAGGCAAAACGTGTTCAAAAGGACAAGCGATAAAACGAATCAGTAATGTCGGTCAGTATGCTGTTTTTGGAGTTTATATAGCAATGATAGATAAGTATGAGCATTTACTCAATGGCTTTTAGTACTTGCAGTAATTGCTGATGAATATCTTGCCACCACCAGACGAAACCAATGCTTATAAGTAACATCGCAAGCCATGGTAATAGCTGCCAAATAATAGAAGGTTTTTTAAGTGCTTTGGGTTCAATACTATTATGAACAGCTTCATTACTTAACGGTGAATTGTTAGCAGTAACGCTTTCAGCACTATTGTTAGCATTTATATCAGACACATTCGTTTCATTGTTAGCAAGCACAGTATCTTGCTCAGTCGAATCAGAATTAAGATGAGGCGATTGGTCGATAGAAGTGGCATCATACGGACTTTGATTATCGTGTTGGCCACTATACTGACTATTAAATGATGGGTTGTCGTGAGCACTATATGAGTAGTTGGTTTGATAAGCGTTAAACGTGCGCTGCTGCTGAATCGCTGCGTTTTGTATAGCGACTGCCAATCGCTGACGGTAGCCAATGGCAAAAGCCAATGCAATTATTAGACCCGTGATTGCGCCACCGATATGACCAGCATTATCAATACCCGGTACAGCAAACCCATAGACGAGATTGATGCCCATAATAAATATCAGGCTTTTGAGGTTAAGCACCATGCCATTGACCGATATTTTAAACAGTGCCGCAATTAATAATGCCGCGCCAATGCCCATGATACCACCAGAAGCTCCCGCTGATAGGCCGGGCTGTCCTGTACCATCTAATATACTTTGCCATGTGACATAGTTATTGAGCAAGTTGCCACCGATGGCTGCCAACAAAAACAATGCCAAAAACTTGGCTGAGCCAAACAGCGGCTCGGCAATCTGCCCAAAGAAATACATGGCAAAGCCATTAAATAGTAGATGCATGAGACCAATGTGCAAAAACGCACTACTGGCCAAGCGCCATGGGTCATCCATCATCGTTAAGGGTAAGGCGTTGGCACCCCATTTAACTAACGCTTCAGTTGACGGGTTATTGGCATCGACGCCCGTGACTAGCTGCATGACAAATAGCCCGATAAAGCTGGCTAATAGCAGGGTAGTGACGGGCGCTGTTTTTAATAATTGTTGAATGGTCATAAAGGCTAACTGTCATCAAAAAGTTATAGAGACAGTATAAAGGGTATGAGCAAATTATGTTATGTGTAGCCGGTTTTAAACGTTGATTGTTCTACAATCAGCCGCTCTAAAAACGACCCACTTTGAGGTTTTCATACGTGCCTTTTACCAAGATATTATCCGTGACAGTATTGATATCGGTATGACCACAGAATGCCATAGATATATCACACTCTTTATAGATAATCTCAAGCGCGCGGCGCACCCCGTCTTCACCATACGCTCCCAATCCGTAGAGAAAAGCGCGACCGATCATCGTGCCTTTTGCGCCCAATGCGATAGCCTTTAGTACATCTTGACCAGAGCGAACGCCACTGTCTAGCCATACCTCGATATCGCTGTTTTCGGCTTGTACTGCCTGTACGATGTCTGCGAGGGCAGAGATAGAAGATAACGCGCCATCCAATTGACGACCGCCATGGTTTGAGACGACTAAGGCATCCGCGCCACTGCGAGCTGCCATAATAGCATCTTCAGGCTCCATGATACCTTTTATGATAAGTTTACCGCCCCACATGTCTTTGATACGTGCCACATCATCCCAACTTAGGCGAGGGTCAAACTGTTCTGCAGTCCACGCTGACAGCGATGAGATATCTTCAACATTTTTGGCGTGACCGACGATGTTGCCAAAGGTGCGGCGCTTGGTGCCGAGCATATTAAGACACCATTCTGGCTTGGTCATTAAATTTAAAATATTAGCCAATGTGGGTTTTGGCGGTGCGGATAGACCGTTTTTGATGTCTTTATGACGTTGTCCCAGCACCTGTAAGTCCGCAGTCAAAATCAACGCAGAACAGTTTGCTGCTTTGGCACGGCGAATCAAATTGGCCATAAAGTCCTGATCACGCATGACATAAAGCTGAAACCAAAACGGCGCACTGGTATTTTCAGCGACGTCTTCGATAGAGCAAATGCTCATGGTCGATAGTGAAAAGGGCACGCCGAATTTTTCAGCGGCGCGTGCGGCATGTATCTCACCATCTGCCCACATCATGCCGGTAAAACCCGTTGGGGCGATGGCTACAGGCATCTTGACTGGCTCACCGATCATACTCGTTGCCAGACTGCGGTTATCCATATCGACCAATACGCGCTGGCGCAGCTTGATACGGTCAAAGTCAGTCTCGTTATTACGATAGGTGGTCTCAGTCCACGAGCCTGAATCGACATAGTCATAGAACATACGCGGCACTTTACGCTCAGCAACGCGGCGCAGATCTTCGATTTCGGTGATTTTAGTTAAGTCTTTCATAGGTTTATCTCTTATTGCTGTTATGTTTTAACTAGAAGGCAACCTTAACCTAACGCTACTAGATCTAGTTTAATAGCGTCAGTTTGCCTGATTATCGCCCATTCAGTTTTCTACGGGAAAATTTGCCACAAAAAGACATCAGTCCAAAGAATGTTATGGGCCAGAGAACGGCTAAAGCCCACCACCATATTTGACCGAAGATGATAGCCATACCGATCAAACCTGCTTGCACGACATAATAAATCATCGCTAGCAGTGTTTTGCGAATCACATAGCCTTCTTTATCCACCAAGCCGACTACTGCGCAAGCAGCTACCACATTATGCACCGAAATCATGTTACCAGCCGCACCACCCACAGCTTGCAAGGCTATTACTTGTGCTGCAAGGTCGCTATTGAGTCCGATCTGATTGGCTGTTGACCATTGAAAATATGAAAACATCATATTGCTAATAGTATTTGAACCGGCGATGAAAGCACCCATTGCCCCAATCCATGGAGACACTAGCGGCCACGCATTTTGAAAAGCATCGGCAGCACTTTCAGCCAGTAATATTGGCATAGCCGGTAGCGCAGTAGCGACTTCAGCGGCTGAGCCTGAATTAATGAATACTTGTACCATAGGCACCGAGAATAGCAAAGCTGGTGCGGCAGCAACCATGGTCTTTGCCGAGTTACTCCAACTGCGCTTTACCGCTTGGCTATTCATTTTGAACAGTAAAATACATAATAAAGAAGTAATAATTAGAATGCTACCAGGAGAATAGGCGAGCTGTATCTTACTAGAGATTGTTGTACCAAAAAGATTAGTAAGGCTAATGGTTGTTAAATCCCCTACCAGAAAAGCTTTGAGTGGTGCAATCACTCGAGTTATGACCAATAAGGCAATCACAATGAAATAGGGCGAAAATGCACGAATTAAAGAGAACTTTGGGGTTGCTGAATCATCATATTTTACCTCGTCTAAAGTACCCAGCCAGTCTTTGTCCCATTTTGCGCGAGGGGCAAAATCAAAAGTATCTTTAGGCATCAAAAAACCACGCTTAGCAGCGGGAAGTACAATTAACAACCCAATGAAACCGCCAATGAGTGAAGGGAACTCAGGCCCTAGAAATTTAGCAACCAAAAAATAAGGAATAGTAAAGCAAAGACCTGCAAAAATGGCAAATGGCCATACTTTAAGCCCTTCTATGAAGGAGCGTTTTTCACCAAAGAACCTTGTCAAAAAAGCACTTAAAATTAAAGGTATCAAAAACCCAATAAGCGCATGTACAAGGCCTACGTTAGCTGTAATCTGTAATAAATAATTTTCGGCAGTAGTAGGGGCAATGGACTGTGCTAAATCTTGTTTATCAGTAATACCAGACCAAACGCCAAGTAGTAGAGGCGTACCAACTGCACCGAATGATACGGGTGTAGATTGAATGATAAGAATAACCATGACCGATGCCATCGCTGGAAAGCCTAAAGCCAACAACAGCGGAGCACCCACTGCAGATGGTGTTCCGAATCCTGATGAACCTTCTACTAAAGAGCAGAACAACCATGCCACAATGATCGCTTGGACGCGCCTATCAGGTGAAATATCCATAAAGCCCTTACGTATGGCGACAAGAGCGCCGCTTTCTTTCAGCGTATTCAGCAGTAAAATAGCTGCGAATACAATGAATAAAATAGTAAGTGCCACAATAATCCCATTAACAGTAGCAGCCGCTACCTGAGCACCACTAGCGTGCCAAATGAAAAAGGCTAGCAGAGCTGTCACCAAATAGGCAATACTCATAGCTATCTTAGCTGGCAGGCGCATAACTATGAGTAGTATGAATACAACGAGAATTGGCGCTAAGGCTAAGAAAGTGTACATAATTAACAGTCCTTATTGTTATTAACAGTCCTTATTGTTGTGTATACCAGCTTATTTTTTACTGGTTTTAAAGTCATACTAAGTTATTACTATAGTCGATACACTCTAAAAATGTCATAGCGCTACTGGGATGAATTTTGCGCAGCCTCTGGGAACGCAGCACGCAAGTAAAATTTATACCAGTAGCGCGTTTAAATCCATAACAGTTTTACATTCAGCTAACTATATTTATTAAGGCGTGTTAAACACGCCCTAATAGTTGCTCTTAGGTGCTTTCGCTGAGAATTGTATGTATATGATTTAACAGAGTGCAAGGTTAGAGAGTTGAGATTATTGATCAGTAAATCATTAGCATTAGTATAATCAGTTTACCAAACAGAATATAAAAGTAGTCTAGCAAATATTGAAATACCATACTAGCTAAAATTAGCGGTAGATATTCTAATATAAGAAATTTAAAAGCTCTATAACATCAAAACAAAGTGCCGTTAGTTGTGAGCTAACAGTTGCTGTAAATCCATGACTGAAAATGGATAGTCTAATCGTTTTGATGGAGTCAAAATCACAGGGATAGACGTGGCAAAATCCATCATAAGCGCCTCATCAAATTCTGCAATATCGACATTTTGGTAAGTGATTGGCTGTACCGACTGAAACTGTGCAAGTATTTGCTCAGCGATATCACACAAATGACAACCAGAGGTCCCTAGTAGCCACCACTTATCAGAACTTTCAGCGCTGCAAAGATTTGGGCTCGCTTCAATAATACGTGCGCGCAGTGCTTTTATATTATTACCATTATGCATATTTATTCTCTTATTTTTATGCTTGTTATAAAGTACTTATCTTAAACCCTTAAATAAAAAGTGAATACTGTTTATAGCTCATTACATGATAAAGAAGTGGGGTAAATAATGACAGCGATTGTGAGATTAGGTAAGATGACCTGCTGTTGGTGATTACTGATGACGGGCTTAGGGTCACGGATTCACACTTGCCAACAGGTCACCTATTTTACCTTATTACCTTTTAACCAATCGGATATCGCGCATGGCAAGTTTTGGCACATTTATCAAACGTCTGTTATTGGCAATTATGCTATTGGTTGTCGCATTCCATATATTGGTCGTTGGGCTACTATTAATTTGGAAAACGCAGCCGATTAACAACAGCATGTTTATGTTGACGCATCGCCTAACGGGTGGCACGGTCACGCAGACATGGGCTGAGTACGATGCCATCGCCAAATCTGCCAAGCAAGCGGCGATTGTAAGTGAAGACTCGACGTTTAGTCAGCACAGTGGTTTTGATTTTAAAGGTATCAAAGCGGCGCAAAAGAAAAATGAAGAGACAGGCAAAATGTCTGCTGGTGGCTCAACGATTACTCAGCAATTGGCAAAGAACTTGTTCCTAACTTCGCATCGTTCTTATGTGCGTAAAGCTGAAGAGGCTGTCATTACTGTGATGATTGAGACCTTGTGGGACAAGCAGCGTATCTTGACCGCTTATCTTAATGTGGCAGAATTTGGTAATGGTATCTATGGTATCGATGCCGCCGCGCATCATTATTTTGATAAATCTGCGGCCAATCTGAACCGAGACGAATCAGCGCTCCTCATTGGGATGCTTACCAATCCGAAGTATTACGAAGACAATCAAGGTGACAGAGGCTTGCGCAACAAGCAACGTATTATCAAAAAACGCATGAAAAATGCGGTATTACCGCAAGCGTCTTAATCTTTTAAAAGAAGCCTTAACAACAAGAATAACGGGAAAGAATAATAGTTAATAACCTTTAAGACGATAGTATAAAGACGACGGCGTATCGATAACGCAAAAGGAGTAGTGACGTGGTAGAAATGACTAGTAATCAGGGCAGTAGTGATGTTAACGATATGATTGACGTTAATAATGTTGAAGATGGCGCTAATGACAATATTAGTGAAGAGATTAGTGTAGATAATAGCCAGAATGACTTGGCCGAAATTGAATGGCAACGCTCAGCAGATGGCAGCTATTCACCGAGCAGTTATATCAATCGTGATTTGTCTTTACTACAGTTTCATCTGCGTGTATTGGCGCAGGCCTCCAGTTCGCGTCACCCACTGCTTGAGCGCTTATTTTTCTTGATTATTTTTTCATCCAATCTTGATGAGTTTTTTGAGATTCGTGTCGCTGGTATCATGCAAAAGCTTAACATCGGTGATGTATCGACCAGTGCTCACGGCATGCGTCCTAGCGAAGTGTTAAACGAGATATCTATTATTACTCATGCGGCTATCAGTGAGCAGTACCGTATTCTCAATGAGGATATCCTGCCAGCACTTGCGCTCGAAGATATTCGTTATTTGAAACGTGATGAGCTAAACGCTGAGCAGTCTGCATGGATGAAGCGTTATTTTACGGAGCAAGTCGTACCCGTATTGACGCCGATTAGTATTGATCCTGCGCATCCATTCCCGCGTCTTGTAAATAAAAGCTTAAACTTTATCGCTACATTAGAAGGCAAAGACGCCTTTGGACGTGATATCAACTTGGCGATTGTGCCTGCGCCGCGCAGTCTACCGCGTGTGATTCGTCTGCCAGATGAGCTAACTGGTGGTAAAGAGCATCATGTGATGCTATCCGCTATTATTCATGAGCATATCGGTGAGCTATTCCCTGGGATGAGTGTGACAGGCTGTCATCAATTTAGGCTGACACGTAATGCCGATTTAGACTTGGCTGATGATGTCGAAGACATTGCCAAAGCACTAGAAGGCGAGCTTGAAAACCGTCGCTTTGGTGATAAGGTACGCCTTGAGGTCACAACCGATTGCCCAACACATATCAGTGAGTATCTGCTTAATGAGTTTGAGTTGCATGACAATCAGCTATACCGTGTCAATGGTCCTGTCAATCTAACGCGTTTGCTATTTGACTTTAATATTCCTGCGCTACGCTACCAGCCATTTACTCATGTCGTGCCAAAGGCATTTCGCCGAGAAATGGATAAGTCCGATAAATCGACCAGTATGTTTGCTGCCATGCGTAAAAGCGATGTGTTGGTTCATCATCCTTTTCATGCCTTTTCTCCGATTATTAATTTACTTTGGCAAGCAGCAAGCGATCCCAAAGTATTGGCTATTAAACAGACTTTATATCGCTCAGGCACCAATTCGGAAATCGTCAAAGCACTTGCAGCCGCAGCTCGCAATGGTAAAGAAGTCACGGCCGTCATCGAGCTGCGTGCGCGTTTTGATGAAGCGTCTAATATCGCAGTTGCCAACTATCTACAAGAAGCAGGCGCGGTCGTGGTCTACGGTATCGTTGGTTACAAGACCCATGCCAAGCTCATGCTAATCGTACGCCGCGAGGACGATCGAATCCGTCGTTATGTCCATCTAGGTACTGGTAACTATCACGCAGCCAATGCCAAGGTCTACACAGATTATGGTCTGTTTAGCGCTGATCCTGATATCTCAGAAGACGTCCACAAAATATTCCAAGAGCTAACCGGCATGGGTAAGCCTGCCAACCTCAAAAAACTATTACATGCACCCTTTACTTTGCATGAGAAATTGATGAGCTTTATCGATGATGAAATCGCTCATGCCAAAGCGGGCAAACGTTCTCATATTATTATCAAAGCCAATGCGCTCACTGAGCGCCGCCTCATTGATAAGTTATATGATGCCTCGCAGGCAGGCGTTAAGATTGAATTGATTCTTCGGTCGATGTGTTGTCTACGTCCGCAAGTAAAAGGACTCTCCGAAAATATTACGGTACGCTCTGTTATCGGACGGTTTTTGGAGCATACGCGCGTTTATTATTTCTATAACGATGGCGATGAGCGTTTATACTGCGGTAGTGCAGACTGGATGGATCGTAACCTATTCCATCGCGTAGAAGTGGCGTTCCCGATTGAGAACAAGAAACTGTTTAAGCAAATTTATCAAGATGGCTTGATTAACTACTTACAGGATAATACGCAAGCGTGGACACTTGATGGCACTGGCGTTTGGCAGCAGCTACAGCCAGCAGCAGGTGAGGAGCCACATGTCGCACAAGAGCATTTATTAAAAACGATTAATCGTGTCGAAGAGTCTAGTTAATTTGCAAAGATACCTTTAGGTGATAATCAACTATTCAATTATCTATCTGACCAAGCACTGGTAAATACTGGTGCTTGGTTTTTTGTGCTCACCAATTGCAAAAGTTACAAACTGACTTGCAACCTCACAATTATTCACATATTGATACGGCAGTACACTGGTGCATTACCCAAGGTCATACCTATAATTAATATCAATTATGACGCTACTTGATAAGTATTGGTTACTCATTTGGGCGTTAGTATAAGTTCAAAATGTATATCTATTTGACTGTCTAAAGCCGTCTAATCAAATCACAAGAATAGGAAATAAACCATGAGTACTACTAACGATGACAATTCAGATATCAAGCAAGCTGCAGAACAGGTAAATGGTCAGGAAATTGAGAAGAACTTAGCAGAGAATAAAAAAGTCGACGATCCTGAATCATTAAGCGAAGAAGAGCAAACACCTTTTATCGATGATGACTTACGTACTGATAAGTAATTTCTAATATTAATCACCGACCTAATATACGACAATAATAAATAATAAAGCGAGGGACGCGCCATGACTATGCAAGAACCTATAGCAACAGAAGCAACGGAAATAGAAGAAAAGGTAATCGTGGATGACCCTGCTGCTAACGAATTAGAAAACCCTAAAGATAGCTACGCAGGCCGTAAGCACAAGCCTGAAATCGATGGCCCTGAGCAAGACTCACAAGAGACCGACGAAGTTTATGCTGATCCACGTAAAGAAGAGAATCTTCCAGCTGGTGGCAAGAATGCAGCAGAACTAAGTGCCTACGACCTGAGCCAAAAAGGTAACGAGTAAAGGACTATAGATAATAGCGGGCTAACCAAATCGACAAAATTATAAATATAAAAAGAGGATATGATAATGCAAGCCAAAGACTCAGCAATAGACAAGAAAAAAGTACTAGGATCTGACGATCATAGGGCAATTGAGAAAAATACCACTGAGAACAAAGGAACTGATACTTTTGATGAATCTGTGGTTGACTCAGAACACGTGAATGATAATGACAATCCAGCGCGCCAACCAGATCGTCGTGATCAAGAAGGTAGTACCGCATTCGATGACAATATTAATGAAGATACTGTCGGTAGTGCAGCACCCAAGAGTGAAGGTATTAATGATTTAAATCGTTATGCCAATATTGATAATGCGCAAACACGTATTTTAAATCCTGATGAAAAAGATTAGATAGGTTTAAATTTCGAAAGATATATAGCGTTTCTTGGGTTAGACGAGTAATTATTATAGTAGGGAGTACCAATGAATAACTCACATAATGAAAGCGTCAATAGTGATCATAACTTAAAAGATGCAGATGACAATAATGGTATTGTCCCTGATGATGCGTTACAAAAAGCAAATCCAGCCGCAGCAGAAAAGGCTACGGAAGATCATGATCCGCATAATGTCGCTAAAAGTAATAAACAGTATGACAGTCCATTGATGGAAGATAAAAAGTAAAAACTCACTACATCAATAGCTATTAGTATTTGTACATAAATACGCATTTGTACATAAACAGAAAGGCACTGTGTTTGGTAAGAGTATATAACTCGTATCAAACACAGTGCCTTTTTTGCTTACTATATTTTTACTTTCGACATTATATAGGTAGACATATTTAGGTAAGGCGTGGGTTTTAAGCAGGTGTACCACTATGAAAACGTAGCTCAGCATCTGGGCTACTTATTAATTCAGCCTCTACTTCCTTAAAGAAAGCAACTCGCTCATCGATATTCTCATCTGATAATGATTGAGCGAGTGCAAGATAATCTTCGAAATGACGACTCTCTGACTTGAGTAGATAACGATAATACTTCGCTAAGCGTTCATCATCAATGACTTCGGCCAACGCGGCAAAACGTTCACAAGAGCGTGCCTCAATAAATGCCCCAATTATTAATACATCAACCATCGCTGCTGGCTCGTAAGTGCGTTTGTGCTTCAACATACCCTTAGCATAGCGCCCAGCACTCAGATATTTCCACTCTTGACCGCGCTCATTCATGATACCTAGTACTTGCTCGTAGTGCAGCATCTCTTCACGTATCAGCTGCGCCAGTTTACGTTGCAAGTCATACGAGAACTCATAACGAAATATCAAATTCATGGCAGTGCCAGCGGCCTTTTTTTCGCAGTTAGCGTGGTCTTGAATGATCATAGGTAGGTTTGCAATCGCGGCATCTACCCAAGATTGCGTGGTTCGAGCACCTAAAAAGTTATAAACAGGAGATAAGTCTACCTTTATAGGAGTGCGCAGATGCGTAATATCGATACTGTCTTCTTCAGGCAGCTCTTTTTCGATTAAATCTGTTCTAGTACTATTATTTACAGTTTGAGAAACATTTTCTTCGACAGATTTTTTTTCGATACTATCGTTATCTATAGTATTTGCTATTGATTGTAATGTTGCGAGGTCTTGTTGATTGATAGTCATAGTTTAAGGAAGCTTTATTTATGAATGGTGTTACGAGTAATTATATCGTTAGTCTGACCTAGATACGATGCTAAATAACTGACAGTCATCAATAAGTGTTTATTAATAGATAACGTTTAAGCATAATTAAAGGTGTCAATGATTACTTACTGTTTATATTAATTTTGCTGCATCTAATTCCTAGATAATGATTATAGCTCCTAGAGCAGGCCACTTATACATTATCATTATTAAACAGCCTAAGTATTTACTTAGTGAATGGTGTTTCCTTGTTAATTTTATTATTTGATAGTAGGATGAGATTTTGCTCTTTAAGCATTTCGTCTTATTTTTATGATTCACTATTAGTAAAGGGTAAGTCTAATATCAATAGATTGCCTTTTACTAGAACATCAAATTTGTAGATATATCTTCTTAGAAAAATTAGAGAATCAAAGATTCCACAACGAATGAGATATGAACGTTTAAACCTCACAAGATTAAAAACTCTTAAACAGTTACTGTCACAACTCAGTATTAGTACCCCTCACGAACAGATAAGGATAACAATATGAGCCAGTCTTCTAACACCAATCGTATTCAAAAAGGCAGTCTTGCCATCGATCAGCAGTTATATGACTTTATTGAAAACGAAGTACTACCGAAAGTCGGTGTGGATTCAGACGATTATTGGTCAGGTTTCGAAAAGGTTATTAAAGAGTTTACCCCGCGCAATAAAGCGTTACTTGCGACTCGTGACAAGATTCAAGCGCAAATTGACCAATGGCATCTAGATAATCCTGCAAAAGATGGCGAAATCGACTATCCAGCTTATAAGACATTTCTACAAGAAATTGGTTATTTGCTACCTGAAGGCGAAGCGTTTACGGTTGATACCAAAAACGTTGATGATGAAATCGCGCACATCGCAGGGCCGCAGCTAGTTGTACCAGTTCGTAATGCTCGTTATGCGCTTAACGCGACCAACGCACGTTGGGGTAGCTTATACGATGCGTTGTATGGTACCGATGTTATTAGCAGTGATAATGGCCAAGAAGCGGGTGGTAGCTATAATCCTACTCGCGGTGCTGCTGTTGTCGCTTACGCCAAAGCGTTTTTAGATGAGCACTTCACACTAGCATCAGGTTCTTACAATGATGTGACTGGCTTTAAAGTAGTCGATGGCAAGCTCGAGGTCGTACAAGGTGATAGCAGTACCGAGTTAAAAGATACGGCTAAGTTTGTCGGCTTTGTCGGTGACGCTGAAGCTCCTACAGGTGTACTGTTGAAGAACAACGGCTTGCATGCTGAGATTCAAATCGACAGTAATCATCCAGTGGGTAAAGACGATCCAGCAAACATCAAGGACGTACTGCTTGAGTCAGCCATGACAGCCATTCAGGATTGTGAAGATTCAGTCGCTGCTGTAGATGCAGAAGAAAAAGTCGAAGTCTATCGTAACTGGCTTGGCTTAATGAATAGCGACCTACAAGAAACCTTTGAAAAAGGCGGCAAAACGCGTACACGTAAGCAAAACCCAGATCGTGAATATAACACACCAGACGGTGGCAAGCTGATCTTGCCAGGTCGTTCGTTATTATTAATTCGTAACGTCGGTCACTTAATGCAGAACCCTGCGATCTTAGTCGATTTGGGCGATGGTCAAGAGCAGATATTTGAAGGCTTAATGGATGGTTTAATCACGCCACTATTATCACTTAATGATATCAAAGGCAAAAACGAGCTATCAAACTCGCGTCAAGGCTCAATGTATATTGTGAAGCCAAAAATGCATGGCCCTGAAGAAGTTAAAATGGCCAATGACTTATTTAATGCATCAGAGGATCTATTAGGTCTAGAGCGCAATACGCTTAAAATCGGCATCATGGACGAAGAGCGCCGTATGACGGTGAACTTAAAAGAAGCAATCCGCCAAGCCAAAGAGCGCGTTATCTTTATTAACACAGGTTTCTTAGACCGTACTGGTGATGAGATGCATACCAGCATGAATGCAGGTCCATTTGTACCAAAAGGCGAGATGAAGTCGCAAGCATGGCAGCCTGCTTACGAGCAGTGGAACGTCGATATCGGTCTAGAGACAGGCCTACAAGGTCGTGCGCAAATAGGTAAGGGTATGTGGGCCAAGCCTGATGAAATGAAAGAGATGATGGATACTAAGGCCGCTCATCCTAAGTCTGGTGCTAGCACTGCATGGGTACCATCACCAACGGGCGCTACCTTGCATAGCATACACTATCATCAAGTGAGCGTAGCTGATGTACAAGACACGCTAAAATCACGCGAGCGTGCTAGCTTGGATGACATCTTGACCATCCCATTAGCGAAAAATACCGACTGGACTGATGAAGAGAAGCAGCAAGAGCTTGAAAACAATGCTCAAGGTATATTGGGTTATGTCGTACGTTGGGTAAATCAAGGCGTTGGTTGCTCCAAGGTGCCTGATATCAACGATGTCGGTCTCATGGAAGATCGTGCTACTTTGCGTATCTCAAGCCAACATATTGCCAACTGGTTGCATCATGGCGTGGTTAGTGAGCAGCAAGTGATGGATACGATGAAACGCATGGCCAAGGTCGTCGATGAGCAAAATGCAGGCGATGATGACTATCAATCAATGGCAGATAGCTTTGATAGCTCTTACGCGTTCAAAGCAGCCTGTGATTTAGTATTCAAAGGCCGCGCACAGCCTAGTGGTTATACTGAGCCATTGTTGCATCAAGCACGTTTGGATCTTAAAGCAAACGCTTAGAACAATAGACTAAATATGACAGGCATTTGAGCATACTTGATGAGCAAGTATGCCACTCAGTCTCGCTCATTTGTAACTGATATATTTGTTCAAATAGATTATTAACTTCTTAATTAGCGCTATTTATTTTTTAGTAAATAGCGCTTTATTTTGGACTATTATTCGATGTTTATTATAAAAATTTAAGAATATTAGTAATCATATTAACCAATATTATTCGTATCTAATTGAGTAAGCGGAAGTTTTTTAACAATCGTTCAAATAAAATAAAGTATCTGTTATTTGATAATAGTTGTATCGAAAAGGCAAAAAAATATGTTGCAAATTATGTCAAAGTTGTTATGCTTGTATTCGAAGTATGAGTTTGGTAACGGATGTTACGCAATGGAAGGATAAAAACTAAAGATTACATGGCAGTTACTTTTTTAATCCCAGTTATGTAAATCATGGTTTTTTTCATCTTACTGTAATAGAACTTCGCCACACTTGTTTCTGACTAATCTCGGTAGCCAGTTACACATTATATCTTTGAGGATTTGTGACGATACCATTATGGGCGCCAGCTAATAACAGCTTGCTCATTACTACAATTGTAAAGTGGAGATACCCCATGAAAAAACTACTTTTAGCTACAGCAATCGCAGCCCTATCTGTATCAGCAGCCAATGCCGCACCAACCGTTTATGGTAAAGCATTTGTCGGTATGGACTACGTTAATTTAGATGATGAGTCTCGTACTGATGACGATATGGACGCCGTCCAAGTCAACTCATATTCTTCACGTCTTGGTTTCAAGGGTTCTGAAGCAATTACTGCTAATACTGATGTAATCTATCAGTACGAAGTGGGTATCAATATTGATGGTAATGATGGTGATGATAACAATATTGCATTCAAAAGCCGTGATACTTTCTTAGGCTTGAATAATGATAACTATGGTGAAATCCGCGTTGGTCGTAATACATCAGTTGTTGATTACGTAAATAACGTTGTGACTGCTGGTAGTGGTTTTTGGGATAACCTAGGCTCAAATCAGCTTGAAGAAAACGAAAACGGCTATAACATGGTTGATAGCGGTCGCCGTAATAATTCAGTTATCTGGAAAGCGCCTAAATATAACAACCTACCGTTAGATGTTGCACTTATGTATAAAGCTGATGAGTCTTTTGTCTCTGATAGCGGTGATCGTGACAATGGCTTTGCTGCTGCAGCAATGTATGATGCTGGTACTGGTGTTACATTTGGTGTTGCTTATGATAAAGATGTTAACCTTTCTGGCGACTTAATCCGTGGTACGGCTACTGTTGATCTAGGCAAGTATATGGCAGCTCCTGTAGTACTTGGCGCTCTATATCAAGTAGCTGATTTTGATAGTGATGCAGCTAACAGAGGCGATGATAAAGAAAAAGGTCTAGTTGTTAGTGCTAAGATGGGCCTAAATAACTTCGCTAAGCCAGCTGCTGTTTATATTCAATACAATAACACTGACAACTTGCTTGGCTTTGATGACGCTGATTCTGATCAAATCGTAGTTGGTGGTGAATATGCTTATAAGCCTAATATGATTGCTCATGCTTATGTTGGTCAAAACTCAGCTGACCTTGGTGGTGCTGACTACGATCTACTCGCTATCGGCGGCGGTTTAGAATACAAATTCTAAATTAGATTGTTGTAAAGTTATTCATAAAGACTCATCCTTCGGGGTGAGTTTTTTGTTGTGCAGCGTTTTAATAATAGAAAAATGTTTGCTACCAGCACGAAAACATAAGAGTTTCAGACAGTTTGCATTTTTGCCCTATATTTTATGGCGTATTTTTAGTAAAATCCTTCTTTACCAATTACCGACAGAGTACTATGACCAAGTTTATATTCGTGACCGGTGGGGTAGTGTCCTCACTAGGAAAAGGTATCACCGCAGCTTCTCTTGCAGCGGTCTTAGAAGCACGTGGCGTGACTGTCACGATGACCAAAATGGATCCGTATATTAACGTTGATCCAGGTACGATGAGCCCGTTTCAGCATGGTGAAGTATTCGTCACTGAAGATGGCGCAGAGACCGATTTAGATCTGGGTTATTACGAGCGCTTCTTGCGTCACTCAAAAATGAGTAAGAGTAATAACTTTACCAGTGGCCGTATTTATCAGAATGTGTTGAATAAAGAACGCCGTGGTGAATATCTAGGTGGTACTGTACAGGTTATTCCGCATATTACTGATGAAATTAAAAACAAAATCCTTGCCAGTGGCGAAGGGTATGACATCGCTATTATCGAAATTGGCGGTACCGTTGGTGATATCGAATCACTTCCATTTATGGAAGCCGTACGTCAGATGCAAGTAGAGCTTGGCCGTAATAGAGCCATGCTAATGCATCTTACTTTAGTACCTTATATTGCTAGTGCGGGTGAGACCAAAACCAAGCCAACGCAGCATTCGGTAAAAGAGCTACGTTCTATCGGCCTACAGCCTGATATCCTGATCTGCCGCTCTGATCATCATATCTCACAAGACAACCGTCGCAAGATCGCACTATTTACCAACGTTGAAGAGCGTGCGGTCATTATGTGTGAAGATGCACAAAGTATCTATCAGATACCGCGTACATTACACGAGCAAGATCTTGATGATCTAATTTGTGAGCGTTTCGGTCTTGATGTGCCTGAAGCTGATTTGAGCGATTGGGACAAAGTGGTTGAAGCACAGTTGAATCCAGAAGGAACAGTTACTGTTGCGATGGTTGGCAAATACGTCGAGCTTCCAGACGCTTATAAGTCTATTAACGAAGCATTGCTTCACGCAGGTATCACTCATAAAGTAGACGTCAAGATTGATTATATCGATGCGGAGCGTCTAGAGAGTGATGATAGCTTATTGGCACAGTTAAACAATGCCAATGCGGTATTAGTGCCAGGTGGTTTCGGTGAGCGCGGTACGATGGGTAAGATAAAAGCCATCACTTATGCTCGTGAAAACAACGTTCCGTATTTGGGCATTTGTCTTGGTATGCAGTTGGCTGTGATTGAGTATGCACGTAACGTACTTAATATTAACGCCAACTCTTCTGAGTTTGATCGTAAGACAGCTGAGCCTATCATTGGTCTGATCACTGAGTGGTTAGATGAGCGCGGCGAGCTACAGATTCGTAGTGATGATTCAGACTTGGGTGGCACGATGCGTCTAGGCGCACAGCAAGCAGAGCTGGTTTCTGGCAGTAAGCTAAGCCAAATTTACGGTGCGAGTAATATCACTGAGCGTCATCGCCATCGCTATGAGATGAATAACCGTTATATCGAGCCGCTAGAGCAAGCAGGTATGACCATATCTGGTTATTCTGCCAAGCAGCATTTGGTAGAATCGGTTGAGATTTCTGAGCACCCATGGTTTGTTGCTGTACAGTTCCATCCTGAGTTCACTAGCTCACCACGTGGTGGTCATCCATTGTTTAATAGCTTTGTAAAAGCCGCGAAGAACCATAGCGAAGCAAAATAGCTCTCAAAATGTAATCTATATTGAAAGCGTTTATTATAAAAAAGACTGATCTTCGGATTGGTCTTTTTTTTGCTTAATCCAAGCTGCTGGACATTATTAAACAGTCAATATCCTCATTAATAATCTCTAATTACGCTTGTATACTTTTTTTAATCAGCCTATCGGTTACAATATGGGATAGAGATATTAATAACAAAATAAGAGGTAGTGGCTTCATGGAAAATTTATTGACCGCACAATCACATATCACGCTCAACACTCCTAACAACGATACGATTAACATTGGTAACGACCAGCCGTTTGTATTGTTCGGTGGTATGAATGTTTTAGAGTCTAAAGAATTGGCATTTGAGATCGCTGAACAGTATGTTGATATTTGCAAGCGCTTGGGTATCGGCTATGTTTTTAAAGCGAGCTTTGATAAAGCCAATCGTTCAAGTCTGCATTCGTATCGTGGTCCTGGTTTAGAGCAGGGTATCGATTGGTTAGGTCAGATCAAAGAAAAATTCCAAGTACCGATTATCACTGATGTGCATGAGCCACATCAAGCAGCACCAGTTGCTGAAGTGGCTGATATTATTCAGCTACCTGCATTTTTGTCACGTCAGACAGACCTAGTGCATGCGATGGCAAAAACAGATGCCATTATTAATATCAAAAAGGCGCAGTTTTTGGCCCCTCATGAGATGCGTCATATCGTCAATAAGTGCCTAGAGGGTGGTAATGATAAATTGATACTTTGTGAGCGTGGTAGTGCTTTTGGCTATAATAATCTGGTCGTGGATATGCTTGGTTTTGATACCATGAAGCAGATGGATATCCCCGTATTCTTTGACGTGACGCATAGCTTACAACAACCAGGTGCACGTAGTGATAGTGCTGGTGGACGTCGTGAGCAGATTACAACGCTTGCCCGTGCAGGTATGGCCACAGGGTTGGCAGGTTTATTTTTAGAAGCGCATCCAAACCCAGAAACTGCAAAATGTGATGGTCCATGTGCGTTGCGTATGAGTCAACTAGAGCCGTTCTTACGTCAGCTTAAGCAAATTGATGATTTGGTCAAAGGTTTTGAAGTATTGGATACTCATTGATACGGTACGTGATAAGAGGGCTATACAATGGCAATTCAGATGGCGCAAGTAAGCATAGAAAATATCGATGATGTAGAAGGCTTAAATAGCATAATGACTGTGCTTAAGAACATCTCAGGCGTGACGGCTATTAATTTGGATCCTAAGCATAATGTTGCAACGGTAAGCTATGATGATACAGATACTAGTATCCATGCCTTAACGGCAGCGATTAGTATGGTGGACTATGTGACTCAGCCATTTCCGATTGATTCACCACAGAACCCGAACCCGCACCATAACGATTTATAATTAAAAATAGCTATTGCTATAAATTTGTTGATGCGCTCTTTTACATTTTTATTAATAAGTTACTGTCTCGTTAATAGCATCTCGTTAATAAAGCAACAACCAAACAGTCTTGTTGTCGAGGATAATAGGGCTTATGCTTATTTAATGTAGCTTTGATAGTTGCTCTTACTTTGATAACTTAAAAGGTGTCAAAGTAAGTATTAACAGAATCACTATTAGAGTTGCTCATTACTAATAAAAATAAGGAGCCCAATATGGCAGATCAAACACGTATTATTAAAATTGACGGTATGACTTGTGGCGGATGCGTAGCAAGCGTACATACGGCAACAGCCGATATTGATGGATTAGAGACTATTACTGTTGACCTTGCCGATAACCTAGCGACGATAACCTTTGATGATAGCAAAACCAGTGCAGAGGCTATTGCTTCAGTTATTGAAGATGCGGGATTTGAGGCGACAGTTGCTAACTCATAAATCTCATCACTTATTTACAGAACCAGCTAACATGTTATTACAAGCATGATAGCTGGTTTTTTAATGATTAACGATTATGAGTATTCAGCCTCAATATTTTGCTACATTGCTACATTGCTACATTGCTACTTTGTCTAAAATACTCATACTGAATACAATATAACCCAATTGCTTTATTTGAATTGTTTGCCCACCCACTGATATTTTATCGTGGTTCCTACAAATTTATAGGCACCATGACGAGTTTTATTTATGAACGATACCACCCGTACTACCAAAGATGAGTCTTATGATGTCGAAACTGATGTTGAGTCCAACACGCCACTGACACCGCAACGCGCGCATTTGCAATTGGCGATTGATGGCATGACTTGTCAGGCCTGCGCCTCGAGAATCGAGAAAGTACTTAACAAAAAGCCTTCGGTGTACGAGGTAAGTGTAAGTTTTGCTGGCGAGACTGCCAATGTCGATTATGATCCGACCCAAACGACGCCCGAACAGGTGACGGAGTGGGTGAATAAAACAGGCTTTGTCGCTAATGTGCAGGCAGCCGATAGCTTATTTGCTCAGACTGACGAAGATACCGCCACTCAATACCCATGGCGTTTGATCGGATTATGGGTTTGTTTGGTGCCATTTTTAGTGGGTATGGCAGGTATGTTGACGGGTTTTGGCATGGCGTGGATGCCGCCAGTCTGGGTTCAATTTATTTTAGCGACTGTAGTACAGTTTGGTTTAGCGTTACCATTTTATAAGAGCGCATGGGCATCTATAAAGGGCGGCCTTGCCAATATGGATGTGTTGGTGGTCATTGGTACAGTGACGATATGGGCGTATTCGACTTATCTTTGGCTCACGCATGGCGATGGTACTTTAAACAGTCTATTGCAAAGTGGGCATTTGGGCGAACACGGTGCGAGTAATAGCCCAGCCGTATATTTTGAAGCAGGGGTGATGGTCATTGCCTTTGTACGTACAGGTAAATATCTTGAGGAACGTACCAAGAAGCACAGCCTAAACAGTATTGATTTATTATTGTCATTGACACCTGATGAAGTAGAGCAGCAGCAGCCAAATGGTGAATTTCATAATATTGCGTTATCTGATGTACAAGTAGGTGACGTCCTACGTGCGAAGCAAGGAAGCCGCGTCGCTACAGATGGTACCGTCATAGAAGGCAGCGGTTGGTGCGTGGAGAGTCATTTAACTGGTGAGTCGGTAGCCCTCAAAAAAGAGCAAGGCGATGGGTTGCTGGCAGGCGCTTTGGTAGAGAATGGCAGTCTGCTATACCGTGTCAGTGCGAAGGGCGGTGATACTAAGCTGGGTGATATGGTGCAAGCATTGAGTGATGCACAAGGTTCAAAAGCCAATCTAGCGCGTCTCGCGGATCGAGTAACGGCTATTTTTGTCCCTGTAGTGGTAACGATTGCGTTGGTTACCTTTGGAGTCACATGGTGGCTGACAGGTATGGTTGATACTGCACTAATGCACGCAGTATCGGTGTTGGTTATTGCTTGTCCTTGTGCGCTTGGTTTGGCCACGCCAGCGGCGATCATGGCTGGTATGGGCGTTGCCGCGCGTCATGGTGTGTGGTTCAAGGATGCACAAAGTCTTGAGGCAGCAGGTAATATAGATACGGTAGTACTCGATAAAACAGGTACATTGACCATTGGCAAGCCTACTATCGTCGATCATGTCATGGTGGATAAATCGCTTGCTGTGGACGATGTATTGCAGATTGCGGCCAGTGTCGAGGCGCATGGCAGTCATCCATTAGCAACTGCTCTGGTAAACACAGCTAAAGAACGTCAACTGTCTCTATTTAATGTGACTGACATCAGTGTGACAAAAGGCGCTGGTATACAAGCAAATATCGAAGGGCTTGGATTAGTAAAAGTGGGTACGGCAGAGTTTGCGAACTTGACGTTGCCAAGATTCATGCCAAAAGTATGGCAAATTGCCAGTACCGTTGCGATTAGTATCAATGATGAGCCATTAGGTGCGTTTGCCCTAGCTGATGACTTAAAGGCAGATACGCCGCAAGCAATCACTGCGCTACAAGATGTGGGTATCAATGTCATTTTGATGAGTGGTGATAAGCAGTCCGTCGTCGATCATGTAGCAGGGCAGTTGGGCATTGATAAGGCTTATGGCAAAATGAGCCCGCGTGACAAGGCCAGTCAAATTGCACTATTGCAAACTGCTGGTCATAAGGTAGCGATGGCAGGAGACGGCGTCAACGATGCGCCAGCGATGGCTACTGCCGATGCCAGTTTTGCGATGTTTGAGGGGACTGATGTCGCTCAGCATAGTGCCTCTGCACGTCTAATGGGTGAGTCGCTCATGCATATCGATGCGGCACAAAAAATCGCTCAAGCAACGCTACGCAATATTAAACAAAATCTATTTTTTGCCTTCATTTATAACTGTCTTGGTATTCCGCTTGCGGCATTTGGGTTTTTAAATCCGATGATTGCAGCCGCTGCTATGGCGCTTAGCTCCATCTCAGTACTCATGAATGCACTACGATTGACACGGTTTAAGACAGAGGTTGAGCTAGATAATACGGTATCAACCTCTCATACGGATAATAAGCGCATAGCGAAATAGTAGCTATCATATTTGCTTAGGTATTCTACAAATATAAAAGAGGCGACCATCGCATATATGTATCTATAAGATTGTTTTTATGACGGCAAGTCGGTGTAAGATAAGAGAAGTTTGGTAAAATATATGCTATGATGCCAAGCACTATAGCCGACTATTAATCTGCTTTATATCCCTCTAATTGCTAAGTAACGATAGCCAAAAAATAGAAAGGTATAAAGGGTTTTTAGGACTACGCGCTATATGATATTTTGCTTTATCTTTTTTGTATGCTAGCTGCCGTTATTTATCTCACAAACTTGGCATGACCAAAGGAATTAACAGACATTATGTACGCTGAAGAAACCAACAACGTCACCGCAATTAAAGACATTCGCGCTCGTGAAATTTTAGACTCGCGCGGCAACCCAACTATCGAAGCTGATGTTATCTTAGCTGACGGTACTGTCGGCCGTGCTGCTGCTCCAAGTGGCGCATCAACAGGCTCACGTGAAGCGCTTGAGCTACGTGATGGCGACAAGACCCGCTTTATGGGTAAAGGCGTCAAAAAAGCCGTTTCTAATGTCAACAGTCAAATCCGCAGTGCCTTGATTGACAAAGATGTGACTGAGCAACAGGCGATTGATGATGCCATGATTGTGCTAGATGGTACAGAAAACAAAGAAAGCTTGGGTGCTAATGCTATGCTAGCTGTGTCACTTGCTACGGCCAAAGCGGCAGCCAAATCACAGAATCTGCCATTACATCAATACATCGCTAATCTACGCAATCAAACGTCGTTGACCATGCCTGTACCGATGATGAACATCTTGAACGGTGGCGAGCACGCGGACAACACGGTTGATATCCAAGAGTTTATGATTGAGCCTGTAGGCTTCACAAGCTTCTCAGAAGCACTACGTGCTGGTGCAGAGATTTTCCATAGCTTAAAGTCTGTGTTGAAATCACAAGGTCTCAACACTGCCGTTGGTGACGAAGGTGGTTTTGCACCAAACCTACGTAGCAACGAAGAAGCCATTACGGTTATCATGCAAGCGATAGAACAAGTCGGCTACAAAGCTGGCGAAGATATCCACCTTGCGCTAGATTGTGCAGCTAGTGAGTTTTACAAAAACGGTCAATACGTTTTGGCAGGCGAAGGTAACAAGGCCTTTGATAGCCAAGGGTTCTCAGACTATCTAGTTGGGCTGGCACGTCAGTATCCTATTATCTCTATCGAAGATGGTCTTGATGAGTCGGATTGGGATGGCTGGAAATATCTGACCGAGCAGATTGGCGATAAAGTCCAATTGGTTGGTGATGATTTGTTTGTAACCAATCCTGCAATCTTGCAAGAAGGTATTGATAAGCATATTGCCAATGCTATTTTGATTAAATTTAACCAAATTGGTACCTTGTCAGAAACGCTAGATGCGATTTATATGGCTAAGAAAAATGGCTATGCAACTATCATTTCACATCGTTCAGGTGAAACTGAAGACAGCACCATTGCAGATTTGGCAGTTGGTACTGCTGCAGGCCAAATTAAAACTGGCTCACTATGCCGTTCAGACCGCGTAGCGAAGTACAACCAATTGCTACGTATTGAGCAGCAAGTACGCGCAAGCTATCGTGGCCGTGAAGAATTTATCGGTCTACGTGGCTAAGAGTCTGAAAGGCCCTTTGGCGTGCAATATATGTTAAGTAATGTACGCTAAAAAGCCTAAACTCATCAGCTGAAGTCAATATTTGGGCGATATATAATCATTTGTATATCGCCTAATCAGCTTAAATTTTACTATCCTCTTTTATACCGTTTGGCGTTATCACCTTATGAAATATTTTAGCCAATTTATACTACTTGCTTTAGCCGTTGCAGTGCTTTTAGGATTGCAATATCAGTATTGGTTGGGTGAAAATGGCCGTTTTGAACACAATAAGTTGACAGCTCAAATCGAAGAGCAACAACGTTTGAATGACAATCAAGTTGCAGCAAACAACTTACTACGCACCGATGTTCAAGATTTAAAAACGGGACTTGAGGCTGTAGAAGAGCATGCTCGCTTAGATTTGGGTTTAATCAAACCCAATGAGACTTTTGTCCAAGTATCCACCGCACCAACCACGCACAGCAACTATTAGCTTTATAAATACACTAGCTTTCACGAATACACTATTTTTCACGACATGAATTAATTTTCATGATGCAGCATCATAATGTTGTTATCTGACATCATTCATCATACTTAACACCTGCTTTATTCCTCTTTACATATACTGTCATGGGCTCAAACCATGAGTACACCACTATGAATACAACCCCTAATATACATGCCATGATCGTCGCAGCTGGTCGCGGTAGCCGTTTTGGTGCGTCTATTGCCAAGCAATATACAATGCTAGAAGGTCAGACGCTGTTGCAGCATAGCGTGGCACGACTTGCTTGTAGTGATTACATCGATAGGTGTCTATTGGTCATATCAGCCGATGACAGCACGGCTCAACAATTAGAGTTTGCACTTCCTGTACGCTATGCAGTCGGCGGAGCAGAGCGTTGGCAGTCAGTACAGGCAGGTGTTGAAGCGATTAGTCAGACAGGTGCTGATGATTCGGATTTGGTGCTTATACATGATGCAGCACGTCCCGCTGTACCGAATGTAGATATCGATCAAGTGATTGAAGCAGCGATGTTGGAGCCTTACGGCGCTATTCTAGCGACACCAGTGGCCGATACGTTAAAAGCTTCCTATCAGCAAGCTACCTCCGTAGAAGAGAGTCGTCCACATTCTTATACCAAATCTACCATTGATCGTAGCAACATGTGGCAAGCACAAACCCCGCAAGTATTCCGCTTAGGTCAATTAAAAAAAGTCTTAAAACATGTGTTTGAACATCAGCTAAGCATCACAGATGAAGCCAGTGCTTTTGAACAACTAGATTTACCAATACGCTTAGTCTCTGGTAGTCGCCAGAATATAAAACTGACCTATCCTGATGATGCGGTACTGTTAACAGCGATTATGGGGCTTCAGTCTTAGCCTCAATCCTACTTCTGTTAACGAGCATCAGTTTTACTCCTTTTATGCTTAATAATGGTCATGATAAGTATTATGGCTTCAGTAGCCACTATATCCTCGTTATACTTTTCTGTACTATTCTAAAAAATTAACTATTACTAAAGCCTATACCAAGAATATATATAATCTACTTTGAAATATAATATGGTTATTACATATGTTTTTTGTGTCTGAGCGGGCCTATGTCCAGTAATAGGTTGCTTTAATGACCAAACTAACCTATGATGTAACTAACTTAATACAATTAATATAAAAACTTATAAAATCAATAATATATTAGACCGATTAATTACGCTTAGTTATGTTGTCTCTATATTTTTTCTGAAGTTAGTATGATTGTTTTAGCGACATTTACCTGATAATAGGGAGAAGCTGATTGTCAACAATCAACGATTCAACAAATCCAGTAACGACAGATCTCTGCCAGCTTGTATATATAAGCCGGATTACCTCTACTGGTCTTTCAAGTCCTAGCACGCTTAATGATATCTCAGAGACCGCGGTTGAACGCAATAAAATAGATAATGTCACGGGTATTCTTTGCTATGGCAATGGCTACTTTTTACAGTGTGTCGAAGGATCAGAGCAGGCACTAACCAATCTAAAAAATCGTTTGTTGGTAGATGATCGACATAAAGAATTAAAGATTTTAGATTTTTCTGAAATTACCAAACGCCGTTTTGCCGGTTGGTCATTACGTTCGATTACCCTTGAGCGTTGGATGACTAAAGAGCCTGAGCTTAAAAAGTTAATGCCATTTAAGCCGTATGAATGGGATTCTAATGAGTGGCAGAAGTTCTTAGACATATTGCAAGGCTACTATGAAGAGCAAACGAGAACAGGTAACGTTGATACGCCTCCTGTCAAATACAGCACGCTAGGGGTGACTCTAAGTAAAGTTGTAGGGCAGCATCAGGCGTTCTTTTTAATCCAGACGATATTGGGATTGATGATAGTGGCTACGTTGCTATGGTTACTCTTGTAATCGATAGATATGAATAAATTTCCCATTGAGCCAAGCTATATTTATAATTAATAAGACAACCAAATAAAAAAGCCAGCATTCAATTGATGCTGGCTTTTTTATTTAAAGGAATAAGTTGGCTTTTAATGACAGACATAAAAAAACCCAGTTCATAATAAATCATGAACTGGGTTTTTGGTGGTACGCTTGTTAGTCTAATCTAATGCTAAGCAATAGTGCTAACAAGTGACGCCAAATAGTGGCGTCCCCAGGGGGATTCGAACCCCCGTTACCGCCGTGAAAGGGCGGTGTCCTAGGCCTCTAGACGATGGGGACTAGTAACAACACTTCAACTGCTTTCACCATTTATGCTGAAGTGGTGCGTATTTTAATAGCGACGGCGCTTCCTGTCAAGCCTTTTTCTACGTCTTTTTAAAATTAAATATCTTTTTTTAATTGCGCGACGAGGATGTAGGTCATTTCGCTTTAAATGATAGCGAATCCATAAAGAAGTACAGGCACTAATCGTCAATGCAAGCAGCATATAACCGAGAATGGTGCCCCATAACTTGAGCTGTGGATCCATAATAAAGTCCCTCCTATTAATCTTGATAGTGCTTGCTATCAAGACAGTGTGAGCAACTTAAACCATCTATAGGATATAACTACATCGCTTAAGAGTGATATTTTATCATCAGACCGTTATTCATATCGAATAAAACAACCTTTCTGTAATCAATAAATAGTTCCGTCTATTTATTATGATATCAATCATATCCCTATTGATTGCCAAATCAAGATGTTAAAGTCATCAAGTATTACAAATAACACTATTATGTATGATTGGCAATATAGGATATGTGACTTATTGACTGTCGCTATCAGTTGACTCTTCTTTCGCGTCTTCATTATGCAGCGCATTGGCCAACATAGGGTAGTTATTCAGTATATGACAGAATAGCTCAGCAGTCTTTTGAGTGTCATACAAGGCTGAGTGAGCATTCTTACCATCAAACTCTAACCCTGCTGCTTTACAAGCGCGTGCTAGGACAGTTTGACCAAAGGCTAATGCTGATAAGGTTACGGTATCGAATACTGAAAAGTTATGAAATGGATTGTGGTTTTTGCTATTGGTTCGTAGCACAGCTGCATTTAAAAAAGCCAAGTCAAAATGGGCATTGTGTCCAATTAAGACACATTGACGGCATTCTTCGTCACGGCGTACGTCTTTTAACCCTTTAAAGATGCGGCGCAATGCTGTCTTTTCATCTTCTGCAATGGCTTTACGCATTGGGTTTTTAGGATCAATACCCGTAAAGGCAAGCGCACTTGGTTCTAAGTTTGCGCCTTCAAAAGGCTCGATATGAGCATTAAAAGCTTCACCTGGATAAAATACACCTTGCTCATTAAGTAAGACGGGAATACATGCAATTTCTAACAGGGCATCTGTCTGGGCATTGAAACCTGCTGTTTCCACGTCGACGACGACAGGCAAGAACTTACGAAAGCGGTCTTTTAAGGCCATAGGCGCTTGCTCATCTGTCGCTGAAGCTGCATCTTCAGCGGAAGTGCTTAGAGTAGCATCAAGACTGGCAGATTTAGGGTTTGATAGGTCTTTGTCAGGCAAGGTCGCTATGTTTTGATTGGTCATATAAAGTTAAATCACTTTTATCAGTCGTACTAATATATTGAATAAGAAATAAGCATCCTATGATACTAACTGAACCTTTAGTACAAAGAAATTTACTACAAAGGTATCATTAGTATCATAGGATAAAATAATAGGTCATTTTTGAATACTAAGCTTTGTGAGCATTAAGCCTTAATCGACCAAGGTAGCGTCTCACCTGCCATCAAGGGCGTCAATGATGCACCATCAAAATAAGGATAGTCGGTCGGTACTTGCATAGGCGTGTTAACAAGCGTGATAGTACTTTCATTCAGAGGTAAACCGTAGAACTGGGCACCAAAACGACTAGCAAAGCCCTCTAACTTATCTATTTTTCCAACACTATCAAAAGCAGTCGCATATAACGGCAGCGCCGTGGCTGCACTATAGCAACCGGCACAGCCACAAGCGGCTTCTTTTTTGTCTGTCGCATGTGGCGCAGAGTCAGTACCTAAGAAGAACTTTGGATTACCACTAGTGGCCACATCTAATAGCACTTTTTGGTGGCTTTCACGCTTCAAAATAGGTAGGCAATAAAAATGTGGTTTGATGCCACCAACCAATAAATGATTGCGGTTAAACATCAAATGCTGCGGCGTAATAGTGGCAGCAACATGGTTACCTTGTGACAATACAAAATCTGCCGCATCGCTGGTAGTGATGTGCTCTACTACTATTTTCAACGTAGGGAATTTCACGATAATTTGTGCCAGCACTTCATCTAAGAAACGCTTTTCGCGATCAAATATATCTATATGGTCTTGTGTCACTTCGCCATGTATCAGTAGTGGCAAGTTGTACTTTTCTAATGCTTCAAAGACATCGACGCAGGCATTGATATTGGTGACGCCATCTGCGGAGTTGGTAGTCGCTCCAGCAGGGTAGAGTTTGACAGCTTGTACGATACCTGACTGCGCTGCCAACTCGATATCTTGGGCAGTGGTATTATCCGTTAAATATAGAGTCATACGCGGATCGAAAGCTGACTTGCGCTCAAGACTTAAGTTACTTGCTGCTAATTGCTCCATGATACGTGCGCGGTAGGCAATAGCCTCTTGTGCATTTTTGACTGGAGGCACCAGGTTAGGCATACAGATGACACGGTTAAAACTGCTTGCTGCATGAGGTACGGTCGTGCTCAAAGCGAGATCCTCACGCAAATGAATGTGCCAGTCATCTGGCTGAAGGATGGTCAATTCTCTAATCGAATCAGTCATAGTGTCAAAGCGCTCTATATCGTCAAATAAAGGAAACAAAAGGGAGTGATACTGTGGGTCTATCATAACAGATTTGCCCACTTGACTAAATATAAGGCTAGATATCTGTACATAATTCATCGAGCTAAGATTAATATCTTATCTTTAAACGATGTTTAAATCCTAGTGGCAAAAATGAGGTTGACTAGAATTTAAGTCAAAAGCGCACGCCTTATGGCAGTTAGACTTTTGCCCATAGTAAATATGATGTACACTGAGCAGGTAATTATCGTTCGACTTGCTTTCGATTTGATCGTCGCCTTTTCTAAAACTATATTTCATAATGGGAGTTCTTCATGGCTCAACTTGATCCAAAAAATATCAATAAAATCGTCTTGGCTTATTCAGGTGGTCTTGATACCTCAATCATCGCTAAATGGCTACAAGAAACTTATGATGCGGAAGTAATCACCTTTACCGCTGATATCGGTCAAGGCGAAGAAGTTGAGCCAGCACGAGCCAAAGCTCAAGCAATGGGTATCAAGCATATCCATATCGAAGATTTGCGCGAAGAGTTCGCTCGTGATTATGTATTCCCTATGTTCCGTGCTAACGCCATTTACGAAGGTGAGTACTTGCTAGGTACGTCTATTGCTCGTCCATTGATTGCCAAGCGTTTGGTTGAGATTGCTAAAGAGCATAACGCCGATGCTATCAGTCATGGTGCGACTGGTAAAGGCAATGACCAAGTTCGTTTTGAGCTAGGTGCAGTCGCCTTATCACCAGACGTAGTAACTATTGCTCCTTGGCGCGAGTGGGATCTATCAAGCCGCGAAAGCTTGATGAAGTATGCTGAAGAGCATGATATCGCAATCGATTATGCGGGCAATAAGAAAAAGTCTCCTTACTCAATGGATGCTAACTTACTGCATATCTCTTATGAAGGCGGTGTTCTAGAAGAACCGTATACCGAAGCAGAAGATGACATGTGGCGCTGGTCTGTCAGCCCAGAAGAAGCACCTGATGAAGCACAGTATCTAGAACTAGAATACGAAAAAGGCGACATCGTTGCTATCGATGGCGAAGCGCTTAAGCCTTATGAAGTCATGATTAAGCTGAACGAAATCGGTGGCAAACACGGTATCGGCCGTTTAGATATCGTTGAAAACCGTTACGTAGGCATGAAGTCACGTGGTTGCTATGAGACGCCAGCGGGTACTATTATGTTAAAAGCGCATCGAGGTATTGAGTCGTTAACGCTTGATCGTGAAGCTGCCCATCTAAAAGATGAGCTAATGCCACGCTATGCAAAAATCATCTACAATGGCTATTGGTTCAGCCCTGAACGTATGATGCTACAAGCATTGATTGACAAATCACAAGAATACGTCAACGGTACGGTACGCGTAAAACTCTATAAAGGTAGCGTGAGCGTCGTCGGCCGTAAATCTGACGATTCATTATTTGATGAAAAAATCGCCACTTTCGAAGATGATGCGGGCGCTTATGATCAAAAAGACGCAGAAGGCTTTATCCGTCTAAATGGCCTACGTTTAGCTATCGAAGCTAGCCGTGGTCGCGATTTATCTAAGTAAGTTTTTGGGCTGCTTATAGTCAATTCGTAACTTAGATCGCACAACAAAAAAGAGACTCTATGTTGATAGGGTCTCTTTTTTTATGGCTAGTAAATGGTTGCTAAAACGGTTGCTTTGAGGGTAGCTATTTCAAAAGTAAAACGCTTTACTCAGATTTTTCTGTATTTGCAGCGTCAGGTTCGTCTTCATCTACCATTACAATGGCCACATCTTGCTGTTGACGCTCATCAATAGCATCTTGTTCTAACACTTCTTCAGTTGCCAGGATCGCACCGTCAGATTTTTGCGATTGGTATTTCAAGGTAGCGAGTGCACCAAGGACACCAACGACAAGTATGATGATAAGAATGACAGGATTTTTCCATAGTGGTGTGGAAGCCTCATATTCGATAGGCTTTTCACTAGTGGTGGTTGGCGTATTGTCGTTATTGCCGCCGATTAGTCCCAAACTTACTAAAGGCGGTTTAGGTGGATTGGCTGGTTCAGAGTTAACGCGTAGTCGATTTCGACTGAGATAGATATCTGATATTTTGGCTAATTGTAGCAGCCAGCGTTGATGTGGTAAGGCAACGGCATGCATCTCGGTAAATACTAGCATATCGTTGTGACGACCTTGCTGTAGATTGTCAGGTGAGCGTCCAATGGCTTTTAGGTAATTGCCTGTCGCCATTTGCATGTCTTGCACAGGTTCATAGTTTTCGGGTTTGAATCCAGACAGTTCATACCAGTAAGGATCAAAAGAAGGTGGAGTGCTTGATAACTGCTCAGCATTTAATAAAGTACGTTCCGCATTACTCTCTGAGTTATTCTCTATCGCTTCAACAGCTTTAGTAGTTGATTCGGGCAGGTCACTATTGCTTTCTGTCTCAGCAGATGAGGTATGCGTATGCTCTGGGCTAAATCGGGCCGTTGATAAAAACTGTGGTTGTAGTGCAAACCATTTATTGATCTCATCACTGTCTAGTTGACTGTATTCTGTCAGGATAGCCAATTCACGCAGTACAATCACGCATAAAGAGGTGAGTAGAGTTTGAGCCTGCTGCGTCGTTGCATCAATCTTCTCAGCGATATGTTCGCTTGCCTTTATGACACGGGCATTATCGCTAAATACAGCATCTGCTGCATCGTGACGATGGTAGAGTGTGGCGCTAATGGTGGCAAAGTTCATTGAGTTATACTGTCGTAACTCTTTGACAGCACCACGACCAAACAGCTTTTTGCTGACTGCTTGTCCCTGATGACGCTGCTGATAGGCGAGCAATGCACTTACGATGGCTTGTAGACTGGCATCCATCCCTAAGCGAGCTTGCGGTAGAGAGAGCTGTGCCGCATCGGCCAAAAGTGACAGCATAGGCTGGGTATCATGATATAAAAAATCATACATCGACACACGTGTCGGTGAAATAGTCGTCATAATCTGCTAGCATCAAAAAGTGTGCCCCTATATTACGGTGCCAAATGTCTTGATACAATCCCTTGATAATAGAAATTTTCAATCATTTTACTAGGGCGTGTTGAACATTCATAATTTGAGCCAGATATAAGCACAAGCAAGAGCGACCGTATTTTCATAACTCTGCTT
>NZ_JAATTV010000030.1 GCF_013414195.1 Psychrobacter sp. BI730
CAATGTTTTTGATAACTTGTGCTCGAAAATCTGCTGAGTAGGTCATCTTTTATATTTCTCTTTGCTTGGTTTAAAAGTATTGTACCTTTTATATTTTGGACTGACTATATACTAATTTTTTTTATCACTATTTAAGTACCTTACCAGCGTTATACTAAAACCGTGATTAATCAATACAACTTATATTATCCAGTACAATCACAGATGATTTATCACCAAAAAACTGCACATGATCATCAAACTCACTCCAATCAGTAACAAAGATAAAGTCAGTATCTCCAACGCTTTTGACAGCCGTATAGTCGTACTGACTGTCTCCAATAAAGACAGCAGGTGACTTAATGTTACCCTGCTCACGCTCGCGATTCATAATGACTTCCTTGCTATCAGGACTACCGAATATACCGCCGTCAAAAAACTTAGCAATATCACGCTCAGCAAATAACTCACGAAGCTCAGCTTGATCACCGCCAGATACAATCAGCCATATACTGTCTTTAGTTTTCTCTCGCAATTCATTTAAGCCGTCTGCTATCTGGCAACTCCGCAGACCTTTGTATACTTCTTCTGCATAGCCTGACAACAGATTGTCTAAATTTGGCTGATCCTTTGATTGAGCTAAATCATCTTCATTTAGGTTATCGATAAACCACTGAAACTTCTTATAACGAGAGATACCACCACGCTCTACATGATACTTGACCAAACGCTCTGCAGCAGCTTGGCCAAATGCTAAAGCCGTATTGTAGAATGCTTGAGTCTTGACTTTATTAGAGTTGAGCACCACGCCATCACAGTCGAAGATAATAGTTTTATAGTTATTAATCTCCATAACCATCCTTTCTCATTGCGCTTTCTACTGCTAAAACATCTTCTGCTTTATCAACGGCCAAACTACCAGGGTGTGTTTCATACATAAGAATCGACTTATCTGCTTCTAGAAAACGTAAAATCTCGATATCTTCACAGGCTTCTAATGTGCTTTTTCGACCAAAATCAGAAAACCATAAAAGCTCTTCTTTAGTAAAGGCATAAATACAAACCTGTTTTTTGTAACCGGTAGGTGCGTCTTTAGCTGCTTTAAAGCTTGGGATAGCACCTCTTGACATATACACTAGCTGATCACTTTCTGTGGTAATCACCTTTGGAATATCGACACTGTTAGGGTCTTCCGTTTGGCTTAACCAGCAATAGCCGTTAATAATAGAATCCATATTCTGTTTCTTTAACTCAACTGCTCGAATGATATCTTTAGGATTAATGATAGGCTCATCACCTTGCACATTGATATAAATATCTGCATCAATCTGTTTAGCAGCTTCTGCTAAACGATCCGTACCTGTCAAGCAGCTAGTAGATGTCATTACAGCCTGATAACCGGCACTAATTACCACATCAGCGATACGATCATCATCTGTGGCAATATACACGTTATCATGACCTACTGCTTTCTCAGATAACTCTGCGACCCACAGAATCATAGGCTTACCCAAGATATGGGTTAGAGGCTTACCAGGAAAGCGACTCGAGGCGTATCTAGCAGGGATAATTACAACAGCTTTTGTCATGTCATTTACATCGCATAGATGGATTGAGTAGGTAGATTATAAGTAGTGGGCGTAATTGCAGTGATTGCTAAGTCTGAGCACTCTTTATATAAACGTAATACTTTCTTCATCTCAATAGCTCTTGGGTCATCAGCACTATAACCATCAAAACCTGCAATCCAGATACGATTAGCTTGTCCCGAAGTGATCGCTGCTAAGGCATAGCAAACTACTAAAGAAGACGGTACCGTACAATAATTTTTCTGAAAAGCAAACTTGTCTTGTTCAACATGAATACCAAAATCTTTAATCTCTTTGTTAGAAAGTTGAGACTGTAAATCCTCCGGTAACATTGAAAACGGTGTGATGAGAGGCTGCGGTAATGATACATGCTCTTCTACATCTGCTAAAAGCCTCACTGGATGACAAGCAATACGATAGTCGATTAGCTCAGCATCAATACCTGTTTGGGTATTCAAAGCGATCACAACAGGCTGATGCGTTTTAATGTAGCTCTCCAAGGCATTTCTATGCCGTGAAACACCAGGACCCGCCCCTAATAGCAGCACATCACGATTAGCAAAAGCTTCTTGAGGAGACCAATTACCTTGTGGTTCGGTTGAATAGAACTCTCTTGCATTATTTAAAGTGGCAGTACTAAAACTCTTACCACCTTCATTACGCAAGTAATCTATAACGGCTAATAAGTCCTCTTCATCATAGCGACTATCTGCCATCATAGACTGGATATAAGAAGGATGGATGCCGTACTTGCCTGCTAAGAAATAGTATGGATTAGAGCCCCAACCATACTGGATTTGCATCGGCTTAAAGTACTTACGAATGATGGTCATCAATGGAACTAAGTTCGTTGGTTTACCACGTAGCTCTGCTACTTCTATAGCGAGCTCTTCAGTACGTGCGTTACCTGGACCACGACCCATACCTGTCACGGTAGCATCGACCCAAGTGACACCTTCTGATATAGCACGTAATGTATTCGATAGTGCCAAGTTTAAGTTATCGTGTGTATGAATACCTAGAGCACCATCCCAATGCGTACGTAACCAGCTAATAATTTTGGATACATCATCTGGCATCATACTACCCATGCTATCAGCAAAATAAAGCGCGTCTAAGGGATACTCTTTAGCAAGCTGTGCAAGCTTAATGACTTCTTCTTCGGTACGGTCAGCGATTTGCATGAGGTTAAAACCAACACGGTAGCCTTTGTCTGTTAGCCAGCTCACAGCCTGCAATGCCCCCTCGAATTCATATACATGACTGGCAATACGTACCAAATCTACTGGTGACTCATCCGCTGATACAGGAAAAAGTGCTTCTAGCACCTCCAGCTGAGGGGTGTCACCTACTAATTCAGATGCATTCACCATAACACCAACCGTTAAGCCATCAGGAATAGGTAGGCTATTAATGAAGTCGTCTGTGGTAAAGGCTGAGGCACCTTTAAAGCCGCTATTTTTTAATGAACGCAGACCAAGCTCGACTATATTGACCCCTGCTGCTGCCATCGCTTCTAGGTACTCTTCAATAACCTCTTGAGAGAAATCCCATGAGTTGTAATATCCACCATCACGAAGTGTGCAGTCTAATAAATACATATTTACACCTTATTATTTATACTTTTGGTTCCGAACTATAAACCTTTAAAGTTTAAGCCATTATTTACATTAAGACTAACCCCTTTTAAAGAGCGGGTCACCTTGATAGCTAACTCAACTCGACTGATTATATCTTTTAAAGATACTTTGATAGCACCTTTCTCGTTAAAGCGAACTCGTAGTTAAGAAAAATACTTCAGACTTAAAACTAATGTCTATAACTGTCTCTATCTTTAGGAATGTAAGGACAATTCAGCTCTTTGAGCTCTCTTACCTCTATGCAAATTTATGCGTCATTCTTATTGGCTTAAATCTTCTAATGGCTCTAGATAGAGTTACTGTATTTTCAATGTACAATACTCAAAAAACTTAAAATAGTATCATTTGCTAGAAATAACACGATAGTTCTTCTTAAAAAAACTTAAAAAATCCACTGCATTAATTGTATATGACACATTAAATATAGATTTACCCTGCCCTTCTTCTGCAAAGTCCTCGATTAACTCTCTAGGGAAAAAAATACTATTATGATGAATATGGCTATTTTTGGCTGAGGTATACATAGCTTGACTTACATGCAATACACCATTAGCCCTTGCTAACCTTGACGTCCATATAGATCCTGTCCCACCCGAACACACGTGGAAGTCTACTAAGTGTGCTACACCTACTTTATCAGAAGCTTTAGAATTTAATAAAGATATAAAGAAAGCCATTGGACAGGCCTTTTTTAAATCCATAAAAGCTATTTTATCATTAACGCTATACTTGTTTTCTACAGGGACGGCTTCATTATTATCAGTGATTGAAGCGGTTAGACCATCAACAACTACACATAATTTATGAAATGAAGAAAGATGACAGATCAATTTGGTGAAAATACTAACTTGGTTTTTTAATGATCTTTTTTCAGTAGATATACCAAGCCATAAAACGTAGTAACCATTTCTCTTTTTTTCTATAATTGTTTTGTGAAGTGAACTGCTATAGAACAAGTCATTACAATATGCATTAACTCTCTTATCGACAGACTCTACTAATAGCTTTACATCTCTATCTTTCTTGAAGCGGTGATAACTCATCCCCACTTTAAAAAAGACTAAGCCTTCTCTGTCAGTCAACTCATTTATTGCTAGAAAGTCAGCGTATATACTGTCACAGTTTTTAATATTGAAAAGACTACTAAGGTCTAAGAACCGACTACCTGATATCTCAATTGTTTTATACTGATACAGTATATTTTCTCTAGCTAAGAGCTCAGCCATGATAAGAGTATCGTAGAAATAATGGTAAGGCCTATTATTTCCCACTAAAATACCATTTATACTAGGAGATGATCTCCATGAAACTTCCATTGTATCCCTGGAAGCTATACTTCTACTAATAAATTTAGAAAGTAATCTAATGTTATCTCTAACATTCTTATTAGTTGCATAAGCTTCAGAAAAATAAATGTTAAATTTAGGGAAATAAATCCAATCACATGATGTAACTTCTTGAAAAATAACAAATATTACACCTTGATTATGTCCTATTAGTATATTCTTAGAGATACTAAGCATTACAGAGTAGCACACATTTAAGTCTATTTGCACTTCATCAGTATGATTTAAAGCGCTGCTAGAATCACTTCTCCTGGACTTTGCTTTTAGTAAATACAAACCAAACAACTTACTATTGGTGAATTTAACTATCTTCTCTATCTCTCTTTTTTCTTGGGAACTGATTATAGAACTCTGGGACCATTGCTCCTTCGATAAGAACTCACAGGTATTATCAATTGTATAGTTAATCCAATCTAAAACTGTATTCAACATAAAAGCTACCTTAAAGCTTTACAAAAACTATTAAATCAATAAGTGACCAGTAATCTTAGATTTTTCTAGTCTGTAAGATTAATTATAAGATTTAGAAAATCCTTTATACCGAAATTAATAGCATCTGGGCTTAAGCTACCTTGATCTAATTTTTGAGTAAAAATCTCATCGTAATTATAAGAATACCTATCGCATAATTTTCTATTACTCAGCTCATATATCTTTAAGATCTCATCCCTCTGCTCTTGACTTAAGATATTGCCTTTAATATCGTCTACAAACAACTTTTTATTTATTTTAGACAAGGTACCAGTTCGTTCTGTATTATTTTCTATCAAATTATGAACATTTATCAACCTCGCAATTTTCAGCATTCTAGGACTCCAAGATTCATTTTCAGACTTATCGTTGAAGCCACCTATAAGGTTATACATCTCATCATACAGACCTATTGACTTACAAAAATCAACTAATATATATTTTTTAACTAAATCATAAGGTCTTACAATTACTCGAGATGGATTTATGATAGAAGACCATACAGATATTATATGTTCGAAATTATAATACCAATCAGAGTTTTTATTATTATTATAGAATTTTTCTAAAGATAACTTACCGCCTGACTTTATATGAGTACTATACGCTGATGCAAGCAAATCATCCTGTCGACGAAAATAGTAAACTATATCTACTGTAGCATGCATATCTAGCAATATCTGTTTTAGAGCAGATACTCCTTCATCTCTCAGCCGAGATGAGAAATGTTCTGAACTTAGAATAATAGTATGAATATCTTCTCTTTTGTTTATCTCATTAATGAGAGGAGCCCACTCTGAATCAATCGTATACGCACCCACAACCTGATTTGGAGCAAACTCTAGGGGTCTACCCTGGTCAATTTCATGCAGAGGAGCGACTAATGAAGAGTGAGCCATACTATTAAAACCAATTTCGGGATAGTAAATCCCCTGGGTCATCAGTTCTTGACGACTTTTTTGTAGAAATCTTTGTATGAGTGTTGTTGCAGTTTTTTCCGACCCTATATGAACAATTAGTCTTTTCACCTAGTCACTCCTATAATTGTGATGATTAATAAGTGTTTGCTATATATCGCTTCAGATTCTAGGTAATTTAGAAAATACCCATAGAAACTCATAATATTGAAATTCTATATTATGGGTATAAAATACTACCTACTATTCTCTTAAAATAATCTAATAACTAGTTTATCAAGATGTTCACCTATCTTCTAGATCGGCAATCCTTCTATCTAGCTTAATTACCATATAAGCCAGTGTTTTAATTAGTTTATCTTGGTCGTAAACCCCTACTGGATAGCTATTAAGCTCTGACCGTTTAAGCTTGGGCTGTCCTTTTCTCATCATCAAAGCATTTACTTCATTTATAATATTCTTATGGTCATGAAACACTTCTTGAATATTATCAAGTGAGGGAAATCTTGTTTTCATATCCATATCTAAAAGAGTATTAAGTTCTTTTGTTTTGAAATCCATTCGTTTTAAAAAACTCCGAAAAAGTGACGGAGAAATAGGGCTTTCATTAAGAGAGTTATAGAGTGACCATAAATAAAACTCTTCCGAAGACGGTTAACATTATTTTTAGAGTTCTCAAGTTTTGGCTCTACAGTTTGGATTTGTAAGGTTTCTAAAAAATCTGTAAGAGCATCTTCTACAGCATCAAAATTCCTTATAAAAAAATCATTTCCAAATACTTCCTCCCATTGCAATAAACAGGAATAGCTGCTGTAGACGAATCTAGTTTTACAAAAATCTATATAGCCTTTTACAACCCCTCTATAAGTTTTATGCTTTATCCCCCACTGTGAATAAGCACTTACTGACAAGCTATCTAAATTACGGACATAAGCTATTACACATATCTTATAGTCTTTTCTTAATTCTAAAATTGCCTCAAGCACATTTTTATTTTTTAAGATAGACTCATTACTCCATAGTAATGTAGTGTTACGCTTTCTAGTCTCTAATGCACTATTCAAGGATTTAAAGATAATCGAATCTTTTGTGGGCACCTTATTAACATCTCTGAAAATCTGTTGACCGATTTTATTGTCGATTAAAGTCTCAAGATAGTAGTCAAGATACTGAATTCCCTGCTTACCAATATGCTCAGCGTTTCTTTTTAAAAACCTCTGAATAGATGTTGTGCCTGTTTTCCCTTGACCTATATGTACAACTAAGTCGTAACTATTAATATTTATCAATTGCTTACCCATATAATTAGGGCGTGTTGAACATTCATAATTTGAGCCAGATATAAGCACAAGCAAGAGCGACCGTATTTTCATAACTCTGCTT
>NZ_JAATTV010000031.1 GCF_013414195.1 Psychrobacter sp. BI730
GCACCTCATCAAGACGAGCTGGAAGTAGCTAGTGTGTAATTACACATTAATAACCCAGTTAACTTGTTGAAACAAATTAAAAAAAGAAGTTGACAGACTATTAAAACATGATATGATGGTCAGCTCGCTAAATAGGATAAGCCACATTGGCTGACTTATTTAGTTTGAAATACTAGCACTGGACGACAGTGTCAGACATTATTTAAAAGCATAACTAAAGAACAACTTGTGTGGATTTTTGCTGATTCAGAATGCTAAAAAATAAAGTTGACTATCTTTTCTTTTCGGGAAGATTATTAACTATAAAAATTATCATTTAAGACAGCAGAAAAACTCAAAGTTAATTCATTACGAACATAATTTTTAGCGATTTTGCCAGATTAGATGAGCCAAGTTTAGAAGCTTCTTTAAAGAGCTTCATAGCAAGATTAAACTGAAGAGTTTGATCATGGCTCAGATTGAACGCTGGCGGCAGGCTTAACACATGCAAGTCGAGCGGAAACGATGGTAGCTTGCTACCAGGCGTCGAGCGGCGGACGGGTGAGTAATACTTAGGAATCTACCTAGTAGTGGGGGATAGCACGGGGAAACTCGTATTAATACCGCATACGACCTACGGGAGAAAGGGGGCAGTTTACTGCTCTCGCTATTAGATGAGCCTAAGTCGGATTAGCTAGATGGTGGGGTAAAGGCCTACCATGGCGACGATCTGTAGCTGGTCTGAGAGGATGATCAGCCACACCGGGACTGAGACACGGCCCGGACTCCTACGGGAGGCAGCAGTGGGGAATATTGGACAATGGGGGAAACCCTGATCCAGCCATGCCGCGTGTGTGAAGAAGGCCTTTTGGTTGTAAAGCACTTTAAGCAGTGAAGAAGACTCTTCGGTTAATACCCGGAGACGATGACATTAGCTGCAGAATAAGCACCGGCTAACTCTGTGCCAGCAGCCGCGGTAATACAGAGGGTGCAAGCGTTAATCGGAATTACTGGGCGTAAAGCGAGCGTAGGTGGCTTGATAAGTCAGATGTGAAATCCCCGGGCTTAACCTGGGAACTGCATCTGAAACTGTTAGGCTAGAGTAGGTGAGAGGGAAGTAGAATTTCAGGTGTAGCGGTGAAATGCGTAGAGATCTGAAGGAATACCGATGGCGAAGGCAGCTTCCTGGCATCATACTGACACTGAGGCTCGAAAGCGTGGGTAGCAAACAGGATTAGATACCCTGGTAGTCCACGCCGTAAACGATGTCTACTAGTCGTTGGGTCCCTTGAGGACTTAGTGACGCAGCTAACGCAATAAGTAGACCGCCTGGGGAGTACGGCCGCAAGGTTAAAACTCAAATGAATTGACGGGGGCCCGCACAAGCGGTGGAGCATGTGGTTTAATTCGATGCAACGCGAAGAACCTTACCTGGTCTTGACATATCTAGAATCCTGCAGAGATGCGGGAGTGCCTTCGGGAATTAGAATACAGGTGCTGCATGGCTGTCGTCAGCTCGTGTCGTGAGATGTTGGGTTAAGTCCCGCAACGAGCGCAACCCTTGTCCTTAGTTACCAGCGGGTTAAGCCGGGAACTCTAAGGATACTGCCAGTGACAAACTGGAGGAAGGCGGGGACGACGTCAAGTCATCATGGCCCTTACGACCAGGGCTACACACGTGCTACAATGGTAGGTACAGAGGGCAGCTACACAGCGATGTGATGCGAATCTCAAAAAGCCTATCGTAGTCCAGATTGGAGTCTGCAACTCGACTCCATGAAGTAGGAATCGCTAGTAATCGCGGATCAGAATGCCGCGGTGAATACGTTCCCGGGCCTTGTACACACCGCCCGTCACACCATGGGAGTTGATTGCACCAGAAGTGGATAGCTTAACCTTCGGGGAGGCGTTCACCACGGTGTGGTTGATGACTGGGGTGAAGTCGTAACAAGGTAGCCGTAGGGGAACCTGCGGCTGGATCACCTCCTTATAGACGCATTCGGTCAGCAAGAATTCACAACAAGTTGTTCTTTAGTTTAAGCTTACGTTTTTAACAAACGTATTAGGGTCTGTAGCTCAGCTGGTTAGAGCACCGTGTTGATAACGCGGGGGTCGGTGGTTCAAGTCCACCTAGACCCACCATTTTACAATGGGGCCATAGCTCAGTTGGTAGAGCGCCTGCCTTGCACGCAGGAGGTCAACGGTTCGACTCCGTTTGGCTCCACCACTACTAAGACGGTTAAGTAAGCTTTAGATGCTAATAAATAAATAGGTATCAAATAGAAACAAGTGATTGTGATTGATTACTTCTTTCTGTTTTATACAGAATCTGTGACTCGACGAGAGCATAGAGACTATTTAAAAACATAGATATGAGTCTGGGTTAAGAAGAGCGTGTTCACGCGCACTTCTTAACCTTAATAACTCGCCTCTTAACGACATCAGTTGTTATCCCAGGGGTGAGTTATTAAAAAAGTAAAGAGAACTGAATCAAGCGTATAAACATAGGTGATATCGTTATCATAATTAGATTGTATGACACTTAGAAGTCGAAAGACTACTTGGGGTTGTATGGTCAAGTAATGAAGCGCACATGGTGGATGCCTTGGCAGTCAGAGGCGATGAAAGACGTGACAGCCTGCGATAAGCTTCGGGGAGGCGGCAATATCCTGTGATCCGGAGATTTCTGAATGGGGAAACCCACTTACCATAAGGTAGGTATCCTAATTTATTAGGAAGCGAACGAGGGGAAGTGAAACATCTCAGTACCCTTAGGAATAGACATCAATTGAGATTCCCCTAGTAGCGGCGAGCGAACGGGGAGAAGCCGATTAATTCTAATGTAGAAGAACAGCGTGGGAAAGCTGACCGTAGTAGGTGATAGTCCTGTATTCGAAACATTAGAGTTAACATATTAAGTAGAGCGGGGCACGAGAAATCCTGTTTGAAGATGGGGGGACCATCCTCCAAGGCTAAATACTCCTGACTGACCGATAGTGAACCAGTACCGTGAGGGAAAGGCGAAAAGAACCCCTGTGAGGGGAGTGAAATAGAACCTGAAACCGTGTGCGTACAAGCAGTGGGAGCCCACTTGTTGGGTGACCGCGTACCTTTTGTATAATGGGTCAGCGACTTATATTCTGTAGCAAGGTTAACCGTTTAGGGGAGCCGTAGGGAAACCGAGTCTTAATAGGGCGTTTAGTTGCAGGGTATAGACCCGAAACCGAGTGATCTATCCATGAGCAGGTTGAAAGTGCCGTAACAGGCACCGGAGGACCGAACCCACTGTCGTTGAAAAGCCAGGGGATGACTTGTGGATAGGGGTGAAAGGCTAATCAAACTCGGTGATAGCTGGTTCTCCCCGAAAGCTATTTAGGTAGCGCCTCGGACGAACACCATTGGGGGTAGAGCACTGTTTCGGCTAGGGGGTCATACCGACTTACCAAACCGATGCAAACTCCGAATACCGATGAGTGATATCCGGGAGACACACGGTGGGTGCTAACGTCCATCGTGGAGAGGGAAACAACCCAGACCGCCAGCTAAGGCCCCAAATTCCTAGTTAAGTGGGAAACGAGGTGGGAAGGCATAGACAGCTAGGAGGTTGGCTTAGAAGCAGCCATCCTTTAAAGAAAGCGTAATAGCTCACTAGTCGAGTCGGCCCGCGCGGAAGATGTAACGGGGCTCAAACTAGGAGCCGAAGCTGCGGATTTGAATTTGTTTTCAAGTGGTAGGGGAGCGTTGTGTAAGCCTGTGAAGGTGTGTTGTAAAGCATGCTGGAGGTATCACAAGAGCGAATGCTGACGTGAGTAACGATAATGCGAGTGAAAAGCTCGCACGCCGGAAGATCAAGGGTTCCAGTCCAACGTTAATCGGGGCTGGGTGAGTCGACCCCTAAGGCGAGGCCGAAAGGCGTAGTCGATGGGAAATCGGTTAATATTCCGATACTTGTTTATAATGCGATGGAGGGACGGAGAAGGTTATGTCAGCCTGGCGATGGTTGTCCAGGTGAAAGGATGTAGGTTTATAGCTTAGGTAAATCCGGGCTATTTTATACCGAGATCTGATAGCAAGCTGTACTTGTACAGCGAAGTGGCAAATACCATGCTTCCAGGAAAAGCTTCTAAGCAATAGTTATAAACGAATCGTACCCTAAACCGACACAGGTGATCAGGTAGAGAATACCAAGGCGCTTGAGAGAACTCTGCTGAAGGAACTAGGCAAAATGGTACCGTAACTTCGGGAGAAGGTACGCTGTTGATGGTGATAGGACTTGCTCCTTGAGCTGTTGGCAGTCGCAGATACCAGGCTGCTGCAACTGTTTATTAAAAACACAGCACTCTGCAAACACGAAAGTGGACGTATAGGGTGTGATGTCTGCCCGGTGCTGGAAGGTTAATTGATGGGGTTAGCGTAAGCGAAGCTCTTGATCGAAGCCCCAGTAAACGGCGGCCGTAACTATAACGGTCCTAAGGTAGCGAAATTCCTTGTCGGGTAAGTTCCGACCTGCACGAATGACATAATGATGGCAGCGCTGTCTCCAGCAGAGACTCAGTGAAATCGAAATCGCAGTGAAGATGCTGTGTACCCGCGGCTAGACGGAAAGACCCCGTGAACCTTTACTACAGCTTTACATTGAACTTTGACCTGACTTGTGCAGGATAGGTGGGAGGCTTTGAAGCCGAGACGCTAGTCTCGGTGGAGCCAATCTTGAAATACCACCCTGGTCATGTTGGGGTTCTAACTCAGGTATAACAATACCGAGGACAATGTATGGTGGGTAGTTTGACTGGGGCGGTCTCCTCCTAAAGAGTAACGGAGGAGTACGAAGGTGCGCTCAGACCGGTCGGAAATCGGTCGTAGAGTATAAAGGCAAAAGCGCGCTTAACTGCGAGACCCACAAGTCGAGCAGGTACGAAAGTAGGTCTTAGTGATCCGGTGGTTCTGTATGGAAGGGCCATCGCTCAACGGATAAAAGGTACTCTGGGGATAACAGGCTGATACCGCCCAAGAGTTCATATCGACGGCGGTGTTTGGCACCTCGATGTCGGCTCATCTCATCCTAGGGCTGAAGCAGGTCCTAAGGGTATGGCTGTTCGCCATTTAAAGAGGTACGCGAGCTGGGTTTAGAACGTCGTGAGACAGTTCGGTCCCTATCTACCGTGGGCGTTGGAAATTTGAGAGGATCTGCTCCTAGTACGAGAGGACCAGAGTGGACGAACCTCTGGTGTTCGGGTTGTCACGCCAGTGGCATTGCCCGGTAGCTACGTTCGGATGGGATAACCGCTGAAAGCATCTAAGCGGGAAGCCCACCTCAAGATTAGATTTCCCTAAAGAGCCGTTCAAGACTAGGACGTTGATAGGCAGGGTGTGGAAGCGCAGCGATGCGTGTAGCTAACCTGTACTAATTGCTCGTTTGGCTTGACCATACAACACCCAAGTGGTTTGTATACAAGTCTAATTAATCTATCTTGTATAGCTCAGGCTATAGAATAAAGAAAGAATATTTCGATATCACCTTTAACCTTGATTCAGTTAGGTTACAAGTTGATCGACAACAAGCTTAAACTTGAAGTCAAACAATAACAACAACAGACTCATATCTAACCCCCTTTGCTGACGACAATAGCGCGATGGCCCCACCTGATCCCTTCCCGAACTCAGAAGTGAAACATCGTAGCGCCAATGGTAGTGTGGTTCGCCCATGTGAGAGTAGGTCATCGTCAGCTCTCTATTC
>NZ_JAATTV010000032.1 GCF_013414195.1 Psychrobacter sp. BI730
TATGTTTGGCATGGTTTCCAGCCAGTTGTGAGTGCATTAGTTATTGTAAAATCCTCTGCCACTTTTGCAAGAGGTCTAATGATTTTTCTGAGGAGTTGGCTGGCGTACAGAAAAACGGTAAATATGGCTATATTGATCCAAAGGGAGAAATAGTGATCCCTTTTCAGTTTGATTTTTCAGGTCAGTTTTCAGAAGGCTTGGCTCAAGTAATAAAAGATGGGAAGACAAGCTATATCAATAAAAAAGGAAGTGAAGTTATCTCATTAGATGATTCATACGATATTGCTGTAAATGAAGATTACTCAGGGGAATATGGCTTCGCAAACGGTCATTTAACGAATGGAGTGCTGATAGTACAGAATACAGAAGGACGATATGGCCTACTTAACAAACAAGGCCAATTAGTCGTTCCACTAGAATATGATTATATCGTTCAACTTATCGATTCTGAAAAGATGATCGAGAGAGAAGGGGATATAGTCAAAGTCAAAAAGAACAATAAATATGGTCTCATTAATAGCTCAGGAGAGGTTGTACTGCCTTTGGAATATGAAGACATCACGTCATTTTCAGATAAGTTATTAGTCGTTAAAATCAATGGTAAATATGGCTTAGTTGATGAAAAAGGTAGAGTGGTAATAGATCTAAAGTACGATGAACTTGGTGCTATCAGTTCTAATATGGCGGTCGCTGTAAAAGATGAGGACTATAAATTTATTAACCGATGTGGTGTGGAAGAACAAGGGTTAGGAGTTTATGAGTATGCAGGTTCTTTCATAGATGGATTGGCACTAGTAAGAAAAGGCGGTAAATATGGTTTCATTAACAATAAAGGTCAAGCTGTGATATCCATAATTTATGATTTTGCCAGTGAATTTAATGGAGATCTGGCTCTAGTCGAAAAAGGTGGTGCGAGACACTATGTTAATAAACGAGGCGAAAAGATTGCGGAGCATTAGTTACGTTATTTTATTAGACATTAGGATCGATATATAAGTTTATAACTAAGATGGCACTTATTTTGTATGTTAGCCTTGAAGAATTGAACCAATAAAAGTAGATAGTAAAGAGGTTAAACATGATGATGAGTCGAACCCTAAAAAAGAGTGTAATAGCGCTTTTCATGCTTGCCGGTACTTCTTATGTTTTTGCCTCTCAGGTTTCAGAACATTGCGAAGCAGAGCAGGAATATCAGTCAGCTCATGACACTATATTGTGTGAAACCTACTCCGAGGGCCTAGTGGCAGTTGAGCAAAAAGGCAAATATGGGTTCATGAATATTTATGGTGATATTGTAATACCTATTGAATACAACGAGGTAGGCTCGTTTTCAGAAGGGTTGGCTAGTGTCGAAAGAAATAATAAATCCGGGTTTATAGATACGCAAGGAAAGGTAGTCATTCCGTTTGAGTATGATAGACCGAGCAGGTTCTCGGACGGCTTGACACGAGTCAGAAAAGACGGACGATATATATTCATCGATAGAACAGGGGCAGAGGTTTTAGATGTAGATAAGTACTATAACCTTAACCCTTTTTCTTATTCGGAAGTCTTCTTGAATGGCTTAGCTCTAGTAGAGATAGAATCTAAGCAAGGGCTGATTAATAAGCAAGGTGAGTTAGTTGTCTCAGTCGAATATGATCTTATTAATTTACCTTTTTCAGAAAATTTAGTCGTAGTTAAGAAAAATGATAAATACGGTTTTTTAAATCAACAAGGTCAAGAGGTTGTACCACCAAAGTATGATAATGCAGTTAGTTTTTTAGAAGGGCTAGCGCGTGTTGGCTATGAAGGTAGATATGGATTTATCAATCAGCAGGGAATCATTGTTATACCAATAATTTTTGAAGAAGCTTATTCTTTTTCAGGCGGTATTGCAAAAGTGAAAAAGGATAATATTTGGAAGGCTATTAACAAACAGGGAGAGTATGTATGAGGATTATGACACCTATTTTAGCTGTTACTGCTTTGCTATGTTCGCAAGTTACAGTGGCTCAAACCCAAGGTCCTATGTATCAAATTAATGTGCGTGGACTGCCCATGAACTGTACTGCATACTCTGGTCAACCAGTGGCCATATTCCTGAATTCTCAGTTAAATAATATTGGTATGGCTAATTACCATAATGGAGCACCAGTTATCATGTTGAACCCTCGTGTAGCAAGTCAATATTCAAATATGGTTGCACAGTGGTGGTTTGCTCATGAATGTGCTCATCATGCTTTACCACCCCAACTTAACAATGAAACAAGTGCGGATTGCTATGCTGTACAGCAGTTAGTACAGAAAGGAGTAATTAGACGTCGCGAGCAATTGATTGCTTTTTCTAGAGAGTTATGGGCGCTTCCTGGCTCTCCAATGGGACATTTACCTGGACCTTATCGAGCGCAGAACATTATAAATTGTGCGTTAAGTTAATTTGCTGTTCTAAATATCATCGCATAAAAGAAGGGTACTGGAAAATAAACGAAGTTTAAAAACATACTTTTGCTATAAGAAAATAGTTTGAACCATTCAAACCCTTAAAATATTGCATTATCACTTTTTTCTTTAAAATTATTATGCTAATTTATTTACATTAGCGAATATAATTACTTGTTTAAGTAGTCATTCAGCTAATGTGCAATGATTGAATTAACTATCTACAATCATCATGGAGGATGAGGTTATGAAATTATTAGCTAGTATAGTCGCTGCAGCGAGCTTACTTTTTTCAGCGGGTGTTTCAGCCAAAGACTTAAAAAGTTGTATTGATATGGATCATACTTGGGGGAATTCCTGTGGTGGTTCGTCAGAGTCTATAGATATAACACTTACCAATGAGTGTCCTCAAGACGCCTATGTCAGACTCTGTATGGAAAAAACAAGTGGCAAGTGGACTTGTCGTAGTCGCTCAGAGCTAAGGCCTAACAGAGATGTCACCTTTTATACTTGCAATGCAACGGGTAATACTAAGTTTGCAGCATGTACAGGGGGTTATAAAGAATGCGGATTCCCCGATCCTAAATAATGCAACTTTTTAGAGAGGTGTGTCTCATAAAGTTACAACTATAATCTGACTCGTCATGATTTATCGCATTCAGCATGATGAGTCAGCCAGTTTTATCTGACTGAGTTTAATTTTACATGAACTTTGCTTATGTTTTAAATGACTTTCAAAAGGGAGAATGATTATGCAATCAACAAAAAAAGGATTTGTTTATAAAGCTATGACTATCGTACTGACTTGCGGTCTATCGTTCTTGGCTATTCCGAATGCGAATGCCTATTATTATGATGATGAATCTGATTCTGAAATAAAAAAACGCTGGATTAAAGAGGCTAATCAAGGGGATGCTGAAACACAATATATTATCGGTAAGGAATATCTTGGAGATAAGGAGCATCCATGGAAGGATAAATATGGTCTGAGGATGTTTAAAACAAATATTCCTGAGGGTATTAAGTGGATTACTAGATCTGCTAATCAAGGTTATATGGATGCGCAGATTGAGCTTGGAGACTTATATAGAAAAGGCAAGATCGTGCGCCAAAGTGGATCTAAAGCAATAGAATGGTATAGTAAAGCTGCCAATCAAGGTGACAAAGAGTCTCCTGGTGTGTTAGCGCTTATGTATCGTAGAGGCGAGCTTGTACCTGTAAATGCGGTTAAAGTAATTGAGTGGAGTGAAAAAGGTGCTTCTTTAGGCGATACATATGCTCCTTATGTTGCTGCTGATATGTATCGGATCGGAGATGTTGTTCCTCAGAATCTAACTGAGGCTAAGGAATGGTATGGCAAATCGTGCGATAATGGATGGGCAGCTGCCTGTGACAAATATCGAGAATTGAATGAACAAGGCTATTAATTTAAAAGTGAAAATCTCTATGATACTGAGGTTGTTAGTTTGTATCTAGAAGTATTAAAAGAATTAAAGTTTTCAAGCTAAATAATATTATGTGAAAATATAATCGGAGAGCTTGTATGAAACAATTAGTAGCATTATCTATAGCCATGGTAATAGCAGCATCTACAAATGCCGCGAATTTGAATAAGGTTTATGAAGACGATTATTCCACAGTATTTGTTTCCGAGAAGTCTAGATCTGGTGACAAGGTTGAAGCTTATGTGACTACTGGTTACAAGCAGAACATGAACATGAATCTACTAAATACAGTAAAATTTGAATATGATACTAAGGTAGAGTCAATTGAATTTATCTGTAGCACCCCAAGGGAGTCAAAGGACTTGGAGGTGCACTATTATCTAGATCGCGAAAAGATTGATGAATATGATTTTCGCTCATTTTCATCTTATAAAGAACTTGATTTAAGTACGAAAAAGTCAGCTATAGCTGATTTTTTATGCTCAAAATAATAAACTGAACTGCTCTGATTTTGGAGCCCATCCCGAATTCTGTGTAACTGCCCTTTAGATTAAATGCTTACTAATACGATCATCAAACATAATCATAAAGCGATTTAAAGCAGACGTCCAGTTACGAATCGGCATCGACCACTTTTTGGATGCCTGCTGAGTTGCTAAGTACACCACTTTGAATGCAGCTTGATCAGAGGGGAATACTTTACGCTTATTCACCGCCGTCCGAATCACACTGTTTAGCGACTCTATCGCATTGGTGGTATAAATCACTTTTCTGATGTCTTTAGGGTAGCCAAAGAACACCGTTAAGCCCTCCCAGTTATTACGCCAAGACTTAACCACATGCGGGTACTTATCACCCCAAGTCTC
>NZ_JAATTV010000033.1 GCF_013414195.1 Psychrobacter sp. BI730
ATTTGTTTCAACAAGTTAACTGGGTTATTAATGTGTAATTACACACTAGCTACTTCCAGCTCGTCTTGATGAGGTGCGTATTATAGACGGTTTAAATTTTGTGTCAACCCGTTTTATTAATGTTTTTAATCTTATTTTAGTAGATGAATAAATCTGTATTTTTTTCAATGGGTTATCGTTTGATTAATTTCAATAGGTTTAAAGACTGACTATAGATGTGCTATTTACTATAATTCATAACATCAAAGACGTTTAGATTTACTAGATAAATACCTTTTATTATCTTTGAACTTTATCTTCGATTAGTGCAACCATTTCTCTATTTCCATTTTATAACTTACCCATTTTTTCAAAAAACGCTTTATACGCAGCGACTTTCTTATCCAACGATAGTGGATAAGCACGTGAGGTTGACGGCAATCTGTATAAGGTTAGATTATTCACATCAGCTTTCTGGTCGTCTGTACTCTGCCATTGATAAGGATAATCCATACTTTGATTGGTTTTTGGATGCTTTGATTTGGCAATTGGCTCGTCTAATAACCCAAGCAGTACTTCGGTCGCCTTGCCTCCTGTCGTAAACAATGACTTTACCTTCGGCACTTGCGGCAAGATAACCTCTAAATCAACAGGTGTGACTACTGTTAGATTTTTATCCGAAGCATTACCCGTCTCACGGATCGCCTGCTTTACTGTCGGACAAGACGCAATGCCACGTTCAAACATAAAATCTCGAATGCGCTCAGGGTCAAAGCGTTTTTCATCGCCTATTCTAAAGTAGTCAGCATCGGTAAAAAACACTCGACCATATATTCGCCACATATCATTATAAAAATTAGGATAATGAAAGCTCATCGCCCATTTATCAGCCGTCGGTGGAAAAGTACCCATCATCATAACCGTGGCATTGGGCGGTAAGACAGGTTCAAAAGGATGGGTTTCAAGCTCTGTGGCTTTGTCATCAGGTGATTTTGATTCAGTACCAGTGGTTTTTTGAGTGCTTGGTGTTTTTATAGTCATGATATTCTTCGTCAGAAAAGCGGTTTTTTTGGTATCATAGCAAGTCTAAACACTACCTCACTTATAGTCACGTTATATAGTCAAAATTAGTCGGTTCAATCAGTTGACTTAAGATAGCGCGATATCATTTTACTTAGTCTGAATTGCTTAGGCTTTGATGGCAGCTGTGAACGCAAATATTGTCATTGTGATAAACCAGCACTGTCGTAAAGTAGTTAATTGGCTTGATTGTGAAGGATTCAACTTTACTATTTATGAGCTAAGAATATGGTTAAAGTGCGGTAAGTGTTTGTATCTTTTATACTAATAGCAACCGCAGTAACTGCGCAAGCATCAGACAAGAAACCAAGAGAGTACTTATGAGTGACTTAAACAGCGATTTAAAAATTACGGTAATCGATCATCCACTAGTCCGTCATAAACTCAGCCTTATGCGCGAAAAAGACTGTAGTACTTATAAATTTCGTACATTGACCAAAGAGCTTGCGCGCTTGATGGCTTATGAAGCAAGCCGTGATTTTGAAATCGAAACTTTCCCAATGGAAGGCTGGTGTGGCGAAATTACTGGTGAGCAAATCATCGGTAAGACGGCGACGATCGTACCGATTTTACGCGCAGGTATTGGCATGCTTGATGGGGTGCTCGATTTGATCCCTACTGCTAAGATTTCTGTGGTCGGTCTACAACGTGATGAAGAAACGTTACAGCCAGTACCGTTCTTTGAAAAGTTCGTCAGCCACATGGACAAACGTCCTGCGCTGATTATTGACCCAATGCTAGCCACAGGTGGCTCGATGGTAGCGACCATCGAGATGCTCAAGAAAAATGGCTGTACCAATATCAAAGCATTAGTACTCGTGGCTGCTCCTGAAGGCGTACGTTTGGTGAATGAAGCGCACCCTGACGTGACCATTTATACCGCTGCGCTAGACAGTCATTTGGATGAACATGGTTATATCATTCCAGGTTTGGGTGATGCGGGCGACAAGATTTTTGGTAAGCAGTTATCGAATAGATAAGTCTCATTAGGGTAAATAAAGCCGTCATCAAAATTATGGCAATAGCAGACAACATCAATAATAAGGATAGATCATGAACGTATTGATTACAGGAGCGAGCGCGGGTTTTGGTAAAGCGTTGGCAGAACGTTTGGTTGCTAACGGCCATCGCGTGGTTGGTTGCGCCAGACGCCTTGATAAACTGAATGCTTTGGCAGAAACTTTAGGTGAGGCTTTTTTACCCGTGGTTATGGATGTAAGTGATACAGCTTCTATTCCGCAAATCATTGCTGACTTGCCTGATGATTTTAAACAAATCGATGTCTTGGTCAATAATGCAGGATTGGCACTGGGTACAGAGCCTGCTCACAAGGCCAGTCTAGATGACTGGATGCGTATGACTGATACCAATATTAAAGGCTTAATGGCGTTGACTCATGCGGTCTTGCCAGCGATGGTTGAGCGTGACAGTGGTTATATCATCAATGTCGGTTCAATTGCTGGTAGCTGGCCTTACTTTGGTGGCAATGTTTACGGCGCAACTAAAGCGTTTGTAAAACAGTTCAGCTTAAACTTGCGAGCGGATCTGATTGGTACTCAAGTGCGTGTGACCAATCTTGAACCTGGTAATGTGGCTGGTACTGAGTTTTCAAACGTGCGCTATCACGGTGACAATGACAAAGCTGCCAAAGTTTATGACGGCTTTAAAACCATGACAGGTGAAGATATCGGTGATATTTTGTTATGGCTAATCGAATCACCTGCTCATATTAACGTCAACCGTCTAGAAGTAATGCCAGTCGCCCAGACCTATAATGGGCTAACGATTGCCAAGCAAGATTAATATTAGGGCGTGTTGAACATTGGCGACAAATTAATGGCAAAAAAAATAGCGAACGGTTAATCTTTAAGCTCTCACACAAA
>NZ_JAATTV010000034.1 GCF_013414195.1 Psychrobacter sp. BI730
GTGAGCTATGCTGAAGAAACCGTACAAGTAAACTTGGTAAACTAACGACTCAACGAGGAGTTTACCATGACCAAGAAAGTTAGAACTTACAGCACAGAATTTAAAGCAGAAGCTGTGAAGAAGATAGCGGATAATAATGGCAATATTTCAGCTACTGCAAAGCAGCTCGGGATCGCCATGCAAACCTTATCTAACTGGCAGAATAAAGCCAATCAGGGCAAGCTTGTGGGCACTGAGCAATACGATCCTGATCTTATGAGCGCCCTTGAAGAAGTAAAACGGCTAAAGCGCCAGCTTAAAGTTGCTGAGGAGGAGCGCGAGATATTAAAAAAGGCGACGGCGTACTTCGCCAATGAGGAGCGTTAAGAAACAGTCTGGGAGACTGTTTTAGTGACGCAAGACGTAGGGCTATGCACGCAGTGACAGCTAGTAAAGTACGCTTTTATCAAAGACAATCAGCAGATATTTAGCATCACAACTATGTGCCGTGTATTAAAGGTTAAATCATCAAGTTACTATGACTGGTCAAGTCGTGACATTAGTGATCAGCAGATACATCGTAATCACTGCGAGCTACTAGTCAAAGCCGCTCATACTGAAACATATGAGCGTTATGGTGTAGATCGTCTACATGCGCATCTAAGTGATCAAGGCCATGACATCAGTCCCTACATGGTTAGAAGTATTAAAGAGGAACACGGCATCAAGTGCCGTCGTCATAAGCGCTTTAAAGTCACTACTGATTCCAATCACAATAAACTGGTCTATGACAACGTGCTGAATCAGCAGTTTGACGCCAAGCGTCCCAATGAGTCTTGGGTCAGCGATATTACTTATATCTGGACAAACGAAGGTTGGCTGTACTTAGCTGGAGTCAAAGACTTATACACTAAAGAGCTTGTCGGCTACGCTATTAACAAGCGCATGACCGCAGATTTAGTATGTCGTGCGCTTAACATGGCAATTAAGAATAAACGCCCAAGCAAGGGACTAATTGTGCATTCTGATAGAGGCAGCCAGTATTGCAGTCACGCCTACCACAAGACCATTAAGCAGCATCAATTCATAGGCTCAATGAGCGGCAAAGGCAACTGTTTCGATAACGCTCCGATAGAAAGCTTCTGGGGCGTATTAAAGAATGAGTTGGTATATCATCAAGACTATAAAACAAGGTTCACAGCCATCAATGATATTATCAGTTATATCGAGCTGTACTATAATCAGACGAGGATTCAAAAGGGTTTGGGCTATCAATCGCCAAGACAGGTGTGGTTTGATTATTATCGTCAAGCTGCGTAACTAAAATCTCCCAAGTTTAATTCTACGGGATTGACGGCAGGGGTCAT
>NZ_JAATTV010000035.1 GCF_013414195.1 Psychrobacter sp. BI730
GAGCCCATCTCAGATTCTGTGTAACTGCCATTTAGATTAAATGCCTGCTTATACGATCATCAAACATAATCATAAAGCGATTTAAAGCAGACGTCCAGTTACGGATGGGCATAGACCACTTTTTAGAGGCCTGCTGGGTGGCTAAGTACACCACTTTAAATGCTGCCTGATCAGAGGGGAACACCTTACGCTTATTCACCGCTGTCCGAATGACACTGTTTAATGATTCAATAGCATTGGTGGTATAGATGACTTTTCTGATGTCTTTAGGGTAGTTAAAGAACACCGTTAAGCCCTCCCAGTTATTGCGCCAAGACTTAACCACATGCGGGTACTCAGTGCCCCATACCTCATCAAAGTGTTCAAGGTTAGCCTCTGCTATCTCAAGCGTATCAGCGCCGTAGATAGCCTTTAGATCAGCCGCTACTGCCTTTTTATTTGTCCAAGGTACAAACTTCATCGAATAGCGCACCATGTGTACGATACACAGCTGAACCTGAGCGTTGGGATAAACGGTATTGATGGCATCAGGGAAGCCCTTTAAACCATCGACACAGGCAATGAGGATATCTTGCACCCCGCGGTTTTGTAGTTCAGTGAGTACGCCTAGCCAGAACTTAGCGCCCTCATTCTCTGATAGCCACATACCAAGCAGCTCTTTTTTACCATTAAGTCCCACACCTAGTGCCAGATAGATAGCCTTGTTGATAATCTGTTTATCTTGACGTATCTTCACGACAATACAGTCTAGATAGACGATAGGATAGACACTGCTTAACGGCCGGTTCTGCCAAGCGGTGATGTCCTCTAAGATGTTGTCAGTGACTCTTGAAACCAGGGTGCTTGAGATGTCGACATCGTAGAGCTCTTTGATGCTCTCTACAATCTCGGTGGTGGTTTGACCTTTGGCGTAAAAGAAGATGATTTTATCGTCAAGACCTGAGATACGGGTCTGATGCTTAGCAACCAATACAGGCTCAAAGCTGCCACCGCGGTCTCTTGGAGTAGATATCTCAAGATCGCCTGTATCGCTACGGACTCTCTTTTTAGTGTGGCCGTTGCGCTTGTTAGGCTTATCGGCTTTCTCATGCTTGGGATAGCCGAGATGGTCTTCCATCTCAGCTTCTAAGGCAGTGTCGATAAACGACTGCATGTGCTGCTTTTGGAAGTCTTTGATGTCATCGAAGCTGTTCATGCTGCTGGCCATTTTCTCGGCCAGTTTTTTAATGTCAGATTGAGTAGTCATTGCTTATTCTCCTGTTAGTGGATTATAAGCAGTTACACAGTTTTTAGGAAAGGCTCGA
>NZ_JAATTV010000036.1 GCF_013414195.1 Psychrobacter sp. BI730
CCAAAAAAAGAGGAAATACCCATGGCAAAGGCCAAGTTTGAACGTAACAAGCCACACGTCAACGTCGGTACAATCGGACACGTTGACCATGGTAAAACAACCCTTACCGCTGCAATCGCAACCGTAGCTGCAATCACCTCAGGTGGCGAAGCCAAAGACTACGCGTCTATTGACTCAGCACCAGAAGAAAAAGCACGTGGTATCACCATCAACACCTCACACGTAGAATATGACACAGACAGCCGTCACTATGCTCACGTAGATTGCCCAGGTCACGCCGATTATGTTAAAAACATGATCACTGGTGCGGCCCAGATGGACGGCGCAATCCTAGTCGTATCTGCAACTGACGGCCCAATGCCACAGACTCGTGAGCACATCTTGCTTTCACGTCAGGTTGGCGTACCGTACATCATCGTATTCATGAACAAATGTGACATGGTTGATGACGAAGAATTGTTAGAACTAGTAGAAATGGAAGTTCGTGAATTATTGAACGACTATGACTTCCCAGGCGATGACACTCCTATCGTTAAAGGTTCTGCTACTGAAGCCCTAAAAGGCTCACAAGAAAAATACGGCCAACCAGCTGTTGTAGAACTACTAAACGTACTAGACACCTACATCCCAGAGCCAGAGCGTGACATCGACAAAGCATTCCTAATGCCAATCGAAGACGTATTCTCAATCTCAGGTCGTGGTACTGTAGTAACAGGCCGTGTTGAATCTGGTATCGTTAAAGTTGGCGACGAGATCGAAATCGTTGGTATCCGTGACACTCAAAAAACCACCTGTACTGGTGTAGAGATGTTCCGTAAACTGCTTGACGAAGGTCGTGCAGGCGAAAACTGTGGCGTACTACTACGTGGTACTAAGCGTGAAGACGTACAACGTGGCCAAGTACTAGCTAAGCCAGGTTCAATCACTCCTCACACCAAGTTTGACGCTGAAGTATATGTATTGTCAAAAGAAGAGGGTGGTCGTCACACACCATTCCTAAACGGCTATCGTCCACAGTTCTACTTCCGTACTACTGACGTAACTGGCGCAATCCAATTACAAGACGGTACTGAAATGGTAATGCCTGGTGATAACGTTGAGATGGGCGTAGAGCTTATCCACCCAATCGCTATGGACAAAGGTCTTCGCTTCGC
>NZ_JAATTV010000037.1 GCF_013414195.1 Psychrobacter sp. BI730
TAGACCTCTTGCAAAAGTCATAAGCTAAGCTCGAAATTAACAAGACCGGCGAACAGCTTCATTCTAAGATCATAGCGCTGACGACGATTGCGATATTTATGAGCGACCATTTTAAACCGTTTGATTAAGCCTATTTTGTGTTCAACCATAATGCGAAACTTAGCCAGATAGTGATTAGCTTGTTTGCAAAGATCCAACAGCTGACCCCCACGTGGCTTTTTAAAGGGGATAAAGCTTTGTTCATGTAACTTTGCAATGCCCTGATAGCCACTATCCGCTAATAGCTTAGTGTCACAAGGAAGCCAGTCAGGACAAGTATCTTTATACAGCTTAAAATCGTGAGTAGAGCCTTTGGACGTTTGAACATCTAGTATTAAACCTGTTTGCCAGTGAACCATCACTTGTGCTTTTAAGGTGTGTTGTTTTTTCTTGCCGCTGTAGTAGTCTCTTTGGTTTTTTTTGGACGCTCAATCGGGGTTTCAGTCGCATCGACGATGACGACTGACCAATTAATGTCCTCATCGACTCTACTAGGCAATTTTTTAGGCAACTCAAACCTGCCAGAATGAATCAGTATGTCTTCTATTCTACGAATAATACGACTGGCAGACGATTCGTGAATGCCAAAGTCCGTACTGATGTGATAGAGCGTTCGGTACTCACGCCAATAGGTAAGCGCTAATAGTATTTGCGCTTCTAAGCTAAGGGCACTCGGTCTGCCTGATTTAGTCTTTTGTGCTTCATGCTGCTGCAGGACATCTTTCATTTCATAAAAGGTAGTTTTATGAATGCCTGTGTAGCGCTTAAAGCCTGCATCATTCTGTTCAAGTAGCTTATCTATGTTTGGCATGGTTTCCAGCCAGTTGTGAGTGCATTAGTTATTGTAAAATCCTCTGCCACTTTTGCAAGAGGTCT
>NZ_JAATTV010000038.1 GCF_013414195.1 Psychrobacter sp. BI730
TAGGGCGTGTTGAACATTCATAATTTGAGCCAGATATAAGCACAAGCAAGAGCGACCGTATTTTCATAACTCTGCTTGAGCTTATCAAATCTAGTGGCAACCGCCCTATACTGTTTTAGCTTAGCGAAAGCGTTTTCTACTAGATGCCTGGCTTTATATAAGTCCCAGTCCATATGGTCGTTAGAAGACTGAGTGTTTCGTTTTCGAGGGATGTTATCCTGCGTCCCTGCTTGTTCAATATGGGCTCGTAGTGCATCAGAATCGTAGCCTTTATCGGCACATAAAACCTCTGTATCACTCAAGTCAACCTTGTCTACTAAATCAGGTGCGACTTTAACATCGTGGGTTGTGCCATCTGACAAGATAAAGGCAATCGGATTGCCATGCGCATCAACTGCTAAGTGAATCTTGGTCGCGCGGCCTGCCACACTTTTGCCAATGGATTGTAGGTTCTCATTGCCACTACTGCTGTGCTGATGCGCTTTAATATGAGTGCCATCGATAAAGACCCACTCAAGGTCTGCGTCTTTGATCAGTAACGTAAATAATGCAATCAGCTTATTACTGCGAAACCAGCGCTGGTAAGCTTTATAGATGGTATTAGGCTTGCCAAAATACTCGGGTAAGTCGCGCCAAGGACAGCCAACACGCATGCGATAAAGCACGCCTTCAACCGTTTGTCTAAGATTTCCTTTGTCATAGATATTAAGTTCTAGTAATATGGGTCTTAGTCTTGTCCAGTGTTCATCTTTGAGCATGGTGCGAGGCATAGCGAACGATATCTTTTTTGTGTGAGAGCTTAAAGATTAACCGTTCGCTATTTTTTTTGCCATTAATTTGTCGCCAATGTTCAACACGCCCTA
>NZ_JAATTV010000039.1 GCF_013414195.1 Psychrobacter sp. BI730
CCAAAGAACACCGTTAAGCCCTCCCAGTTATTACGCCAAGACTTAACCACATGCGGGTACTTATCACCCCAAGTCTCATCAAAGTGCTCAAGATTGGGTTCTGCTATCTCAAGCGTATCAGCGCCGTAGATAGCCTTTAAATCAGCCGCTACGGCTTTCTTATCCGTCCACGGCACAAACTTCATTGAATAGCGCACCATGTGTACGATACACAGCTGAACCTGTGCCTTTGGATAGACGGTGTTAATGGCATCAGGGAAGCCCTTTAGACCGTCAACACAAGCGATTAAGATGTCTTGTACGCCACGGTTTTGAAGCTCGGTAAGAACCCCTAGCCAGAACTTAGCGCCTTCATTCTCTGAGAGCCACATACCAAGCAGCTCTTTTTTACCATTAAGGTTAACGCCTAGGGCTAAGTAAATGGCTTTGTTGATGATCTGCTTGTCTTGACGTATCTTCACGACGATGCAGTCTAAATAGACGATAGGATAAACACTGCTCAGCGGCCGGTTCTGCCATGCGGTGATGTCCTCTAATATGTTATCGGTGACTCTTGAGACAAGAGAGCTTGAAATGTCGACGTCATAGAGCTCTTTAATGCTCTCTACAATCTCGGTGGTGGTTTGACCCTTGGCGTATGAGCGAGGATAAGCAAGTGTGTGGGGCACACTTGCCCGAAGCGCAAGACGGAAGGCTATGCCTGTAGTGACGATATGATCTTGTCATCAAG
>NZ_JAATTV010000003.1 GCF_013414195.1 Psychrobacter sp. BI730
AAAAACATCAATGGCGATATATTCTATGACTGGTGCAAATACACGCTCATTCCAAGCCTTAAAACTAAATGCGTAATTGTCATGGATAATGCTAGCTTTCACAAACGAGTGAAAGGGCTACTTAATAGGCACGGTCACAGGCTTTTATTTCTACCATCCTATAGTCCTGACTTAAATCCTATTGAAAAGAAATGGGCGCAAGCTAAGTTTCTACGCCAAGGTTGGATGGAGAATAATTTACCTAAACTATTTCATGATATGGGTTGTACTTCTTTTATCTTGGATTGACTATAGCTATAAGTAATTTACTTCTCTTAAATTGCTATGTTTGCGTTTCAAATTTATTATATTAGCCGCCTTCCGCGAATAGTTTTATTATATTGAAGTATGCTGAGGCGTATATATTATGACCCTATCCATGTGGTTGCTAACTATTATTTTAGTTGGCTTAGTTGTTTTACTTGTCAAGTTTCAACAACATACTACAGCCATTTTTGGCAGTGTGCTTGTCTTGATATTTGCATTAGGGTGGGTGGACAGCGAAACATTACTCGGTAATGCAGCAAACGAAGGACTGGCGACATTGGTGTTGCTGATCCTTATTGCATATGCGTTAGAGAAGACCAGTGTTCTTACGCATCTTACTCGCTCGTTGTTTTCTAAATCTGAACGTTCCTCCATAATACGCACTATTACCTTCTCAGGTATCTCTTCAGCGGTATTAAACAACACAGCCGTAGTCGCTGCGATGATAAGCAGCATACAAAAAAACCCACAGGTGAATACTGCCCGTGTACTGCTACCTATGTGCTTTGCTGCAACATTAGGCGGTACGATGACACTGATAGGCACCTCTACGAACTTAGTGGTTAATAGTATGTGGGTGAAGCAAGGTCATGAGGCTATCGGGTTTTTTGACCTAACCCCAATCGGACTCATTGTCTTTTTGCTGGGTGCTATTGTTCTTTATTTCACCAGTCTTATGTTACCCAAAAAAGAGATGGTTGAAGAGGATGTTGAGGAATATTTTGTAGAAGCAAAGTTAGAAAGCACTTCAAGCTTAGTCGGTAAAACAGTGGAAGAGGCAGGTCTGCGAAATTTAGTCGATTTGTTTTTAGTAGAAATCATACGCAGCGACCGGTTAGTTAGGCCTGTTTCACACTCTCAAATGCTGAGGGCTGGGGACAAGCTACTGTTCAGCGGTAATGTAAAAAAAATACAAGTGTTGGATCAGTTTGATGGACTGAAGCTTTTTGCTCATAAAACTGGATTGTTAACTCAAGAGCTGACAGAGGTTGCTATTAAGCAAGACTCTAACTTGGTCGGAAAAAGCTTAAAAGAGACGGGGTTTAGAGCAAAGTTTGATGCTGCTGTCGTGGCGATACGTCGCGAGGGGGAGCAGGTCAGTGGTAAGTTGGGAGAAGTGCACTTACGAGCAGGTGATTTATTACTTCTAGCGACAGGTACTGACTTCGCCAGCCGTGACAATTTACGCAAAAACTTTTACATACTATCAGGAGTTACGCCAGATAATATGATTTCAGGCTGGCGCGAAAAACTTGTCATGGTAGGTTTTGTAGCGATGATTGTTGGCTCAGTCGTCACGGGCAGATCGCTATTTGATTTATCACTGTTTTTATTTGCGGCTTTATTATTTACAGGTTGTATTAGTGTCGACGAAATAAAACGTCATTTTCCTGTGAGTATTTGGCTGATTGTAGTCAGTGCACTGAGTTTAGCAAACGCAATGCAAGCTGTAGGCATGGATGGACAGATAGCTAGCTTTGCTGCTAATAGCTTATCAGGTTATGCACCTGTATGGACATTACTGGGCGTGATGGTTCTTACAATCATGATAACTGAGCTTTTGACTAATAATGCGGCTGCTGCTTTGATGTTTCCAATAGCCTATAGCTTAGCGATTGGTATGGACGTTAACGCTTTTCCATTGATATTGGCAGTGTGCTTTGGAGCCTCTTGCTCTTTTATTAGTCCTTTTGGTTATCAGACCAATCTGATGGTCTATAACACAGGACTTTATAAGATAAAAGACTTTGTAAAAGTGGGTGGATTGATCACCGTAGTGTACACTTTAGTCTGTGTTATTATGATTCCTATCGTTTATCCATTTTAAACACCCACTACATAGACTTAATTAATAATTGTATTAGAGATTTTATTGAAACTAAGGATGAAACATGAGTAAGGCTACCAATATTGTATGGCATGATGCAGGCGTGTGTCCTGAAGAGAGAAAAGAAAGGATTGGTTCTGAACCTTGTATACTATGGTATACAGGACTTTCAGGTTCTGGAAAGTCAACTGTGGCGAATGCTGTAGATAGACTTTTGTTTGATAAAGGTTATACTACCTATCTGCTAGATGGTGATAATGTGCGCCATGGTCTTAATAAAGACTTAGGATTTAGTGATGCAGACAGGGTCGAGAATATTCGCCGTATATCTGAAGTCAGTAACCTTTTTTTGGACGCTGGTCTCATCGTAAGCACCGCTTTCATTTCACCGTTTAGAGCCGATAGATTACAGGCAAAAGCATTGATCGGTGATAAACGTTTTATTGAGGTCTTTGTTGACGCACCACTCGAAACCTGTGAAAAGCGTGATCCCAAAGGCCTTTATCAGAAGGCACGTGATGGCATGATCAAAAACTTTACAGGAATTGATTCACCGTATGAATCACCAATTGCTCCAAGTATCCATCTATCGACCAATTGTGATGACATCGAACAATGTGCCAGTCAAGTAGTGGACTACTTGCTCAATAATCAGTTTATCAAATAGGCAGTTCACTAATGAGTAAGTATATAGATGTATTCAATGGTGATGCTGATGGAATCTTTTCTTTAATACAATTGAGGAAATCGCATCCTATCACTGCTTATGATAAGCAAATACTCATTACTGGTGTAAAACGTGATATTGCTTTAGTTAGTAAGATTGATGAAAACCTCGCAAATGATGCTCAGATCACCGTATTAGATGTATCATTTGATAAAAACGACAAAGAGGTAAAGCGAGTCTTAGAGCATTGCCAGTCGTTATTCTATTGTGATCATCATAAGGCCGATAAGCTGTTTGAGCATAAGAATTTAAAGACAGTAATTAATACCGAGCCCACAGTATGTACAGGGTTGTTGATTAATAATATGTTGAATGATAAAAATGTATTATGGGCAGTGGCTGCGATTTATGGTGATGGCTTAGACAATGTTGCTAGCGAACATGTTAAGCGTTTAGGGTTAACTCAAACACAATGTGAGCAGCTAAAAGAGCTAGGTATTTTGGTTAATTATAATGGCTATGGCAATTCAGTAGCTGACCTGTACTTTGATCCTGCCGATTTGTACCAGCGATTAATAAATTATGATAGTCCTCTTGCAGTCATTACTGACCCAAAGTCTCCCTATCAGACACTCAAGCAAGGTTATGAGTCAGACATCGCAAAAGCTGAGACAAGTGAACAGTTAGTTGATAATGACCTCATAGTAGTGATCTTAGAGGATGAACCTTGGGCTCGTAGGATAAGTGGTACTTATGGTAACCAGTTAGCAGCGACCAATCCAGGCAAGCCTGTCGTAATCGTAACTGATAACGCTACAGGCTCATATGCAATAAGCCTAAGAGCACCTAAAGATAATCCTTATGGTGCAAGCACTATATGTAGTCAGTTTAATACTGGAGGTGGCCGTGAAGGAGCTGCAGGAATCAATGAGCTACCAAAGAGTGATTTAGCTAAATTTATAGAAGTGGTGCGCAAGTACTATATCTAGATAAAAATACTTGTTATCTCATTATAAAGTAAATATGGTCACTTAAAAAAAGATGAAAAACTAGCGGGATGAATTTAATATGACTAATAAAATTAGGAACGTAAGACATGCAGTAATACCAGTTGCAGGTTTTGGTACACGCATGTTGCCTTTGTCTAAGAGCATTCCCAAAGAGCTTTTGCCCTTAGGCAATCTTCCTGTTATCCATTATGTTATTGAAGAAGCTATTGCCGCAGGCATTAAGCATATCGTATTGGTCACACATCCACAAAAGCAGGCTATTGAAAATTATTTTGATATCAATGTAGAGTTGGATGAAGCCTTGCGTGATGGTGGCAAAATTTCTTTAGCAGATAATTTACAATGGTTACCTGATGATGTGAAGATCTCTAGTATACGACAAGGCAAGCGATTGGGACTTGGTCATGCAGTTGCAGCAGCTAGACCTATCATCGATGGTCATGATTTTGCAGTATTACTACCCGATGTGGTGATTGATCCTTTCAAAACTAATTACGCAAAACAGAACTTAGCTTATATGACTCAGAAGTTTGCTGAGACTGGATATTCTCAGATTCTTGTTGATCCTGTTGAAAAAGAAAATATTCATAAATATGGTATAGCAAGGCTTGATGGAGACAACCAAATTTATCGTAAATCTAAGGTTAACCAAAGTTTATCAGTAGCTGGGTTTGTAGAAAAACCTAATGCCAAAGACGCTCCTTCCAATTTGGCTGTAGTGGGGCGCTATGTGTTTGATCATCAGATTTTGGATTATTTGGATAGAACAGCGCCTGACAAAAAAGGTGAGATTCAATTGACAGATGCTATTGATGCTTTGATTGCATCAGCAAGAGTTGATGTAACCACGATGATTGGAAACAGCTTTGATGCAGGTAGTATGTCCACCTACCTCAAAGCTTTTGCTTATTTTTCTGAGCAACAAACATAGTTAATCTATTAAATCAGTGTCTGCGCTATATTTAAATTTCTCTTTATGACCCTTTATAAATCTATGTGTGACAACTCCTAGGCGATAGTTTTTTACAATTATGCTAAGTGCTCATTGGAAATAAAAGATAATGCTGACAAACACAAATATTTTTAGATGCAATATTGGACAAAGCTATGAATGATCCTACCTTAGCTCCACAATGGAAAAAATTGGTCAACCACTCTAATACAATTGCAGATTTAGTGACTCTGTTCGAAAATAACGATAGAAGAACAGAGGATCTACTAATTGATTTTGAGGGTGTGTGCTTTGATTACTCAAAGCAACTAATTGATAAATCAACTAAAAAATTACTGATTGAATTTGCAGAGCAGATGGGTTTGAGTGATGCTATTGATAAGCTGGTATCTGGATACAAAGTAAATACGACAGAGAACCGTCCAGCATTGCACACTGCTTTAAGACTACCCAAAGGTGCTAGTCTAATAGTGGATAACGTTGATATTGCTAAACAAGTTCATCAAAGCTTGGATAGCATGGCCGTTATCGTAGAAAGATTGACGTCGGGCATTTGGAGGGGCTATTCGGGTAAGGCTATTCAGGATGTTGTTAATATTGGTGTAGGAGGATCTGATCTTGGGCCACTGATGGCCTGTATGGCATTATCAGAATGGACAGGAGAGGAACAGATTAAACAAAAAGGGCTTTTTTATAATTGTATTGAAACTCATTTTGTTTCTAATATGGATGGTACACAGTTAGATAAGTTGTTAAGCACGCTTAATCCTGAAACTACTGCCTTTATTATTTCATCTAAGTCTTTCACCACTTCTGATACACTTTCAAATGCTCAGACTGCTTTGGCATGGTTATCTAATAGCTATGATAATGAAAAGAGTATCAAAAGAAATCACTTTATTGGTATTTCTGCAGATGCCAAAAAAATGGATACGTGGGGTATACATAAGGCTAATCAGTTGAATCTATGGGATTGGGTTGGCGGACGTTTTTCCATGTGGTCTTCTATTGGTTTGACAGTTGCTATTAAAATTGGAATGAAAAATTTCAATGAACTATTAGCAGGTGCATATCTAATGGATAAGCACTTTATCGAAACTCCTTTTACAGATAACATACCTGTTATGATGGGGTTGCTCGGTGTATGGAATAGTAGTTTTTTGGATATCAATGCTCATGCTATCCTACCTTATGATGGGCGTTTGAAATATTTTCCTAACTATTTGACTCAATTAGAGATGGAAAGTAATGGGAAGTCAGTGAATTTAAAAGGTCAAAAGATCACTTTTAATACTTGTCCTATATTATGGGGAGAAGTTGGTTCAAATGCTCAACATGCTTTTTACCAACTTCTGCACCAAGGTACCCAAGAAGTAGCTTGTGACTTTATTGCTTTCATCAATCGCTATGACGAAGATCGTCAAGATATCGACCAACAGCTACTACTACAACATAAACTAAGTTTGGCCAACTGTTTAGCCCAAAGTCGAGTTTTAGCATTTGGCAATGAAGCTGTCGATTTACAAGAAGTATGTAGCGCAATGTCTGCTATGCACAAAAACTATCGAGGAAACCAACCATCTTCTACCATATTAATTGATAAGCTATCACCAAAAACATTAGGCATGATGCTTGCTATGTATGAACATAAAGTCTATGTGATGTCTGTAATGTGGGGGATCAATCCATTTGACCAATGGGGTGTGGAAATTGGTAAGGTGATGGCAAAGCAGTTAAATGATGCTATTCATCAACAATCTTTAGATTATGACGACTCGACGAATGCATTGCTCAAACGTATTTGTAACCTCTAACTACATTTAATCCTGATAATAAACTATGAAAAAAACATCTACACAAGAAAGTAGTATTTGTATTATTGGTAACAACGCGAAAGCAGTAGCAGGAGCTATGGCTCTTACTTATTTTGGGCTATCAGTTACCTTTTATGCTCTATCTAAATCAGCAGATGAGCATGTACGCCGATATCAATTTGATAAAATACTGTGCAATCAATGGCAAAAAAGTCTTGACGATGGTAGCCTGATATATTGTACATTTGATCAAGCGGTTCTTCCTTCAATAAATTTCGATACCTACTGGTTATTTCTAGATCAAATGACAGATGCTGTTCAGCAGAAAGTGTTGGATTATCTAAAGTATCAATCTTGTGATGTGTGTTTGAGTGGTATTACCCAAATTGGCCGAATAGAAAGCATTGCTAAACAATTAACTTCAGAAAATGTATTTTATATTCCGTTTGTGTTTCTTAATGATGCTTCAATATTCTTGGCCACTATCGAGCCAAGATTATTGTTGATAGGTGAAAAAACAGAAAACACGGCTAAGAATAATGTGGTTTGTAGAGAGTTTTTAGAGCATACAGACAATTATTGCTTACATAACTTAAAAACTATTGAGTTTACACGAAGCTGCATGATGAATTTGATGGCCAGTAAGCTTAGTTTAATAAATGAATTAGCAAGGCTGGCCGATCACTGTGCTGTAGACATGTTTGATGTCGAATCACTACTAAAACTAGATAATCGCCTAGGCGTAGGATTTCTAAAAGCAGGTTGGGGGTATGGTGGGAGTACGTTACCTAAAGAGAATGCGATTTTAAAAAAGCATCTACTAGATTTAAAGTTGTCTGCTAATATCGTTGATGAAGTAGTGTATATAAATAATGACCAGAAAGAACTAATCTTCCGTAAGTTATGGCAATATTTCGATTCAAATATTGCCAGTAAATCTATAATGATATGGGGTGCTGGTTATAAAGAAGGAACAGGAAGAACTAAAGGGAGTGCGATTCACAATGTGTTACCTTTGCTATGGGGACACAATGCTATCACGACTGTTTACGATCCTTTAGCTAAAGATGAATTGAGTGAAGAGTACAGTTCTGATGAACGTCTGAAGTTTACCGACTTTCCTTATGCGAACCTTGAGCATATCGATGCTATTATTATTATAAATTGGTCGGAGGAATATCGTCCAGATATCTCCTTAATAAATCAGAATAAGACTCCTATTTTCGATGCTAAAAACCTACTTAGGCGAGTAGAAATTCAGCAGTTAGAAGGTTATTACACAGGCATTGGCCGAGGAATCGGCTAGATGGCTGTTTCTATTGTTTTCTACTGATTTTCAATATGATAAGTAAATGAGCATATAGTTAATAGTGTGCTCGTCGCAACATCTCGATATGTTCTAATCGCCATTTTTCCCAGTATTGTAGTCTCTGAATACGAGAGTCAGTACTTTGGGTGCCTGTATGTTTTGCATTCATCAATGAGTCAGAGCGATGAGCCCCTAACGTTAATGGTTTACTAACATGACGGATACTTTGGCTGCCAAACACTAATTTAAACCTCTCAAACAACTCGCTGTCTGCTCCTGTACGGAAAGGCTGCCATAAAAAACCATCTTGTAACATATACTTTAAAGTATGACGCCGAAACATCAAAGAAGCGGGGTTTTTTTGCTTATAGGGGAATGCTGCGCGGGCGAAGTAACTTCCTTGATTGTCAATTTTGATCCAATCTGAAGTGGTAGCCATTAAGGTTTGGTCTAGAAATAATGGCATTACTTGGTGTTCAATCTTCAAAGGATGAGCCCAGTCATCTGAATCATGGCAGATAATAAATTCACCAGATGCATATCTTAAACCGTTGTTTTTTGCCAAAAAAGTACCGGTGTTGGTCTCTTGGTGAATAATCTTGATACGAGGGTCTTTGTTGGCCACTTCCTGTGCAATGCTTAAGCTGTCATCAGTACTGGCATCGTCTATCAATATCACCTCGATATTATGCCAGCTTTGGTTTAGGAAACTCTCTAATGTAGAGCGAATATATTTACTGGCATTATACATGGTAGTCAAAATACTGACTCTGAACCGCTTTTCTTTATTCATAGACAGGAGCGCGGTATAAATAGAATTTTCTACTTGTAAATTTAGACTATCAAATATGGCATTGTCATCGATAACTTTGTAATTAGGTAAATCAAAGAGCGATTGATAATTATTTAGATAATACAGCTTATCTGTATGAGTATTCGCTTGCCAATTGCTCTCTAATAGTAGGAGATCTGGGTGTTCGCGACTATTGAGTATTAGTTCTCTATGAGCCACTAGTGTTTGGTTATCTAAAGTTTTCTCTGGCTGATTATTTTTAGCTTTATTTTGGAGTAAATAGGCTGACTGCAATGCACGATGATAGATCGTGATCTTGGCTGTGGGTAGGGTATGTATAAGTTTGATTGCTAGAGGTAAGTTGTACTTTGCAAGCTCTCTTATTAACTCTGGCAAATAGCGGGATATGGTTGGCCTTTTTATGAGTCGGTTAATAACTTTTTCGCATTCCTCTAGCTTGCCGTAAGCTGATAGTGCTTGTACATAAGCTACACCAGCTCTGACGCTACCCCCTCGCCACTCGGCTTCTAACAGTGGGGTATAAATACCTAACCGCGCACACATCCAACGTCGCTTACTTGTTATTGTCCATTGATAGTTGGGCAATAGGGCTAAAGCTTGCGCGAAATTACGTTTTTGTATTTGCTGATAATAAGTAGGTATTCTAAATATGAATTTAGGCATATGGATATGTCCTACGGGGATGGGTGATACTCAGTTAAGGTGATAATATCGTAACACTTGTTTGAGTAAATGGGATGGTTCTGTGAGCGCAATTTTTTTAATAAACCAGTAAGTACTGGGATAAAGACTTGAGTGCTTAGATTCTGTAAAAAATAGTCACGGTTAAACGCTGACCTACTTGGCTCAGAAAGTACCTGTATCAAGGTAGATGGAAGCTGTTCTTTGTTAGTTGGAATAATGACTCCATCTTCAATTAACGAGTTTAAAGCTGGTGTTTCAGTTGATATAACGGTCAACCCCATGGCTAGAGCATCGATAAGTTTTGCAGGTAGTTGATACTCGCTAATGATTGAGTCAGTATCTTGTAAGATGACACATACATCACCCATTGAAACAAACTCACTAATACTATGATAGGGTTGATTTGGTAAGAACTTGAAATTAACCCCTTTTATAGCTGTGAGCTTGTCTTGAAAGGCTTTATTAATAAAATCACCTATAATAAGGAATAAAAAGTTGTTTTCTTTTATTTGAGACAGAGCTTGTGCAGTCTCAATTAAGCCTTTGTGCGGCTTAGGTGTACCAAAAAATAGTAATACTTTCTGCGTAGGTGGTACGTCATACTTCTTTCGCATTTCTAAAGTAAGCTGTTTTGAGGGTAGAAACTTATTAGCATCTCTAACATGAGGGATTACTATACCTGAATATCTAAATTGTAGCGCGGCATTGGATACGGTAATAGCGTCAAAGGTATTAGCCAAACTAACACTTTTATTAAGCCAGTAATCACTACGAATATTAGTTATATCTGTATTCTTTGGAAGAAAACCCTTGTCAAATTGACCAAATCCCAACTCCTCGTCATCAACATCCATAATTATGTGAGTATTCCAAATCAGTTGATATAGTCTACCTATGATTAAGTTTGGTAATCGCGGTTTTGACAAGTGTATGATATCGAAAGGATGTGATCGGACGAAATCAAAGGCTTTATAAATTAGTTCTGCAGTATCTTTTACTGTTATGAAACTGCAAAGAATATCTGAAAGCTGCATCGGCTCCCACAGTTGCTTTGGACGTTTGGGGTTAGATGAAATGACACATCCAATAATAGAGGTATTGTATCCACAATGCTGGTAGAGCTCAGCTAAAGTGAGTACTCTACCAGCAGCATTATGTGATAAATCCCAGCCACAGACGGCTATTTTTTTTCCTTTATTAAAGTTCTCAAGCTGAAGTTGTTTTTTAGCATCATTAAACATATCAGCTTGGAAGTCTGTTAGTGTGGCTTTATGTTTTAAGGTACCAGAAAACTGATAAATACATTGTTGCCAATCTTTTTTTCGATAGGCTTTTTCTGCCTGATACTTATAGTAATTAGCATTTATTTGATTGAGTAAAAACAAGCTATCTACCTTGGTTTTGTACTAAGTAATCATTCCACACATTGGGTATTAGTATACTTTCATAGTGAGTAAGATCAATTTAAGAGATACTCTGAATACTATTAGCTGTAAATAGCCACATAGTATTCAGAAGTACGGTTATGGAGAACTAAGGTTAAGCTGTCCTCGCACCTTGTGCTGCTAACCATTCATTTATTTCTTGTATCTTAGTATCTAATAACTCTCTATCACCGCGACTTTCAATGTTTAATCTGATAAGTGGCTCTGTGTTAGATGCCCGCAAATTAAAGCGCCACTCTCCAAAGTTCAGACTCAAGCCATCAAGCGTTGATTTGACTGGATTGTGCACGCTAAAATTCTTTTCAATCGCGTTGATGATAGTTGGTGCATCGTGAGTGGTGAGGTGAAAGTTTAATTCGCCTGAGCTAGGGTATGCTTGGATATAGCCTGTGACCAATTCTGATAAGGTTTTACCAGTGATAGAGAGTAGCTCAATGGTCAATAACCAGGGAATCATGCCGCTATCGCAATAGAAAAAATCACGGAAATAGTGATGGGCAGACATCTCACCACCGTATATAGCACCAGAGTCACGCATGACTTGCTTAATGAATGAGTGTCCAGACTTACTGATGACGGTCTTGCCACCATGGTCGTTAATAACGGCTTCGGTGTTATAAATTACTCGTGGATCATAGACGATAGATTCGTTAGGGTACTTATTTAAAAAGGCTTGCGCGAGCATACCGACCACATAGCTTCCATCAATAAATTCGCCTTTTTCATTGAATAAAAAGCAACGGTCAAAATCCCCATCGAAGGCAATACCAAGATCGGCATTATGTTCTAAAACAGCTTGCTGGGTAGCCACTCTATTGGCTTCAATCATAGGATTGGGAATGCCGTTAGGGAAGCTGCCATCAGGGGCATGATGTAACTTAATGACTTCAACATGTGTATTAGCTTGTGCTAGCTTCTCAATTAATAAATCAACCACTGGCCCGGCGCTGCCATTGCCTGAATTAATGACCAGCTTGAGTGGCTTTAGTTTATCAGTATCGATAAAGGTCATGACATGATCGACATAAGTACTTTTATCGGTCAGTAATTGTAGTTTTCCTGATGGATTGTCAGTCGTGAATTTGCCAGACTCAGCAAGCGCCTGAATTTCTGCCAGACCATCATCGGCACTGATTGGTTTTGAATGCTCTTTGACCAATTTTAAGCCATTATAGTTGATAGGATTATGACTGGCAGTGACTTCAATACCGCCTAATGCCTGATAATGACTGGTGGCAAAATACACCTCTTCAGTACCACTCATGCCCAGATCGATTACATCGATGCCTGCATCCATCATACCTGCGATCGCTGCTTGCTTTAGTTGTTCACTCGAGTGACGAATGTCGCTACCGATAACGATAGCAGGTCGTAGCGACGTTGTATCATCGGGCTGAGTGCTAGCGGCATGATAACGTTGATACAAAATCTGAGCAAAAGCACGCCCAATACGGTAAGCAATTTCTTCATCCAAATTAACGCCAAGCTCACCACGAATATCATAAGCTTTGAATGAGCTGATCGTAATAGGATTAAATTCAGTTTTTGGCTGATAGATAATGGTCGTAGAAGTAGACATAATAAGAAAATTCCTTGCGCGTGAGCAATGGTAAAATAATAAGGTAGATGGCACAATTATAAGCTAATAAGTGTTCAATGCTACACTATCGTCAACTTATTACAAAAGAGTGAAAGCGTTAACCTGGCGTGAAATGCCATGTATACAGCTGCATTTGATTGCTTTATCCCCTTTGTACATTGAATAAGCCACAATTATTACATTAAGCAATAAGCAAAAATAAGAGCCTCCCTTATGAATACTCCTGATAATAAAATCACAGTGCCTGCACCAGTACAAGGAACACCAGAAGCCACAGGACAGCTTGATGATCTTTTAGCATTGATGGCACGGCTGCGAGTTGATTGTCCATGGGATAAAAAGCAAAGCAATCATAGCCTGATTCCTTATGCCATCGAAGAAGCTTATGAGCTAGGCGAAGCGGTACAAACCGATGATGATGAAGATATCAAAGGCGAGCTAGGCGATGTGCTACTGCAAGTTGTGTTTCATTGTCAGATGTATGCTGAGCAAGGGCGCTTTGACATGAGTGACGTCATTACTACTCTACAAGAGAAGCTGATTCGTCGTCATCCTCATGTGTTTGAAGCAGAAACGCTCAAAGACGATGCGGCAGTAAAAGTACGCTGGGATGAGATTAAGCTTGAGGAGCAGCAGGCACGCGAAGCACGTGGTAAATCAAAGCGTCGCTTAGATCAAGTCAAAGCGGGTAGCGCATTGATGCAGGCGCAGGATGTACAAAAGCAAGCATCAAAATTGGGTTTTGATTGGGAAGGTATTGCAGGTGCCGTAGATAAGCTAGACGAAGAGATTGCTGAGCTAAAACATGAGCTGACAGATAAGTCTACAGCTGAGGTCAAAGCTAACATCAGAGAGGTCGAAAAGGAATTAGGCGACTGTATGTTTGCACTGGTCAATGTTGCACGCAAATTAAATTTGGATGCAGAGACAGCAACCTTAACCTGCGTGCACAAGTTTAAATCTCGCTTTGGCTACATTGAAACTCAATTGGCTGCTGCTGGCAAGCGTATCGAAGACAGCGATATAACAGAAATGGATGCACTGTGGGAAGCGGCGAAACAACATGAACGCTCATCGTAAATTTTCATTTGCCAGTTTACTGACGACCACCGCTTTTAGTCTCCTATTGTCTGTGGTCGCACTCAGTAATGCGAATGCAGATCCTTGTTTTGACGACCCTAAACGTGCCTATGAGTATTTAATCGCAAAAGAAAAAGCTATCACACAAGCGCGTGAGCAGAAAGTTATCAATATCAATCGAGCTAATGAAGGTGAGCTGGTTTCGTTGGATGGTATCGGTAGCAGTAAAGCGCAGGCGATAATTTTATATCGTGATATGTTTGGCGATTTTAAGACAGTGGACGAGTTAGCAAAAGTGAAAGGTATCGGTGCAAAAACAGTCGAGAAAAACCAAAGACGTTTAAGCGTGCGCGATTAATGACAGTGTTTTGCATTAATTAACCCCAATATTGACAAAATAGCATGTAAGTAAATGTCATAACACCCCCAGTAGGTCCAAAATTTGTTAAACTAGCGGGTACATCCGCCTGATAAACGCTGTGTTATTCAGGGGTAGTTAAAGAATACCGGCGAGGAGTAGATGCATGGCCGAGCGTGCCGCCAAGCAGTTAGAACTGAATAAATCTGAATTACCCAATTCCATTACTGAAGTGATTGCCACATTGACTCGTGCTGGGTTTGATGCGTATATCGTCGGTGGTGGGGTGCGCGATACTTTATTAGGTCTGCGCCCGAAAGACTTTGATGCCGTCACTGATGCCAAGCCACATGAGATTAAAGATGTCTTTGGTAAGCGCTGCCGCATTATCGGTCGCCGCTTCCAGTTAGCGCATGTGTATTCAGGTCGCGAGTTGATTGAAGTTGCTACTTTCCGTGGTCCACCAACCAATGACGCTAATACCAATCAAGATGGTATGATTCTGCGCGACAATGTTTGGGGCGATATCCAACAAGATTTCTCCCGTCGCGATTTCTCTATCAATGCGCTTTATTATCAACCGCTCAAAGGCATCGTTCATGATTTCTGCGGCGCGCTTGATGATATTGACAATAGAATCATTCGTCTATTGGGCAATGCGCCAGTACGTATCGAAGAAGATCCTGTGCGCTTGCTCCGTGCCTTACGTTTCAAAGCCAAGTTAGGTTTTGAGTTTGATGAAGCGTTGTCCGCGCAATTCAATGACGGGAACTGGGCGCTGCTTGAGCAAATATCACCGCATCGTCTCTATGATGAAACGCAAAAGATGTTTACCGGTGGCTATCTAGTACCCCTATTGCCATTATTATTTGAATCAGGTGCGATTGATAGTCTCATTATCTATCCACCGTCTGAGCCAAGTGCTTTAGTCAATCAGGTAGCTATCAATACTGATAAGCGTATTGCAGCGGGCAAGAGTATCAACCCTGCGTTCTTCTATGCTGCCTTACTGTGGGAAAATTACCTACATCAATTGGCAAAAGCTAAGAAGCGCAATATGCCGTTTGCCGAAGCGCAAATGCATGCTGCTGGTAAAGTCATTGACCGTCAGCGTATCAAAACCGCTATTCCGAAATTTGCTGAGCAATTTATCCGTGATATCTGGATATTGCAGCCAAAACTTGCAGCCCCGCGTAGCAAACAGATCGTTCAGCTATCTGAGCATCCGCGTTTCCGTGCGGGCTTTGACTTTTTGTTATTGCGTGAACAATGTGGCGATGCTGAGCATCCGCTATCAGAGTCAACCAACGATATGGGTGACTGGTGGCAGACGTATCAAACCTTGTCTGAACAAGAGCAGCAGCAAGCGATTGATGAGTTTGACGAAAATATTCGCCGAGGTGCTTATAAAAAAGGGCAACGTGGTCGCGGACGTAATCGTCAAGAATCAAAAACACAGACTACTGATAATGCAGCACCCAATCAGAACAGTACAAAGCAAAATAAAGCCGATGACCGTGCTGAAAAAGGTAGAAATGAGCAATCAATGGTAAATGATTCGTCAAATATTCCAGCTCGCCGCCGCCGCGCTGCAAGTCAATCTAAAGCTGGTTGCACTGACAGTGGTAGACATAACGTGCAGCAAGTAGAGCAAGACAATAATGAGCTTGCTCAGCTACAGCAGTTGTCTCTTGCTAATAACAAACAATCAGCAAGTCAACAGGCAAAGCCTAAGCCATTATTTGTTATCGAGCACGAGAACGTAGTGCCACCATTGCAGAAGCAGCTGTCAGCTGATGATACGTCGAAGCGCAGCAAAGCACCTGTACGAAAGCCAGCATCAACCAATCAAGATGCATTAAAGCAAGCGGTTAAGTCTGAACGCTCAAATAATGTTCAGCCGTCTAATACTAATAAGCCAGAAGCTCAAGCGTCAGCTAGTCAGGCTAGACCAGCTCGCTCGATCGCAAGATCACCTGCGTTAGTTAGTATGAATAACGAGCCGATCCCGCATAAGCGTCGCCGTCGTCAACCTACTGTAGATAATACGAGCAATACCGAGGTACAAGGCAATAGCGATGCGAGGGATAGTAAAGGCAAAGCACAGCCAGCAGCGAAGTATGCGAAAAAAGCGCCTAAACCTGCAGTTGAATCAACTGCTAAAAGCGATACTAAAAGTGTAAAGGAAGTAGCTAGCAAGGCAGTAGGTAGCAAAGACGCGACAAAAACTGCTGCACCTGCGAGAGCCAAAAAATCGGTGAAAGCAACTACTGCAAAGGCTGCTAAAGCGAAGCAAGATACGAATGATCAGATGCCTGCTGTGAAAGTAACTGATAGTAAAGGCCCTGTACCATCGAAGCGCCGCCGCCGTCAGCCTAGTACTGAAAGCGCATAATATGGATAACAGTACAGATAATAGTAACTGGGTTACCTGTTATGTGGGTTTGGGTAGCAACCTCGCTAATGAGCTGGGTTCGCCTGCTGATCATTTGCAGCAGGCGCTTGCAGTAATGCGAGCACATGAGCAGGTACGTAAAGTAAGTGTCTCTTCTTTTTACGCTTCAGCACCGATGGGTCCGCAAGATCAGCCAGATTTTGTTAATGCAGTAGCTGGTTTTGAGACAACGTTTGCCCCTTATGAGCTGCTTGCTTTTTGTCAGCATTTAGAAAGCATGGCTAAGCGGGCACGTTTGCGCCGTTGGGGCGAACGTAGTCTAGATGTTGATATTTTGCTATACGGTGAGATACAGATTACCGATCCAACACTGACAATACCGCACGCTGGTTTAAGTGAGCGCAATTTTGTCTTAATACCACTGCGAGAGATGTCACCACACTTAACCATCGCAGGTAAGTTGATAGGTGACTATTCACAAAGTCGCGATTGGACAGGTTTAACATTACTATCAAGCGATTGATTATAAGTAAATGATGCTAAGTGATAGATGATTGGGAGATTGGTCTGAGACCTCTCGATCACAGCTAGAATAGTAGCAATATTGATAATCAAAGGCATTGCAGATTAATTGAGGGTCATATGACAACATTATCTACTCTAAATAAGTTTAAAAAAGACGGTACCAAGTTCACTTGCTTGACCTGTTATGACTCGATGTTTGCACGAATGATGGAAAAAGCCGAAATTGACACGATTCTAATTGGGGATAGCTTGGGCATGGTTGTACAAGGCCATGACTCGACACTACCTGTAACAGTCAATGATATGGCTTATCACACTGCCAATATTGCCCGTAGTAATAAACACGCGTTGATATTGGCTGACCTGCCGTTTATGAGTTATGTGACATTGCCAGAAGCCGCTGCTAATAGCCGCGCGCTGATGCAAGCAGGGGCGCATGTGATAAAAATCGAAGGTGGTAGTGAGCTTTGTGAATTAGTAACGGCCTTGGCGCAAGCAGGTACACCAACTTGTGTGCATCTTGGTTTGACTCCACAATCAGTCAACGTGTTTGGTGGCTATAAAATTCAAGGTCGCGGTGATGAAGCGGCTGATAAACTGCTTGCCGATGCTAAGGCAGTCGTAGCCGCTGGCGCTGCACTGCTAGTGTTAGAATGTGTTCCAGCCGCGCTTGCAAAAGCCGTTACTGAAGCCGTTACCGTGCCAGTTATCGGTATTGGTGCTGGAGCCGATACTGATGGTCAGGTATTGGTTATGCATGACATGCTAGGTATGGCGCATGGCCGAGTGCCACGTTTTGTCCATGATTTTTTAACAGATGAGCGTAATAGCGCACACAGTATCGAAGGTGCTTTTGCGCTCTATCAGCAGTCAGTACGCGAAGGTAGCTTCCCGACTGAGCAGCACCAATTTAGCTGATTTTGAAGTTATTAAAGTTATTTACGCTATTGAACAACAGAACGTTTGAATAGAAGAAAAGTAATCATGTCTCCAATTATTTATCATGATATCTCGTCACTACGTGAAGCGCTGCAGCCTTATCGTGGTCAGCAAAATGACAAACAAGGCCGTCAGCAGCGCATTGCGTTAGTACCAACGATGGGTAATCTGCATGACGGTCATCTTGAGCTGGTAAGAATTGCCAAACAGCATGCAGATGTAGTGGTGGTCAGTATCTTCGTTAACCCCACTCAGTTTGGCGTTGGGGAAGATTTTGACAGCTATCCGCGTACACTAGATGCAGATGTGGCTAAGCTTGCGACAGTGAATGCAGATTACGTGTTTGCACCTAGCATTGATGCGATGTATCCAGTATTACCACCACCTACTGCTGTATTAGCTGGGGCTATTGCCAATCAGTTATGTGGTCAATCACGTCCTGGACACTTTGATGGTGTCGGTATTGTGGTCGCTAAATTATTCAATATCGTACAACCAGATGTGGCAGTATTTGGACAAAAAGACTATCAGCAGCTTGCTATCATTAAGCAGTTGGTACGTGACTTGAGTTATCCTATTAATATCATTGGTGCGCCTATTGTTCGTGCTGATGATGGCTTAGCGCTATCATCGCGTAATCAATACTTAAGTGCAAATGAGCGTCAAGCTGCCCCTGTATTACATCAAGCATTGCAAGAATTAGCGCAGAGTTTGAAAAGTACGGCTCTTAGTCAGCAAGCATTTGATAAGCTATTAGTAGAGACGCGGACACGTATTAGTGACGCAGGTTTTATTATTGATTATCTGGAAATCAAGACTGAGGAGTTAGGTTCTGTCGTAAGTGACTCTAAAACCTTTAATATAGAAAACAAAAACATCGTTATTTTAGTCGCAGCATGGCTAGGAAAAGCGCGTTTGTTAGACAATCAGTTGGTAGTGGTAAATTAGCTTTTATGACATAGCAGTAGACTAGATACAATAGACTTGGATGAGTAGATCATGGGTGTAAGTCAGGATCAAAATAGTAATGCGGCAGCAACGATAGCGGATCAGACGTCTACGAATAAGCTCAGTATATTAGTGGTCTCAGGGCGTTCAGGATCTGGTAAGACCTCAGTATTGAATATCTTAGAAGATCTAGGCTATTACTCTATTGATAACCTACCGCTGTCTTTGTTACCTAATGCTGCTCATAAACTGGTTAATGAAAGCGGCATTTATCGTATTGCGCTGGGTGTCGATATTCGAACGCCACGTGCGGATTTATCTAACTTTGCAGTGACATATGCTTCTCTCAAGGAAACTTATGGGTCGCATGCGGTACAGATTTTATATGTGACTGCACAAGAGAGTACGCTGATAGCCCGTTTCAACGCGACGCGCCGTGTACATCCTTTGATGTCACAAGATATCGATAGTGATAACGCTAAGCATATAGCCTTTAATTTACCTGCTGCTATCAAAAAAGAAGTTGAGCTATTAGAGCCAATTGCTGGTCATGCTGATATTAGGATTGATACCAGTAGCCTAAATATTCATCAATTAAAAGACAGCTTGCGTGAACATATAGGCATGGACAATCAGATTGTCATCAATCTACTGTCTTTCGGTTTTAAATACGGTAGTCCTATCGATGCTGACTTTGTATTCGATGTTAGAATTTTACCGAATCCACATTGGAACCCTGAGTTACGTGACTCGACAGGATTGGATGCCGAAGTAGGCGCATTCTTCTCAGATTATCCAGAAGTAGCAGAAATGATGGGTGATATTGATAATTTTTTGACCCGTTGGCTACCAGAATTTTTGCACAATAATCGTCATACGGTCACGGTTGCCATAGGCTGTACGGGCGGCAAACATCGCTCTGTTTTTATCACTGATCATCTACAACGCCGCCTTGCTGACGCCATGCCTAAAGGCGTGAAGGTATTGGCAAAACACCGCGAAAAAAGTCGTTGGTAATGATATCAGACACTATTTAATTTATTAATTATTATTTTGGAAAGCTTTTATGATCGACTGGAAAGAACAGGACATGCGCGTCTCGCGTACAGAACTCAAAAAAGCCCATGAGCGCTTGCAGCAATTATCTATACCGCTTGCTAGCTTATCGAAAAAACAGCTAAAAGCCTTACCTGCCAGTGACTATTTTATGGCGGAGCTAATGGCATTGGCTGATATTACTAGCGCCAATGCTCGTAACCGTCAGACCAAACGTGTTGGCAAGCTTATGATTGAAGAAAATCGCCATGAGCTGATAAAAGCACTATTTGATGCCTTTTTTCCTAAAGAGCAAGTCTCAAAAATAGAGAGTTGGTACGAGCGTCTAAATATCAATGACGAAGGTACGCTCAAGCAGTTTGTGAAGCAATATAAAGCTTCTGAGCACCACAGTATGTATCAGTTACTGTTGTGGATAGAGTATGCCAAACACATGCAAGATGATGAGTTGTTGGCAGAATCTAAAGCAGATTTGGCAAGTTATATTCGTGAAGTGGCTATTTTATCGCAGCTGAAGAAATAACATCTATATACCAAGCTAGAAATCTATTAATTAGAATTTTATTAGTTGAAAGATTAGTAGTTAAAAAATGGGTGATTAAAAGACGTATAGCTAAAATGTTAAGATGCAAAAAAGCCAATCAATTTATGATTGGCTTTTTTGTGCATGACGTACGGATGTACTGTGCGTTATGTCTATTATTCAAGTATTTATTGCTTGAGTTATTTCTTTTCAGCACGGGCTTTGTCGACCAAGTAGTCGACGATTTTAGGTACTTTAGCACTCTCACCAGTGACTACATATTTGCCTTGCACCACCACAGCTGGTACGCCAGAAAGCTGATAACGTTTAGCGCCTTCTTGTGAGCGACCAATTTTTGTACCAACAGCAAATGAGTTATATAGGCTGTTAAATTTCTTTTCATTCACGCCTTTTGACGCGTACCATTTGCTCAATGATGATTGATCAAACAGTTTTTTACCATCTTTGTGGATAGCATCAAATAATGCAGAATGAGTTTTGTCTTCGAACCCTAAAAGCTGAGCCGCATAAAAACCGCGTGCATTGGCTTCCCAAACAGGGTTAAGTGCCGCTGGTGTTTTGAAGAATACGACATCTTTGTCTTTAGTCTTTGCCCATTTTTCCATATGCGGATCAAGCACATTACAATGTGGGCAACCATACCAAAAGAATTCACGAACAATGATGGCATCACCGCTGATTTTCTCTGGGTTGTCTAGCACACGGTAATCTTTTCCAGCGACATAGTCTGCAGCTTGTGCGCCCATAGAGGCAAGTCCAATGGCCATGGCTAGACCAGTCAGTGTGATGACACGTTTCATACTTTATCCTTGAGGTGTGGAGACTTAGAATGGGTTAAGAGGTTTGTGTCTATATGGTTGTTAAACATGTGACACTCTAAAATATATAGCTTTTAAAGCGTCTAAACCAGACAGTGTCGAGTATAATCGAACAATAACAAAGTATCGACTATGATAACGTAAAATGTATGTACTTGTGAATCGCATTCTTAACCGATAGTTGTAAAGCTGTTAGCTATTATTTAAGGTATATTGCTTGTTACTTTTTGAATCTACTGTTTCTCAAGTGTCTGCTTTATTTCTATATGGAACTTAAGAGATTCAAAAGTATCAGAATGCGATATTGTCACAAGGATACGTATCTTTTCTATATCAAGATACTGCCCAAAAAACAGGGTAAAGTTTAAGCCTATTCACAATCGCTGACGATGTGCTTACGACAAAACTGCTACTCTCATGCTAATATTAAGCACATAATCATGCACTGTAAACGATAATAACGATAGTGACAATCAAGGAACATACCATGAGCTCTGCTTTAAATTCTTCATCAACTTCAAATGATCAAAATAATAATAGCGCTTTCAATAGTACAGAGTCTACCACCATCAACGTAGATCCTAGCGAAGTCGAAAAATTTAATAACTTGGCGAGTGAGTGGTGGAGCAACACAGGGGCGTTTGCAACGCTACACGAGATCAATCCATTACGTTTAAACTGGATAGAAGAAAACGTCAAACGTGGCTATCAAAACGATGCTAATAAAACCGCTGAGCAAGGGCTTGCTGGCAAAAAAGTACTCGACGTAGGGTGCGGCGGTGGAATATTGTCAGAATCTATGGCACGCCGCGGTGCTGATGTGACAGGGATTGATTTAGGTACAGAAAACCTAAAAGCTGCTGCGTTACATGCAGAGCAAAGCCAGTTAGAGAATACGCTTCGCTATCAGCATATACCCGTTGAAGAGTTGGCAAAAACACATGCTGGTCAGTTTGATGTAGTGACTTGTATGGAGATGCTAGAGCACGTGCCAGATCCTAGCTCGATCGTGCAGGCTTGTTATGAGTTGTTAGCTCCTGGCGGTGTCTGTGTACTATCAACGATTAATCGCAATCCTAAATCTTATCTGTTTGCCATCGTTGGTGCAGAGTATGTACTGCGGTTGCTTGATCGCGGCACCCATGACTATGCCAAATTTATCACGCCAGCAGAATTAGACAAAATGGCACTCAATACTGGATTTGTTCGTCAGGATATTATCGGTTTGCATTATAATCCGCTGACCAAACGCTACTGGCTTGCCCAAAACGTCGATGTTAATTATATGATAGCCGTACAAAAGCCATTGGTTTAATGCTGCACGCAGCCATTTATTTGCCATACTTTCACTAAACACGTCATCAATCTCAAGAGCATTCACTATGACCCAATTTGTAAAAGCTGTTTTATTTGACCTTGATGGGACATTAATCGATACTGCTGCTGATTTTGTTCGTATCATTGGTAAAATGAGTCTCGAAAATGACTGGCAGGCACCGCCTGAAGCGGAAATCCGCGAGCAAGTCTCTGCGGGTGCCTCGGCCATGGTGCAATTGATGCTAAGACATAACGATCAACTCGAAGTCAGCGAGGAAGCATTGCTTGAGTTTCGTCAGCAGTTCTTAGATGATTATGAAGCAGATATCTGTGTCGATAGCTGCGTGTTTCAGGCGCTTGAAGCGGTACTGACTGAACTTGAAGCAAAGGGCGTGCCATGGGGTATCGTTACCAACAAGCCGCGTTATTTAGCTGAAAAGCTATTAAGTGAGATGCAACTGGATCAGCGCTGTGCAGTTTTGGTCTGTCCAGATGATGTATCTCGCACCAAACCAGACCCAGAGCCAATGTATATGGCGCTAGAAAAACTTGGTATCCCACGAGGGGCGGCAGGCTGCGTACTTTATGTCGGTGATCATGTGCGTGATATTGAAGCTGGCAATGCCGCTGGCATGCCAACGATTTTGGCTGCTTATGGATATATTCCACCTGAAGATCAAAAGTCTTTGAAAAAATGGGGCGCCGACTATATTACGGATACGCCTGAGCAGTTAAACAAATTGCTGCTATCGTCTGGTAAGTTTGAGTATTTATAGACTGCTACATATCACCAGATTTACAACCATAAGCACATATCCTCAACGATTTAATGATAAGTAGTGAGCAATGCCATGAGTGACAATAATAACCAACCAGTCGATCCACAAGACAATAAAAAAACGGTTCAAAGTCCTATTCAGCCTTTGACTCATGATGATATTCGTAACTTTGTACCGTCCAGTAATTGCCTAGATGGTAAGACTATTTTGGTGACTGGAGCAGGGGATGGTATTGGCCGTGTTGCTGCATTGACCTATGCTCGTTATGGCGCCACTGTCTTATTGTTAGGCCGCACTAGTAGCAAGCTTGAGTACGTCTACGATGAGATTGAGAGTCTTGGTGGTAAGCAGCCTGCTATGTTGCCGATGAACTTAGAAGGGGCGACTTATGCCGAAATGCAGCAGCTCGAAGGGCTAATTAATAAAGAAGTCGGCCAGTTAGATGGTATCTTGCATAATGCTGGTATATTAGGACAATTAACGCCGCTTGAGATGTATGATGTCGATACTTTCGCCCAAGTGATGAAAGTCAATTTCACAGCGACTTTTATGCTGACCCAAGCGCTATTGCCGCTATTAAAAGATGCTGATCATGGGTCTGTTGTTTTCACCTCTAGCACTGTAGGTACACATCCTCGCGCATTTTGGGGTGCTTATGCACTTTCTAAACAAGCAGTAGAAGGTATGAGTGATATCTTTACTCAAGAGACGCAGAACACAACCAATCTACGTTTTAACTGCGTTAATCCAGGTGGTACTCGTACCAATATGCGTGCGCATGCGTATCCAGGTGAAAACCCGATGAGCTTAAAAACACCTGAAGATATCATGGCAGGCTATGTCTGCCTGATGAGTGATGAGAGCATTGGCGTACGAGGTCAGGTCATTGAGCTACAACCAAAAGACTAGTAGCAAAGTTTTAAGGTGAGTCAAAATAATTACGTCATTCTTTATTGATGGTTTTATACACTATCGCAGGTTGCAATTAACCATAGCTAGCCCCATCTATTTGTTATTAAAGATATTTATATTGTCTAATTATAATGAATGAAAAATAGGATAAGATTATGGCAGGTGGCTGGTCAAGAGATGGTGCTGAGCACGAACAAATGGATGCAACGGTCAATGATGCATTGGAACGCGCGCGACGTTCGTTACCGACAGGTGTGAGTGCTGAGCTGTGTGACGAATGTGGTAAGCCTATTCCAGAGGCAAGGCGACTAGCGGTGCCCGGTATTCAGCACTGCGTTAGCTGTCAGACGGAGCTTGAACAAGAAGCAAAAGCAGCTGAGCTGTTTAATCGTCGTGGTAGTAAAGACAGTCAGTTGCGTTAAACAATAGTTAGGGCGTGTCCTCAATTCAATCGATAGTCATCTAAATGGGTTAAAAATGGCTAAATCTTGCCAAACGGCGTCAAATAGCTGACTAATATCTCGATATTATCTGCGCTATTTTCCTTGTTTGACTGCGACTTATCTCATTTTTATCACCATTTTTAAAATGAGGACACGCCCTAGTTGCGTTGAAAAAAGAAAGGGCGGACATTGCTAGATAAAATAGCAATGTCTGCCCTTTTTTTGTCTGTTGCTATATAACCAGTGCCATCAGTTCGCGATCGCACTCTTCCCAATCTATCAATACTGATGACGCTTTGGCACCATTCTCAGTTTCTGATTTTTCTGTAGCTGTATCGACAGTATTGTCTAATTGCAAAATAATTTCCAATCGACTATCCGTCTGTGGGTCGATGGTTCTGGTAGTTAGACTACCAGGGTTAAAATTGATCTGCATCCAGCCATCAGAAGTATGTACCACGCCTTTAATGCGTTGCCAGTTTGGCAGTGCTAATAACCAATCCTGTAAATCATCAGCGTCTAGTACATAGTGTGCAGGTAATCGCCATCCAGCCAATTGAAAATCTTGCTGCTCTTCATGGTAGCGATAGGGCAGATCACTATCAGCACTAGCCTGAGCTTTAGTCTCATCGGTAGATGAACTCGATGATGGCACAGTTGCTAAGGAGCTAGCTTGAGACTGTAAACCAATCATCGATTTTTTAGGATTAGAGATACTGACTTTTCGTTGATTCGAAATGATAGAGCTAGGCTGATTCAGTTGGTCGTTTAACGTTTTAGAGTATGCATCTGCTACAAGACCATCTGCTACAAGACCATCTGATGAATGAACGTCTGATGAGTCTGTTGTCTCAGATGCTGTTAGTCCTGATGCTGCCCAAATGATTTTTATTTGTGAATTTAGTTTGGTTATCCATTCTAGCAAGGCTTGCTCTTTGCTAGTATTTAATTGGACATAACGATTGATTATCAGCACATCGGCATCACGGACATGCGCTTGAAAACCATCATGATCACGATACTTAATCTGTTGCCACTGCTCGCCACTCAGTACGGTTATCACAGCATTCATCTTTAGGGCGGTTTGCCAGTGCGGCGCACTAAGTTGTAGTATCAGCTCACGTGGATGTGCCAATCCTGTGGGCTCGATCAACAATCGCTGTGGATGATGGTCACTGAGCAGACGACTGATTGCAATCTGTAAGGGCAGCTGGCTGGTGCAGCAAATACAGCCACCACTGACTTCACGAATGGCAATATTCTTTTGCTCAAGATCGTTATCTTGGGAGCTGGCTAGGAGTGCGCCATCAATACCGATACGACCAAACTCATTGATTAAGAGAGCCCAGCGTTCGTCATTCGGTTTCGAGGCCAGTAACTGATTGATTACGGTGGTTTTGCCAGCACCTAAAAACCCTGTCACTAACGTGCAGGGTATGTTTTGAAAAATAATTTGGTTTTTCACAGGTATGCTCATCATATTGGCACGTGTTTGAAAGTAGCCAAACACGGCCTATATTAAAAGGAATTAGATCAGTCAAAAGTTATTCACTTTTGATTGTTTCTACCTCAGCTTCATCAGGAACGAACACATAGCCAACGCCCCAGACGGTCTGGATATAACGTGCTTGTGAAGGGTTGTCTTCAATCAGGCGACGCAGACGCGATACTTGGACGTCGATAGAACGCTCCATCGCACCCCATTCACGACCACGAGCAAGGTTCATCAACTTATCACGAGTCAATGGCTCACGTGGATGCTGTACGAGCGCTTTTAGTACTGAAAACTCACCTGTCGTCAAAGTGACTACGTTACCATCACGTTTGAGCGTACGAGTCGATAGATCTAGTGTCCATGGACCAAACTCGACCACTTCCATTTGATGACTTGGCGCACCTGGCAACTCACGGTTTTGACGACGTAATACAGCTTTGATACGAGCCAATAGCTCTTTTGGGTTAAAAGGCTTAGGTAGATAATCATCTGCACCCGCTTCTAGACCTGCGATACGATCAGCATCGCCACCCTTGGCAGTAAGCATAATAATAGGAATATCCGCATTGTCTTCACGCAGACGCTTACAGATACTGATACCGTCTTCGCCTGGCAGCATCAAATCGAGTACGACCAAAGAGAAAAGCTCACGTTGCATGAGTTTGTCCATCTGACCGCCATCATGAGCGGTACGAACCACAAAGCCGTCGTCTTCTAGGAAGCGCTGTAACAAAGAGCGTAAACGGGCATCATCATCGACGACCAAAATACGCTGGGTCAAGGTATCAGGGCTGTTATTATCAGGCATACAGGCATCCTCTTATAAAAATTATTGTTAGCAAAAACGGCGGTTAGCAGAGACTATAAATAAAAAGTCATGAGTAAAAAATGACTGCTAACCAAGTATTATTATTTAATAATTGGTCAAAAATAAGTACGTCATAAAATCAAAGACTATTGTTCAATATGGCAGCACCTATCAATATTCGCGCTATTGATACTTTAGTGTATAAGATTGCACGGCCAATTGCATCACTCATAAAGATAAATGCTGTATGCGTTTGTTTAACGATGCGGCAGAACGCATGATATAAAACGATTTGAGCCACAAAACAGCCGATAAATAACGAAAAGATAAAAAGGATTTTTATTCATGCAGCTTTTGCTATAATGCAAAGCTACATTTCTCAACGATTGATACGTATATGAGTAGCACTGATACCTTAACGTCATCTCAAACCTCGACAAATGCACAGGTTTTGGATGCAACCACACACGCGAATATTCACGACAAGCTTGCTCGCGCGCTTGGCATTAAGACTGCTCAAGTCAATGCGTTTGTCAAACTTTACGATGAAGGTGCGACGGTTCCTTTTATTGCGCGTTACCGCAAAGAGAAAACCCAGAATCTTGATGATGCGCAGCTGCGTGCTTTAGAGAAGTCTCTTAATTATGAGCGTGACATGGCAACACGTCGGCTCAAAATTACTGAGCTGTTAAGCACACAGGGCAATCTGACTGACGAGCTACAGACGCGTATCGATAATGCGACGTCTAAGCTTGAGCTTGAAGATATCTATCTGCCATATCGTCCGCGTCGTCGTTCACCTGCTGCCAAAGCTCGTGCCGCTGGTCTTGATACTGCTGCTCAAGCGGTCTTGACCCAAGAAATCACTCCGACGGATGCCTTGGCTGATTATCAAGTCCAGTCAAGTATCACTGATGACAGTGGTAATGAAATCGAGGTTGATTTTAGCGATATTGAAAAACAACTCGCTGGCGTACAAGCGATTATCGTTGATGAGTGGACACAAGCATTGGGTTTGTTGGACAATTTACGCAGTGGTTTTGCCAAAACTGCCAGTATCGTATCGAGCGTTGCGAGCGAAGAAAAGCGCGAAGTTGGCGAGAAATTCAAAGACTACTTTGAGCATAGCGAAAGTCTTGCTCGACTGCCAAATCATCGCCTATTAGCAATGTTGCGCGGTCGTCAAGAAAATGTCTTGGGTCTAAAAATTGAAGGCGAAGACGCACCATTTATCGAAAAAATCATCAGTCATTTCGATGTCGATGCTAAAGCACTAGCAGCCCGCCGTGAGTTTTTATCAGAGGCAGCCAGTAGCTTGTGGAAAGACAAATGGCGTCCGCATATTGAGCATCGCCTATTAACTGAAAAGCGCTTAGCCGCAGAAGCGGATGCGATTGATGTATTCGCTAGCAACTTACAGCATTTGCTAATGTCTGCACCTGCAGGTCCTAAAGTAATCTTGGGTGTCGATCCTGGTATCCGTCATGGCGTAAAAATGGCCATCGTTGATGCGCAAGGTCATGTCATGTCAGATAGCGAAGAGAAGCCTGTCATAGCGACAGTGTATCCGTTTGCACCTGATAATAAGATGGATGAAGCTAAAAAAGTCATCGATGCGTTATTAAGTACTTATAACGTTGACTTGGTCGCTATCGGTAATGGTACGGCAAGTCGCGAAACAGATGCGATGATCAAAGAGATTCTGGCTGCGAATGATGCATTAAAAGCCAAAGCCGTTATCGTTAATGAGTCGGGCGCGTCTGTTTATTCAGCGAGTGAACTTGCTAGTGATGAGTTGGCCAATCTAGACGTTTCTGTACGTGGCGCGGTTTCTATCGCGCGTCGCTTGCAGGATCCATTATCAGAGCTTGTTAAAGTTGATCCAAAAGCCATTGGCGTGGGTCAATATCAGCATGACGTCAATCAAAACCAGCTTGCAGATAGTCTGGATAAAGTAACTCAAGATAGCGTGAATGCCGTGGGTGTGGACGTAAATACAGCCAGCCCAGCTATCTTGGCTCACATCGCAGGTCTTAACCGCAATGTGGCACAGCAAGTCGTAACCTATCGTAAAGAGCATGGTGCATTTGATAGCCGTGAAGCGCTCAAAAACGTCCCACGTCTAGGTGCTAAGACATTTGAGCAAGCAGCTGGTTTCTTGCGTATTCATAATGGTAGCAATCCATTAGATGCTACTGGTGTGCATCCAGAGAGTTATGCATTGGTCGATAGTTTACTTGCACAAGCGGGCAAGCCGTTGTCAGAAGTCATCGGTAACGACGGTGTGTTAAATACTATCGATACGACTACATTGGCTGCTAACGATGATAATGTTAGCGTAAAAGCGATTATCGAAGAGCTAGCTAAACCTGCTCGCGATCCTCGTCCTGAGTTTAAAACGGCCAATTTCCGTGATGACGTCAATAGCATCAAAGATTTGAGCGAAGGCATGACCTTAGAAGGGGTAGTTACTAACGTAACGGCCTTTGGCTGTTTCGTTGATGTTGGTGTCCATCAGGATGGTTTGGTACATATCTCGCAGATGGCCAATGACTTTGTCGCCGATCCTATGAACCGTGTCAAACCTGGCGATATCGTTTCGGTTCGTGTTATCTCTATCGATGAAAAACGTGGTCGTATTGGCTTTAGCATGAAACCTGAATCTGAAAAACCTGTACGTACGGCTGCCAAGTCTACGACAGATGGTGAGAAAACCAGTCGTCCACGCAATAATAACGCAAATAGTGACCGTCCAAATAATAGCCGTCCAGCTGCTGACAAACGTCCGTCTAAGCCACGTGGCAAGCGTCAGGATAAAGACAACGCGAGCAATCGTAGTAAGCCAGTAAAAAATGATAAAGCTGAAGCCCCAAGTAAAATGGGTACACTTGGTGCCTTATTACAAAAAGCTGGCGTGACTAAAAATAAGAAATAATCAAAATTGAAATAGCTAGCATAGATAGATTAATATAAAAAAGGGCAGCCAATAGGCTGCCCTTTTTATGTTTGTTAATATACTTAAATATTAATGGCCATATTAACGATTTACAGCAATACGGCGGTTTTCTTTAAACTGTACATTTGCTGGCTGAGTGGCTAATAACTCACCACGGTTGTCTTTTTTCTTTTCTTGCAAGGTACTAGTAGCATTTGCCGTTTTATTGTTAGAAGCGGCTTCACCAGCGATTAAAGGCTGATAGTCTGCATTGCTATGCTGCATGTTTGGCGTTTGCGTACGTTGGGTAGACTGTGTAGAGGCTGCACCCGTTGTCGTTGGCACGTTACCGTTCATAGTAGGCATATTACTATTGCTCATAGTGCCAGCTTTATCATTCATCTTGTCATTAGATTCGTTCACTCTGTTGTCAGAGTTGTTCATACTCTTGTTCGAATCATTCATCTCACTACGAGAGTCGTTCATCTTATTGCTAGAGTCATTGATATTGACATGGCTAGGCTGTGCAGCTCCCAATTTACCAGTTGGTCCTTCTACACCGACTTGTACATTGCTTTTGACAGAGCTACTTGGCATACGTGATTGCATAGAATCACTGCTGTTGGTCGGCATAGCCATTGCAAGTGTAGGCAATGCAAGCGTAGTACCTAAAATTAACGATAAAATATTCTTTTTCATTATAAAGCTCCCATATGTATTATTAGTAATAATTAAAAACGATAACTCATATTTAATGATAAGCCGTTTTTACTCAAAGGTGTCTGTAAATACTGTATGCAAATTATCAACGATGTAGTTTATATTTCAGTAGCAAACTCATTAAGGTTCTAACAGTTTAATGTTTTCTTGTGACGTTATGAAACTGCCATACTTAAAGTCTAGTCGTTATATTAACTTCTAGATTTCCCCAAAACTCATTAATAGTAAAGGTTTCTTGTGTTATTAAAGCTGTTAATAAATGAGTCTGATAATAATAAATATTTACCGATGTCTCTAGTATTAGAAAATATGAATTTTTAGTTGTTTATAGTTATTATTTGAACTTAGCTGATTGTTATTAATGGTTTTTTTTGAGTGCTATTCGTCAGTATTATAGAGACTTTTATCAGTAGTTTTTATTCATAATTCAAAAACAGTGTTTAGATAGTTCTTAAGTTCTATTATGTAAATCCTTTGATAACATATACTACATTAAACTAATGTTTACATATAATTTTTCTACAATATATATAAAACGATAGTAGCAATATTGGATTAATGGTTAGTATCATAAAGTACTAAATAATCGGAAAACAGAAACATTGTTCACCAAAAAAATACGTTGTTCTTAATTTAATCTACGTCTAAATATTTAGAGTAGACAATAAAAAACCGTATCTCGAAACCAAGATACGGTCATAAAGACATTGAGCCTTTGTCATTAGTCAATAGATTAACTATCAATCACTTCAAAGCTAAGACCAGAATACGCTTCTAAGCGAGTTATGAGCTTATTACCCATCGCAGATGCTGGTGTCCAGAACCCGCCGCCAACGTCCTCTTTGCTGATATCTTGTGCTAGACATAATGCGGCCTGCGAAATCATACGAGAAGTACTGCCGTAACCAGGATCTCTATCACCTGTTACTTTAACGGTAATAGTGTCATTTTTGGCCGTTTGGCCAAAGTGACGGATATCAAAGTAGCCGTTCTCTTGCTCGTCCTTAGAAGGGCCTGAGCCAGCTTTTGGTAAGACGTGCTTGGATAGTAACTCGCGACTTGGTTTAATCATCATTGCAGTGGCAAAGCCCAATAAACCTGCGCTCATAGCATAGCTAGACAGTTTTCCTTTGACGCCATCTTTCATCCACATTGCTTCGTCATACTTGAAATCGCGACCGTACTCATAGCTGAGTAATTGGTTAGTGCGATGGACGATACGCGTATTGATGGTCGCCATGACGAACGGTGCTAACCAGCGCTTATGATTGCTGTCATATACTGGTTTGCTAACATTATCCTGACGTACGTTTGGTGCATCACTATCATCGTTTAACAGGTATGGATTGGCTACTTGTTTGCGACGTGCTTTGTCCTCACCAGCTTCTTCAAATATTGATGCCATCGATGCGATAGTACCGCCTGAGATACCACCTTTGGCTGCTTTGACACGCATATGGATGACATTACAGGTCTCGCCGAACTTTTCTTCTGCCTTAGCTTGGGTAAAGTACGCGCCCAAATCTGACGGGATAGAGTCAAAACCACAAGAGTTAACAATACGGGCACCACTTTGCTTGGCAGTATCTTGGTACTTGTCCATCATATCTTTGATAAAAATGGCCTCACCAGTAAGATCGACATAATCCGTACCGTTTTCAGCACAAGATTTAATCAGTGGCTCACCATATTTCAGATATGGGCCTACAGTAGAGATGATGACTTGAGTCTGTTTGGTCATCTTATCAAGGCTAGCAGCATCGTTACTGTTAGCAATAATAATGTCTACCTTACTCTCAAGTTTTGCCTGTAACTTATTAAGCTTGTCTTCATCGCGACCTGCGATTGCCCATGATACGTTTGAGCCATCTTCGTTCTTATTATTTGATAAAAAATTGGTTAAATAGTGGGCAGTGATCTGACCGACGAAGCTTGTCGCACCATATAGAACAACTGCATAAGGGCGTGTGTCGCCGCTGGTTTTTTGTGTAGATTTTTCAGTATCCGTATTGGTATCCATATGTATTGTCCTTAATAGATTTGAGAATAGGTGGATAGTAAACTATAAACCAAGTCGTTTGATTAGGTTAGGGGTTTGTGAGGTCGCTACAGTTTATAGTTTGCAGCCAACATCACATATAACGTGAGAAATTTAAAATAGTTCTGCATACAGTTGGAAGAGTAGCGTTCAGTAAAAGAGTATTCAATAAAAACACGTCCAGTTAAAAAGCGCTTAGTTTAATAACTCTCAGTCAAATAACACTGTATTCAGAAATATAATTCTATTTCGAAAATATCATCTATTAAAGAAAAAGAAGTATGAGACATTAACAGTTACTACAAACTTTACATAACCTACCGATATTATTACTAAAATGAACGTTTTTTGGAGACGAACATTGCTAATCTATAAGCGTAAACAGTAATAACTAGCATTAGATAAAAACAAGTTAAATAGATGCTATATAAATTCTAATATCTGTTTTTTACCATTATTGAGGAGAATATTATGTTTCGTTGGGCTATTATTTTTGCAGTAATCGCATTATTAGCGAGTTTCCTAGGTTTTGGCGGTGTCGCAGGATTGTCTGCTAATTTGGCATACATTTTCTTAGCAGTCGCTGTGATTTTGTTTATCGTTGCCTTTGTCAGTCGCAAGATGTAAACACAGCTTATCGTTGTAAATACCTACTATAAAAAAGACCCTCAATTGAGGGTCTTTTTTATCTACTTTAACGAAGGTAATCGTTAGAAAACTAGGACAATCGGCATCAAGGCATACGTTATAGACTTGCTACTACAACCGTTTGGGCTGAATAATATGCTCCATACGTTTGGCTAAACGAATATCTAGACTAGAGATACCGCCTGTATCATGATTGGTTAAACGAACTTCTACGATATTATAGGTATTACGCCATTCTGGATGGTGCTCAAGCGCTTCAGCATGAAATGCCGCTTGATTCATAAAGCTCATAGCTTCGATAAAATCGCTAAAATGATAGGTTTTGACGATGCTATTGCCGTCACGTTGCCAACCAGCAAGCTCTTCTAGCTGTAGATTGATTTGTTTGTCAGATAAACTACTCATATTAATAACCTTTATTGTTATGTCGAATTGGTTTATTAAAAGTGGTGCTGGGGTATGTCTCCTATGCTAAATAAATATCTACGTATTTTCCTGCTTTGCCCGATATCACTTAACTGAGCTTCGTTAACGAATTAATTGAACCTAACTACGTAGCCAATTAAATTAAATCTTGATACTCAGGATGTTTGCTAATGTATGACGCGACAAATGAGCATTGTGGTATCACTTTCTTGTCTTGCTCACGTGCATAATTCAATGCGTGCTTTACCAGTGCTGAACCAACACCGCGGCCACCCAGTTGCTGCGGTACGATAGTATGATCGTAGACCAACTTGTCAGCACTTTCCTGATAGCTAATATAACCTGTCTGACCATCGATAGATGTCTCAAAGCGGTTCGCTGCTTGATTATGAATAATTTCTAGATTTGGTTTAGAGGTTTGGTTACTCATTAATATACTCCATTTCTTATTATCAAATTTTTATTAGTAATTAAATATTTATTAATTTAATAGTACCAGTTTAGTATGTAGGTTTGATGCTTAATAATCTAGACCCTTACCGTAATGGTTGATAGGACGACTGTTAACGTCATCTATATCTTCCGTCCTACCTTATCATGGCCGTATCTAGTTGCAAATATGAATATGTCACCATGCATAGGAGATAGCTTTACGGACGACTGGAGGCAAAAAGCGAGTGAGACCATCAGTGTTCTCTATCGCTAATTTGTTTTCTAAATTGACAGCTGACCTATCATCTTTATGAGTAGTACTATCTGCATTTTTCGTTGACTGTACATAGGCTTGCCATTCTTTTTCACTAGGTTTGCTAAAGTGATAAATACGTCCCAGTACTTGCTTGAGTTGTGTGCCAAAGTGGCCAGTGTTATAGCTTAAACCATACTTACGGCATATGGCCTGTACCTGCGGCGCAATCTTTGCATAGTGGCCAGCTGGCATATCAGGAAATATATGATGCTCAATTTGGTGGGACAAGTTACCTGTCAAAAGATGGAACCATTTGCTGCCTTTGATATTGCTAGAGCCAAGGATTTGGCGTACATACCAGTCGCCTTTACTTTCATTGGCATCGAGATGGGTATAGATATGCGCTTGCTCAGTGAAATGCCCACAAAAAATCACCGCCCACGTCCATAGGTTACGGACAGTGTTGGCAGTCATGTTACCGCTCAACGTACTAAAGGCGCTACGACGACCTAGTGTCAGCGCAACTACAGACGGCAGTGCAATATAGTCTTTGCCTATTTGTCGTCCAATTTTGGCAAATAACGCACGAGACTTTTGCTGCATGATTTTGTGCAGATCAGGAGAGTCAGCGTATTCATCTGCACTGATTTGGATGTCATGAAAGGCTACCGCCCATTCAAATCCAAATGCCAGTACCGCTGTACTAAACATATTGTAGCGATCTTCTGGCGTCCAAGGCTGCTCATCAGTCACTCGAATCAAGTGATAGCCTACGTCATGATCACGGCCTACAATATTGGTAAAAGTATGATGTAAATAATTATGTGAGTGTTGCCATAATGGAGCAGGGCAGACAATATCCCAGTCGAATTTTTGACTATTAAGGTGCGGGTGTTGCATCCAGTCATATTGACCATGCATAACGTTATGGCCTAGCTCCATGTTGTTCAATATTTTGCTAAAGCTAAGTAAAGACGTACCTAGTAGCCAAGTAGCGACCAGACTGCGTTTCGATGGCATACGCCCAGCCGCTGCGAGTAAACCACGGGCGATAATTTCACTATATACCACGGTGGCATATACTCGCTGTATGTAGCGTGCATCTTCACTGCCTAGCGAGTCCATGACGCTTTTGTACAGGGCATTGAGCTCTACGGCTAAAGCATCACTTTGAGGCTTTGATAGAGGGGCATCAGTTACTGTTGGGTAGCGAGTCCGTGTTGACGTGTCTAGCTGATCGCTATCATTGATTGCTTTATCGTTAAGCTGCGTGTAAGGCGTTTGCGATGTCAAAGGCAAAGGCGCGTTTTTCGCTAGTTGTGCATCGGACAGTGGCGTCAAGATAGGCACTGCAGATTGTGGCGTAGTAACGGGTGGTAATAAGCGCATAAATAAATCCTTAACCGAAATGGCGTGAATAAACAGCACTGCATCCGGTTTGATAAGTTATCTGAGTTTTAGCCTATAAAATAACGTTTGTCTTCTATTTCTTATAGGTTGTTTGGCATATGCTTTCTATTGAGCCGGTCGTTCTATTGAGCCAGTCATTAAACATCGAGAACCACATCAGTCATGGCAATACTAATGCAAGTCTGAATAGACTCGTAACCATCCCCGCTTACTTTCCCTGTCTGGACGTTTTTGACCACGCCGCTGACTTTATTGCAGCGGCACAACTGGCAAATGCCTTGCCGACAACCATGTGCTAGCCGTACATCTGCATTCTCAGCAGCAGTCAGTATGATCGTGTCACTGCTAAACTGTCGTTGCCGTGACCGTAAATAGACAGTGTGTTCTGCTACAGGTACTGTTCTATCAAATGTTTGATTGCTGCTATTATCAACATTAGCTAGGGCATTACCAAAGTTCTCTACTATGATGTTATCGCGCAGCTGTTTGTCTGTAGAGAAAGTTATCTCTGCGGCGGTTTTATATAAGCCAGCTAATAACGCTGGTGAACCGCAAGCAAATATCTGCGTATCTGCTAGAGGTAAGTTTAGCGACAGCAGACTCTCTACACTTAAGTATCGTACGCCAGCCAAATAGGTAGTCGGATCTTCAGTATGGATTAGATGATAAGTGAAGTCTGGATACGCTTCGTTCAGCTTTTGCCACTGATGTTGCAGCTTGGATGAAACAGTTCGACTGTAATGCAACAGCGTCACATGGTGACCATTACTCAAGGCTTGAGTGATAAGTCCGAGCATAGGTGTGATACCGCTACCGCCAGCGACAAATAATAAAGGGTTTAGTTTTTGGTTATCTGGTTCTCTATGGTCTAAATTTGCCTTTGCCTGTGCTAAAGTAAAATGACCCAGTGGCAAGCTTGTATCAACGACGCTAGCCAGTGGCATCTGTTTGGTTAAATAGTTAGATACCAACCCTTGCGGTTTAATCGCGATAGTTACCGTATGTCGTTGGTCTGCCGTATGGCTCTCGGTAGTATCGTCGCGCCACCAGAGGGGTTGATGCGCCAAACCTACTATCGAGTAGCTACGCTGGTGATAAACTCCATCGATACAAACGCGCAAATCGAGATATTGACCACCTTGCCAACCACTCATCACCTTAGAAACTTGCTGTTTAAAGGCTCTATTGGTCTCAAATCGAAGTGCTATTAAATCATTACTTAATGTATAGCGTGCGATCAGGCGTAACTTAGGAGTCGTCAATGACCAAAGCGGATGTAAGCGCGATCCGATAAAATCGACAAACGCACGTTGAATAATTTCAGGGCGATAGCCGTTGGCCATATTATCAGTACCTGTATGATTGCGATAAAGTAGATATTGAGACGAACATAAGGTCAGATGATCAATCCGTTTGATAATTAGATATCAAACGGATCTACTCGACCTTGTTAAGCCACACTAACATGCTAACGGCTATTGATTAAATTTGCGAAAGTTTTGATGCTATTTTTTGTGGTCTTTATAAAACGCTAATGAATCAAAATGTTAAGTTAGTTCATTAGGATAAGACTTCTTGAGTTATTTTTTAGAGCGAGTTTTATAGCCAAAAGGCATAGGCTGCTGTCAAAAACAGTAAAACAACTGGTAAAACAACCTGTCAGCTTGCAGGGTATGCGCCACAATGCGATAATGACCTATAATTTGTAACCCTGATTTTGAGGTACGGCACGCTTGGCATCATCGCTGAGTGGCATTTGCTGTTCTCTTCTATGCAGTCTATCGGAGTGTTAATGGCTCAATATATTTACACGATGAACAACGTGTCAAAACTTGTTCCCCCTAAGCGTGAAATCCTAAAAAATATCAACCTATCGTTTTTCCCTGGTGCCAAAATTGGTGTTTTGGGTATTAACGGTTCAGGCAAATCAACCTTGCTCCGTATCATGGCAGGTGTGGACACTGAGTTCAGTGGTGAAGCACGTGCGCAAGCAGGTACCAAAGTTGGCTATCTGCCACAGGAACCACAGCTAGACGACAGCAAAGACGTTCGTGGTAATGTCGAAGACGGTATGCGCGAAGCACTAGATGCGCTAGCACGTCTAGATGCTATCTATGCTGAATACGCAGAGCCTGATGCTGATTTTGATAAGCTTGCTGAAGAGCAAGGCAAGATGGAAGATATCATCCAGTCTTGGGATGCGCACAACTTAAATAACCAGCTAGAAAAAGCAGCCGACGCGCTACGTCTGCCACCATGGGATGCTGACGTTAGCAAACTGTCAGGTGGTGAGAAACGCCGTGTGGCACTATGCCGTCTGCTATTGTCGCGCCCTGACATGCTACTACTTGACGAACCGACCAACCATTTGGACGCCGAGTCTGTTGCATGGCTAGAGCAGTTCTTGCAGAATTACAGCGGTACTATCGTTGCCATTACCCATGATCGCTATTTCTTGGATAACGTCGCTCAGTGGATCTTGGAGCTTGACCGTGGCCATGGCTATCCGTATGAAGGCAACTATACTGAGTGGCTAGAGCAAAAGAACACGCGTCTAGAGCAGCAGAACAAGCAAGAAGAATCATTTGCTAAAGCGCTGAAAAAAGAGCTTGAGTGGATTCGTAAAAACCAGAAAGGCCAACAGGCTAAGTCTAAATCTCGTGTACAGCGTTTTGAAGAGTTGAACTCGACTGAGTTCCAAAAACGTAATGAGACCTCTGAGATTTATATTCCACCTGGTCCACGTTTGGGTAACAAGGTTATTGAGATTAATGATATCTCTAAATCATTCGGCGATCGTCTGCTGTATGAAAACCTAAGCTTTAACGTACCAGCTGGTGGTATCGTTGGTATTATTGGTCCAAATGGTGCGGGTAAAACCACGCTGTTTAACATGATTACTGAGCGCGATACACCAGATACTGGTTCGGTTGATTTGGGTGAAAGTGTTAAAGTTGCCTATGTCGGTCAGGTACGTGATCATCTAGATGACAACAAAACCGTGTGGGAAGAAGTTTCTGACGGCCTTGATATCATTACGGTTGGCGACTACACCACGCCAAGCCGTGCCTATATCGGACGTTTTAACTTCAAAGGCTCAGATCAGCAAAAGCACGTCGGTCAATTATCAGGTGGTGAGCGTAACCGTCTGCAATTGGCGAAAACACTAAAGCAAGGCGCAAACGTATTGCTCCTCGATGAACCATCAAACGATTTAGATATCGAAACCTTACGTGCACTAGAGGATGCGATTCAAGTATTCCCAGGTACAGTAATGGTCGTATCGCATGATCGCTGGTTCCTTGATCGTATCGCCACTCATATCTTGGCATTCGAAGAAGAAGGCCCAGTCTGGTTTGACGGTAACTATACTGAGTTTGAAGCGTATCGTAAAAAGACAATGGGTGATGACGCCAGTCCTAAACGTGCCAAGTATAAGAAAATTACTAACTAATACGGCTGTTTAATATAGTCCAATCCAAAAAAAGACCGCTAATCGTTAGCGGTCTTTTTTTATTTAGCTTAAAATTCTAAAGGGTATGGCTAGTTGTTAAAATTAACGCTTACGCCCAAATTTACGCTGTTTTTTATTACTAATCTCAGTAATGGCGTGAGTGATTTCTTCTTCGTCCAAACTAGCAACTTGCTGCAAGATTTGCATCATATCAGGCGTTAACACGTACTTAGCATGATGAGCGATGTCGTTAATGCGATGATCGAAAGTCAATATGCCTGTTTCATCATCTTTTTGTAGATAGTCAAGACGAGTCAACGCACTGATGAAGCTGGTAAACAAGGCGCGATCAAAGAAGTCAGGAATATCATCTGCATAAAGCACAGACAAACGCTGTCCGAGCAGGTGACACAGGTCAACAACTTCATTTTCAGTTAAATTACCAGAGCCTTGCTGAGCGAGTAGTGCAAGCGTCATAAAGTAACGCTCAAGGCTTTGTCCAACTGGTGTTGCCAGCACTTGTAACTGCTGATAATGCTTACTATTAGACTCAGGAACGCTGAGCGTATCATCACCCAAGTCAACGATGAGTCCATGAGACAGCAGATTATCAACTTTCTTATTGAGCGTATCAGCCAAGCCATGTGCTGGATAATATAAGAACAGCTCACTTTGTAGGAATGGATATAACTGCTCAGCGATACTATCGAGACGGCTGCGTTTGATACGTCCGTTGCGTGCGACTAGTGCAGACAGGAACGACAGCAAAATAAAGACATGCAAAATGTTGTTACGGAAGTAGCTAAGCAACGCTGCTTGCTTACCTGCGACCTGAATGATATCGCCCAAGATATGCGGCGTACGCTCAATGAGCTTTAACTTAATACCATAATCAATGATTTGCTGCGGCGTCATATCAGTGATAACTGTATCCTCTGAGTAGACCAGCTGCTGAGCCAGACCTTGGTACAAAGCGATTTGCTCACGGCAAATGTTTTCATCCAATGCAGCTTTTGGTGCTGATAGCAGAACCAATGATAGCAGCGAGACAGGGGTTACGACCGCAGCTTTATTGATATGCTGCATGACTTTCACACCGATGTTATCAACCATGGCGCTGGTTTTTTCATCGAGCGGCGAGTCAGTACGATCGGATGGCAAACTATTGGCTGGCACATCGAATTTTGTCATAAAATCGCTAAGGTGTAATGGCGTACCGAAGCTTAAGTGCACATTACCAAAGATACGCTCGATTTTACGGCCAACTTTGAGCAGCCCGATCAAAGACTCCGACTCTTTTGGTTTACCTTTTAGCTCACCGACATAAGTGCCGCCTTCCATAATACGCTCGTAACCAATATAAGTCGGTATAAATACCACAGGCTTATTGGTTTGGCGTAGTTGGCTATGGACAGTCATCGCTAGCATACCCATCTTCGGCGGTAGTAGGCGACCTGAACGTGAGCGACCACCTTCAATAAAGTACTCAATCGGAGTGTTGCGCGTGATCAGGGTATGCATATATTCGCGCAGTACAGCGGTATATAGCGCGTTACCACGGAAGCTACGACGAATATAAAACGCAACGGCACCGCGTAATAGTGGGCCTAATACAGGTACATCTAAGTTATCACCTGCTGCAACATAAGGGATACTCAGGCCGCGTTTGTAGATGACATAAGACAGTAATAGATAGTCGACATGACTGCGATGACAAGGCACATAAATCAGCTCATAATCGGTCGCAAGGTCACGTACTCGCTCGAAGTGATGGACTTCTACGCCGTCATATAACTGCGTCCATAACCATGTCAAAAATTTATAAAAGCCTCTAATAATGGAATGAGAGTAGTCATTGACCATCTCATTAGCGTAGCCCCTGGCCTGACTGCGAGCTTCTCGAACGCTGGTCCCTTTTTCGGCCGCTTCCATCTCAATCGCATGTTTGATCGCTGGCGAGTACACCAGTTTGTCTACCAAGTTGCGTCTATCTGACAGATCTGGGCCGAGCATACTGGCACGCTGTTTATCTAGATAAATCGACAATTGCTGCTGCAACATACGAACCAGTTCACGATTACTATCAGCCGATGCGACTAGCGCATAGCTTGGTGTCTGCTCAGCGTCAGCTGCGGTATCAGTAGTAGTAGCGGCAGTTGACTCTGTATCGAGTGAATCCGCCGCTGTTAAATCTGCTTTAAGGGCATCTGTAGCAACTGAGTCAAAGGTAGCAGGTCCTTCCACGTCGCCTTTGAGATTATCGTTGATAATGGTACGTAAGTCTTGCGGTGGGTGGAACTGTACAAAAGTGTCGCGGCCCATCACCCCGATATTAAATAATTGCTTAGTGATGCTAGGGTCTTGCCAGTTGTCAGCAGTCAGTAGCTTAAATAACGAATCTTCTTTTTCAGGTGCGCGTCCCCACAGAATCGATACTGGTACTAAACGTACCTTTAGCTCGGGATATTGCAATACAGCAGACACTAAGCGAGAAAGGCGAGGAGACAGCTGGCTGTCTTTAGCACTTGGGTGATTCAAAAATATGATGGCCGCATTTTCTTTAATATTATGGGCGGCATCATTTACTCCAACCAGTGCTGGCGGTAAATTGTGCTCTTGCGTCTGCAAGTCGATCAGAATACTGTTGGAACGAGAATAGTCCTGTAATACATAAAACCGTAGCGTCTGATCATCATTGTCGAACTCAGGTAGCTCGCCTAATAACTTAGGTTTTACGGCGATATCGAGCATCTGACCTGACAGCTTACGATACAGCTGATTGATCGGTGCATTAGAATAAGGCTTAGTAGCGATTGCATTGCCATCAGTTTTAGCAGTGCCATCAGTCGCGACTGGCGCTTTAAAAATCCGTTTTTTTAAGAACTTCGGTATCATAATCAGTATCAAAAATAGTCAAATATGTTGCGCTTATGATGCCATAAAAGCCACCAAAGCGATATATAGTGTCTGTATATACTACCAATATTAATACGGTTTGGTTACGCTGTAGTGAGTGACCAATTATACAAAATGCTCAAACATTTGAAAGTTCACATGTTTAGGGTAATAATATATTTATATCACCGATGACTCATAAATATAGCGTCTATTTTTCAATTTCATTTTATTAAGCCTAAAACTTATGACTCCAGCTATCGATCTTGCCAAAAAACGTAACCTTGATTACCAAGTACACGAATATACTCACGACAGCAATGCCGTATCGTTTGGTTTAGAAGCCGCAGAAAAACTTGGCGTAGCGGTGACACAGGTGTTTAAAACTCTAGTGGTGACCACTGATACGGGTGTACTTGCTGTGGCGATATTGCCAGTCGACAAGACACTTAACTTTAAAAAAATGGCTAAGGCGCTATCTTCTAACAAATTGCTATCTTGCAAAAAAGTACAGATGGCTGACCCCAAACAAGTAGAGCGTAGCACAGGCTATGTGTTGGGTGGCGTCAGTCCACTGGGTCAAAAAAAGCGACTAAAAACCGTGATAGATAGTACAGCTCAAGATCGGGCCACTGTCTATGTAAGTGGTGGCCGCCGCGGTCTTGAGATTGAATTGCCGCCTGCACAGTTGGCCGCGACGCTTGATGCTTGCTTTAGTGATATTACTGATGAATAAAAGATTATACGGTGGCTGTAATCTGCTTATTATAAATTCGCCATGTCGACAATTCCGCTAAGCATATTTATGAGTAATCTATACTGGTTTTGCTTGTATTGAAGATATTTTGGCGCAAGATTGTTGTAGATTGACCATAGCGATAAGGCGTAGACTTATACGCCAGCTTATCTATTAATTTTCATCTACATTTAGGGACATGTTCATGCCACATTTAACCATTCAAGTGACACCTAACGTTAGTATCGCTCATGAAGAATCACTGCTCAAATCGCTAAACAAAGCATTGTGGGATAGTGGTCAGTTTAAGATGCCTACTGATATCAAAGCCCGCATTGTACCTATTAAGTCATTTCTAGTAGGTGTTGAAGATGATGAGCAGGCCAATGGATTTATTTATGCTCACCTAAAGCTCATGAGTGGACGTGATATGGCTACTCGTGATCAGTTGGCTGAGCTGTTGGTCGCTACTATCGAGGAAAAAATAGGCGCAGAGCAGTCAGGACGTGCGGCATTGCAGATATGTGTAGAAGTTGAAGAGATAAGTGCGGTCTATCATAAGAAAATGCTTGGTAGTTAACAGTACTTGCCTTAAATTGCTAGTTGCTGTGGATTCCGTATAAGCATACTTTCAGTTAAGCACAAAAAAGCGCCTAAATGATAGGCGCTTTTTTATTGATTATCGATGCAGTTTTAGTCTAAGAAAGCAAAGTGATCGATTTCCATTGATGTCATGCTTTCGCTTGGTGCAACCATCGCTTCTGCGTGACCAGAAGTACGTGGTAGCAACTTATCAAAGTAAAATTCAGCAGTCTGAATTTTTGCTTTGTAGAATTCTGGTGCTTCTGTGCCACCCTTTTCTAGCTTTTCGTAAGCGACCGCTGCCATACGCGCCCAATGGTAACCCATCATCACATAGCCTGAGTACATTAGGAAGTCCTCTGACGCGGCTGAGATGATTTCACGATCTTTACGTGCCATCAGCATCAAGCGTACCGTCAAGGTGTTCCACTCAGCACATAGCTTGGTCAATGCCCAAACGAATTTACGCATTTCTTTATCGAGTGCGTACTCGCCACACCATTTCATGATGTTTGACGTGTAGTCACGGATAATCTTACCTTTAGACTGTAAGATAACCTTACGACCTAGTAGATCAAGTGCTTGTACGCCAGTGGTTCCTTCGTACATCGTTGCGATACGGGCATCACGAGCAATTTGTTCCATACCCCATTCTTTGATGTAGCCGTGACCACCATAGACTTGCTGACCGTGTTTAGCAGCTTCGATACCTAGCTCAGTTAAGAAGCCTTTTAGGATTGGCGTATAGAAGCCCAATTTGTCGTCCCATTTTTCGAACTCTTCGTCATCGCCATTGACAATACCTTGTGCCATTTTGTCGGCATAACGTGCTGAATGATAAATCATTGAGCGACCGCCTTCAGCAAAGGCTTTTTGCGTCAGTAGCATACGGCGTACGTCGGCATGATGGATAATAGCATCAGCTACTTTTTCAGGATCTTTAGTACCAGATAGTGTACGCATAGAACGGCGTTCTTTGGCATATGGTAAGGCGTTTTGGAAAGACAATTCAGTATGCGCCAGACCTTGGATACCAGTACCGATACGAGCCGTGTTCATAAATGTGAACATGGCTTTTAGGCCTTTATGCGGTTCGCCAATCAAGTAGCCGACTGCGCCATCAAAGTTCAATACACATGTCGAAGATGCGCTGATGCCCATTTTGTGCTCAATTGAACCACAAACTACGGCATTGCGCTCGCCAGCTTCACCTTCAGCATTCGGGGTGAATTTTGGTACGATAAATAGTGATATACCGCGCGTGCCTTCTGGTGCATTTGGTAGGCGTGCTAGGACGATATGGACGATGTTATCTGTTAAGTCATGCTCACCGCTTGAGATAAAGATTTTGGTACCGCTGATTTTGTAGGTACCGTCATCTTGTGGAATGGCTTTTGATTTAACTTGACCCAAATCCGTACCACACTGTGGCTCAGTCAGACACATGGTACCTGCCCATGAGCCTTCGACCAACTTAGGTAAATACAGGGCTTTTTGCTCGTCAGTACCGTACTGAAGCAATGTGTTGATACAACCTGTTGATAGACCAGGATACATCGACCATGACCAGTTAGCAGTACCGATCATCTCAGATTTAATAAGGTTGATTGACGTTGGCAGATTCATACCACCGAATTCTTCAGGATATGAGATACCTTGCCAGCCGCCTTCTACAAACTGGTCATAAGCCTCTTTGAAGCCTTTTGGCGTGGTCACGACGCCATCTTTAAAATGACAGCCTTCTTCACCACCTGATTGATAGAGCGGGGCAATGACGTTTTCAGCAAAATCAGCCATGCCTTGTAGAATCATGTCTACAGTTTCAGGATCAGCGTTTTCGCCGTTGTCTAAGCTTTTATAATGCGTCTGATAGTCAAATACATCATTAATCAAAAATTTGATATCACGTAAGGGGGCTTTGTAAGTTAACATAATCGCTCTCTTTGGTTAGTTCGCTATCATAAACTTATGGCGCAATATCTGAGTCACAAATTATGTAAGCGATATTTACTTATTTTAGATGAGCTAGACGTTATATTAGTCATCAAGTGAATTATTAGTGGACAGCTTTCTAGTGTATTAGTTATTAGAATGCCTTCAGTGGCAGATAGCTGTTATGGCGTTGATATGATTATAAATCTTAAACAGCGACAAATATACAACTAATAACTATTATTCATGATTAATTATGTTATTAATTCATTTTAGTTTGCATAGGTAAATTGTATCTTCGCTTGAAATTATTCTATAAAGGGTTATGTAGACTCATTTAAATTCAAAGAAAAATGGACTTATCAAATAGGAAAGCCATTTATGAGCACCTCAAAAAAGCAACAGCGAACCTCTTGGTTGAGTACACTATTAACTCGTATTAAGGGGTTAATCGATGGTGAGCTGAATCATTTACTCACAGTCAATCGCAGTCAGCGACCATGGCATATGCCCATCATCGCGGCGATTGCGATTAGCTTTCCGGTGTTTGTAGGGGCTTATTTTGGTGACTTGTCTTCAGGTATCAAAGCATCGCTAGGCTCGATGATTATTCTAAACCTACCGTTTGTAGGCGGGCTACCACATCGGCTAGTAACGGTCATGGCTTGGGGGTTTGCGATGATACTGAGCTTTGCATTGGGTCTGATAGCGCAGCTATTGCCAATGCTGCGGCTACCTGTGTTTATGCTGATTGGTATTAGTGTAGTGATGTTAGGTCGTTATTATCGGCAACCACCACCCGCAGGATTGTTTGTATTGATGGCGGGTGCGATTGCGCTATTTATCCCTGTGCCGATTGATCAAGTGCTCTCAGCGATAGGGCTTGTGATATTGGGTAGTGGCTCCTCGATGTTGCTAGCGCTACTCTATAGTTTGTTCTTATTGGCGACGCGTCCTGTTGCTTCTGTACCTGTCTATGACTATCAGCCTGATATGATTAGCGATAGTCTTATCGTGGTAAGTTTTGTTAGTTTGGCGTTGGTCGTTGCCGTTCTGTTAGAGCTGCCTTATCCGTATTGGGCAGCGATGAGCTGCTTTATTATCACCCAAGGTATGCAGCTACGAACCATGTGGATCAAACAGTTGCATCGATTATTGGGTACGTTGGCTGGCATGGGCGTGGCGGGCTGGATGCTGTCTTGGGGACTATCAGGATGGAGCATCGCTATAGCAATACTATGTATGATGTTTTTGATTGAATCGTTTGTCGATCGGCATTATGGACTGGCGGTAATATTTATCACGCCGCTGACGATATTTATCGCCGAGTATGGTAGTACGATGTCAGTGCCACCAGTCGCTGGAGACGTTATCCAAGCGCGTATGATTGATACGGCGCTCGGCTGCGTGATTGGATTGAGCGGTGGTCTGGCGATACACTCTACGCGATTGCGTGTACCGCTGCGCCGTTTTGAAAATTGGCTATTACTACGTTTTAGTTAATAGGGTAGAGCTTTGCAAAGACTTTTCTTTGATTAACTGTCTTTATTTAGCGCTGTTGTCGCTTGTGCGACATCGATAGTATGCCCAGTCCAACGCTCAAAGCTTAAAGCAGCTTGACCGATAAGCATACCGTAGCCTTCAGAGGTCTGTGCGCCGCGAGCGGCAAAATGCTGTAAAAATGGTAGCGGACGACCATACATCATGTCGTAAGCGTATTGACAGTTTAGAGCATCATCCAACGGCAACGTATCACCTGATAAACCAATAGAGGTGGCATTAATGATGATATCAAAAGCGCCACTGAGTTCATTGGTCGCGCAAACCTCGATATTTTGGTCATCAATCACTGAGCTGGCCGCGCTTAGTTCATTTACCAAATCAGCTGCCTTAGACACGGTGCGATTAGCAATCGTGAGAGAGCCGATACCTGCTTCAAATAATGGCAATATCACGCCACGAGCGGCCCCGCCTGCACCTATTAGCGCCATACGAGCATCGGTCAGCGGCCAGTCCATACTCATAATGTGATTGATAAGTCCTTGCCCATCCGTGTTATCACCATAGAGTGCTTCAGTGATTGGCACGCCGCTTTCTAGTAGTGCTTTGTTCAACAGTAATGTATTGACCGCGCCTGCCGTCTTGGCATGTTCTGATAAACCACCACGCGCTGCGCAGCAGTCATAAGCGACTTGTTTAAAAGGAACTGTCACGTTAGCGCCCACACCGCCACCACAAAAAAATGCCTCAACGACAGCTGTAAAACTAGCGGCGTCATCAGGGCAGTACTGACGCTGATAGCTAATATCAATCCCTGCTTGTATAGCAAACTGCTTATGAATCTCAGGAGATTTACTATGAGCGATTGGATTACCAATAACAATAAAGTGTTGGGTCATAAATAGTCCGCTGGCTAGAAAATAAAAATACTATCAAAGAAGTAATAAGTGGCGCTCAATCATCATAAGGGATAACGCTATGATTGACAAACCAAGAGGCCATTACCAATCAATGATTAGGAAGTGACATTATTAGTCAGAAGCGGCCTTATCGCTTTTGAAAATTAATTGTGACATTGAAGCAAACATACGCTAAACACGCGCAAGCAGTTTTCTACTTCCTACTAAAGAAAAGGTCGTTTTAGTACGTTATATATTTAACAAATCTGTACTCTCGGGGAGTGCTCCGCGTAACGTAAAAGGTAGTCAAGTGCTGAGCAGTTGGGTAAACTATAAAATATGGAAACCTATATCAATATGCTGTAATGACTGCTAGATTATAATGTTTGTGAAATATGCTCTTTATTGAAAACTATTCGTTATCAGCGGCGTTCCTGCCAGCTCGTTAATACTATTTCGAGATCAATCTAAAAGTGTGAGTAAATTATCCATGTGGAATCCTAACCTACAGACCCTTATAGTCGGTACGATAATGGCAGTTGGTGTGACGCTCAGTGGCTGTGACAGCACCAAAGAAGATGCTCCAAATCCAGATGCTGAGACCACTGAGCAGGCAACAACGAATGAGCCAGTACAGGACAGCGCAAACAATCCTGACCTAGACGGTGCCACTGCTCAGCAAGGCACGCCAGTGAGATATGATGTCGCAGCATGGGGTACTGATAAGGTTGAGTCGCTCGCTGTAGATGAGTTAGATAGTATAAAATCCGTATTTGGCGAAGTGATGAGCACTGACGAAAACAGCCTAGACTATGCCAGTAATCCAGCGGCAAAATATCGCTTTATGAAAACGGACGCGCCTTATCTAGATATCATCGACTCTGAAAAATATCTAGAGCTAGGCTGGTACTATGCCAATCCTACTGATACAGACAAAGAAAAAGAGCTGAGCCAAAACCATGCCAAAAAAGCCTATCAGCTATCACGTCAATTGATGGGTGATGATGGCGGAAAAATGGTGGCTGATATGCTCAATAGTCAAATCATTAAAAACAGAATCGTCGGTGGACAAAAAATAGAGCTAGCAAAATGCGAGTTCTACAGTTGCATGCTGGTTATCAATAAAGCCGCTGCTCAAACAGACAATAGCTAAATCATGACCGATACGACGTCAGTGCCAAACGGCTGGGTATGTCTGTACCCACAAGTCAGCAGTGTGACCGAAGACAATAGGGTAACCGAAAATAATAGTGTGACCGAAGATAACAGAGCGACCAACCAAACGGTAACGATGTCTTTAGATAATCGCGGGCTGGCATACGCTGACGGTTTTTTTACCACTATGGGTGTCATCGATGGATTGATACTATGGTCAGATTATCATTATCGGCGGCTTGTCTCTCATGCTAAAGCCTTGCAGCTAAACATAAATAGCGAAGAGCTATTAGCCGTACTGCAACTGTATGCCCAGCAGTTAGAGCAGGGTATGCTCAAGCTAGTGGTCACCCGCGCTGCGCAGGATGTGCGTGGTTATGGTTATACACCTAGTACAAATGGTAGCGACTGTGAAATATGGCTAAAGGCTACAGCAATGCGAGTTTCTACTGTGCTGCAATTGTCTTTGCCTGATGGAAATCTAGTACCCATCCAACCTACTGCCTCGGCAATATGTTTGGCTTCTCAGATTGCTTGCTTACCGCCACCGCTGGCAGGTCTCAAGAGCCTTAATCGTTTAGACAATGTCCTTGCTAGTGGTGAGCTACAACGTATAAAAGCTGAGCCATTGGCATCAAAGCTTGCTTCAACACTTGGTGAAGGACTGCTACGTGATATGGGCGGGCAGTGGGTTGAGGGTACGATGAGTAATGTATTCTATCAATTGGCAGAAGCACCACTATCAGAATCCAAAACTAGCTCTAGTATTCATAAAGATAATGAAAACTACCTAACCACTGGCCAGTGGTACACACCTTCTATGGCTCAATCAGGCGTCGCTGGCGTCATGCGTCAGGTAATTATAGATGCACTATCTACGACGCAATATCCAGTCATAATCAGGTCGCTACAAGATGAGGATTTACCTAAATTAACGCACCTCTTCTTTTGCAATGCACTGCGCGGTATCATGCCAATGAGCAGTCTGACGTTATTGTCAGGTGATGTTGTGGATTTTGAATCTGTTTAGTTGTTACTCTCTTTATTTAATAGTCGATAGAAATGTTGTTTGAAGAATTCCTTTCGACCATCGTTTTGTAAGTCTTCGTAGCGCGCTTGACTGAGTTGTAGATATTCAGTTTCTTGCTCAATACCGATAAATTGCCTTCCTAAGACATTGCTTGCAATACCTGTCGTCGCAGAGCCAGAAAAAGGGTCGAGAACCAAAGCGTCTTTTTTAGTAGATGCTAAAATAATTTGGGCTAGTAACGCTAGCGGCTTTTGCGTTGGGTGCTTGCCACAAGACTTTTCCCACTTGGCAATAGCGGGTAAACGCCACACATCTTTCATTTGTTTATCGTTATTAAGTCGCTTCATTAAATCATAGTCAAAGTAATGAGGTATTTTGGGGTGTTTTCTTACCCAAATAATAAATTCTGTAGAGTGAGTGAAAAACCGACAAGAGAAATTGGGTGGTGGGTTGGTCTTTTCCCAAGTTATAACGTTGAGTATTTTAAAACCAAGCTGCGGTAGGATACGTCCTAAAGTAAAAATATTATGATGCGTACCGCTGACCCATAAAGTTGCATTATCTGCCATTTTTTCTCGTACAGCAGACAGCCATTCGTAGGTAAATACGTAAGCATCATTGTCACTGACAAGCTTGACCCACTGACCTTTATTGACTGGACTTTACCATTTTTCACTGTCAGACCATTATTGAATGTACTGGTCAAGAGCCAGCGCTCTACTATTATCTACACGCTTATCCATTAAAGTTCACAAGTACTGAGAGCTACTTTTGGTTTGAGCTAGCTACTCATTCTATTCTACGCCAAAGATAATAAATTCAGTATCAAGCATATCATCAGGTTCTAAAATAATATCCTCGCTTCTATATATTTCTTGTGCTTTTAGTAGAGCAGTTTCACCATCTTCTGCAACCACTTCTATAAGTGCACTCATCGTTTCGATTACTTCTATTTGATAAGTATTTGAACCGCCTGTCTTTATCATAGATACTTTCAACAATTAAAAGTTCTCGTATATCACTTCAGTCATTTATACCAAGTAGATTAGCAAAAGCCCTCAAAAGAAGTGATCGTCTTTTGTTACGCAGACTTGTGCCATAAAGCAAATCGATCAATGATCCTTTCTTTTAAAAGGATAAAATCGAATGAGTTCAGTCTATGAATATGAAAGTATCCCGCTACAAATCCGTCGTTTGATGGTTTTTGATGAAATCTGTAAATTAGCGAAGAAAGAACCTGGTGAAATAATTCACTTACCTTGTTATTCACAGATAGCATTTAGTATTGTTTATTCTAAGAAAGATAAAAAATACACAGCATTTGGGAGTGTGTTTAAGTATGCGCATACCCGTCAAGAAGTCATTAAACAAGGTTTAGATAAGCAGTTTCATGAAGATACTGTGATGTGTGCAATCACAACCGAAAGACAAGCTTTTACTAAAGCTTCTCGTACTCCGTTAGGGCTGTTAATGAGCTGGAATAAACAAGTAAAAAATCGAGCTTATACCTGTCTCGATGGCAATGTGAAACACTTTTTCAAAGTAAATGATGAGCTAGAGCTAGATTACCCTCCTCATAAGTTTTACGGTCGTTTGGTTGCTGCCAAAGGTTTACCATTATGGGATGATAAGTGTTCTTAGTATAACTTTCGATAGTGACCACGGCTCACAAATTCAATGATGCCTTTATCTCGTAATACTTGTAATTGTTGGCGGATTTTATCTTTTACGTGGTTATTTTCAGGATGTTTGAGCTGCAACTCCTCAGCAAAAGCATAGACCTGATTGAGAGAAAAGCTGACATCGAGACGGTCGATACATTGCCAGACATCGAGTGTCCAACCGCGTGAAGCCATAGATTGCTTGCGTAGAAATAAAGTCTTTTGGAACTGTTGGGTGACATTTTCACGCGGTATAACTTGTTGGTCTTTGACCAAAAATACTTTGCCCGATTCGGGTACGTGGCGTAAGTCAATATTGCAACCAACCCAACCTGCTCGTTTGGCATTCACTGATAAGGGTTTACGCTTAACAATAATATCGGGCGTAAAGAAATGCTTGGGAATAATTAGAAAATTATTAACGGTGTATTCTTTTGAGTAGGTCAAAAAGAAGAAGCTGGGATTATTCTTACTATTGATACGCTCAATCATCGTCTGATAAGCACCATCATTGACAACATTGCTTAACTTGGTTTTTTTACTTTTTAGCTCATATTGCTCATTACAATTTTCGCAATAAAAATCAGCGACAGGTTTGTTATTAGCAAACTCAGCTAGCGATTGGGCGCTACAATTGGTGCAGTAACTATTTTCTTTTACCCATGCTTCACTGAGTACACGAACTTTTTGAGATTCAGAGTGATAGTTTTTAGCAAGACTTTGGTTAAAATGTAGGTTCATAAGATATTTTCATTATTAATAGATAAGCTGAGAATACTGAAAAAAAGGCCTAAGTATTAAGCCATATAAACTGCTATCAATAGCAAGATAATTCATAAGCTAAGCAAATACCATTGAAAATCGCACGGTTCAGTGCTAAATTCTAGCAAACATCTGCCTCGCGAGTTGCCATGAGCAAGCCTACACCCAATATACCACCTGAACGTCCCAATGAGTCGCCGTCAAACAAACAAGATGGCACAGTCGAGGAGCGTGTCGATACCACGCTGCCGGACGCGCAACCAGTGGTAGATAAGGTGGAAGACACATCAGCAACGCCAGCAACCAACGTCTCGCTTATCAGCGGCAACAGTAAACCACGTCAATATAAAGTCAATAACCCATCGTTTTTTATGCAACGCGGCTATCAAGTGCTGCTAGTATTGGGGCTTATTGCCGCATTTTTCTTGGTCATGGTTTATCAGACGTTGTTTGGTCGTATCGAGCAGCCGCAGCAGATGGTCACGATTGAACCAGGTCAGACGTATTATGGTCTACTACCGCAGTGGCAACAACAGATTCCGCTGTTTTCGGCAGGCGTGGCCAAGCTATATATCAAGTCACAAGTCGATGCGCCGTTGCATGCTGGTACGTATCAATTACCCGAAAACCCAACTATCGCTGAGGCGCTACAAATACTAGGTCAAGGCGCAAAAGCGGCTATGGTCAAGGTGCAGATCATCGAAGGCAAGACATCTAAAGACCTTTACCAAGCACTGCGTGACAACGACAAAATTGAGAAAGAAGTACTGACCGCAGATAGTGACAATGCCAGTATTGCCCAAGCATTGGATTTGACGGGTGTATTGCCAGACAGCGTTGTTAATAGTAGTGACCCGATTGTTAACTATAATCTTGAAGGTTGGTTCGCGCCTGATACTTATTATTACGGTGAAGGAACCAGCGATAAAAAAGTATTGACTGACTTGTATAAGCGTCAGCAGCAGGTACTGACTGATGCGTGGGAAAATCGTGCGCCGAATCTGCCTTATAAGAGTCCATATGAAGCGTTAGTGATGGCGTCTATTATTGAAAAAGAGACCAGCGTTGCTGATGAACGTCCTTTAGTCTCTGCCGTGTTTAGAAACCGCTTGAATAAAAACATGCGTATGCAGACGGACCCGACTATCATCTATGGTATGGGCAGTCGTTATGATGGCAATATTCGCCGCAAAGACATCAATGAAAAAACGTCTTATAACACCTACCAAATTGATGGTTTACCGCCAACGCCAATTGCGCTACCATCAGCGGCTTCTATCGAAGCGACCTTACATCCTGCCGATAGTGAAGCGTTGTATTTTGTGGCAACGGGCAATGGCGGGCACAAATTTACCAACAGCTTGGCTGAGCATAATCAAGCGGTAAAAGACTACCTCAGTGTCATGCGTGAGAAAAAATCTCAAACGCCGCCGCAGTAATATTCCTTCTTAATCTTCTTAAAAAACTTATCGTTTATTGAGCGCTACAAAGTAGAGGTAGTGCTCATCAATGACATAAGGTCATATCATGTCAGTATCTATGCACACCAGCGCAACACCGTCACATACCAACACACCACCATCGAATCCACCTGAATCAAGTGCTTCAAATACGGAGACGGTGCCTAATTTAGGGCGCTTTATTAGTTTTGAAGGGACTGAAGGCGTAGGCAAAACCACCGCAATTGAACAGTTGTGCTTGCACTTAGAAGATAATGGCATCCCTTATCTACGTACTCGTGAGCCGGGTGGCAGCCCATTTGCCGAGCAATTGCGTGACATATTATTGGACCCAGCGACGGATATCGAAGACGATACTGAGCTGCTACTATTGTTTGCGGCGCGCTGTGATCACATGCAGCAAGTCATTTTACCAGCGCTCCAAAATGGTACTTGGGTAATATGTGACAGGTTTACCGACTCTACTATTGCGTATCAGGGCTTTGGGCGTGCGTATGGTGACGAGCTGGTACGCGGCAAAATCGATATGCTTATCAAACAATTTGTGACGCAGCTTCCTGAGCTGACATTGTGGTTGGATTTGCCAGTAGCAGAGGGTATGAAACGTGCCAATAAGCGCAGTGCGGCAGATCGTTTTGAGCAGCAGGCTACCGAGTTTTTTACTTGGGTGCATACTGGTTTTAGCCAGCTTGCGTGCGAGTATCCTGAGCGTATACAGCGTATTGATGCATCGGGCAGTACGGATGAGGTGAGTGCGCGTATATGGCAGACAGTTATGAATAGATTCGATATCAAATAATTAGGTTTTGCTAAGTAGGTTTGTAGATTTATAAGGCAGCTAGAGGTATCGATAGCCAGTTAGCCAGTCAGTTAGTTAGTTAGCCTTAATAAAAAGCCCCAGCACATTGCTGGGGCTTTTTATTAAGGTAAATATTTCATCTCTGAGTTAATAAAGCCGATAACGACACATATTATTTGTCGTCTGACTTATCTGCTTTTACATCCTCAGTAGTAGCGATAGAGGCGTCGCTATCCTGAGCAGAGTCAGGTAGACGGTTTGGATCAAGCGCGCCTTTTTTGTTTTTAGGCGCACTACCATTGCCATTACTATTCGTAGAGGTTTTGGTCTTCGAAGTCGCTGTTGAGTTTGCAGACATGACACCTTTATTATCCACATTCGTAGCAGACGTTTTTGGCTCTTCTACTGGCTCACTTTTCTCTACGGTAGTGCTAGAAGGTGACTTAGTCTCGGTACTACTGCTTTGAGTGGTTGATGACTGATTAGCGGTATTTTGCTCATCACTTTTGTCACTATCTACCGAAGACTCTGGCGCTGCTGTCTGACTGTCATCAGGGCTAGGCTCCTGCTCTTTACGCTTTTCAGGTGCTTTTGAGTTAGATTCAAAGTTAGCGTCAGCTGCCATGCGAGCCTGCTCTTGCTTCGGCGTTACATCGACTGGCTTCGGCTGTACTTCATCGTCTACCACTAGCGATATAAGCTTGCGGTCACGAGGGACAGTACCGTCAAACTTATCAGTGATAACGTGCAGTTTGCCTTCTTTGTCGACGGTATATAGCGGTACGAACTGCTTATTATCCGCTTTATACTGCTCAAAGCTATAGCTATCCGTGATGTTAGTAATCTTAATTCGAGCTTTTTTAGACAGCATACTGGCAAGCTTGGTATAGGTCACATCTTTGCCAAACAACCACTGTGAATGGAAGTTCGATTGCTTATCATCACGCTCACTTTTGACTTTTTCGTCACTGAATTTGAGACGATATAGCTTACGCTCACCAAATTCATGACGATAGTGAATCTCGGACAATGTATTCATTTCTTTGTCCATACTCATCGCAAACAGACGACCAATACCGATTAGATCCAGATGATGATCTGCGTGATCAGAGATAGGGTTGCCAAAGTAAGTACGCAGACCGCTCATACGTGCACGTGCAATATTGGTGTAGTTATTGTGCGCAACGATGACGTCAAAGCCTTGATCTTTTAGAGAGGTAGCAATCAATAGCGCAATTGGGTTTGAGCCGACGATAAGGATACCGTTAGTCTCAGGCTCACGTACGCCAAGTAAATTACCGACGACCTTTGCGCCCAAGCCTTGAATCATGACCGTACCAATGATGACCATAAATACGAGAGGTACAAGCAGCTCTACGCCCTGAATATCATACTCTTGCAAACGAATTGCAAACAGTGATGAGATAGCAGCAGCAACGATACCACGTGGCCCAATCCAGCTAATCATCAGCTTTTCATTGGTCTTAAGGTTCGAGCCGATAGCTGATGCCCAGACTGATAATGGACGTGCGACAAACATCACGATAGCGAGCAGCACTAGCCCTGCAAAACCAACGCTGAGCAAGCTTGCCAACTCTACACGCGCCGCCAGAATAATGAACAGCACTGAAATCAGCAAAATGGTCAACGATTCATTGAACTCTAAAATCGTTTCACGTGGGAATTTTGGCCAGTTTGCCAATGCTACGCCCAATACTGTGACGGTCAATAGACCTGATTCATGCTCTAGATGATTTGATATTGAAAATAACACCAGTACAAATGCTAGAGTAAAAACATTACGCAAAAACTCAGGAATCATATGACGACGCATAAGGAACGCAAGTAGCCAAGCGCCCGCCATACCCATTGCAGTTGCCAATACGACAATCTTAGCAAATAGTAGAATACTACTGGCTTCGCCGCCTGAGATAATGTACTCATAGACCAATACCACAGCAATAGCGCCGATTGGGTCAATGATAATACCTTCCCATTTTAGGATGTTGGAAATGGTTTTGTTGGGGCGTACACTACGCAGCAGTGGCATAATGACCGTTGGACCAGTCACACAGACCAGCGCACCAAACAGCAACGCAATCAATGGATCGACATCGAATAGTAAATAAGTCGATAGGGCCACGATAGCAATGGTAATCAGTACACCGACCGATACTAACATCTGTACCACGGTACCATGTTGCTTAATCTCATCGAACTCTAGCGTTAACGATCCTTCAAATAGAATAATCGCTACGCCCAAAGAGATGAAAGGAAACATCAGCTCGCCCAACACCAAGTCTGGGTCAAATACACCCAGCACTGGGCCGACGATAATACCAATCAGTAATAAAAATAAAATGGATGGTTGCTTTAAATACCAAGCCAACCATTGGGCGGCAATGCCAATCCCAACCACGCCGGATAGCAAAAGGGCGGTATCCATAAATTAATCCTTTTATAATCTTGTCATATTTTATATCTACCGATAGCTGTTATAAGATAGTCGCTACCGTTTATTTAACATTAAGTTGTTATCCGTTTTTATTGTAGCTAGACCATCGCACTGATAGACCTCATGAATCACAACATAAGCTAGATATGATATAACTACTATAAAGTAGCAAAGACAAAAGCGCTTCTAGATAAATCACAATACGCTAGAAATGCAAAAGATGGAAAACAAGAGTGATGATAGCCAGTTTATAAACCTGCAATAAACAGTCTTATATACAAGCTAACTTTTGTTTGTTTAGTAAAATATTTGGTTTGACATCATACCATGATTTTATTTCAAGCTGATGTAAGCCGTACCTGCTAAAAAGCTATGTCACGGCCATAAAAGTATACGAAGCCCATATGAAATAACGCTGCCTTGGGTTATCCTGCACTATGCAAAAAGCTTCAGCATAATACTTCAAGTTTTTATTTATCATACAGTAGCTGCGTTGGGCATGCACGTCGCGCACAGGATAATAGTGTTAGCGCCATGAAATGTCATATACTGAACGTTGAGAGTATTTATTTTTATACGACACTATTAACCATGTTCTACACTATTAACTATATTCTAAAGACAAGCGCTCTATAAATATTCAAGTAATGAGTAGGGATAAAAATAAGCGTAAAGTAACTGCTAAAGAGCTATGACAATAAGTTCGAATAAAAGTGCTGCGCCGCATAAATAGACAAGATAAATAGATAAAAGAATATAATTTCACCAAATAGTAACGAATAGGGGCATGCCGCTTGGTGTAGTCGCTATCGCTGACAATCATAATGTGGCTGTTAATAACAGCGATTACTCATATGGAGGACACAAAATGCCTATCAATATGTTCAAAGGACAGACCACTGCCAATATGCAGCGCTGGTTACAACGTAGTGCGCTGGCACTTGCTGTTAGTACCGCGATGTTTGCTAGTATTAATGTCACGACGATAAACAGTGCTCAGGCTGCAGTCACTACGGCTGATTTCTCTGGTTTGGTGCAACAAGTCACGCCAGCAGTGGCACGCGTCAATGTCACCAAAACGATTAGTGAAGCCGAGCTTGCTAAGGCTCAGACCGCTGAAGTGTTGCGTCAGTTCTTTGGTGATCGTCTACGTATTCCTGATCGAGTCGCGACGCCAGCGATTGAACATGCTTATGGTACGGCCTTTTTTATTACCTCTAATGGCTATATGCTGACCAATCATCATGTCATCGCAGGTGCGGACAAAATCACTGTGACGCTTAATGATAGAACCGAGCTTGATGCAACCTTGGTCGGTAGTGACGAGCGCTCAGATGTGGCCGTGCTAAAAGTTGAGGGCAATCAATTTCCAGCCCTGCCTATCGGCGACTCAAGTGGTCTAAAAGTAGGGGAGCCAGTATTAGCAATTGGTTCGCCATTTGGTTTTGACTATTCAGCCTCTGCTGGTATTGTCAGTGCCAAGTCGCGTAGTTTTTCGCGTGAGACGAGCGTACCATTTATCCAAACGGATGTAGCACTAAACCCGGGTAACTCTGGCGGGCCACTATTTAACCAGCGCGGCGAAGTGATTGGTATCAATTCGCGTATTTTTAGTGGTACTGGCGGTTATATGGGTCTGTCATTCTCTATCCCTATTGACGCTGCCATGGATATTTATGAGCAGCTAAAAAATGATGGTGAAGTGGCGCGTGCATATTTAGGAATCTATCCACAAGATATCGATCGCAATCTGGCCGAGGCTTATAATTTAGAGCGCCCTCAAGGTGCCTTGCTGACACGTGTATCACCAGATTCACCGGCACAAAAATCAGGCCTAAAACCTGGCGACATCATTCTGCAATACAATGATGTACAAATCATGGAGGCATCAGACTTGCTGAACTTGCTCAATCGAGCGCGTCCAAGCGATCCCTTCCGTGCACGGATTCAGCGTAACGGTAAGCAGATGGTGATTAACGGCAAGCTCGCTTATGCGCCCAATGATGTAAGAGCACAGAGCGGTGATGAGCAAAATGACGATGTACAGTTGGGCTTGCGTTTACGAGATTTGACGGCAGATGAACAAGCAGAAATCGCTGTTGATAATAAAACGGGCATATTGGTTACCACAGTGGATCCTACTGGATTGGCGGCGCGCTCAGGTATTCTGGCAGGTGATGTTATTACTAACTTTCATCAAAAGCCGATTAAAACAGTGGCAGACTTTTCAGGTGCTATTGCTTCTCTTCCTAAAAAAGGCGTGGTCACTATAGAAGTTATACGCCAAGGCATTCCTGCTATTATTGGTCTACGTATTGAGTAGGTGTCATGATTAACGCGTGACTGTTAATGTGGCTAATAATGTAACTCAGATTATGGTTCAGGGTATAAAGGCAGCGCGCACGTCAATAATTGTGCTTGTCTATCATGGAGGTCGACCTCTATAATGTTTGGTTTTTTATCAAACAGCTAAGAGTAAGACCTCAACAGCAATCCATTCGTTAAGTGAATTATTGATCAATCAATAGGCTCTAAGGTGGGCCGAGTCGCTTAGTCGGCTCGTACCATTATGCAACCGCTAGGTAATTATGACTGACCCCGCTCTACATACGCTTATTACAACGACGTCAGCAGCATTGCTAGCGTACATTGCACTGTGGTCAGGGCTACAAACGTTTAATGCCAATCCTACCAAGCGCTTTATGCGTATTTGGGTAAAGCTCGCATTATATTATGCTGCTTATACGATGCCTGTTTGGGCAGTATTGCTTATCATGGTTTGGTCACAGGAGCTGATGCCGATGTTAGCGCAGCTATCACTATCTGCCGTACTTATGGCAATATTGATGATGGGCTTGTACTTTTATACTGTCATTGTACAACCCAACCGCTTACGATTAGAGCATCATTCTATTGACTTAGATTTGTCTACACCGCTCAAGGTCGCCGTATTGGCAGATTTGCGTATAGGGATATACGGTGGTAAGCCGCGTCATATTCGCAAGCTGGTCTCTACTATCAATGCTTTGTCAGCAGATGCCGTACTGATTACTGGGGACTGGCTATACTACCCAAGTGCAGATTTAGTGGGTCAGTTAATGCTGTTCAAGGGGGTAAATAAACCTGTTTATACAGTCATGAGTACCTCGGACTTGCGTTATCAGTCTATGAATACGACCAAGCAAGGTCAGCCATTATTAGAAGATACATTGGCTAGTACTTTTGATGTACTCGATATTAACTATATCGATCAGCAATGTACGTCACTGCCACTCAAATGTGCAAGAGCGACAAATGAGCAGTTAGTCGTCAATCAGTCGACTTATCGAACTAATAATCAAGACAGTGTTGAGCAAGAAAACTCGAATACAAATTCATTAGTAGCGGTGCTTTGCGGCTGGCAAGATGTGTCCAAGCAATCTACAGATATTGAAACGTCAGAGGCGACTGATAAAGCAATGCTTGGATCGGAGATTGCCAATGCCACCAGTCCAGTGATTATCTTGGCATCACGATTTGATAGTATCAGTGATCTGCCAAAGTCTTTACAGCCACGCCCTTTGTTGATAACCGGTGCTGCAAAAGCTATTCAAAAAAATATCCTGCTTGCTCAAAAACAGAACGATATTCGACGCAGTAGTGAGCAGTCAGCATTGCTATATAACAGTCGCATGGGTAAGCAGCGCGGCTTATATCAACATGCAAGTGCACAGATATTTGTCAGTAGTGGCATCGGTACGAGAGGGTTGCCTTTTCGATTCTATCGACCTACTATCGATGTGTTGACGATTCGTTAATATTACATAAGAGACTTATCAGCGTACGTTGATTGCGCTAAACTGTTCCTTTAATGATTTAACTATTCATCTACAAGGTTTTAGTTCAAGTTCTATAAATTTAAGCGAAAAATAATGCCCATTTTTTGGTACTAAATTTATGGGCTGACTGCCAATTGATTGATAGCGGTCAAATCAAAATATGCTACACTAACGAGCACTCTTATTATTATATTTCTGTTGGTTAGTAAGCAGGCCTTTACTCTTGGTAAATTGCCATCACGACACTGATATCGTAGATATAATCATCTATGATACAAACGCTATTATAGTAAGTAGAGACGCAGCATTAACATTAAGTAAGTTACGCCATCAGCGTTTATCAACGCACACAAAGTAATGGCCACTTGCAAACGACCTATCATGTGACAGCTTTAATAAAAGCTAGGATAATACAGTAAGGCACGGTTATGAGCACAGCATACGACGAGATCAAAACCCGACTACAAGGCTCAATGGTAGCTTTGGTAACGCCCATGCACCCTGACGGTAAGGTCGATTATACACGTCTCGCAGATCTCATAGATTGGCAGATCGAGCAGGGCACACACTGCCTTGTGGCTGTTGGTACTACTGGCGAATCAGCGACCCTATCTATGCAAGAGCATAGCGATGTCATTCGCTATTTTGTCCAGCATGTCAAAGGTCGTGTACCGGTCATCGCTGGCACAGGTGCCAACAACACGATGGAAGCCATCAAGCTGACTCAGGATGCTGCCGATGCAGGCGCAGACTGCGCATTGCTAGTCGCTCCTTACTACAATAAGCCGCCACAAGAAGGCTTGTTTCAGCATTATCAAGCCATTGCCAAAGCCGTAAATATACCGCAAATGCTGTATAACGTGCCTGGACGTACAGTAGTTGATATCGCTCAAGAAACAGTCGAGCGTTTGTGTGATATCGATAATATTGTTGCTATCAAAGATGCGACAGGATCTGTCGGTCGCGGTGAGCAATTGATCAAAGCCGTCGGTGACAGAATGGTTGTGTTATCTGGTGATGACGGCACTGCGCTTGATCTAATGAAAGTAGGCGGCAAAGGCAATATCTCAGTCACTGCTAATGTAGCGCCAAAAGCCATGAGTGAGACTTTTTCTGCGGGTTTACGTGGTGACTTTGAAGCGGCTGGTAAAATCCATGACGTGGTCAAACATTTGCACCGTGATCTATTTATCGAATCAAGCCCTATCCCAGCGAAGTACGCATTGCATAAAATGGGCATTATCGATAAAGGTATCCGTCTGCCATTGGTTTGGCTCGCCGAGCAGCATCATGCGACTATTGATGAAGCATTGGTTCGAGCAAACATACGATAAATTGATATTTAGCCAATTGATATTCGGCGATTTTAGATTTGTTGCTAGTTCGATGATTGATATTCGAGCTAGCAGCAAGTCAACTTATCATGATAAGTCAATCGCCTACATGAGCAATAACTGCTAACTCAGAGAGACAACATGATGACAGTATCATCAAAAACAGTATCATCAAAGACGACAAAATTACTTCCAGCAATGCTGACCTTGGTTTTGGGTAGCACTTTGGTATTAAGCGGCTGTCAAGCGACTAAAAATTTGCTTGGTAAACGTGATAACGGTAGCTTAGATTATCAACAAAGCAAAAAGCTTGCACCGATAGAGCTACCTGCCGCCCAAGAAACGGCACCTTTTGTCCCTTTATATTCAACACCTAATGCTGGGGCAAACACGCTCCAACTACAAAATGAGTCAGGCAATCAGTATCAGCTGCCAAAACCTCAGCGTGCTGTTAGTAACACTTCGAACTAAACTTACTCCCTTATCTATATCGCTGACTGTTGCGTTTTTATCATAGCCGCAAACCATGTATCTTACATCAGTCAGCGGTAGCTGCGCGTTTTTACCACATAAGCTTGAACGAACAGGAACCCCCATAATGCAAAAGCAACAACTGCTGTATAAAGGTAAAGCCAAATCTGTCTATGAAACAGAAGACAATGATCTTCTGATTTTGCACTTCCGTGATGATACCTCAGCGCTTGATGGTAAGCGTATCGAACAATTAGCACGTAAAGGTGTGGTTAATAACCGCTTTAATGCTTTTATCATGCAAAAATTGTCTGATGCTGGTATCGAAACACATCTCGAAAAGCAATTGTCTGATGACGAAGTGTTGGTTAAACGCTTGGACATGATTCCTGTAGAGTGCGTGGTGCGTAACTTTGCAGCAGGTAGTTTGGTGCGTCGTTTAGGCTTAGAAGAAGGGCAGGCATTAACGCCGCCAACGTATGAGCTGTTTTATAAAGATGATGCGTTAGGTGATCCGATGGTTAACGAATCACTTTCTGTATCTCTTGGCTGGGCGACCAAAGAGCAACTGGCTAAGATGGAAGAGCTGACTTATCAAGTCAACGATGTATTAAAGGCATTGTTTGATGCGGGTAATTTAATCCTAGTTGATTTTAAACTAGAGTTTGGCGTATTCCATGACCGTATCGTGTTAGGTGACGAGTTCTCACCAGATGGCTGCCGTATCTGGGACAAGAACACTAAGAAGAAACTTGATAAAGACCGTTTCCGTCAGTCACTAGGTGATGTGATTGAAGCTTATGAAGAAGTGGCTGACCGTATTGGTGTACCATTAAAATAAGTATCTGATACTTAGCATAAAATAAAAAACTGAGCCATGTGCTCAGTTTTTTTATGGCATTATATCTATGATGGCACCCTAGTGAGGACTTGAATATTAAGCTGTCGGCTAATGGCATCAACGTTTTAACTCGCTAAAACAGTCACAGTGTACTTCGTGGTGTACTTACCATACATATTCTATCTGTGATCGATGCGCTATACAGGCATCAATGTGGTAGGTATATGAGACACCTCGGAATTTTAATACTCTCTAAGATTGTTGGATATCAAACAATCCCAGCGTGGTTCAGCATATGTATCAAAAAAACATTTTTTATTAGGAAAGGCCATGCTTCTTAGTTTTATTGCGCGCCATAGCACATTAATTATGCCAGTTTGTGCAATTATGGGCTTTGTTTTTCCAAACTTATCCAATGCAGTATTGGTATATTTACCCCAAATATTGTTCTTCTTGATGTTTTTTACTTTACTAGGCATTGACCAATATGCACTTTTAAAGCGTATAGCGACAAGCTATGTATGGGTTTTTGCCTTGTTACAAAGCGGGGGCATGAGTCTAGCTTTAATAGTAATTGCTTATGCACTCGGTGTACGTGGCGATTGGCTATTGGCGATTGCAGGTCTTGGTGCCACTGCCCCATTATTCGGTAGTGGTGCGTTGGTCAATGCGGTGGGATTTGATGCACAACTGGCGACGGCAAAAACTATCGCTGCTACGCTCGTTATGCCCTGTACATTATTAGGCGTATTATGGCTATTAGGCGATGAAAGTTCGAATTTAGACGTTGGTCTTTATGTCAAACGCTTGTTAGTTTATATTTTCATGCCAATGGTGCTAGCTGTGGGAGTGCGTCGGTTTGTTCCACCTGCTATTTTGTCACGTTATTATCCCAAAATTGGGCAGTTTAATATTTTACTGCTGATGTTGTTTCCACTGGGACTGATGGCAGGATTTCGTACTACGTTTGACCATAATCCCTGGCAAGCGTTGTTATTACTAGTGCTAAGTTCGGTATTGGCATTGGTGTTTTATTTTACCGCTTATATAATATATCGGCGTTTTGGCTATGAGAATGCTATTGTCGCGGCGCTGGTATGTGGCGGACGCAATGTATTACTTTCTTACACCATAACTGTACCCTTTATGGGTGCGGTGTTTCTACCGTTACTGGGTGCTTTTCAATTACCAATGTTTTGCTTACCCTTACTGGGCAAATATATGGCAAAACGCCATACAACTAGGCCTATGGATTTAAAATCAAGTTTTTGAACAGCCAGACTGTTAATAGATGATTTATCGTTTAAAGGATTTATTTTTTGAGTATACCCCAACGGAACCAGCTATTTCACTCGACAAACCTATTAACAGACTATTTAAAATAGACCACTATAATGGAACCACTTATAAAAGACTGCAGCTTCTATCTATTTATCAAACAGTATTACTCTTTAGGCACAGGCTTGTAGTTTAGCTCGTATAAAAAATCAAACATAGCGCCAACATTGTCCTCGATACCTTGTCTTACTTTTATGCTAATTTGTTATTGCTTACTCATATCAATTAGACCATAAAAATAAGAAAAGGTTTTGCTAATGTCTACTGCCTCATCAACTATTTTAGAGCCTGACTGGTTCGCTCGTCCAACCTGTGTGGTCGCTGCTGACCTGATTGGTAAAGTCTTATGTCGACAGTTAACCGATAGTGATGGACAGCAAAAAACGCTACGTATGCGTATTTCTGAGACCGAAGCCTATATTGGTCAAGATGATCCTGCGTGCCATTCACATGCAGGTACTCGAACGGCGCGCACAGAGATTATGTATGAGCAAGGCGGAGTGTTCTATGTCTATTTGACCTATGGCGTGCATCATATGCTAAATTTGATTAGCGGCTCTATAGAGTCGCCTGAGTCTGTATTGATACGCGCTGGGTTTTTGACTGACGATAGTGACCGTCTGATTGAAGAGCAACAACTCAGTCCAGATAAGCAGTTTACACATCCTAAGCAGTTCGCAGGCCCTGGTAAATTGACCAAACGCTTGCAAATTGATCGCGATTTATATGGCAAACCTATTTCGCCGGCATCAGAAGTTTGGATAGAAGATGATAGTTGCCAGCCGCCTGTATCACTACGCCCACGTATTGGTATTGATTATGCCGGTGATGCCAAAGACTGGCTGCTACGTTATATATGGACCGAGCATCCTTCCTTATCTAAGAACTAGCAGATTGAGATTCAAAACTATTCTATGAGGTAAGCCTATGTATAAGTTGACCGTTTTTATTCCTGATGCAGCGTTAGACCAAGTGAAATCTGCTCTGTTTACTGTTGGCGCTGGGAAGATTGGAAACTATGAGCAATGCTGTTGGCAGGTACAAGGAGTCGGTCAGTTTATGCCATTATCAGGTAGTACGCCGCACATTGGTACACAGGATAGTTTAGAAATGGTCGATGAATGGCGAGTGGAAATGGTGGTAGATGAAGCATTTATCGATGCTACCATTGCCGCGTTAAAAGAGGCGCACCCGTATGAAACACCAGCCTATGATGTGATAAAAGTCTTGGGTTTTTAGTCTTATATAGAAAAATATCAGCTTATGGAGTGTAAGACTTCTCATAAAAAAAACAAATAAGCCACTTAATGACTTATTTGGTTATAAAGTTTTTGATGTTCCAACTGAGTATTAATAGTGAATATTAGTATTTAAAAACTGATTAATCTTTCTTAAGCTTAATCACGTTGTAGCTTGGGTAGCCTAGCTCGATTTTATAATCGTCGCGTCCGCGCTCAGCCTTTATCTTAATCTTACGATCACCATTTTTATATTTGACGTCTTTGACGCGATATCCCATGCTACGGACTTTACTAGCAGCTCGTTGCTCGACAACGGAGACATAGCTGTCTTTATCGTTCTTTTTATCTTTGTGTTTTTTATGGCCTTTATTGTCCTTATGAGTGTGCTCGTAAAGGTTGTCATAGCCATTGTAGCCATTCGGCGCAGTTACACAGCCTGTGGTCACTGCTAATAAAGCTGCGACTATGCTGCCAGTCGCTACTGTTTTTAATGTTGAAAGCGATCAATCTTTTCTGACTTTGATCACATCTAAATTTGGATAACTTAATAGTATCTCGTACTTCTGTGAACCGCGTTTAGCCTCAATCTCAAAGATACCGCGCTTATTTTTTTCTTCAAGATCGATATCTTCGACACGGTAGCCCATCGCTCTTACTTTATTGACAGCGCGGCGTTTTATAGCTGGGTATCGTGATTCTCTTTTAATAGTGTCTTCGACATCGCCTTTTTTATAGCGCTGACCATTCTGATAATTATCTTTATGTTTGTTTTCTTTATAGCGGTTATTATTATTTTGCGACTTATTATCCCAGTTATCTGGCCATGCTTTTTTGCTTGAGCTGATGAGTCTTAGGGCAGGGTAAGTATATTTTAGCTCGTAGGCTTGGTTGTTCTTTTTAGCATACGCCGTAAGAGCTCGATCACCACGGTAACTATCAGCTCTGATATCTATAACCTGATAGCCTTTGCGGCGGAAGTCTTGTCGAAGCTGCTGACTTACGCGATTAAAATTATTGTTTTGGCTATTATTATCACCACGATAGACAGGCTGATTGTCATATCCTGAGCCTACAACCGCACAACCTACTGTCGTACCCAATAATGCAACGACAAGACTAGTAGACAGAGTGGCCTTAATAGAAAAGGGTTTTATTATTTTCATGAGGCAATATCCTATGATGGTATTAAGTAGGTCGTGTAGGTTAAAGGTACCTATATTCTCTATAACTATAAGATTTTAAAAGTATTCTGACGAATTAAATTAGATCGTAGTTAATAAATATTTCTAGTGATTTATTTTTCGAAATATTTCCTTACATTATCTATAATAGAGTACAAAACTTTGCGGTAGGTGTCATTTGCGTTAATAAGTTGTAATAATTGTGGTAAGTAAAATATATTGTTGTAAGCATATGCTTACACGCAATGACGTTTACGCGACTTAACATACGAGTGAGAGTTAGGCATTATAGTCACACGGCATTAGGGAATGTGACTCAAGGATTGAGTTGACCGCATTAAGGATAATGATTCGATAACTAGCGTCAGGATGACAATAGCGATTGAAGTAAGGACACAGTCCCTTTGCTGATAGCAGCAAGTAATACTGAAGCTGTAGTGTAGTAAAAAGGGCAGGATGCCCAGTATCACAATATACTGAATATTTGTGCAAGGATGCATGAAAAGCAGTCGTGATAGGTAACATGGATAGTTAACAATAAAACCGCATAACAATTGATTGCTATGCGGTTTTATCGTGTCTGGAGAATGGTAATTTGTTTCTCCAATAGCTTATCTGTACAGTATAAATCTGCCATAAAAAAACCGCATATATTTCTATGCGGTTTTTCAGTTTATTTAGTACAGTAACTATGCAGCGAATAAATATGCAACGAATATATTAATATTTGTTTTCTACACGCCAATCATCTACTTCACGCTCCGCATCTTCTTTGGCATGGCCATAACGCTCTTGTACACGGCCAACCAACTTATCACGACTACCTTCGATATGGGTGAGATCGTCATCAGTGAGCTCTGCCCATTTCTGTTTGACTGACCCTTTCATCTGGTTCCATTCACCTTTTAGCGTATGTTCGTTCATTGTTATATTCCTTTTTATTATTTGGTTGTTTATCGAGATTATTATTCCATCTGTTTTTATTTCACACTTCACTCAGCTGCTTTGGGTAAAACTTAAGCCAACTGGTGATATTTAATATAAGCGTTCAAAATCCCGTTGTCTGTATACGCAATGTTTAGAGTGTTGCTTCATTATGGGAATCTGCACATCTGTGTTATGAGTCATCTATTTGTGTAATAAATAGCGTACTTTATCAGTGATATACGTAAAGCTACTCAGTAATTTTGGCCGTAAATTATAAAACTGACAGCATAAATATTTTTAAGTTGATAGATAAAAAACACTAAAAATTGGCAGTCGTTATCAACACGATCTAAGACTAATAATAGAGAGTGAATGCCGTGTAACATTTAATGATAGACTTCTTGTTAAAATGACTATAGCCTTATAGTTAAGATGAAATTCTATGAATTATTTTTGATAAGCGAGTGTATATTGATAGCGAATACACCTAACAAAATGAGCGTTGAAAAAGTGCAAACGAAACGTGAGCTGGCGAAAGCCAAGACGCGGCGTGCGTTATTAAAAAGTGCCTTGCGGTTGTATAGTTTGGAAGGTGCTCAGGGCATGAGCATGAATAAAATTGCCAAAGGTGCAGGGATTGCACAGCCCAGTTTTTACAATCATTTTGAGAGCCTAGAGGCGCTGCAAAACGAGCTGAGCACCCAACTAAAAGACAATTATCTATCCCCGATGCGACTGGCATGGGTCAATATGCTCAAAGATTATGATGTGTTGAGTAAAGATCAGTTTAATCAGCAATGTCGACAATGCCTGATTATGATTTTTGATTCTGCATTTGAGAATATCGCATTGTTTCAACACTTACTCGAAGACCGTCCTAGATTTAGTGACAGTATAGAAAACCAGTCATCATTAAATAATGGACTGGGCAATCTGATTACCGAAATACAAGAAGAATGGACAGAGATATTTATTCAAGGATTGCAATTATCCAATCGTACTTGCGAGCGTAGTGCTGTCAATCTATGCGTCGATATGGCGGCGGCACAGGTACATGAGTTGATATTGGGCTGTCATCAGCAGCGTTACTCAAGACAACAAGCGATTGCCACGTTGAGTATCAGTTTTGACGCACTGTTCGCCAATTTTTTGCACGGAAGCAATACTAGTCAGTAGTGATAATAAGCAAAAATTATTGTCATGAAATCTAGAACAAAAAACACAACAGGGAGAGTGACTATGGCCACAAACACGGCTACACCAACGTTAGGCGAAGCGCAAACGCATTTTAGAACTTGTACATTGTGCGAGGCAATGTGCGGCGTCGAAATAAAGCACGATGGCGAAAAAGTCTTGTCGATTAAAGGGGACAAAAACGATCCCTTTTCGCAAGGCTATATTTGTCCGAAAGCCACTGTTTTGCAAGATTTGCATGAAGATCCTGACCGTTTGCGTCAGCCTGTAGAGAGAACGGCAGACGGTTGGAAATCTATTAGTTGGCCAGAAGCGTTGGATAAAGTCGCCGCAGGTATTCAATCCATACAGCAAAAGTATGGTCAAAATGCGTTGGGTGTTTATCTAGGTAATCCTAACGTACATAACATGGGTGGTATGTTGACCATCAAACAACTACTTACCAGTTTAAAGACGCGCAGTCGTTTTTCTGCCACTTCTATCGACCAGCTGCCGCATCATATTATTAGCATGCATCTGTTTGGTCATATGCTGCGTATTCCAGTTCCCGATGTCAATCACACCCAATACATGCTTATCATCGGTGGCAATCCGCTGGCTTCTAACGGCAGTATCATGACTGCGCCTAACATGCGCCAAAAGCTAAAAGATATCAAAGCGCGCGATGGCAAGGTGGTAGTAGTTGATCCAAGACGTACCGAAACTGCTGACATCGCTAGTGAGCACCACTTTATTCGTCCAGCGACGGACGTATTGCTGCTATTGGCCATGCTCAATGAAATCTATACGCAAGGCTATGCGAAGCTCGATACTAGAGTGGCGGCCTTGGCACCAGAAATAGATCGACTTGCTTTGTTTGCTGAACAATACACGCCTGAGTCAGTGGCAGACATCACGGGTATTACCGCAGCCGAAATCAAACGTATCGTCAAAGAGTTTTGTGAAGCAGAAAGCTCGGTTTGTTACGGCCGTATGGGCATCTCAGTGCAAGAGTTTGGTTTGCTCAGCCAATATCTATCTATGGTCATCAATATCGTCACGGGTCGTTTAGATGAAGTAGGCGGATTAATGTTCCCAAATCCTGCCGTCGATGTTGTGAATAGCTCTGGCCCAGGCTATTTGGGTAAACGTCATAGCCGCGTCAGCAACTTGCCAGATTTTAATGGTGAGTATCCAGTGGTTGCGATGGCGGATGAAATGTTGGTAGAAGGGGAAGGTCAGTTAAAGGGATTCATTACGGTCGCTGGCAACCCTGTTCTGAGTACCCCAAATGGTGAAAAGTTAGACGAAGCATTATCTCAGTTAGAGTTTATGGTTTCGCTTGATTATTTTGTGACTGAGACCAGTCGCCATGCCAATATTATTTTACCGCCTGTATCGCCGTTAGAGCGCGACCATTATGACATTACTTTTAACGGCTTTGCCGTGCACAATGTCGCTAAATATTCGCCTGCCTTGTTTGATAAAACCGACGATACCAAGCATGACTGGGAGATTTATTTAGGATTGGCAGAGCGCTTAGACAAAGATGCGCCAGAAGCAACGCAAAAAGAACGTGCCGCGACAAAAGCCTTTGGTCCTAAGTTCTTGTTAGAGCAAGGTCTAAAGTATGGACCTCATAAAGACGTGACATTTGAAGCACTGGTCGAAAACCCACATGGTATTGATTTGGGTCCGTTGCATCGGATGTTGCCAGAGGCTATTAAACACGCCGACAAACAAATTCATCTTCATGTCGATTTTTATCAGTCAGATTTAGCCCGTGTTAAAGAAATGGTGCAAGAGTACAACAGTAATGAGATTTTGCTAATCGGTCGTCGTCATGTACGTAGCAATAACTCATGGTTGCACAATAGCCATCGACTGGTAAAAGGTAAGTCTCGCTGTACATTGATGTTGCATCCGCAAACGGCAGCGCAACATGGCATTGTAGACGGTCAAGATGTCAGAGTAACTTCTCGAGTGAGTAGCGTGGTCATTGTAGCAGAAGTGACGGATGAGCTGATGCCAGGAGTGGTCAGCATTCCGCATGGCTTTGGTCACGGTCGTAAAGGGGTTAAGCAAAAGATTGCGCAAGCGCATGCAGGTGTCAGTGTTAATGATTTGACCGATGAGACGTTGATTGATCAGTTGAGTGGTAATGCCGCAGTCAACGGTGTGCCTGTGCAATTAGAAGCATTGGATATGGGTGTAGATGGTTTATCTACTGCTACAGAGACTGTAGCGGAAGGCGCACTAGCATAAAATTAATGATAAGTTTGTAGAAATACAAAAAAGGCGTTCACGTAAAGTGAGCGCCTTTTATTGTTTGTAATCTGCATATATCACTGATCTGATTAAACGCTCATACCGATAAAATCAAAATCGACATTCGGGGTTTCGCCTTGGATTAATAAACTAAGGGCCTTTGCAGAACCGCAAGAGTGTGTCCATCCCAATGTGCCATGCCCAGTGTTAAGCCATAAATTATCAAAAGTGGCTGAAGCGTTATGACTGCCATGTTTGACTTGACCGCAGTGCGCGCGACCAATTAAAGGTACGTTCGATGGGGTCATCGGGCGCAGTCCTGTCCAATATTGCACCGAGTTTGCAATGATGCCTTTTGGAAATAATTGCTGCACACGCCGAGTGATGGCTTCACAGCGCGTGGCATTTAAGTCTAGGTTATAGCCATTAAATTCAGCTGTGCCAGCGACTCGCAATTTGTCACCCAGTCGTGAGGTGACTAGCTTAAACTCATCATCAATCAGACTGACAAAAGGCGCTAAGTGCGGTGCACGTGGATTCACCGTATAAGTAGCGGAATAACCTTTTGCTGGAAAAATAGGTACATGGATGCCCAAAGGATTTAGCAGAGGTACGCTATAGCTGCCAAGCGCGACCACATGACTATCAGCTGTGAAAGTCTGCGCATTTTCGCCTTTTGGACGGATAGTCATACTGTGTACATGCGGACGGGCAGAGTCAGCATCAGCATTGAGTGCTAAGATCTCGGTATCATATAAAAACTGTACACCAGCATCGATACAGCGCTGCGCTAAACGTTGGGTAAACAGGTGCGCATTGCCAGACTCATCACGACTGGTATAAGTTGCTCCAGTGAGCTTATGCGCAATTGGGTAAAGCGCTGGTTCTAAGTTGACAGCATTATTAATATCAATCACATGGCGCTCACAACCAAGCGCTTGCATGCGTTCAGTTGGTTCGATAGCCGCATCAAACTCTGCCTGATTGGTATAAAAATGCATGATACCGCGTGTTTGCTGTTCGTAGTTGATGCCAATATCCGCGCGCAGCTGTTGTAAGGTATCTCTTGAATATAGACCTAGGCGCACCATTTGCACCAGATTGGCATCGGCTCTATCGGCGCGGCACTCTTGCAAAAACTGCATGGCCCATTTGAGCTGCGCTTTATCCGCACGCAAGCGATACAGTAGCGGAGCATCTTCTTTAAACAGCCACTTGAGCGCTTTCATCGGGGTCGCAGGATTGGCCCAAGGCGTGGCATGTGAGACAGAGATTTGACCGCCATTGGCAAATGATGTCTGCATACCTGCTGCTGATTCGCGCTCAATCACAGTCACATCATAGCCTGCCTGACGTAGATACCATGCGGTGGTCACGCCCACCACGCCTGCTCCAAGTACCGCAATATGTGTCATAGGATTCTCTATGCTCATGTTAATCATGACGGTAGCTATATAGTAAACTACCATCACCTTCGCTACGTCGCTTGCTTGATTCGATGTGCTTTTATTTCGGGCGCGCAACATCTATCTGTAGTGCAGCTGGCAAGTCCAATATGCTCAAATCGCTTTCTGCCAATTGTTCAGGACGTGCCACGACCAAAGCGGTAAAGCCATCGTCATTTTTCATCGCATTGACCACTTGGATTTTATCGAGCTTGTCACCTGCGTTTGGTGTCTCACCGGTGCCTTGTACATAGTGCAAAAATGCTTTGGGTGCAGATTTAAAGTAGATGCGAGCGATGACTTCCTGACCTAAGTAGCAGCCTTTATCATAGTCCATGCCGCCGCGCTGATGTAGACGCAGCTCTTGCGGTTGAAACTCACCTTGAGTGGTAGCTACGATCCAATAGTTACCAGTGGCAATACTGCATTGCATCCAAGCTTGTGTATCCTCAGTCGTATTATGGTCGTCTTTATGACTAAAAGTTGGTACATTATCAAGGACACAAGGATAAATTGGCGTCGGCGCACTGGTCTCGAATTTAGAAAACGCCCCGTACTTATTAAGGTGTGCCTGAAAAGACTCAGCACAATCGCTACTTATGACCACATCATAATGTTTCTCTGATTGTTTTTTGATCCAGATACCGAACTCAATACGACCTTTTAGGTTACCGATAGCGGCAGCCTGATAGCTAAGCCCGAGTTTGGTAACGTCACAAGTTAATTGCCCTTGCAAGAATTTTTCGGCATCTTCGCCTTGGATAGTTAATTGCGAAAACTGCGGTACGGCTGCTAGATTGGAAGACTGAGTCATTGTTATTATCCTTCTGATGAGAGCTTACTTAGTAATAATATAGAGAATAAATCGAAGTGATAAAAATTATATGGGCGCTTTTATCATTGACAGTATTTGTGCACATAAATCTAAATGAGGCTAAGAAGAGTACCACAAAAACCCCTGTCATAAAAAACGTCATCAATAAGCGATGAGTTAAGTGTTAAATTGGGCATAGCGTTTGATTTTCAAGCGTACAAATTGGTTAAAGATGGTGAGTTACGGTACAATATCAGCTCTACAATTAACCTAATGTACGATGACTGCCGAGGAAATAATGAGCTTACCAAATTGCCCTAAATGTGATGCTGAATATACGTACGAAGATGGTGCGTTACTGGTATGTCCTATGTGTGCTCATGAATGGACGGCAGCTGAGACTGATGCAGCGCAAGCTGAAGACCAAGACGCAGTTATACGTGATGCTGTTGGCAATGAGCTACAGGACGGCGATGCGGTGACGGTCATTAAAGACCTAAAAGTTAAAGGCTCTTCAATTGTGATTAAAGTAGGAACGAAAGCGAAAAGTATTCGCCTGTTGCCAGATGCTACTGACGGTCATGATATTGACTGCAAACTTGATGGCTATGGCCCGATGAAGCTCAAGTCTTCTGTGGTCAAAAAAGCTTAAATTGTAAAAACTTCTTGAAAGATTCGATAATAAACAAATATAAAATAGACGCTCAATCAAAAAACATTGTCGTTATAAATGTCACTATAAGTAGAGAATAATTATGAGTACTAAAAACGAACAGCTCTTTGCACAAGCACGTAAACATATCCCAGGTGGTGTTAACTCACCGGTTCGCGCCTTTGCAGGGGTTGGTGGTACGCCAATCTTTATGCACCGTGCCAATGGCAGCAAAATTTATGATACCGAAGACAATGCTTATATTGACTATGTTGGCTCGTGGGGCCCAATGATTTTGGGTCATGCGCACCCCAAAGTCATCGATGCGGTGAAAAAAGCGGCTGATGACGGTTTGAGCTTTGGTACACCAACGCCGTTTGAAACCACCGTTGCTGACAAAATTTGCGAAATCGTACCGAGCGTTGAGATGATTCGTATGACCAGCTCTGGTACAGAAGCCACCATGAGTGCGATTCGCTTAGCACGTGGTTATACTCAGCGTGATAAAATCGTTAAGTTTGAAGGTTGTTATCATGGGCATTCAGACAGCCTATTAGTAAAAGCAGGTTCCGGCATGCTTGATATCGGCGAACCAACGTCGAAAGGTGTACCTGCTGATTTTGCTAAGCATACGATTACGATTCCTTATAATGATCCGCAAGCGATTAAAGATTGTTTTGAGAAATGGGGTGAAGAAATTGCCTGCGTTATCTTAGAGCCTATCGCTGGCAACATGAACATGGTTATCCCGACACAAGAGTTTCATGATACGTTGCGCGCAGAATGTACAGCTAATGGCGCAGTATTAATTTTTGATGAAGTGATGACGGGCTTCCGCGTTGGTCTTGGCGGCGCGCAAGCCCATTTCGGTATTGACCCAGACTTGACCTGTTTCGGTAAAATCATCGGTGCTGGCTTACCCGTTGGTGCTTTCGGTGGTAAAAAAGAAGTCATGTCCTGCATCGCGCCACTTGGCGGCGTCTATCAAGCTGGCACGTTATCAGGCAATCCACTAGCGATGCGCGCTGGTATCGCTATGTTTGAAGATTTAACCGCAGAAGGTTTCTACGACGAGTTAGCAGCGAAAGTTGATCACCTAGTAGACGGTTTCCAAGCAGCAGCTGATAAACATGGTATTCATCTACGTACCAATAAGCTTGGCGGCATGTTTGGCATGTTCTTTGTCAAAGACAGCGCAACCGAAACACCAGAGAACTTCGATGACGTGACAGAGTGCGATATGGACGTATTTAATACTTTCTTCCACGGTATGCTAGATCGTGGTATTTACTTGGCACCCTCAGCTTATGAAGCAGGCTTTATGTCTATCAAACATAGCGATGAAGACATTGATGCGTCAATCAAAGCAGCTGATGAGATATTTGCAGAAATGGCAAAAGCATAGTTTAGCCATGTAAGTTATTAGCTAACTAAAAAGTTAAAGTTTAAAAAACCAGCAAGGTCATCCCGTGATCTTTGCTGGTTTTTTTGTTTATCGATATCTTATTTATAATCGTATTGGGAAGAATATAAAGTTTGTCACTTAATTTATATGACGACTAAACGTTATCGTGCTTTATCAAACTTGCGATCTCTCAAGCTTAGATTGCCTCGTAGCACATCGTTATACATACGAAAATCACTGACAAAGCTTTTCAATGGAAACTTAAAAGAAGCGGGTTTGTTCTTTTCAAAGAAAAAGTGTCCAACCCATGCACAGGCATATCCGGCGGCAATGCCCTTTACCAAAGGTTTGGCTGAGCCAGTTTTGACAGACTTTGCCAGTCCTAATAAGCCAAAGCTACTACCTGCAAAATGTAGGCGGCGACAGGCGATATTTTGATGCTCATCTAAGTAAAAATCATAAAATGCCTGTTTGGGCGAACTTTCAGTTTTTACCATGTCTTTTTTAGCGCTACTGATAGGGGTCTCAGTATTTTGGGTCGCGTCTTTTGTGATGGTCTGATTCATGTGACTAGCTTCCTTGCTGGTGAGGTTGATAACTATTAATTGCAGATGGTTTTTAACCGATTAGTTGGTGACTTTTGAAGTAAGTGATACGGATAAACTAGCTGTAAATAACGGTTTTTTATCATGATATTGATAGCTTTCAATGTAGCAAACCGATATGCGTAACACAAGCGCTAGATGCTGAGCCGATACCTGTCAGCTGATAGGGTGGTCTCCGATGTTCCCACTACATTTTTGCATCGCTTGCGAGTGTTTGGCATAAATGCTTTAATGATAAAATTGCCCTGATTTTTGTGGTTACTACTTTTTTCTATACATGTGATTTTATAACTATATAGCACGTGATTTTGGTAAACTATCCACTCTCTCTAACACGGTGACGACTTGTCCTATGCCTATTGACTACCTTACGAATCCGCCAATTGGCGATGATGAAATGATGGCAGCCATCGATATTGGTTCCAACAGTTTTCACTTAGCCATTGCTCGTCTTGACCATGGCGAGGTGCGAAAAGTAGTGTCTATGTCCGAAAAGGTACAGCTCGCAGCTGGTCTAGATGAAAATAATATCCTAAGTGCTGCTGCCGAAAAGCGCGGACTTGAATGTCTAAGCCGGTTTGTGGCGCGTTTAGATTCGGTGCCGCCCGAGCGTATTCGTGTGGTCGCCACCAATGCATTGCGTCAAGCCAAAAACGCCAACGACTTTATTTCCCGTGCCAATAAAATCCTGCCAAAACCTATTGAGATTATTGCGGGCCGCGAAGAGGCGCGATTGATTTATTTGGGCGTCTCGCATACCAATGAGAGTAGTGATAAACGCTTGGTTATGGATATTGGCGGCGGTTCGACAGAGTTCATTATTGGTCAAAATTTCGATCCATTATTGACTGAAAGTTTACAAATGGGCTGTGTTTCTTTTACCCAAAAATTCTTTGCTGGCGGACTGATTACTAAAGAAGCTTTTAATAGTGCAATTTCAGGTGCACGTAAAGAAGTCTTAGCGATTAATGGTCGCTACCAAAAAACGGGCTGGAGCAGTGTAGTCGGCTCAAGCGGTACAATCAAAGCGGTGCGCAATGTCCTAGTGTCAAAGGGTTGGGCCGATGAGCAAGAACGCATTACTTACAAAGGTGTCAAAAAGTTAGAGAAATTGCTGATTAAGATTGGCAATATTGATGATATCGAGTTAGAAGGCGTCAAAGAACATCGTAAAGCCGTATTTCCTGCTGGCGTGGCAGTATTGCGCGCGGTGATGAAAGTGCTGGGCGTTGAGACCATTACCTACTCAGACGGTGCGTTACGCGAAGGCGTTATGTACGACATGCTTGGCCGTTTTGCTAGTGAAGATGTGCGTGACCGCAGTGTATTGGCGTTAATCAAGCGTTATTCAGGGGACAAAAAGCAAGCCAAGCAAGTGGTAAAAACCAGCCGTCATTTGTTTGAACAAGTAAAAGACAAGCTTGCGCTGTCCAATGATGATTGCGACTTGCTCAGACGTGCTGCATTCTTGCATGAGATAGGGCTGGCAATCAGTCATAGTAGCTATCACAAGCATAGCGCATATTTGCTTGAATACTCTGATATTCCAGGGTTTTCGCAAGTCGATCAAAAACGCATGGCGCAGCTGATGCTTAACCATCGCCGCAAGCTTAAAGCCGATATGCTAGAGCAGACTTGTCAGATTGGTGGCGATCAGTTGGTTTACCTTTGTTTACTGTTGCGCCTCGCCGTACTGGCACATCATAGTCGCAGTGACTATGCGCTACCAGAGCTGGAACTAAAGGTAGTCGCTGAAAACAGTTGGCAAATAACTTTGGCGGATAGCAGCGAGCATTATGCGTTCTTGCTCGCAGATTTGCGTACTGAGATTGACCAGTTTGCCAAATGGGGCGTACAGCTTAGTGTGATTGAAGCTCAAGAGGCTGAGACTCCAGAGGTTGAGCAGTTACCATTGTAAGTATTGAGTTAAAGATTAACGTAACAAAAGCGGTGTTGTCGATAATGTCATGCTATTTAAGATGTGCTACTATAGCTTCTACTCAGTTTACAACTGTACTTTCATTATCTGAACACGGATAACGATATTATTCTTAAACATAAATACATTAAGTATAATTATTAAAGGGAAGCGTCTATGAGCACTGTCTGGGATAGTGTGCAGCTTGCACGACACGCCAAGCGTCCATTATTTATGGACTATGTTAATCAGCTTTTTACCGAATTTGACGAGTTGCATGGCGACCGTGCTTTTGCCGATGACAAAGCCATTTTAGGTGGTCTTGCGCGTTTTAATGACCAGCCTGTGATGGTGATTGGTCAACATCGTGGTCGTAGCACCCGTGAGCGTATTGCTCATAACTTTGGTATGGCCAATCCTGAAGGCTATCGCAAGGTGATTCGTTTGGTCAAAATGGCTGAGCGCTTTAACATTCCTGTGATGACCTTTGTGGATACCCAAGGTGCTTATCCTGGTATTGGCGCAGAAGAGCGCGGACAAGCGCAAGCGATTGCAGAAAGTATCGCTGTATTCTCTAGCCTTAAAGTGCCTGTGATTGTGACTATCATTGGTGAAGGCGGCTCAGGCGGCGCATTGGCAATTGGTGTTGGTGATAAAGTAAATATGCTACAAAATAGCATCTACTCAGTGATCTCGCCAGAAGGTTGTGCTTCTATTCTTTGGAAAACTGCTGAAAAAGCACAAGATGCTAGTGAAGCATTGAAATTAAATGCAATCAACCTTTACCAAATGGGTTTGATTGACGCTGTCATCGAAGAGGGCGAAGGCGCACATGTACAGCCACAACCTGTGATGAATGCCTTAAAAGCATTAATCACTGAACAGCTCGATGAAATTAAAGACTTAGATCCTCAAGAGCGTTGTGAGCTACGTTATGAAAAGCTAAAGTCTTTTAACTCAGAAGTGATGTTGCCTGCCTAGTTGGCTAATACTGTACCAACCTAATATTAAACGTCACAAATGCGTGGCTTTTAATATTAGAGTCTGAGTCTTAGTGCTAAAATAAAAACGTGTCATTCAATGGCGCGTTTTTTTATGGCTGTTATTATACAAAGCCCTTAATACAAAGCACCTAACGCAATGTATTGATTAACGTAGGTGCTTACACATCGGCACGATAGTAAATGTACAACCGCTTAATAATAACTAAGGCTGAATATGACCAGCAGTGCAATCATCTCACATCCTATTAAAGCAATTGCAGATTTGCCAGTTGATAAGACACTAGCAACCGCATTATTGAGCAGTATGTCTGAGTATAGTGGTCAGTTGCATGGTCGTCGCCTGTGGCTAGCCTGTAGTGGTGGGCGTGATTCATTGGCGCTTGCAGCGTTATGTGTGCAGCTCTATCGGCAAGGTAAATTGCCATGTCTGCCGCAGCTGTTACATGTCGATCATGGGCTACAATCGGATAGTCGGCATTGGGCTAAGCATGTTGCCAATTGGGCAGCGGCTCAAAAAATACCTTGTCGCATTTTACAGGCACAAGTGAATGGACATGATGAGCAGGCCGCTCGGCAAGCACGCTATAATGTTATGCGCGCTCATATCAACCAAGACGATGTATTACTATTAGCGCATCACGCTGATGACCAAGCTGAAACGGTATTAATGCGATTGATTCAAGGAGCAGGAGTCAATGGTCTGTCTGGTATGCAGCCATGGCGAGTGCAAACGCAGGGCGTACAGTGCAATATCCTGTGGCGACCTTGGCTCACGATACGACGAGCCAATATTAGCGCCTACGCCAAGCGCTTAGAGTTGCCTTATATAGATGATCCTACGAATGACAGCGGCGATAACGTACGTAGTGGGCTACGCCGCGACATCATGCCAATACTGGCTACATACAATCACAATGTCATCGATAATATTGCTCGTAGTGCGCAGCTGTTAAGTGATGCACAGGAAACAGTCAATGCTCAAGCTATGCAGGATATGCAGCAGACAGAAAATACAGACCTGCAACTTTTACCTGCACAGCGCGTGCTAAATATCGATACGTTGCAAAAGCTACCCATGTATCGTCAGCGGCAACTATTGCACTATTGGTTGGGTCAAGATGAGCCATTACCACCTGCTAAGCAACTCGTCGATGACGTACTAACTCTCAGCCAACGTGATGACCAAGATCATCAGACAGAACTGTTTTGGCAAGGTCGTAAGGCATCTTATACCATTCGCCGCTATCGTCAGCAGCTCTATCGTATGAGCAGCGAATGGCTATCTTGGCTAAATGCACCGCTGACCGAGCAGGTACTACCATTATCTAGTAACTCATCTAGTCATTCAGCTGATAATAGCTTCGAATTAGTCACCTTGTGCAGCAGTAATGACTACATTTGGCAATTACGAGTGATGGGAGATGCGCTGTTACGATTATTAGAAAATAGTGCGGACGGTATAGCTCAGCAGGCAGTGTTAAAAGTAGCACCGTTAGAACGTAAGCTACGGTTGAAAACTGAGATGGCTGCGCGCCCACAAGCAGGCAAAAAACTGTATCAAACGCTCGGGATCCCATTATGGCTACGAGAAAGGTTAATGGTAGTCAGCATTACCCTTACAAAAAAATCTGAAGATGGAAGCGAAATAGAAACTGATATTCCTCTATTACTAGCATCACCATTTGAGAGTTGGCTTTTGAGTTCTGAGCAGACAGATAGCGATGCCAAAAGCAATCAATTAGCTGAGTACATCAAAAGTGAGCTTAGTCTAAAATAGAAAGCGTTAAAAGTTTAATATCCGTTGGCTGACTCATTGATTTTTATCAGGTTGATGTCAGGCGTGACATTTTGAATTTATCAAACGGTAATAGTGGCAGTATGATAAACTGAGTGTCGTTTTACATATCAGTATGTTAAGTTGAATACCTTTGAATTTTGTGACTAGGAGACAAGTATGTCGGTATTAGATAATAAAAAAATCAGTTTTATTGGTGGCGGAAACATGGCACAAGCGCTCATTAGCGGGCTTGTGGGTTGCGGCATCAAACCAAATCTAATCACGGTCGCCGATCCTAGCAGCGATGCACGTGAGCAATTAGCCGCTAAAGGTCTAAATACTGTTGATCCAATGGCTGATCCAAAGTCTGCTGTGATCGGTGCGGATATCGTGGTGCTAGCAGTCAAACCACAAATGATGAAAGTAGTGGTAAGTGCTTTTGCTGACGTATTAGACACTCAGTTGGTCATTTCAGTGGCGGCAGGTTTGTCGACTGATCTTTTATCAAACATGCTAGGCGGCTATAGCAATATCGTGCGTGCAATGCCAAACACGCCTTCTATGATTCAGATGGGTGCGACTGGCCTTTATGGTACAGACAATATCTCAGCAGAACAGAAGCAGCTAGCAACAGCCGTTATGGAAGCATCAGGTTTGGTCATGTGGGTTGATGACGAAGAACATATGCATGCGGTTACAGCTGTATCAGGTTCAGCGCCAGCGTATATGTTTTACTTCATCGAATCGATGGTCGATGGGGCAGTTGCATTAGGGCTGGATAAAGAACAAGCCTCAGCGCTTGCTATGCAGACCATGTTAGGTGCTGCAAAAATGGCGATGAATAGTAATGATGCACCAGCTGAGTTACGCCGTAAAGTTACTTCGCCGAACGGTACTACTCAAGCAGCGGTTGAGTCAATGCAAGCCAATGAGATTGGCCGTCAAATCAGCGAGGCCATGCAAGCTTGTTATGATCGTAGCCAAGCGTTAAGTGAAGAGATGAGCAAGTAAACACTGACAAGGTGTGCTGTGAGTCACCACTGACGTCACACCTTATGTAATCATCAGCATCTGATAATGACATTTGTCATCCTAGAATCTGTTAATAATGTCACATTGAGTAGCACTTCATGAACAACATGTTATTTCAAATTTTTGATTTGGTCACCACATTCGCTATGATGCTGGTGTTTATTCGTTTTATGTTGCAGTTTGCAGGGATGGATGCGAGCAATCCGATGATTGCACCTGCTTATAAAGCGACGCATATCGTCGATGTATTCGGGCGTATTTTTCCGACTGTTGCACAGGGACGCATTAGCATTGCCGCTATCGTGCTGATGTTTTTGATTCGTCTAATCGATATCTCTGGAAAAGCCGCATTGACACATAAAGGTATTGCGCCTGTACCGCTATTCTTTACGGGTACGACTAGCTTATTGTTAGACTTTTTACGCATGTGTCGCTATCTAGTGATTGGTTCTATCATCGTTAGCTGGATTGTGGTGTTTACCAGATCTGAGCATCCGATTATTGGCATTATCATTAATTTGGCTGAGCCTATTTTGGCTCCGTTTCGTCGTATCACGCCGAATTTAGGTATGCTCGACTTATCGCCAATGGTTGCTTTCTTAGCCTTTTATTTGCTGGAGGTATTCATCGGCGGTTTGGCCGCGAGTGTGTTGCCAACCTTGGGTTAAACCTAATTAAATGTAAAAACTGGTATAAAAAAGGCGTTCTATAAAAATATAGAGCGCCTTTTTTGCGTCTGCTACTTGGGTAAGCTATTGCTTTGTAAATATTCTAAAAACGAACAAAGCGATTTGGTATGAGTTGAGCTTGCGAATCATCAGGATGCGGTGCATCAGCTGCCCGCAATGTCTGGGTAATCCAGCTGTCTGCCGCTTGCACAGCATCAATGAGAGCATCGCCCATTGCCAAGCGTCCAGCGATGAAGCTGGCAAGTGAACATCCTGAGCCATGGAACTCACCATCTAAGCGCGGCAAGGTACTTTTATGGACCATTTCGCCCTGTATATATAAGTACTGCTCGATATCACCACTATCAAAATCATGTGAGGTTTTTACCAGTACGGCATGAGTACCTTGAGCACATAGCTTTTGTGCACCGACATGCAAGTCTTGCTCACCGCTAAGCGCTCGTAGTTCATGAGTATTTGGAGTGATTAAAGTGGCGTAGGGCAGCAGTTGTCTAAAGGCGCTAACCAGTGTTTTCTCATCGCCCAAGCTGCCACCGCTATTTGCAACTAGTACAGGGTCTAAGACAAATGGCGTGTTGTTATCGATAACTTGATCAGCAAATAGTTTGGTCAACATTGCGATGTTATCAGTGGTACCGAGCATACCTGATTTGATAGCACTAACAGGCAAGTCATCAAGCACCGCAGTAGCTTGGGCTTTTACCAATGATGCCGCACAAGCCTCAAAGCCAAATACCTGCTGTGAGCTTTGGATAGTGACCGCTGTACACGCGATGGCTGCATGTGCCCCTGACTGTCCAATGGCCTCGATATCCGCTTGTAATCCAGCACCGCCTGAAGGGTCTAATCCTGAAAAACACAGTACGACAGGTCGCATAACAGCTCCTTTTGAGATATTTTGAAATAAGTAATAAATACTATAGCTACCTACTACTAAAAAATCTATCATAGTCTTATGCTTGTCGATTAGGTATAAGACGGTAGAGTGAGTAGGCCTAATATTAGTAAGCAGTTTGGTTGTTATATTTAGCAATGATATGTCGCAATTTTCCGTATAAAAATGCAATATAAGTACTTATATCTATAATTTTGATAAAAGCCGCATTAAATCTGTAGACAACGCTTGCAATTCGTTTCGGCTTTGTTATAATACTCGCCCACGACATGAGACGTATTGTTAGCATCAATACTATGTTTATAGAAATTTTATAAATGTCTTGAATCGTTAGGTGAAGTGGGTGAGTGGCTGAAACCAGTTCCCTGCTAAGGAACCATACGTGTAAGCGTATCGAGGGTTCGAATCCCTCCTTCACCGCCATTTATTCAGTTGTTATTAAAGTAATAACGCAATATACTGCGTTAAACATTTTAATAATTAATTCAAAAAATAATTTGTTTTAATTAAAAAAGATGTTGACACAAGCGATATTATCTATATAATGACCAACCTAATTTACTGTAAAAGATATTATCTGCGCAGTGGATAAAGTGCAAAATACGCGCCTGTAGCTCAGTTGGATAGAGCACTTGGCTACGAACTAAGGGGTCGGGAGTTCGAATCTCTCCAGGCGCACCATTTGCATAATAGCTTAATTTAAGCTGATAAAACATTAAAATAATCGCCTGTCTTATGACAATTGGCGGTTTTTTTATGTCTGTAACTTTCACCCTTCTACTTATTTATTCTTCGACCATCTCTTGTATGTAGCATGATTGGACAGCCATCTACGATGTTAAATAGTCATCTAGGATAATGTACGATAGCCCCACCATTTACGGTACAATAGCGTTACTATTCACTGCTTGCTATGAGCTTGTACCATGTCAAAAAGTCCATCTAAACGTCCGTCAAAAACGACTCGCAAATCAAAGCCTCAATCTAGTGCGCCTGTACAGCAAGATCCTAACGAAGAGCCAACCATCGCTAAGCCTATGATTCGTGTCGTGGCGATTCTCTATGATGGTATGCTGATTTTGGCATTACTGTTTTTGGTCGGTACTATATTGACTGTGGTGGGTACACTGTTGACCATGGAGACGGGTACTGAGTCCTCACAAGCTCAGTCACTGCCGCTCTGGTATCAGAACGCCATTATGACGCCATCGTTTGTACTAACACTTGTGGCATTCTACGGAATATTTTGGCGCCGTGGTGGTCAGACATTAGGTATGCAGACGTGGCGATTAAAAACGATTAATGATGCAGGCCAATGGCTAACGTGGGGTCAGTCGTTTAAGCGTATTTTGGCCGCTTGTTTGATGCCGTTGATTTTCGGCATTATTGGCAGTCTTATTGATGGGTCACGCGCAGCCTTATTGGCCAGCGCGTTTCTTGGTTTGGTATTCAACTATGTGTTCTGTCTGTTCAACCCTCGCGGTCTGGCGGTACAAGATATGCTGTCCAACACCATAACCCTAAAAATGCCAAAAGTGGCACATGAAGGGCTATGGCGCGGTTTTAAAAATCGTAAGAAAAAATCTTAATCTGATTTTATTGACGTAACAATTTTTATTAACCTAGTAACTCTTATCGACGTGATAATTTAGTTGTAGCACTGCTCAGCTGGTTTAGCCTAAACAGTTACATACTAACGCTTTGAATCAGCCATGCGGTGTAGCCCATAAAGAACAGCACCAACGTAGCACCTGACGTACGACCGAATTGGCGCTTTGTTTTAAAGGCAAACACGCATAGTGTCACTAGCAATATCGTCAATAGTCCCATTGCCATTACATCACGCGATAGAATCACTGGGTCGGCGGCAATAGGAGCGATGACCGTTGCCAAGCCGACAACTGCCAAAGTATTGAAAATATTAGAGCCAATGATATTGCCAAGCGCCATATCATGTTCGCCTTTACGGGCAGCTGACAAGCTCGATACCAGTTCAGGTAATGAGGTCCCAACGGCGACAATCGTTAGACCAATGATGAGCTCACTAAGACCCCATAGCGTTGCTAACTCGACAGCACCCCAAACGATAGCGCGTGAGCTGGCTACGAGCATCAGCATACCGATAATTAAACTGACAAGACCACGCGTTACACTTGGTTCTAGCTTTTCTAAGCTCTCTGAGTTATTTAAGTGCTCTAAGTTATTTAAGTGCTCTAAGTTATTTAAGTGCTCTAAGTTATTTGAGTGCGCTGAGTCAGCATTAGCCACGACTATATCGTCTTCGTGCTCATGATAGCCTTCGCGTATACTCATTATGATCTGTAGCCCTAAAACGGCGACCAACAAAATCAATAATACGATACCATCAACTTGGCTCAATGTCCCATCACGTAGCTGCCAAGCGGCAATGACAGTAATTAGCAGCAGCAAGGGCAAGTCGCGTTTTACGATGCCTCTACGGATGATAATAGGGCTAATCAATACGGTTGCACCGAGTACCAATGCGATGTTGATGATATTTGAGCCATAAGCGTTACCTAGAGCCAGCTCAGGGCTGCCTTCTATTGCTGCTAGTACTGATACCACCATCTCAGGCGCTGACGTGCCTATACCCAATATTAAGACACCAATTAAGAAGCTAGGCACACTAAACTTCTTTGCTAGTGCTGTTGCCCCATCAATGAAGACATCGGCACTCCAAACTAAAATTGCTAACCCAATCAGTATTGCAAGCGCGGCCAACCACATCAGTATGTTTCCTTGTATATGATGAAAAATGTGAATTTGATAAATAAAAGTGGTATAAAAAAAGCCGAATCTTGATTTAGATTCAGCTTTCCTTTTAGCATCGAGATTTTTAGTAATAATAACAGCTAATTCAAAGATGTAACTTTGTGTTTATCTTAAATTTACCAAAACCTCACCATCCTGTCATATTAAGCAACTTGTACAGGAATGATATTTGCTGTGTCTTTTACGGTGTTGTCTTCGTTGCAATAGACAAGTTTTGGCTGATACGTTGACGCTTCAACTTCATCAAAATGTGCATACGCACAAATGATAACGATATCGCCCAAATCTGCCATATGAGCCGCAGCACCATTTAATGAGATAATACCAGAGCCCGCCTCAGCACGGATAGCATAGGTGCGAAAGCGCTTACCGTTGGTCACGTTATAGATATCAATAGATTCGTTTTCGCGTAGACCAGCAAGATCTAATAGATCGCCGTCGATACCGCAAGAGCCTTCGTAATGAAGCTCGGCATGGGTAACACGGGCACGGTGTAATTTGCATTTAAGCATATTAAGTAGCATAGGTTGGTTCCTTGGCGTAACTGATATTAATTAACTAAATCAAAAGGTTAATGGGGATAAAACTGCCAAAATAAAAGGTCATTATAATTTAATGACTATATTATTCTGGTAATTTAAAGCCATTAATTTGTGAACGTGCTTTTTCGACATCACCATCTAACAACAATGGGAGCGCTTCAAAAGCAGCTGTCAGCGCGCTATCAATCGCAATCTGCTCATCAGGAGATGCTTTAGAGAGAACGTGTCCACTAACTTTAGACTTGTGACCAGGATGGCCGATACCCACACGCAGGCGATGAAAATCATTGCCAATATGCGGCGTGATATCACGTAGGCCGTTGTGACCACCATGTCCACCGTCTGTTTTGAGTTTGATACTACCAGCTGGAATATCGAGCTCATCATGAGCAATCAACAATTCATCATTTTTGATGCCATAGAAATTTACCATAGGCACCACTGACTGACCAGATTTATTCATAAACGTCAGCGGCATAAGTAAACGCACATCAGACCCATGAATTTGCCCACGCCCTGTCACTCCATGAAACTTCTTATCAGGGGAGAGCGTGATATTAAACTGCTGAGCCAAATGATGGACAAACCAAAATCCTGCATTATGACGCGTAAACATATACTGCTGACCAGGATTACCAAGACCGACAATAAGCTTTATGGCCATAAAAACACCCTGCTTGAATTTGATAAATAGGGGTAAGGTTTGAAGTACTGATAGACAGTTTATTTTCAAACCTTACTTACAAAAACAGCAGGAGATTTTAATCACCTGCTGTTTTATTGACTAAACGAATGTATCACTAACCAGCACAAAATAATGCACTGGTTAGAAATAGTTATTACTCGCTGTCTTTGTTTTCTTCAGTACCGTCGTTTTGCTCAGTTGCTGGTACTTCATCAGCATCAACGTCAGCATCAGCATCAACTTCTTCTACTGTTGGTGGCTGCATGTTAACGATAGTACGGTCATGGCCGTCTTCTAGCTCAAGCTCATGAATTACAACGCCTTCAGGAAGTTTGATGTCTGATAGACGGAACAAATCACCGATTTCCATGCCAGATACATCTACTTCTAGGTATTCAGGAAGTTGTGATGGTAAGCAGATAACTTCGATATCAGATACTAGAGTAGATAGTACACCAGCAGCAGCAGTACCAGGCGCATCTTCACGACCAGTGAAATGAACAGGAACGTTCATGTGAATTTTCTGACCTTTTACAATGCGCTGGAAATCAGCATGCATTGGGAAGCCTTTAGCAGGATGGCGCTGCAAGTCTTTGATAACTGCTTGATGCTCTTCACCGTCAACGTTGATAGTCAAGATGTGTGAGAAAAACGCTTCGAATTCTAGTGATTTTACTAGTTCGTTAAGCTTGATAGAGATAGCTGTTGGCTCTTCGTTGCCACCATAGATGATAGCAGGAACTAGGTTCTGCTTACGTAGGCGGCGGCTCGCACCTTTACCTTGTAGTTCAGCAGCACGATCAACGGCGTTTAGTTCAAAATGATTAATGCTCATGGATATAATCCTATAAAAAAAATGATGAAGTGTCTGGTCATAAAAAAGTGGATTTGCGACCAATCCACTAATACGTGATGATAGCTAATATTATCATTACGAATAAACCTCATAATGTCTAAGCTTAGCCATTTGCTTATAGCAGTGCTCGCTATGATAATTACCATAACGATGGTTGCTGTTAAGCATGATCAGCACTTTTGATAGTGCCAGCCTAATAAAAACAACGAAAAGGTCAGCACAGGCGCGCATTATACGTGATTCTGTAGCAATAATAAAGACCTACGCAAAACGCCTATACAAAACAAAGCGCCAAGTAAGGATACTTGACGCTCTATTTTTTAACTATTCAAGATGTCTTACTACAGTCATTGCTATTCGAAATTACTGCAATAGCTGTTGAAAAGGCAGTTGTATCAACTTAGGCATCAAACATCGCGCTAATAGATTCTTCGTTATTGATACGGCGTAAGCTTTCAGCCAGCATCGGTGCAATACTTACCTGACGGATTTTGCTACAGGCTTTGGCTTCAGCAGATAGTGGAATTGTATCGGTCACAACCACTTCATCCAATGCAGATTCGCTGATGTTTTTAAGTGCGTTGCCTGATAGGACAGGGTGCGTGATGTAAGCTAAGACGCGACGGGCACCATTTTCTTTCAATGCTTCGGCAGCTTTACACAATGTACCTGCAGTATCGACCATATCATCAACGATAACGCAATCACGGTCACGAACATCACCGATGATATGCATTACTTGTGACTCATTGGCACGAGCACGGCGCTTGTCAATAATTGCCATATCGGTATCGCCTAACTGCTTAGCCATCGCACGTGCACGAACCACGCCGCCTACATCAGGTGAAACAACCATGATATTGTCATAGTCTTGCTTTTGTAGGTCGTTTAGTAATACAGGTGTGCCGTAGATGTTGTCTACAGGAATATCAAAGAAACCCTGAATCTGATCTGAGTGCAAATCAACAGTCATTACGCGATCGATACTAACGATGTTCAGCATGTCAGCGACCACTTTAGCCGAGATAGGTACACGAGCTGAGCGTGGACGACGATCCTGACGAGCATAACCAAAATAAGGCATGACAGCTGTGATACGGCCAGCACTAGAGCGACGCAAGGCGTCAGCCATCATCATGATTTCCATCAAGTTGTCGTTGGTCGGTGCACAAGTAGGCTGCATGATAAACACATCTTTACCACGTACGTGTTCTTTGATTTCCACGGCAATTTCGCCATCAGAAAAACGCGTGATGTCAGCTTTACCAAGAGGTATGTGAAGATGATCGGCTACGGTTTTTGCTAATTCTGGGTGGGCATTACCCGTAAAAATCGCCAAATAAGGCATGACAGAAGTCCTATTGATTGACTCAAGCAGCGACCGCTAAGCAGTGTCAAACTGCTCAAATTAAGAAAAGAGTGGTGAAGGTGTTGAAGTATACTATTACAGTAAAAAATGGCAGGGGTAGCTGGACTCGAACCAACGGATGTCAGGATCAAAACCTGATGCCTTACCAACTTGGCTATACCCCTGTAATGTCTAGGCTATGAACAACCGATATATAATAGCGACTAAGTAGTCGTTCTTAATATGGTGTCATGACCTGTCAGTTATCTAAAAAACGGATAAACCGTTTAAAACATAACTTTTCCCTAGCGGTGTCCATTGCGAACTATACCGAAACTGGGATAACGTTGTCAATGACAATAAGATAAGTGGCTGTCTATAAACCGCTTATACTCGATGTATCTCTAACGCTTTGTACTAAAAAATGGCAGGGGTAGCTGGACTCGAACCAACGGATGTCAGGATCAAAACCTGATGCCTTACCAACTTGGCTATACCCCTATTGTGGCGACCTATTATAAGTAAATTTTCAGATTTTGCAAGTCATTTGCAGCTTTTTCTGGTATTTATTCATCATAGGTTACTGCTGGCGCTATTTTAGCAAATTAAAATAGGCAATCCTACCGTTGTCATTATTTAGATGATAAGAAATCTAAAGGTTATATGTGCTATTTTAAGTTTCCAACGATATATGCCGCACAAGGCGCATCTGCAATCCACTTCGCCACAAGTTTTTTGTTAGTAGCCACACTCGCATCTAGAGGTAAAAACACGGCACTACCAGAGCCAGTCATTCGTGCTGTGCTCAATGCTTGCGCTTCTAACCCCTGTAGATAACTTAAGGCATCTGCAACAGCAGAAGCGAGGCTTGTGACGACTGGGGTAAAGACATTATGATAGGGCGTAGTGAGCGTTTGTACATAGTCAGCGTATTGGTTTTGGATAGTTGCAACCGATAGGGGCGCGATATCTCGCTGTAGTTTGGAATGTGCAAACAGCTTGGCAGTATTTACATGAGCGTTAGGCGTCAGTACTAAATATTGCTGGTCAGGCAACTCAATCGTAGTCAGTTCTTCACCAATTCCCATGGCAATAGCGTCTTGGCCAAAGATAAATATAGGTACATCCGCACCTACAGTCGCGCCAATCTTTATAAGCTCATCACAGGTAAAATTAAGCTGCCAAATCTCATTGAGCACTAGCATAGTCGTTGCTGCATTAGATGAGCCACCGCCTAGACCCGCGCCCATTGGCAAGTGCTTATCTAAAGTAACATGCACTTTTGCCAACTGCTCAGGTAAAGTATTTGACTGTCTGGCAAATGCTAGCAATGCGCGTGCTGCTTTGAAAATTAAATTATCTTCTATACTGGTAGTGATAGCCTCTGCACCATCTAGTATCAGTAGCTGATGACAGAATTGATTAGCACTTAATTCACTAGCTATAGTAGAAATAACAGCATCATCACTGACCGAAAAATGCAAGTAATCGCCCCAGTCAAGCAGGCGAAATACCGTTTGCAAATTATGATAGCCGTCGGTACGTTTACCAGTGATGTGCAAAAACAGATTGAGTTTTGCAGGTGATAAACGAGTAATCGTACAAGCAAATGATGCGGCTATATTTTCAGTCATATTTTTTATCATAAGGTGCAGTTATAAATAGCTATCTTAATTAACAATGCTAGTTTTTAGCAGGCTTTCTGTTGTTAATGAAAGATGGATTAATGATTGATCGTCATTACAACTTTGTTGCCTTGTGGCTGTACTGCACTAATTTTACTAGGTAGCTTATCCGTACCTTTATAAGTAAAGCTGGCTGTCCACTCACCATTGACTGAGCTAACTAAACGGCTCTGATCATCCAGCTGTGGCGCACTATCTGAAGGCGCTGGGCGACCAGAAATCCAGTAAGGCATTTGTGAAATTGGGGCTTGCCAACCAGTGGCTTTCTTTAGCAAGGTTTCGGGATCATCAGCGGTCAATGTACCTGTCTTTTCGCTAACTAGAGTAGCGGTCTGACCATTGTATTCGATGTTGGTTTTACCAATACCAAGTGCGCCAATCAGCTCAATGGCAAATCGGTCATTTTGCTGACCCCATGCATAGAACGCACTACCACCTCGGGTACCGGTCGAATCATTCGCAGGTGTCGTCACTCCAATCTTGCCCGTGATATTAAAGCTCTCTAGCTTTTTGGGTTGATCAGCGTTTTGACCTTGTACAGTAGTCGTTGGCTGGTTGGTCGCGTTGGCTGTTTTTAATGACTGACAACCAGAGGTAATGACCATTGCTGCAGTCATAGCAGTAAACAGAGCCAATTTATTTGGTTTATAAGAAGTGATTAATGCTGACATAATAGTTTCTCAAAATGGAAAGATGAACAAAGATATTAGCTTAAGCGTTATTTGTTGCTCGGTTATGCACGGCTGTTAGCTTCTTATAACGACCTTGTAATTTATAAATGCTTCGGTTTTATAAGAACCTTATCAATTATCATATCTCTGTGACTACAAAGCTCGAATAACATATCCAAAATCAGCGCTATTAATACAGCTGTATGCGGTCATTGATATTATGCTGTCCAAATGAAAAGCGCTGCTGCAAATCTGCGAGTAATGCCTCAACTTTGTCATTGTTACCTAAGCCTTGATAGGCGCGCAATAACAGCGTGCCTGAGCGCAGAGTTGGTAGCACATCATAAGGTGTCTGTAGGTAGTCGATGACCTGCTGATAGTTCTCTTTGGCTAATGCATTGCCTGCCAAGACATTTAGGGCTTGTAGATGTAGGTCGTTATCATAACGTGGATCATCATAGCGAATCTGAATAATCGCTGTCGCTAGTGCCAGTCCTTGCTCTGAGCTGCGCTCATTTGCCAGTAGTAAATGTGCATAGCTCAACTGATACGATAAGTTGCTAGGATCTAATGCTTGCAAATGGTTAAGCAGGGTACGCTTAACGACATAGTCTGCTTTATCATCTAACAGCTGAGCCCGCGCAAAGAGTAGCATCTCATTATCAGGATATTTACGAGCGGCACGGGTCAGTAAGCGCAGAGCTTCATCAGATTCGTTTTGTTGCCACAAGATATCGGCCTGCATGACAAAAGTGTCAGGCGCGAATACTGTGAAGTCTTTGCGCAGCTTCTCTAACGTCGCGATTGCCCCATCGACGTCGTTATCGAGTAATTCAAACGCCACTACTTTTCTACGAGCTTCTAATACCAAATCCTCTTGCATGACGCCATTGAGATAGTATTTGGCTTGATCGAACAACTGCTGACGCTCAGCACTGATACCCAGATAATAATAGGCTTGATCAAGATAAGCTGGACTCTTGGCAAGCATATTGAGTAGCTCATCGGCACTAGCGTACTCTTCAATATCCAAGCTCACTAAAGCTGCGAGTAGAGTAATCTCAGAATCATCACTGAAACGGCTATGCGCCTCAAGCAGTAACTTCCACGCTTGTTCGCTTTGTTTTAAATCTAATAGATAGCGAATCTCATATAAATACAAGCTTTTGCTATCAGGGTTGCGTAGGCGAGCTTGACTGACATAATTGATGACAGTCTCTGCGGTGACAATTTTGCGCAATATATCGGCTTTTAAGGTAATAAAGGGCACGTAGTCTGGCTGACGCTCTAGCGCTCGATTGATATGAACGATGGCGACTTCAGGTTCGTTAAACTGATAGAGTAAACCTGCTTTTAATACCGACAATGAGGCGTTTTGCTCGCTATCTAATGGCTGCAACGCGGCAAGAAGTTCACGTTTGTCATCATCATTATTTGGGTAAATGCCTATAAGGATTTCGCTTAAGTCTGCGCGTGGGTCATAGCGCAAGATACGGTTTAAAGTTTCACCCGCTAATATATAGTCATGGGCGCGTAGGGCCAAATGCGCGACATAAAACCAAGCGGGTACGTGGTCAGGGTTTTGGTCTTGCCATGTCTTGGCAAACTGTAATGAGTCTTCAACCCTTTCGTTACGCAAAGACAGGCTAAGCGCTCTCTCAAACACGGCTGTCGCATCTTCTTTAAAAGACTGTTGCTTATAAATAGAGACCGCGCGTCGTTTGTCATCGCGATCAGCAGCAAACTCGGCATCCAGTAGAGCGTACAAGCTTGGTTCACTAAGCTCAGGTTGCCATAGACTGGTTGGCGCTAAGCCATTAATGTTTTTTACGTTCTCTATGGTGAGCGTATCTTCATTATAAGGTGTATCAATCGCAGCACTATCATCATTTAGCTTATTGTTAGCTGCTTTATTATCGGTAGCAACGGATACTTTAGGAATTTTTGCTTCTAGCAATACATCGGGATGGCTAGCATGAACAGGGGCTGCCAAACACAGGCACACGGCTAGAGACAACGCTAGCTTATACCGTTGACACAGGCGCTTAATAGCGACATGCAATAAAGCACGGAAGCTAGAGTATTCGCTATAGGGATGTGGTGACCGAAGTAATGACCCAAAAAAAATCATAGATAGCCGTATTCGCCCATGGTTTACCTACACAGATAAGGCAAGTTTGTTTTAATCATTTTAAGTTAAATATTGGCAATATGTACCCATGACAAACATTATACGAGTAGACCGATGAGATAAACAATAGCATCCGTGTTACTCAGATAGTGGCATGTCTGACCGTATGAATATGCTACTAGTAGCGAGCACGTTGCCAAAGAACGACACTGAAGATGATTAAATATAGATATGTCTGTCGAACTGAATATTATAGAAATATAACAAGTTAAGATAGAGTAAGCGAATGATTTAACATTATATTATTGACCATAAGTTAAAACCCAGCTATTGATTTTATAAATCGTATGAGTAGTTGATTTGTTACATTTGCGACCAGATACAGAGATATGGTTATCATAGATGGGTGAGTGTTAATTAAAGCCCGCAATAATGATATAATAGGCGGTTTTTAGGGTCTTCCTTTTTAGCGCTGTCGTCAAAAACTGTCTTTTAAAAATAATAAGATAGCGTAAGGGGCAACTGAGCGTCATGTTTATGGTCTATCGATAATGAGATTAGTGGTCATTGGGGTCAATCACAAAACTGCACCAGTCGCTCTGCGAGAGCGCTTGGCGCTTGTGGGTGACGATGTAAATGTCGCGCTCAAACAAATAGAAGCCTTTACTGATGGTAGCGTGATCGTCTCTACTTGTAACCGCACCGAAATCTATGCGCTAGTGCCGCACACTTCAACGTCGCATCATGTTAATAGCCAATTGTCTGACTCACAATTACCCAATGTGCAGGATGTCAAAGCTGCTGGCCAATCATCATCCAACAATACTTTTAGTAGTAGCATGAATATCTCGTCTGCTGCGATTAGTGCGCATATTACCAAAATCAAAACGTGGCTGGCTGATTTCAAGCAATTACCACTCGTTGATATTGATCCTTATCTCTATGTACATCGTGATACTCATGCATTGACTCATTGGTTAAGAGTAGCGGCTGGTCTCGACTCTATGATATTGGGTGAGCCGCAGATTCTCGGGCAAATCAAAAACTCTGTGCATCTGGCTCAAGACCAAAAAGTACTCAGCAATCAGCTAGGCTGGATCATCGATCAAGTATTCGCTGCCGCCAAACGAGTGCGTAACGAGACTCAAGTTGGCGCACAGGCCGTATCGCTTAGCTTTGCTGCTGCCAAATTGGTCACACAGATATTTGATGATTTACCCAGTCGTACTCTACTGGTCGTTGCAGCAGGCGAGATGAATCGCTTGGTGGCCACCCATATCGCAGGGCTAGGGGTCGGACGAGTCATTATCTGTAACCGTAATCCCGAACGTGCCGAAGCATTAGCGGCTGAGCTACGTGGCCCTAATCGCCGCGTAGACGTTAGACCTTTACAAGAGTTGCCGCAAGTATTGGCGGAAGCTGATATTGTCAGCAGTTGTAGTGGCAGTATGGATTTGTTGATTGATAAGACAATGACCATACAAGCGCTCAAGCGTCGCCGTTATCAACCAATGCTTATGATAGATTTGGCCGTACCGCGCGATATCGATTCTACCATTAGCCGTATTGATGATGTTTATCTGTACTCTGTCGATGATTTGCAGCATGTCATTGCAGGTAATATCGAACAGCGTCGCCAAGCCGCAGTAGATGCTGAACTGTTAGTGAGTCAATTGGTGGTCGAGATAGATCGCCGCTTTCAGGTTCGCCAAGTCGGCAAAGACATTCAGCAGTACCGCGCGTGTACTCAAGGTCAGGTGGATAAGCTGCTGCATGAGTCTATTGCTAAGCTGCAACAAGACGATGTCAGTCCAGAAGATATCATCACTGAGCTGTCACGACGTCTGACTCAAACATTGACCCATGCACCATCGAAACTGATGCGTAAAGCTGCCCGCGAAGGCGATAGTGAGTTGCTAGACTTCGTGGTGTCAGGACTACAAGATGCTCATCGAGGGCATTGATGTTTTTATCGTGGCTTTATAAATCAAAACTTATCAACCAATACCTACCAATAAATGATCGATAGCGCAAGTCATATCGTTGCCTGAGCGTATCGTTGTCAACCTTCAGTATCAGTGCTAATATCAAGCTCTCATGGATGGCTTAGGTCAAGATATGTGCTGGTGTTTGCTCGTAATATGACTATAAATATATTAGCTTCACGTTAGTAGACCTCATCAGTGTTCGTTGTTTTTTATTTGTTTAGAAACAATGCATCTCTAGACAGCGCAAGACCTCACCATCAAATAATAGTACTTGATTATAGTGCTATCTAATCCATGTCGCATATTATCTAACCATACACTAGGAGTGTTCAATGCCTGCATTACGTCAAGATATCGATCCAAACGGCTTATTAGAGTATTCAGTGGTTTATACTGATCGCGCGCTGAACCATATGTCAAAAGCCTTTCAGCAAGTGATGAACGACCTATCTAGTGACCTAAAATCTGTGTATAACGCTGACGCAGTGGTGATCGTTCCAGGATCTGGTACTTATGGTATGGAAGCAGTCGCTCGCCAGTTGGCAAATGATGAAGACTGCCTAATCATTCGTAATGGCTGGTTCAGCTATCGTTGGACGCAAATCCTAGAAAAAGGCAAAATCGCCAAGTCATCTACAGTCCTCACGGCCAATCGTGCTGATGATAGTGAGTCGCCAAAGCCGTTTGCTCCAGTCGATATCGACGTTGCTGTAGCCAAAATCAAAGAAGAAAAGCCAGCAGTGGTATTTGCGCCGCATGTCGAAACCTCATCGGGCATCATCTTATCAGATGACTATATCAAAGCGTTGAGTGAGGCTGTGCATAGCGTTGGCGGACTGTTAGTCATTGATTGCATCGCTTCAGGCTGTGTATGGCTAGATATGAAAGCATTGGGCATCGATGTACTGATTAGCGCACCGCAAAAAGGTTGGAGCAGTACGCCGGGCGCTGGTTTGGTCATGCTAAGCGATACTGCTGTCAAAAAAGTAGACAGTACTGAATCTGATAGCTTTAGTATCGACTTAAAGCAATGGTTGAACATCATGCGTGCTTACGAAAATGGCGGTCATGCGTACCATGCGACTATGCCGACAGACAGCTTACGTCAGTTCCGTGATGCCGTGAATGAAGCCAAAGCAATCGGTTTTGATAAATTGTGTGACGCGCAGTGGACACTTGGCCAACGTATCCGTGAAGTATTAGAAGCTAAAGGTGTTGAGAGCGTCGCTGCCGAAGGTTTTAAAGCGCCTGGTGTGGTCGTTTCTTATACCGATCGTGATGACATGCATAAAGGTAACGCGTTTGCTGAAATCGGAGTGCAAATCGCTGCTGGCGTACCATTGAAAGTGGGCGAGCCTGATAACTTTAAAACTTTCCGTTTGGGTCTATTTGGCTTGGACAAATTGACTGATATCGATGGCACAGTAGAGCGTTTTGAGGCAGCACTTGATAAAGTGTTAGGCCAGTAAAGATACCAATTAAGAGGGCTGATAAAGATATTAATATGATAGCTGATTAAGTCTTTTTCACTGCCCTTTTTAAAGCCTTTACAGTATAGTCCTAACAGTTATAGAAAATACTGAACTATTCGCATTATGCTAGGTTCAGTATTTTTTTACCTTTTTATTATATTTTATAATATAATGTATTTTTATAAATTAAAACTCAAGTACGTATTTAATGAACTTAATTAGGTAGTCCGTTATGAGCATACAAATAGACTGGCAAGCATTTACGTCGATCTCCTTAGTTGGGGGTCTGATGCTAGGCGTAGCGACGGTTATCTTACTGCTAGGTATCGGTCGTATAGCAGGTATCAGTGGTATTTTTTCAAGCCTACTAAAGCCCAAGCGTGTAGAGATGTGGCAGGTGCTGTTTATACTGGGTCTGGTCATCTCACCACTGCTATATCAGTTGGCAAGACCGCTACCTGAGGTAGCTATCAGTACTTCCGTGCCATTATTGATTGGTGCAGGGTTATTGGTCGGCTTCGGCACGCGTTTAGGTTCAGGATGCACGAGTGGGCATGGTATCTGTGGTAACGCACGGCTGTCTCCACGGTCATTGGCAGCGACTGTCACCTTTATGCTGTTTGGGATTTTGACCGTTTATATCGGTCGTCACGTACTAAGCCTACTATAGCGAACTCATGGCAGATTGCCAGATGAAGACTGATGGTCGGACTCATACGCGAACGACATATGATGGTTAATAAAAGATAATAATAGCGAGATACGACGATGCTAAAAAATATAATCGGATTGCTAGCAGGACTGCTGTTTGGACTGGGACTACTGGTGTCAGGTATGACTGATCCTATAAAGGTACAAGGGTTTTTGGACGTATTTGGTGCATGGGATATCTCCCTTGCTCTTGTGATGGGCGGTGGTCTGATTGTCGCTTTCTTCGGTGTACGATTAGCAAAGCGTCAACAAAGCAGCTGGATTGGTACACCGATTGATATGCCAAGCAAAACTGTCATTAATAAAAAATTGCTTATCGGTGCGATGTTGTTCGGTATCGGCTGGGGGCTAGTTGGTATTTGCCCAGGACCAGGAATTGTATTGCTTGGTACTGGGCAATGGCAAGCCTATGTCTTTATTCCTTCCATGATTATAGGAATGCTAGTTTATCAATGGCTTGAGCCTAAGCTTGGCTGATATAGTTAGTTCTCTATAAATATAGTTAAAGAAGGTCAGCTATATATCGCTGACCTTTTTGATGGATGTTAATTAATGATATGACTTAATAGATTGCCGTTTTATTTCGCACTGGCAGTTACTTTTGGCGTTTCGTGTGCCAATGATTTTGCTGTTTGACGTAGCTCAAATTTTTGCACTTTACCGGTACTGGTCTTCGGTATTTCTGCAAAGACAATATATTTGGGCACTTTAAAACCTGCTAGGTGCTGACTACAATGCTCCATCACCGTATCACGTTGCAGAGTGCTACCGGCGTGAATCTCGATAAAGGCGACAGGTACTTCGCCCCATTTATCATGTGGCGCGGCGACCACAGCGCAGCTTTCAATCGCAGGTAGTTTATACAAGACGTTTTCTACCTCGATACTAGAGATGTTCTCACCGCCTGAGATGATGATATCTTTGAGTCGATCCATAATTTTGATATAGCCATCAGGGTACTTAACCCCCAAATCGCCTGTACGGAACCAGCCATCAGCGAATGCTTCTTCGGTAGCCTTGCGGCTTTTTAGATAGCCTTTCATCACCATATTGCCACGTAGCGCCAGCTCGCCCATCTCTTCCCCGTCAGCGGCGACTGGCTCGGTAGTACCTTGCTTAAATACTTCAAACCCTGCCATTAGATGAGAAGTCATACCTTGACGTGATTTCTTTTGGGCGCGTGTGGCCACATCAAGCTCATTCCATTCTTCCTGCTCAGCACAAACCGTTACTGGCCCATATACTTCAGTGAGACCGTAGACATGCGAGATATGAAAGCCCATTGCTTCCATAGCGGCCAGCATGGTTTCAGACGGCGGTGCACCAGCGACCCAGCCTTTGACCGTATGGGTGATAGCTTCTTTATACTCTGGTTTGCCGCCAGCAATCATATTGTGCACGACTGGCGCAGAGCAATAATGGCTAACTTGATGCTTGGCAATCAGCTGCAATATCAAATCAGCATCAATTTTTCTCAAGCATACATTGACCCCAGCACGTTCAGCGATAGTCCACGGAAAGCACCAGCCGTTACAGTGAAACAGCGGCAGCGTCCACAGATACATCGGGTGCTTGGGCATGTCCCAATCTAAAATATTAGAGATAGCATTGAGAGTTGCACCACGATGATGATAGACCACGCCTTTAGGTTTGCCTGTCGTCCCAGAGGTATAATTTAGCGCAATGGCATCCCATTCATCTTTCGGCATCTCCCAGTTATTCAGGCTGTCTGAACTGGCTACTAATGCTTCATAGCTCATGTGCCCAAAGCGCTCGACATCGACAGCCTTGTCCGTTGAGTGAATGACGATTAAGTCTGGAAAAGTCTCATTGATGATTTCAGCATGTTCAGCAAATTCGCTGTCTAAGATTAAGACCTTCGCTTCGGAATGCTGCAAACAAAAGGTAAGCGCATTGATGTCGAGACGAGTGTTCAAAGTACAGAGGACACCGCCTGACATCGGCACACCAAAAGCGCATTCGACCATCGCTGGGGTATTCGGTAGCATCACGGCTACGGTGTCGTTTTTATCGATGCCCAATTTTCGCAGGCCATCAGCCAGTTGGCGACAGCGAGTATAAGTCTGTTGCCATGTCTGAGTGAGGTTATTGTGTTCTAGGTCGTCATAAACGATGGCAGTCTTATTAGGATAAACTTGCGCGCTGCGAATGATAAAATCAATAGGAGTAAGTGGTTGATGGTTGGCGGCATTTTTGCCGAGACCTGTATGGAAATCTGTCATGATGATAGTCCTTTATCGTATTTCTATAATGCGTCAGTACATTAACGTCAGTATATTATTTAGTACAGTAATCTAGCATAGAAATTATAGGTATAAGTCGATATTTATCGATTTATATCTTAGTCTAATTTTTAGGTGACATTAAGCTAACGGTATATAATCTACCTCAAAAGTTGGCTAGGTTTTGTGGTGTTTGCTTAACCATATGCCACAGTAACGCCTGATACACCGTCCCGCTCGTTATAGCAATTAATATAGTGCTCACTCATCAGTCGCTTGTCTGCATAGCTGACAATAATCGCGGTGTGTTACGATATCGATGATGCTAAATCTCTTAGCCCGATTAATTCTAAAAAGCCGTTTTTAAGAAGTAGCCTCATAAACTATTCATAAGGAAAATGATATGTCTGCCAGCCATAGTGCCAATACGATCCAAACCGCTAGCACCAATGAACACTATCCGCATTTATTTGAGCCGCTAGATTTGGGCTTTACTACGCTAAAAAACCGTATGGTGATGGGCTCAATGCATACTGGGCTTGAAGACCGTTTTTATAATTATGGCAAGCTGGCGGCGTATTTTGCAGAACGTGCCAAGGGCGGCGTGGCAATGATGATCACTGGCGGTATCTCGCCTAATCGCGAAGGTTGGTTGTTGCCTGCTGGCGGAACGATGAATACTAAAGCTGACGTTATCAACCACCAGCGTGTAACCCGTGCTGTGCACAAGCACGATAGCAAAATCATTATGCAGATATTGCACAGTGGTCGCTATGGCTATCATCCATTTGCCGTATCCTCTAGCCCGATTAAGTCACCAATCTCACCGTTTAAACCGCGTAAGATGAGCATCAAAAACATCGAGCAAACGGTAAAAGACTACGCTCGCTCAGCCAAACTTGCCAAGCAAGCAGGCTATGATGGCGTCGAAATCATGGGTTCTGAGGGCTATTTGCTCAACCAGTTTTTATCAAGCCATGTGAATAAGCGTAAAGACATCTATGGTGGTGATATTTATGGACGTATGAAGTTCGCTGTCGACGTGGTCAAAGCGGTACGCGAGGCGACTGGCAAAGATTTTATTATTCTATTCCGCCTATCAGTGATTGATTTGGTCAAAGACGGTAATGTCATGGATGAAGTTATCACCGTGGCCAAAGCGCTAGAAGAAGCGGGCGTGACTATCATGAATACCGGTATCGGCTGGCATGAAGCGCGTGTGCCGACTATCGTGACTAGCGTACCACGAGCCGCTTTCGTTGATTTCACCGCTGAAATCAAAAAGCACATTAGTATCCCGATGATGGCGGCTAACCGTATCAACATGCCAGAAACAGCAGAAGAAATTGTTGCGACTGGTCAAGCTGATATGATTCAGATGGCGCGTCCATTCTTAGCTGATGCGCACTGGGTCAATAAAGCCAAAAATGGACAGACAGATCGCATTAACACCTGTATTGCTTGTAACCAAGCCTGCCTCGACCATACGTTTGAAAACAAACGCTCGACTTGTTTGGTCAACCCGCAAGCTTGTTATGAGACTGAACTGGTCTATAAGAAAACTAAAAAACCGAAAAAAGTCGCCGTCATCGGTGGCGGTGTCGCTGGTATGTCAGCCGCTCATGTAGCGGCCTTACGTGGTCATGACGTGACTCTGTTTGAAGCTAAAGACGTGCTTGGCGGACAGTTTAACTACGCTAAAGTCATCCCTGGTAAAGAAGAGTTCTTTGAGACTATTCGCTACTATATCAATGAGCTTGAGCATCTGGGTGTTGAGATTAAACTGAATACCAAAGTCGATAAGGACATGCTTGAAAAAGCTAAGTTCCATCATGTCATCGTGGCAACGGGTGTCGTACCGAGAAGTCTAGAAGGTAAGCTCGAAGGGGCTGAGCTGCCACAAGTAATGAGCTATGCTGAGCTACTGTCTGGCGAAAAAGCAGTGGGTAACACAGTCGCGGTCATCGGTGCTGGTGGTATCGGCTTTGATGTCAGTGAATATCTGACAGCTAATCATGGTAAATCACTGGATGAGATCGGCCCTGAAGGACTAAAAGATCCAAGCTATCGCCCTGAGCCACAGTCAATCAGTGAGTGGCGCGAAGAGTGGGGCGTGACCAATGATACCGATTATCAAAGTGATGGTGGTCTGGTCAGACCAGCAGCGATTAAACCAATTCGCCAAGTATATTTGATGCAGCGTAGCAAAGGTCGTCTAGGCAGTGGTCTGAACAAAACCTCAGGCTGGGTACATCGTGCGCATATCAAATCTCACGGCGTTATCCAAGTTGCGGGCGTGCAATATGACAAAATCACCAACGAAGGTATCTGGGTGACTAACCCACAAGGTCAAAGCCAGTTATTACGTGTCGATAGCGTCGTTGTCTGTGCCGGTCAAGAGTCAGTCGTTGAGCTGATGCCAAACGTTGGCGATGCGCCAGACGCGCAGTACCATCTAATCGGCGGTGCTAAGCTAGCAGCTGAACTAGATGCCAAACGTGCGATTCGTGATGGTGCTGAAGTCGCTGCTCAGATCTAAACTCTTTAGCATGAGTGTTAAATAATGGACGGCGAGGGGGTATCTCTTGCCGTCTTTTTTTATTTAGAATGAAAATTTGACTTATTAAATTAGATCTTCAGTTCAACTTATGTTTATTCTGAGAGAATCGAGAGGTGTTGTTTACTTACTCACGCTCTAATACAATACCGTCAAAATATCCTCGCGCACCACAACGCCCCCACCTAAACTGATCATCAATATCTTTTAATAACAAATGCGATTTACCTTTATAAGTTGCTGGATACAAGCGTAGTTCTAGGGTTTCATCTGGCTGATTATTATCGTTAATGACCCAATGGTTTTGTGACCATATGGCTTTACTCTCTCCCAAATCGCAGGTATGAGCATTGGTAAAAATTAAAACGCCCTCGATGATAGAAAGATAAGGCTTATTAGCGACACTATGAATCGATACCGTGTTTTTTGCCTTTCCCGTATCTTCCCAGCGTTGAGTACCTGAATTATATATTGAGATTTGAGAGGTTTGAGAAAACTTACCAAAGGCATTTTTTCTCGGTAAATCAGAAGAATTTAATTCATCTGAAAAATTCCAAGCCACACCGTAATTGGTTTGCTCTTCGATGTGTTCTGTATACTCACGAATGAGGCATTCGGTATCTTTACAAGTATTGCGTTGAAAAGTTAGCCATAATTTCTGATCTATAATCACATTGTTTCTATAGACTTCACTGTCTTCGTTGTTAGCTGCATTGTTGATATCTTCTCTATATTTTTTTGCCATAGCTTCGTCAAGATCAGACAATTCAGTGTTCGTACAAATAGTTTTTTCTATCCAAGTAGTCGCTTTATTGCAATCGAAACTTGCTGCATTTGCATGAGTGGAGAGTAGGCAAGTGCCTAAAATACCGATTATAGCGATGCATAACTTTTTCATATTACCCTCATTTTTTAGAGCTTGATTGTATTTTAAAAACGCTATAACTGTGATATACGTGTCATCATCACTATCTTCAAAAAATGAATCAGTCCATTCATCCTAGCCCAACTAACTAGCCTCACTCATTTACCAACTGCCAATATTTTCCATCGAAATCCAAGGCTCAATAGGCTCTAGGTCTTCGCCATTTTGTAGCAGCTCAATTGAGATGTTGTTAGGGTCTTTAACAAAAGCCATATGGCCATCTCTAGGTGGTCTTAATATCTCGACCCCTGCCTGTATAAAGGTGTCGCACTGCGTGTATATGTTGTCGACTCTAAAGGCAAAGTGCCCAAAATTATCGCCATTGGAATACTCTTTTTCATCCCAGTTGTGTGTCACCTCAATCTCTGGCGCACCCTCATGCGTTGCTAAAAAATATAAGCTGAATCTGCCTGATTCAGAGTCTCTCTTTCTTAGCAGTTGTAAGCCCATAAGGTCACAATAGAAAGATAACGTTTCTTCTAATTTGTTGGTTCTAATCATTGCATGTAAGTACTTCATAAAAATGCCTTAATATTTATTATTCATAAAAATGGAGTAATGGTAGGGTGCTTGTTATGCATCATTAATATACAAAATCTCAAATGGCGTCTGTATGATATCAATACCATTAACTATATACAGCGCATTTGTGTCAGTAGCTTTTTATCAAGCAGTGTAAGCAGCATACCCTGCAATACTTGCTAGCTTAAATCTGACGTCGCAAAATCTAACCTTCCATCTCACCAACCAACCATTTTTCAAAATCACTAACTTGCGCTACCAACTCAGGTTGCGTTTTTGCTAGGTCATCGAGCTTGTTTTTAATCTCAGGCTTATTATATTTAACGCCAGTCAATGTATTCTTAAGCAGGTCGATAAGCTCAACATTTAGCGCGTCAGAGAAGATGACAACTTCGGTAATCATCGCTTGCTTCACATCTATATGCACATCCATCATGCCCCAATCAAAGCGCGTCTCGATATGATGAGTGAACTCAGGCGTTTTACCAAAGCGCCAATCCCAGTCTGCCATTTGCTGATAGTAAGCGTTTAGCGTGGGCTGCTTAGCAAGGCTGGCCTCATCTAATTGCTCAACCTGTGCAGTCTCTCCATGATATTCACAGAACGCTTCGATAATCGCCTCAGACAATGTCTCGTGATTGATAGTCTCATTGAAATCTACCAAGTTTGCCACGCGAGCGCGCACAGATTTGATGCCTTTTGCTTTAAGCTTTAGTAGATGCGGGTTTAGATAGTCGCCAAGCTTTTGCATATTGGCATTGACCAGCAATGTGCCATGATGAAAGCTGCGATCGGCTGCATGTTTAAATGCGCTGCCCGATATTTTGCGGTCGCCGACCTGCATATCGTTGCGACCAGACAGCGTAGCGTCTATGCCGAGTTTCTTAAGCGCATTGATGATGATAGTGAAGTTTGCTTCTTGATCGTAAGCATCACTGGGCGATAAAAAGGTAAAATTGGTATTGCCCAAATCATGAAATACCGCGCCGCCGCCGCTCTGACGCCGCGCTAAAAATACATCGTCTGCTTCCATCTTATCGGTTTTGCACTCTACCCATGGATTTTGCGAGCGTCCAATAACCACGGTCTCAGAGTTACGCCATAAAAATAGAGTATGCGAGTCGGGGTTGAGCGTATTAAATATCCAATCTTCGGTGGCAAGATTAAACCAAGGATTGGTCACAGCAGACTTTAGGATGCGCAGTTTCATGTATTTGACTCGTTAATAAACTGGGTTGGTGAGTAGGTTTCATAAATAGGTAGCATCATTCTTACCGATGCAGGGTTGTAATTCAATGGCTGTCTAATAGGAAGAGTGATTTTATCAGTGGCTTTGACAGTGGTGAAGACGTTGAGTATATAGAAAAAACGGTGAGAAAATTTTATAGAAGAGGGCGCTAAGGTTGATGCTTCAGCTTTTAGCGGGTGGCAATAAAAGCCAAGCAAAACACTCAGCTTTATTGCACTATAAATTGCCAGAGTATTTTGTTCTATTTAGCACAAATCTCCCACTGCGATTTTGTACTGAGATAACACTGCATAACCTCTTTACCAGACTGCGCATAGGCATCACTGACGATACGCTGATTGGTTGGCAGACGATATCTGATGATCGCGGGCTCATCATTGACGGTGGTCGTCCATCCAGTCACTTCATTACGGTCATTATAGTTTGCGCTGGTGGATGTTGCCATTTTGCCAAATCCTGGCAGGTTATAGGAGACCTGCCTAAAACTATAACTCATCGCTGCACCCTCAGCGCCCTCATACTGACAGTTTAGCTTTTTTTGTAGTTTATCTTGTTTATAAACATAGCAAGTGGTCTCATCTGAGAACTGACCAACCCCGCAAAAACCTGCCGTTGCAACTGATATCATACCGACAAATAACGCTATCCTTTTCATAATCATTCCTCAATAATTTATAAATCCTACTAATGATGTTTGCCATCTATTTTTTGTATTGCCAAATATTAACCAATACCTTGTAGATAGTAAAAAATTAGTAAACAAATATCAACTAATATATTTTAAGAAAATCTTGAACTGATGTATTAAAGCTACTTTTATCATCAGCATTATTAAGCATAGCTGTTATAGAGCAGTGTTATAAGAAGGATTTACTATGATTGTGAATCTGTTTTTGTAGATATTGAACTGATGACTTACTTAAGGATGACTTTGGAGTTCTTTAGTATGTGAATAGAAAGGCGCTGGAATAGGCTACATTATAAGAAATATAGGATAAGCGCTGCTTGCTATATGGTGCTTACTAAAAAGGATTTGTCCAAATTTACAGATTATCAAAAAGGTGAAAACCTTAAAACTGTGCTAAAAAAATTAATAAATGGATAAAAACTCACTATAAGTTTTATAAAAAATTACCCATCAAACAATTAAAAAGTTATCATCATGAGTTTTTAATCACATGATAATTTTTACAACGCATCAGACGCTTATGACCGACACGAGTTGGTAAACGCAGTCTAAGCGCTTAATAGGATTACCCAATGACCAACCGTGACCTCATCATCTTTGTGACGCTCTCTTTTATGTGGTCACTCTCTTTCGTTTTTTATCGTATCGGCGTGCCTGAGTTTGGCTCATTGGCATTCGCCAGCTTGCGTGTGATATTCGCCGGATTGGTCATGTTGGTCTTTGTATTGCTCAATAAGAAAAACAGAGTAGGCATCAAGGAGCATTGGAAAATGCTAGCGCTCGTTGGCTTGTTTTCAGCAGCGCTGCCTTTTGTGTTGTTCTCGTTTTCCGCGCAGTCAGTGAACGCAGGCGTGCTAGCCGTACTAAATGCCTCTGTGCCGATGATGAGTGGTTTTATCGCCAGAGTCTTTTTTAAAGATAGGCTATCAAAAAAACAAGCACTAGGTTTGGTGATCGGGGTGATCGGGGTAATCATACTGATGAGCGAAAGCTTGTTTGGTGGCGGCGAGCCAGGCAAAGGATTGATCGAAGGACTCCTACCGATGGGCTACGCGCTACTAGCCTGTGTAGGTTATGCGCTTGGGGCCAACATCACCAAGAACTATCTGTACGAAGTATCGCCAGTCGCTATCACTGCAGGCTCGCTCATTATCGGTAGTATTATTATGCTGCCTGTGGCTTTTAATGAGTTCCCTTATGGTAAAGATATCAGCATAAAGGCGTGGGTATCCGTGATCTGTATCGGTGTATTTTCGACCGCCATTGCCCTTATCTTTATGAATCAGCTGATTAAAAATATTGGCCCGACGCGCGCCACCAGTATTACTTTAGTCATCCCAATTTTTGCTATTATTTTAGGGTATCTATTGCTTGGCGAGGCGCTAAATATACAAGCTATCATTGGTTCGATTGTGATATTGATCGGCACATATCTGTCATTAGAGCTATCAATTAAGAAAATGCTAAAGCCAAAAGACAAGACCCAGACGAACAGTATTTAAGGCTTAGTAAACAGTCTTCGTAGTAAACAGATACGAATATTTGTATAGGTGAATATTGTTGTATCTGTTTGTAAATATTGCTTGGAATAATGAAATCTGTTCCCTATAAAGGTAGGCGCTAAACGTAGATTTACTAATGATATTATAAGTTTTTCTAAACAGCATTCGATAATAATCAGTATGAATGATGGTTGCTATAACTAAAGATCATAAATAGCGACAATAACCAATAGGACAGATTATGGCACACGATATTTTATTTGAGCCTGTAAAAATGGGCACACAAACGCTAAAAAACCGCATTATGATGGCCCCACTGACACGTCTGCGTGCCGTTGAGCCAGGCGATGTCCCTATCACATGGGCAGCAGAGTACTACTCGCAGCGTGCAGGGGCGGGCCTTGTCATCACTGAGGCAACGCAAGTATCGTTTCAAGCAAAAGGCTATGCAGGCGCACCAGGGCTACATACTCAAGATCAAGTCACTGCATGGAAAGCCATCGTTGACAATGTCCATGCCAAAGGTGGCAAGATCGTCGTCCAGCTATGGCACACAGGACTTGTCTCACATGAAAGCGTACAACCTGAACGCCGTGCGCCAATTTCAGCCTCAGATGTCGATGTAGGTATCCGTACCTCATTGCGTGATAGTGACAACCAAGCCATTCGCGCGGATGCCACGCCGCCGCGCCCAGCCAGTCTTGATGAGATTCAGCAAGTGGTTACTGACTTTGCGCATGCAACCAAGTGCGCGCAGGAAGCGGGGTTTGATGGTATTGAGATTCATGGCGCGCATGGTTATTTGCTGCATCAGTTTTGGGCCGAGCATACCAATCAGCGTGACGATGAATACGGTGGCAGCCGCGAAAACCGCGCGCGTCTGACCTTAGATGTTATCGATGCATGTGTGGATGCTTGGGATGCAGATCATATTGGTATTCGTATCTCGCCACTGGGCACATTCAACAATGTTGAGGGAGGCTACGAAGAAGACGATAACATTTGGCTGATTGAACAAATCAATAAGCGTGGTCTAATGTATTTGCATCTGTCAGAGCCAGATTGGGCAGGTGGTACGCCGTATAGCGATGAGTTCCGTCAGCGTGTCCGTGATGCGTTCGATCAGACCATCATCGCGGCGGGTGGCTATGATGCGGACAAAGCTGAGAAGAACATCAAAGCAGGCTATATCGATGCGGTAGCATTCGGTCGTGATTATATTGCCAACCCTGATCTCGCTGAACGTATTCAAGAGGGCGCACCGCTCAACGAGCAGCATCCAGAGAGCTTCTATGGTGGCAGCACGGTTGGCTACACTGATTATCCGTTTATGAATGAAGTGTAAGCAATTATCCATCCGTCAGTATCACTGAATAGGCAGACAAACGCGTTATAAAAAAGCCCTTTGACTATCGATAGTTAGAGGGCTTTTTTTTACGCATTTATTTTGATTAATATCCAAAATTGCCTGTTTGATAATCACGGAACGTTTGTCGTAGCTCATCTTGGGTATTCATCACAAAGGGGCCGTGACCTGCGATAGGTTCACCGATTGGCTCGCCGCTTAGCAGTAGCAATTTGATAGGTGTGTCTTCATCGGTAGTTGCAGGGTAGGTCAATTCGATAGTATCAGTAGCAGGTAATGATGAATGTTCAGATTGAGTGCCTACATGATTTCGAATAGGCGCTGAAAATTCAATTAGGCTGCCTGCGCTGACGGCTGTACCGTTGACCAATATTTGACCTTCTTGTACCAGGAGTAGGGTATTGTGCGTTTTCGGTACTTGTAGCGTGGTTGTACCTGCTGTATGTAGCTCAATATCCCACATATTGACTGGCGTAAAGGTCGTTGCTGCTCCCGCTATCCCATGCCAGTCACCGGCAATAATGGCAGCTTGGCCAATGACAGTTTGCTCGTCGCTATTGTCTATCAGATCAACGATAGGCATATCAGCACGTTTGATAGATTGGTATTTTGGGTCGGTCAGTTTATGGGCGCTTGGCAAGTTGACCCATAACTGCACCATACTAAATATACCACCACGTTGCCCAAAGGCTTCAGAGTGGAACTCTTCGTGCAGAATACCGCGACCAGCAGTCATCCACTGTACATCACCTTCTAAAATATCACCGCGCCCACCTGTCGAATCTACATGACTAATCTCACCTGCATAAGCAATGGTGACAGTTTCAAAACCTTTATGTGGGTGTTGACCAACGCCATGTGGCTGCATTTTATAAGAGGGATTGGGTGAAAACGTTGTTGGCTTGGCATAATCTAATAATAAGAAAGGATCAGTATGGCTATAATTAAGGTCTGGATTGTCATCTAAATGACTGATCAGAGTTTTTACAAAAAAGCCGTCACCTACCCAGTGCGACTCTTTTTCACCGTGAATGTGTTTAATTGAACGCATGGGTCACCTCATTAGTCTAATTAGAATTACTATCAATAGAAAAGCTATTATTAAGTAATACTACTATGAATATAAGAGTGGATTGTATGAGTTTTTATTACTATTTCATTCCTAGTGCTGTCAGCAGCGATTAAGCAAATGTTAAACACTTATAAGTGTCCATGATTAGACGGTCTCACCACTCACAAAACCACTTGCCCATGCCCACTGAAAATTATAACCACCAAGCCAGCCGGTCACATCAAGCACTTCACCGATAAAGTATAAGCCGTCTTGTAAATTGCTTTGCATCGTTTTTGAAGAAACCTCATTAGTTTTGACGCCGCCGCGTGTGACCTCAGCGGTACGGTAGCCTTCCGTGCCAGAAGGTTTGAGCTGCCAACCATTAAGGGTAATACCAAGCTCTGTGAGACGTTCGTTTTTAATATTAGCAAGCTCCGTATCTTTGATGTCTTCCCACAGATGCGTCTGTAGTGCTGCTAATAGCTTCTTGGGTAATACATTATCTGTGTTTTCTGCCAATACGGTACGAATAAGCTGGCGTGGATGTGACTTTTTGCGAGCAAGTAAAAGCTCAGTGACGTCTATTTCAGGCAACAAATTGATACTGATGGTTTCCCCAGTCTGCCAATAGTTGGAGAGCTGTAGCATGGCAGGGCCAGAGAGACCACGATGGGTAAATAGGACGGGCAATTTAAAAGAGATACGCTCATTACTGGCAATAACTGGCAAACTGATACCAGCCAAAGCACGGATAAGCTCGCCTGTTTTGTCAGTGAAGGTAAAGGGTACAAGGCTAGCGTCAGTTGGCACAAGAGTATGCCCGAACTGCTGCGCCAACTCATAGCCGATACCACTTGCTCCCATGGTCGGGATAGATAGTCCACCAGTGGCGATGACTAAAGACTCACAGCTATAGCCTGTTTGCGAAGATTGAGTGCCGTTCGCAATGTCTTTTTTACCAAGCTTTTTACTCGTCGTTAGATAAAAGCGCTCACCGTTATCATGAGCAGCAGTTTTAACGTGATCAATCTGAGCATTAAGCTTTACTTGTACGCCTACAGCCGTGCATTCATCTAGGAGCATAGACAAGATATCTTGTGCCGAGTCGTCACAGAACAGCTGACCGTGTTCGCGTTCATGGTAGGCAATCTTATGCGACTCTACCATGCCGATAAACTCCCAACTTGGGTAACGACTTAGCGCTGATTTGCAGAAGTGGGGATTGGCACCAATAAAGTGCTCAGGCTCTACAAAGTAATTGGTGAAGTTGCAGCGACCACCACCTGACATCAAAATCTTTTTACCAGCTTTATTGGCATGATCCAAAACCAATACGCGGCGACCGCGCCGTCCGGCAGTCAGTGCACAGTACAACCCTGAAGCGCCAGCACCAATAATAACGACATCATAGTGAGTATGGTTTTGTGCATTGCGTTGATTAGTCATTGCGGTCTCGTAAAACGATGGGGTGAAAAAAGTATAACCAGGCCAAGCATTGTTTTTATTAAAAACGCGGCTGACATTTTGTTAAATGAAGCAGTATGTTTAGTGTAGCTATTGTCCATATTTCACTAAAGGTTACAAGGATTAAATGCCCTAAGCCATACGCTGTTACCGTGTGATCACAACCAGCTGTCATTTTAGTACTATCGTTATGATAGCTGCCCCTATAAATAGCATTATACGTACCAGTATAAGTACTAATATAATTATCTAAACATACAGATGTACAGTGAAATTGTTATGTTTGGCTTTTGATGTCTTGCAACGGTCACGCTTATTTGTCAAACTAACGATGAGCGTCACACATTATGGAAGATGACTCTTATTGCTTACATGGGGCGCATCATAGACGAACACCCATGTAGGTCATAATAATTAAAAGGGACCAAATACTATGACTCAGAAATCATTTCCTATCTCAGCCGAGTTTATGGCTGCTGCCAATACCACACCTGATAAGTACGTTACAGACTACCAGCAATCTATCGAATCAGCCGAAGCCATTGATGCTTTTTGGGCGAAGCGTGCTGAGCTAATCGATTGGATAAAAAAACCAACTAAGGTTAGTAACGTCAATTATGATTTAGATGATTTTCGCATCAAATGGTTTGAAGATGGTGAGCTAAATATCTCAGTTAACTGTCTTGATCGTCACCTCGAAGAAAACCCATATAAGCCTGCTATCATCTGGGAAGGTGATCACCCTTCATTACATAAAATCATTTCTTTTAAAGAGCTGCACGAAGCTGTCTGCCGCTTAGGTAATTCATTACGCAAGCTTGGCGTTGTAAAAGGTGATCGCGTAACACTATATATGCCAATGATACCGGAAGCCATGGTAGCGATGCTGGCATGTGCGCGTATCGGTGCGGTGCATTCAGTGGTGTTTGGTGGTTTTTCTGCCGAGAGTTTGGGTAATCGCTTGATAGACAGTCGCTCAAAAGTTGTTATTACCGCTGATGAAGGTTTACGCGGCGGCAAGCACACACCGCTTAAAGCCAATGTCGATCACGCACTCGACATGGATGGCACTGAGAGTGTCGAAAAAGTCATCGTCGTTCATCGTACGGGTAACTCTATACCGATGAGTGGCCGCCGTGATGTGTGGTATCACAATTTGGTCGATGGTCAATCAGAGATCTGCGAGCCTGAAGTCATGAACGCCGAAGACCCGCTATTTTTATTATATACCTCTGGTTCGACAGGTAAGCCAAAAGGTGTAGTGCACACTACAGGCGGCTATATCACCTATGCTATCTCAACGTTCCGTGATGTTTTTGATATCAAAGAAGATGACGTCTACTGGTGTACGGCAGATGTGGGCTGGATTACTGGTCACACGTATTCAACCTATGCACCACTGGCCAATGGTACGACAACGGTAATGTTTGAAGGTGTGCCAGAGCATCCAACATGGGCGCGTATCGGTCATATTATCGATAAGCATGACGTGACTATTTTATACACTGCACCGACAGCCATTCGCGCGATGATGAAAGAGGGCGATGCTTTTGTTCGAGAGTCGGATCGTTCTAGTTTGCGTCTGCTAGGGTCGGTCGGTGAGCCGATCAACCCAGAAGCGTGGGACTGGTATTACAATGTCGTCGGTGATGGTAAATGTCCTATCGTCGATACATGGTGGCAGACCGAGACTGGTGGCATCTTGATGGCACCAATACCAGGTACGGTCGATCTCAAGCCAGGCGCGGCCATGACACCACTATATGGCGTCAAACCAGAAATCGTTGATAGCGATGGTGCGATTTTAGAAGGCCCTGCAGAAGGCAACTTGGTGATCAGTAGCGGTTGGCCAGGGCAGATGCGTACTATCTACAATGACCATCCACGTTTCTTAAAGACTTACTTTAGCGATTATCCAGGTCATTATTTCACGGGTGATGGCGCTCAGCGTGATGAAGATGGGCATTACTGGATTACTGGTCGTGTCGATGATGTACTCAATGTTGCAGGGCATCGCTTGGGTACAGCAGAGATTGAGAGCGCCGTGGTTGCGCATCCTGCAACTGCTGAAGCTGCGATTGTCGGTATGCCGCATGAGATACGCGGTACAGGTATCTGTGCATTTATCATTCTAAAGTCAGGTGAAGAAAAGACCGACGATCTAAAAGCAGAACTAAAACGTCATGTGCGTGCCGAGATTGGACCAATTGCGACTTTAGATGCCATTTATATGGTTGATGCACTACCAAAAACGCGCTCAGGAAAAATCATGCGCCGTATCTTGCGTAACCTTGCAGCAGGTCAATATGTAGGACTGGGCGACCTATCTACGCTTGCCGATAGCTCAGTGATTAATGACTTGGTTGAAGAAGTCAAAGCGGGCCGCGGAGAGTAAGTTAGCCTGATAACGAACCTATAGTGTTAAGGATAGTGACTCAATACTAGCCATTGATATTTGTATATTAAAGTTGAGTAAAAGCCATGTTATTGAGAATAGCATGGCTTTTTTACGTAGACGATATTGATATTGGCGCATTTTGAAGGTTCAATAATACTAACAAGACAATATCGCTACCATGTTAATTTACGAGTCACTCGGTATTTACTAGGCTAGATACTTAATATAGTAGCGACTCATAAATACTTTATAAGGTCTACTGTCATCATGACTGATCATGCTTTGTGCTCACCTGTTCTATTTGCCCCAAAAATCGCCATCATTGGTGGTGGCCTAACGGGATTGCTCACAGCAACACTATTAGAGCGCGCGTCAAACCAGACAGGCAATACCCCGCAAATCACTATCTTCGAAAAATCACGTAGTGTGGGCCGTTTAGCGACCCGCTATCGTAGCGATAGTGAGACTGGTAAAAACTGGCAATGGTCGTTCGGCGCACAGTTTTTTACTGCGAAAACTGCTGACTTTCAACAGTTTATCGCGCCTTGGTTAGATACAGGGTTGCTACAGCCGTGGTGTGCCGAAGTGGTTGAATTAACTCCTGCAAGTAACAATGAGCAGTCGCCTAATATCCAAAGCAAAGAGCAATGGGACGCGGTGCATGCACGCTATATCAGTAAACCAAAAATGACCAGTTGGGGCCGTGAATTGGCCGCCGCGCTCAAGCATACGACCATAGTATTTAAGACCCGTGTCGCACCGCTTGCTCAGTATTTGCACCATCAAAACCCGCAGCAGTCTCAGCATCAGATCCAGAACCAGACTCATAATCAAGACAGCAAACAAACTGAGCTGTTCGACGAAACTGGCGCCAGTCTGGGCTGGTTTGATTGGGTAATCTGTACAGCGCCAAATGGTCAGGCGGTAGAGCTAATGGCAGATAGCGGTTTTGCTCAACAAGAAAAAATTACTAAACCGCAAATGCAAGCCTGCTATACGCTGATGCTTGGTTGGGATGATGTACAAAAGCTACCTGAAACATTAAAGGGCCAACTAACACCGCAATGGGATGTCGCTTATTTAAATAGCACTATTCTCGATAGGATATTTATTGAGCATCAAAAGCCTGCTCATGGTGAACTACTACCAAGTGTCACCATTCATGCACGTAATGACTGGTCAGAATCCCACGTCGATGATGATATTGAGTTGGTAAAAGAACAATTATTACAGGCGGCAAAACAAGCATTGAACTGGAATGAGGACAGCGCACCTAGCCAAATAGACTGCCATCGTTGGCGCTATGCAGCTACTATCGTAAATAAGGATACTGAAGAGCTAGGCATCTTAATCGATGCAACCAAGCAATGGATCGTCAGTGGTGACTGGTGTGCAAAAGGTAATATTGAGAGCTGCTATCGAATGGCGCAGCAAACTGTTAAAGCAATCATGCAAACGCAGTAAGCGCAATATCCATGCTCATTATTTTGCATCGTTTAACGATATTTGGACAGTCGAAAACTCAACATTTAGCAAAATGTAAGCAAAAAAAGGCCCACAGAGGAGGTACTGTGGGCTGAGGAAAACGGGTCATGTATTAGCTACACAGGCCGTGGTCAAGAGTTGTTGTAATTATTGGTGCTCTCTACTGTTATTTATAAGGGTAATAATTATCAATACAATAGGTGGAGATATTTACTTAGCTATTAATATTTACTGATTTAAGTGTACAAGTGTTCTGGTACAGTCGCTATGATAGCGCAATTGAGTGCTGTCTGGCGGTTTTGGTTACAGTATATTACGTTGTAAAAATCCAAAAGATGCAAAGACTGGTATGAAGCACTGATATTTAGAGTAAGTAGCGCAGCTCTATGATGAAATCATTCATAAAGGCTTCCAATAATTTCAATACGTTATGTCGATAGGAGGTCATCTAGTCGATCTTGATACCTTTCTTTATATATTTGATAACTCAATCGCTGCAGAGATGGCATGACGCCTTGTCCGAAAAATGCTAAGCTATCTGCCATTATTATGTTCATATTAAACTGGGTTTGCCATGACTGACAGCACGCATTTGCATACGCAGGAAGAACCGCCAAGTTCGCAAAATACCAAGAGTATTTTTAACTTGCCTAACAACCTTACGATTGCGCGTATCTTGATGATTCCGCTATTCGTCGCGATTGCCTATTGGCCGCCAGCCATGGGTATTGGTATGCCTGCGATTTCAGACAATGTTATTGCGCGCGTTGGTATGAGCGAGTTTAGCGATAGTTTGTTGCGCCATTTATTATTGACCGGCGTCTTTATTATTGCCGCGATTACCGATTGGCTCGATGGCTATTTCGCTCGTAAACTAAACGTTATGTCAGCTTTTGGTCGCTTTTTGGACCCTGTTGCTGATAAATTAATGGTAGCTGTAGCGCTCATCGTCCTTGTACAGTGGCATCCCAATATCATTATGGCAATAGCGGCTATCGTCATTATCTCGCGTGAGATCGCTGTATCAGCCTTACGCGAATGGATGGCAGAGCTGGGTAAGAGCACTAGCGTCGCGGTATCTTATGTTGGAAAACTGAAAACCACGTTCCAGATGGTGGCGATTACCGTACTACTGCTTAACTGGCAGTCGCTTGAAACCATTGGTTATGTATTAATGGTCGCCGCTGTGATACTTACCTTGTGGTCGATGATGATTTATCTCAGAGCGGCTTGGCCATATTTAAAGCAAAGCGGATAACGCTATAGCATAACCTACCTTAACAGGCATAAAAAATACCAGTCGCATGAGCCACTGGTATTTTTTATGGCTGACTGTAAACACTGATTTTTGGCCGATTTACTTTAGCCATTGATTGTTTGCATCGTTTCTATATACTCAGAAATAGTAGATAAAATACAAAAGAGCAAACACAGGGAAGTTGATTGAAGTGTGGCCATATGTCATTTAAATAGGGAGATCGGTATGACGTTACATCAGAAACAGTCAGGTGCTGCCATTTTATTACTGGCATTGCTAACGGGCTGCTCATCAGGGCCAAGCATGCAGGAGTCGTCCACCCCAACGATTCAGCAAGACAAGTCTATCCAAGCAGAGTCGTCTAAAATGTCGGCGACCCAAGACGCGACAGAGTCAGAACGTTTGGGTACCAAATGGGGCGATGACGTTGATTCTCAAGTGACAACGGTTGATTTGCGTCGCATGAGTAGTCAGCCTATCGAGCAAATGCAAGTCCGTTATGCCGACAAATCTTACAAAGGACGTGCGGTTAATAGCATGTCTCTGCTGGCAGGTAAGGTTGATTTTTCGATAGAGACGGATACGGGTGAGCTGTCACTATATCGAGACTCAGGCAATTATTATGTGCAAGGTCAAGCAGGGCAGGCCTATCGTTTGGTGTACAACAATAACAGCCCCAACACGTATGAGATCGTCGCTAGTGTGGATGGTATAAACGTCATCGATGGTAGTGCTGCTAGTCGTCAGGACAGCGGATATGTGCTACGTCCCAATGATGATTTGGTGATTGAGGGTTTTCGCAAGAGCCAAAGCGCGGTGGCATCCTTTATATTTAGCAAACCAGAAAGTGCTTATGCTGCCAATACCAGATCGGGTTCTATCAACAATACAGGTGTGATTGGTACGGCTATCTATAAACTATATGATCCTGCTAAGCCAAAGCAACCGCAAGCGTATCCAGCAGATAATGGCTACGCCAAACCACCACAGTAATGCCTATCAATAGATAATAGATAACGCATAAAAAAACGCCAGTCGCATTAGCCACTGGCGTTTTTGTTTTTATTCTAGTAGGTGATGCATCTACTTTGCTTATTTGCTTAAGTTTTATCACTCAAGCTATTAAAATTAGGGTGATTTATGTATGTAATTGATAGTATTAGTTTTGGAGAAAATAATAAAAAAATGTTTAATTTTTTATACCTTATTAAATTTTTTTATTCTAGAATGATTGATTTCTACGTCTAGAATATTAAAAGGAATTCTAATGGTATACAAAACATTACTGGCTATATTTGTTCTTAGCGGTCTGACGGCTTGCTCGGCTTTTACTAGCCCAACTACCCAAAGAGGAAGAGATGCAAGCTTACCTCAATTGAATGTAGAAGGTATTTCTTATGACCAGAGATTGTCTAAGTACGCCAATCAATTTGTAGTAAGCGATGAGCAAGAGTTTGCTATAGTGCGAGGCTATCCTTATGCTGAATTCACAGGTAGTGGTATTTTTGCTACCGACCCTCTTCGTGTTATGAAGGTAGATGATCAATGGGTCAAAAATATACCAATTAGTTTGAATGTTAATCAAACTCTCAATGCTTATAGAATGAGTATTAGGCCTATCAAAATTCCTACAGGTAACCATCAGCTATTAGTAAGTGGTGCAGGATGGGAAAATAAAGCGTTGTATACGCAACTGCCTACAGTCAACTATCAGAGTGGCAAGAGCTATGTGTTCAAACCAAGCTTTGCTAAAGGGGAAGTTAGTACTCTCACAGTATATGAATACGAAGCCGACTCAAGATTTGAGCCAGCTGATAAGGAAGGTATTGTTCTAAAATCAGCGGTTAGTAGTCCTGTTGAAATCGGTAATTATGACAATCAAAAAGTGGCTGATATTTTTGAAAAATAGTCCTTAATTAAGAAGAGTTTTAGTCATGATATTACAAAAAAAACTATCTGCTATTTTTAGTATTCTTTTATTAAGTACCTATTTAACAGGCTGTGTGAGAGCAATTTTACCAACTTCTGAAACAGAGCTTACTACTAATGCAAGAATAGTTTCGACCGAGGTCGAACTCGATATTGTCTCTTCTTATGCTAATTTAAAAAAGTATATGAGTAAATGTTTCGAATACCGGAACCAAAATGGGTATCAGGTTATTGACGCCAATTTAGACAGAGAGCAAAACAAGGCTTATTTCATCGGTAAATCTAATTTTGATACTTATACTTTTAAAGTCTTACTAGAGTCTGTAGGTAATGAACAAACTAAAATAACTTATTTCTCACCAAAGAAAAAAATTGGTTTTAGTGAATCTAATCCACAGAAGACCTTAGATAAATTAACAGCTTTTAGTCTTTACGACGGCAAGGCAGTTTGTAAACTTTGACTAAGACTACACGAATAATTTATCAGTAAAAACGCCAGTCGCATTAGCCACTGGCGTTTTTGTTTTCGCTATTTATAGTTTAGGGAGCTTATAACGTCACTGAATTATTTTCACCCAAGTTAGTCGCTTTTTTGCCGTCCATTACTGCAGCAGTCGTCATCTTAAACATATTGACGACTGAGCTGCCACTTAACCAATATTCGGCACCATGTGGGACGACTTTGATTAACTGGACGTTTGGATCTTCTTTACCTTGCTCATAAAACGCATTGTAGATTGGGGACCACAGTTCATCTAGCTTTTCTTGGTCTTCAACCAATTCTGCTTTACCGTTAATTGAGACATAATCTTTTGAATCTTGACTGACATAGGCCAAATTCACTTGTGGGTCTTTTTCGATATCTTTGATGGTTTCAGTGGTTTTATCACCAATGAACCAAATCTCTTTTGCGCCAATGCTCGTCTCGCTAGTGGTCATCGGGCAGGCATGTAAGTGGCCTTCGTGAGTACGAGTGGTCATCATGGCAAATTTCACTTCTTTTACCAGTTCTTGTACTTTATCAATATGGTCTTGTCTACTCATAATAAATTTCCTTTTTTATAGTGTTTTAATTGGGCTCATGTAGCGTTGTTTTAATTAGCCGAATTAAACAGTTGATTATTTATAGTAATTTTTCTTTAGGCTAGATATGTCTAACTATTAAATAAATCTAAAAATTAAACGTCATCGTCGCCTTGACAACTGAGACTAGAGTACCGAGTTGTCACCCTACATTTATATAGGTTCCCAGTAATGCGATGTGAGTGTTTGTAAGGAATATGAAGGTTAGGTAAAAATTGTGACAGCGTAGATTTGAGCGTTCTATTTTTCGATGGATAATTCAAAAACGACTTAAAAAGATATTTTTTTGAATTATCGATTCGCAAATAGTAAGTCGCGATAGAATGCAACTTATCGGCAATTTATCTTGGTTTAGACCTGCTTATTACAGGTCTTCTTGTTATAATACCCAGACCATTTACTTAGCATGGCAGAGATGCCTTGATCTTACGGATTATGCCTTTATGATGACCATCGCCGGACAACCGTTTCTTACCGATTTTCAGACGCAGCAACTCATCAGTCAGTTTCAGCAAAAAACCGAGCTAAATGTCAGTCAAATAAGTACACAGCAAGTGTATGTGCTATCACGAGAGCTATCTGGTGATGAACATAAAAAAGCGCTAGATTTACTAGCGGTTGACCAGTCAGCAACGCTAAATGCGCCGCAAGACAACCAACTACAAGTCATCGTTGGGCCACGTTTTGGTACGATATCGCCATGGGCAAGTAAAGCGACAGATATCTTTAATAACTGTGAAATCGAGATCAACCGCGTTGAGCGTGTCGTTGTTTATACGTTAACCCTCGATGAAAAAATAGACGGTGACGCAGGCGAAAAACTACCAGTAGACGCTGAGCAATTGTTGTTTGACCGTATGACGCAGAGCTTGGTTTATGACTTGAGCGATGTGAGCAAATTGTTCGATGATCAAGCGCCAGCATCACTGAATCATATCGACGTGATCGGACAAGGTCAGGCAGCGCTAGAGTCTGCCAATACAGAGTTCGGCTTTGCGTTATCAAGTGAAGACATTGATTATTTAATGAATGCCTATGTCAATGAGCTAAAGCGTAATCCAACGGACGTTGAGCTGATGATGTTTGCACAGGCCAACTCAGAGCATTGCCGTCATAAGATCTTCAATGCCCAATGGACAGTCGATGGTGAAGTGCAGCCAAAGTCACTGTTCCAAATGATTAAAAACACGTACCAGTCGAACCCACAAGGTATCTTATCAGCCTATAAAGACAACGCCGCGGTCATGGCAGGGTCTGACGGCATGCGTTTTTATCCTATTCCAACCGACGCGATGGATGCCAATTCAATCCATCCTTACGACTTTCATCAAGAAAACATCGATATCTTAATGAAAGTTGAGACGCATAACCACCCAACAGCGATTGCCCCTTATTCTGGTGCGGCAACAGGTGCTGGCGGTGAGATTCGTGACGAAGGTGCGACTGGTCGTGGCGGTAAGCCAAAAGCGGGTCTAACAGGGTTCCATGTGTCACATCTGCATATCCCAGAGCTTAGCGAAAAGTGGGAGCAGTCAGGTCAATTGAGCACGCAGGATTATGGTACGCCAGATCGTATGGCTACCAGCCTTGAGATCATGACCGAAGCGCCATTAGGCTCAGCCAATTTCTCAAACGAATTTGGTCGTCCAAACCTATGCGGTTACTTCCGTAGTTTTCAGCTAGATACCTCTGCGGCAAAAGACGGTAGCGAGATGCGCGGCTATCATAAGCCAATCATGTTGGCAGGTGGTTACGGCAATATCAAACGCAACCTGATTGAAAAAAATGCAATCACAAAAGGCGATTTGCTAATTGTTCTTGGTGGTCCTGCGATGCAAATCGGTCTGGGCGGCGGTGCCGCATCGTCAGTCGATAGTGGTGACCTTGATGAAGGTTTGGATTTTGCCTCAGTTCAGCGCGATAACGCTGAGATGGAGCGTCGTTGCCAAGAAGTCCTTGATCGCTGCTGGGCACTCGCTGGTGATGATGTCGATGTAAGTAATAACAGTAAAGACGGCAACCCAATTGTCTCACTACATGATGTAGGGGCAGGTGGTCTGTCTAATGCAATGCCAGAGCTGGTCAATGATCATGAAATGGGCGCGCATCTGAACTTGCGTAAGATTCCATCATTAGAAGCTGGCATGTCGCCAATGGCCATCTGGTCAAACGAAGCGCAAGAACGTTATGTGCTGGCGATTCGCCCAGAGAGTAAAGATCAGTTCGATGCTATCTGTGCCCGTGAGCGCTGCCCATATGCCATCTTGGGCGAGGCGACGGATATCCGTCAGCTAATCGTTGATGATGAGCTGTTGGACGAGCAACCAGTCGATATGCCGATGCAAGTACTGCTCGGCGGTACACCAAAAATGCAACGCAGCTTTGAGCGTACCGAGAGCACGTTACCAGCATTAGAGCTTGATGACGTTAATCTAGCCGAGTCAATTACCGATGTATTGCGTCACCCAACTGTCGCGAGCAAATCATTCTTGATTAGCATTGGTGACCGCTCTATCACAGGTATGGTCGTGCGTGATCAGTATGTGGGTCGCTATCAAGTGCCTGTATCAGATTGTGCGGTGACGGCTTCTGGCTTGGTGGCATTAGATGGTCAGCCAATGACTGGCGAAGCAATGAGTGTCGGCGAGCGTACGCCTGTTGCGCTTATCAGTCCAAAAGCCTCTGCGCGTCTAGCAGTCGGTGAAGCGATTACTAACATTGCTGGTGCGCGTATCGCTCAATTGTCTGATATCACTATGTCAGCGAACTGGATGGCCGCGTGTGGTGATGACGTAGAAGATGCGGCATTGTTCGACGCGGTACATGCCGTCGGTGAAGAGCTGTGCCCAGCACTCGGTATCGCTATCCCAGTCGGTAAAGACTCGCTATCGATGCGTGCTAACTGGACTGATAACGCCAATGACAATGGTGAAAATCAAGATAAGTCCGTTGTGTCGCCAATGAGCTTGGTCGTGACTGCGTTTGCCCCTGTCGTTGACGTCGCAAAAACGCTAACCCCTGAGCTCATCAATGGCGACAGCGCGTTCTACCGTATTGACTTGTCTAAAGGCAAATTACGTCTAGGCGGTTCAATCCTTGCGCAAACGCTTAGCCAATTGGGTAACGATTGCCCAGATTTAGCGCAACCAAGCGACCTGATCGACTTCTTTAACTTTATCCAAGCGGGTAATGCACAAGGCGTCATCAGTGCTTATCACGATATCGGTGATGGTGGTCTACTTGCGACTATCGCGGAGATGCAATTCACCAGCCGTCAGGGTATCAAGCTGTCATTAAATGACGATAACTTACTTGGTCAGCTGTTCAGTGAAGAGCTGGGCGCAGTTATCCAAGTATTGCCAGAAAACGTTGCGGCGCTCATGCAATTGGCAGAAGAATTTAACGTCAGCGACATGCTAAGCCTCGTTGGTCAAAGCTCTGAAGAAGATAGCCTGCTTATCCAAACGCCAACGCTCATGGGTGACGACACTTTACGCTTTAGCCGTAGCGAGTTACAGCAAGCATGGACGCAGGTCAGCTATCAAATCGCGCGTCGCCGTGATAACCCAGCCTGCGTACAGCAGGAGTATGACTTGATTGCTGATGCGAGCCATAAAGGCCTCATCGCTGCGCCAAACTTTGATCTGAATCAAAAGGTGGAAGAACCATACTTAGCTAGTCGTGACAATAAACCAAGAGTTGCCATCCTCCGTGAGCAAGGCGTCAATGGTCAGACAGAGATGGCAGCAGGCTTTACCCAAGCAGGATTTGAAGCGGTCGATGTACACATGAGTGATCTACTCAGTGGTCGTATCAATCTACGTGATTTCGACGGTTTGGTCGCTTGTGGTGGCTTTAGTTATGGTGATGTATTGGGTGCTGGCTCTGGTTGGGCGAACTCTATCTTGTTCCATGACGAGCTACGCATGCAGTTTGTTCGCTTCTTTGCCCGTCCTGATACCTTCTCACTAGGTGTCTGTAACGGTTGTCAAATGATGGCTCAGTTAAAAGACCTCATCCCAGGTGCAGAAAACTTCCCACGTTTCGTCGCGAACAAATCAGCTCGTTTTGAAGCGCGTACGGTCAACGTGAAAGTTGAGCGTACCAAGTCGATCCTGTTCAAAGGTATGCAAGACAGTATCTTGCCAATCGCGGTGGCGCATGGTGAAGGTTATGCCACGCTAGACAACAACGAAATCGACGGTATGGCAAACCACGGTCAGCTCGCGATGCGTTATGTCGATAGCCAAGGTCATCCAACCGAGACCTATCCGCTCAATCCAAACGGCTCGCTCGGCGGGGTCACGGGTCTGTGTAGCACTGATGGTCGCGTCACTATCATGATGCCACACCCTGAGCGTAACCTAAAAGCCTATAACCACAGCTGGAAGCCAGAAGAGTGGGACGAGGACGGCGCGTGGATGCGTATGTTCCGTAACGCGCGTGCTTGGTTTAGATAGAAGATTTTTGTTTTTAGATAATAGGAAAGTGAGCTAATTGGCTCACTTTCTTTAGTCTTGGGTAGAATATTTGATAATCTACATAGATAAATTTGGTCTAAGAAATAACTATAGGGTAGGCTAGCGATTATAATCTATCAAACCATAGATTTTCTTATATCACAATGGTAATGTTTAACTACACTATAGTCACGTAAATATAAAGAAGATACAACGGGTCAGGATAAGTTTTATGTAGCCTCTGTCTACGTAAGCAAACTACCCCAGTTATGTTGTATAGCGTAGTGTATTTATTTTCTTCAGTACCGACTATATATCTATAAAATAGTTAAAATTAATTGGAATCGTTATGGTAAATGATAGCAGACCTACTACGAGCTTGAAATCTATACACATAAGAGGGTTATTCGAAATCTTCGATTATGATATTAATTATGCTACTGATGGTAATGTGCTTATTTTGACAGGTGCTAATGGCTTTGGTAAAACTCAAGTACTAAATATTATTTATAGTTTGTTTAATAGAAAGTTCTCTTTTTTTCATCAATTAGTATTTTCTGAGATATTTATACATTTGAATAATGGGACGCAAATAAATATTAGTAAGGTTAAGGGATCGCAAGTTATTCAAGAAAGTCTTTTTGAAATGGATGAAAATGAGCCTGTAGAAGATGTGAAAATAGAGTTTATTCAAAATAACAAATCTGTAGAATCTTTCTTATTGAATAAATTAATTCCTAGTAATATGATTGATCGCCTTGAAAACTATCTGCATGTATCACGATTAGGTGATGAAGTTTGGTTTGATCATTTTCATGATGAAGAATTAAATTTGACACAAGTGATTCAAAGATATGGTTCAGAACTACCACTCAGTTATAGAAAGAATATAAATAAATTTGAAATTGGAGAAATTTCTAATAGCATACTGAATTCGATGCAAGTACATCTAATTGAAGAGCAACGCTTATTTAAAAAAGTTAATAGCTCCTCTATAGGTATTAGAAATAGGTCGGAAAAAAATCAAACAGTAATGACAGAAACAGTCAATGCTTATGCTGAAGAGCTTACTTTATTAATTAATAAAAAAATGCGTGAATCTTTTTCTATATCTCAAGAATTAGATAGAACCTATCCTCGTCGTTTAATTACAGCTAGAGATACAATAACTCAATCAGAATATGATAAGAGGTTTGACCACTTATCTAGTAAAATAGACAAGTTAGCTCGCAATGGTCTGCATGAAGGAATGCAGGAAACGTTAGCTTATAATGAAGAGGACTCTAAAGCGTTATCAGTTTATCTAAGTGATTCAGAAAAAAAATTAAGAGTTTTTGATGATTTATTAGAGAAGCTAGAGTTATTCACTAGTATTCTTAACGAACGCCGTTTTACATTCAAATCTATCGTTATTGATAAAGAAAAGGGTTTTTATTTTCAAACAGATAGAGGAAAAAAACTACAGTTAAGCGATTTGTCTTCTGGTGAACAGCATGAACTCGTTATGCTATACGAACTTATTTTTAAAACCAGCAAAGGAATATTAGTACTTATTGATGAGCCGGAAATCTCACTTCATGTAACATGGCAAAAAGAATTCTTAGATGATTTATTAAAAATTATCGAATTACAGGATTTTCAGGTGTTACTTGCCACTCATTCACCATCAATAATAAATGATAGATGGGACTTAGTGTACACGTTAGAGAAAAAACTATGAAGAAAGAAGACATTACTTATGAAACAAAAATGGGTGAGCTAAGACTTGACTTTAAGAACCCAAACTCTAATGGCATTAACTTTATATTTTTAGAAGGTGTAAGTGATGTTCGTCTTTTTCGCAAATTTTTTGACTTAGATAAGTGTAAGGTAGAAAGTATTCCAGGTGGCAATGGTAAATTGGAAGAATGTATAGTAACTTTACTCCCTATCCATGCTCTTATTGTTGCTATTAGGGATGCTGACTTTATTCGAATAAATAATCCTAGTTACCATAAAAAAAATATTGTTTTAACCGATTATCATGATATTGAAACGACTATTCTAAGCTGTTCAGAGTCCCTATCTTCTTTGTTTTCAGAATATACTTCAATTAATAGTACTGATTTTGACGAGACATTGAAGAAGTTAATGATGTTGTTATCTCCAATTAGCTTATTCAAATTGAAAAATGATATCAACTCAAGACGAATAAAATTTGAATCAGGTTTTATTGATTTATTAGATTTCAATAACTTTAAAATAGATCTTTCACAATATATTAATAGGATGCTTAGTAGTTCGAAAAAGGCTACTGTCACAGATGAGAGTTTCTTACGAAGGGAAGTAGAATCAATTGATCTACAATTTTATGATTTATTTCAATTGACTAACGGACATGATTTAGCACGGGTATTGGCAAGTTTTTTTAATAAAATCCACGGACACAAAGGCTTGTCAAATAAAGATATAGAGTCAAACCTTAGAGTTTCGTTTAACATGGATTCTTTCAAGAAAACAATGATTTATGATGAGATTTTGAAATGGGAGATAGATAACAATACTTCAGTTTTTGTGGCTTAGCTTTATTTATCTCATGAAGTTATACATTTCAAAATGAGAGTAAAATAATTCAATAATATCTTATGCCAATATTAATATGTAAAATTAATGTATTCGATAAGCAGTAAGATAGTTGTTGGTTAACTTAAAACAAGTTGATTAACAACTTTTTCTTAAAAGATAGGTTCATGAAGCTAAATAATATTTGAACTTTCAGCCTCTGCTATCAACTCATGAATTTTAGCACTTTCTTTTAGCACGCAAGCATCATAGGCAGAGAGCGGCTCAGACGCTTGTCCTTTTTCCTGATCTTGCTTGGCTTTTTCTGCTAAATAATTTTCAAGTTTTTCGGCTTCAGAATCGCCCATACCTTACCCCCTGTATGATTTTTACCCTATAAAAAACGGCACTGAAATCAGTACCGTTTTGTAAGTCGTGACAATGTACAAATTAACCACGACTCCTGAAATGCTGAATCGCTAAAATTAATCCCAGCTTAAAATCACCTTACCGCATTGCCCACTTTCCATGATATCAAAGCCTTCTTGGAAGTCATCGATGTGCATGCGATGGGTAATGATTGGCGACAGATCAATACCGCTAATCAGCATTTGCTCCATCTGATACCACGTCTCCCACATCTCACGGCCATAGATACCCTTTAAGGTTAACGCCTTAAAAATAATCTTGCTCCAATCCACCGTGGTGGTGTTAGGCAAAATACCCAAGAGCGCGATTTTAGAGCCGTTATACATGTTCGTAATCATCGAATCAAAGGCCTGAGGCGAGCCTGACATCTCAAGTCCGATATCGAAGCCGTGCATTTTTAAGGTATCGATAGCGCCTTCGATGGTTTCACCTTTGGCTGGGTTGATGGTCATCGTCGCACCCATTTTTTTGGCAAGCTCCAAGCGATAGTCACTGATATCACTGACCACAATATTACGCGCCCCTGCGAAGCGGCAAATCGCCGTTGCCATGGAACCAATCAGTCCTGCACCCGTGATTAGCACATCTTCACCAAGTACTGGAAATGATAGGGCAGTATGCGTGGCATTGCCAAAGGGGTCCATAATGGCGGCCATCTCATCGCTGATACGCTCATCGAGTTTGATGGCATTATCGGCAGGTATCACCAAATATTCGGCAAACGAGCCATCGCGGTCGACGCCCACGCCTATGGTGTTTTCGCACACATGTAGCTTGCCACGGCGGCAGTTACGGCAATGCCCGCACGCGATATGGCCTTCGCCTGTGACACGATCACCTATTTCAAGATGCTTGACGCCATCGCCCATTTCACTAATGACACCGACATATTCATGTCCGATAATCATCGGCGTTTTTATGGTCTTTTGTGACCACTCATCCCACTTATAAATGTGCAAATCTGTGCCACAGATGGCGGTTTTTTTAATTTTAATTTTAACGTCATTGATGCCGACCGTTGGTTCTGGCATGTCTTGCATCCAGATGCCTTTTTCGGCATGAGCTTTAACCAGTGCTTTCATACTTTTTTCTTATTTAACTGTGTTGTACTTAATTATTGAATTCAGCGAGTAAATCCGAGCGACGCTTAATCAATCACCTTCATTTGTTTGGCGACTTTGATAAAGGCGGCGATACACTGGTCGAGCTGCTCGCGAGTATGAGCAGCAGAGAGCTGCACACGAATACGAGCCTCATTTTTTGGCACGACAGGATAGAAGAAGCCAATCACATAAATGCCTTCTTCAAGCAGTGCGTCTGCCATTTGCTGCGAGACGTTGGCATCATAAAGCATAACTGCACAAATTGCCGATTCGGTAGGCTTGATATCGAAGCCCGCATCTTGCATTTTCTTCACAAAATAGGCGGTATTTTCATGCAGTTTATCTTGTAGGGTATTGTCTTGCGCTAGCATCTCAAACGCTTTTAACCCAGCGGCAGCGATCATCGGCGGAATGGAGTTTGAAAACAGATACGGGCGTGAGCGTTGACGCAACATCTCAACCATTTCTTTTTTACCCGTGGTAAAGCCGCCAATAGCACCGCCAAATGCCTTGCCCAAGGTACCCGTGATCAGCTCAATATCACCACGTAGATCAAACAACTCTGTCACGCCGCCACCCGTGCGACCGACGACGCCTGCTGAATGACACTCGTCAATCATAACCATGGCATCGTATTTTTGTGCCAACGCATAAATCTCATCCATCGGCGCCACATTACCATCCATTGAAAACACGGCATCGGTGACAATTAAACGAAAACGCTGTGCTTGCGCTGCTTGCAGCTGAGTCTCCAAATCCTGCATATCCGCATTGGCATAGCGATAACGCGCGGCTTTACACAGGCGCACACCATCGATGATTGAGGCATGGTTTAACGAATCAGAAATAATGGCATCATCGGCGGTCAGTAGTGGCTCAAAAACACCGCCATTGGCATCGAAACAGGCTGCATAAAGAATCGTATCTTCGGTATTAAAAAATTTAGAAATCGCCGCCTCTAATTGCTTATGCAAGTCTTGCGTACCACAAATAAAACGTACCGATGACATGCCATAACCTGAGTCTTCAATGGCCTTGATAGCTGCTTTTTTAATCTCAGGATGGTCAGACAATCCAAGATAATTATTGGCACAGAAGTTAAGCATCTCACGGCCATCGGCGATCTTGATGAGCGCATCTTGCGGAGAGGTAATAACGCGCTCGTTTTTATACAGTCCTGCCTCGCGTATATCACTGATTTCTTGTTGTAGGTGTTTTTGAAAGGCTTGATACATAAATATTCCTTTTTTTAATATTATTAGCGTTTGTATTGATAATGCAGATATAAGGACTGCTGATAGAACCAAACTGTAGTCATTTTAAAATAAAATTGATACGCCAATATTGCCGTGCTACTGGTATAAATTTTACTTGCTTGCTGTGTCTACGCTGACAGAGGCTGCATAAAATATATCCTAGCATCACCGCATCGAGTGTAAAGTGAATAGACTATTTGCTTATTAGTATGGACTAGCCACAAATTGCTAAATACTGACGCACGACATTATCCATGCCTTGTTCCAATGATTCAATCGTAAAGGCATGACCAATCGACACTTCAGCGATATCACTAAGCGCAAGCAGATCAGCCAAATTATCCAAATTCAAATCATGACCCGCATTGACTCGGATACCGTTTTGATTGGCTAGGTTGATACAGTCGCTAAAACGTTGCTTGACCTCATCGAACTGGTTGCCCTTATAAGCGCGCGCCCATTCTTCGGTATACATCTCGATCGTCTGCACATCACTCTCGATGACCGCTTTGATTTGTTCGATATCAGGGTCGATAAACACCGCACAGCGCGTACCGAACGCTTCTAGCTCTTTGCTCAATGTTGATAAAAACTCATGATGGGTAATGATGTCAAAGCCATGATCGGAGGTCAGCTGATCGTCGCTGTCTGGTACGAGCGTACATTGATGCGGCTTTACTTCACGGATAATTTTTAAGAACTGCTCGTTTGGATTGCCTTCGATATTGAACTCAATCTCTGGATAGTCCTTTAAGAATGCACTGATATCATAGACGTCTTGGTATCTGATATGACGCTCATCGGGTCTCGGGTGTACAGTAAAGCCTTTGACACCTAGGTCAATCAGCTTCTTCACAAAGTACAACAGGTTAGGGTAGTCAGTACCGCGAGAGTTACGGATTAAAGCCAATTTATTCAAATTTACGCTAAACAATGTGCTCATAGTATTTCCTTTTCCATTGTTGTTATGGATAGATTCTTGGTTGTTAATGGCTAATAAAAATCGTTGGTATCAGCATACTTCTTATTCAGTGCCTGCAATATCGCATAGGTCTCGCTATCCATATTGCCCGTTGGCTGCTGCGCTCTAAAGTGTAGCTGAAACGCATAGACGACATCGCGACTGGCCTTGTCCCACGCATCAGTGTCATTGATTTGATAGCCATACTTGCGAAACGCTTGCTTGATCTCAGGTATCGTGGCCGATGCAAATCCATTTTGATTCATAAAGAACTGCTTATCAAATTCATCATACCAAGCGCCGATACCGTAATCGAAATACAGTCGCTCCCACGGGAACTTTGCACCGGGGTCTATCTTGCGCGAGGGTGCCATATCCGAGTGACCGATGATATTCTTTGGTGAGATGTCATAGCGCGTGGCGATATCTTGCACCAGTTGTGCGACTTTTTTAATCTGCAATTCATCAAATGCCACATAATGCTCATAAGGATGATAGTCGAGCATGTCATTTTTTAGCGCGTCTCGATATCCAGGCTTAATGCCACTATTGACGATCTCGATACCGATAGAGGTATCGTTTAATATCGTCCGTCCTGCAAAGCCGCCATCACCTGCATGCCATGCGCGTTCCGACTCTGGTACGAGGTTATAAATTTTATCATCGTCATTGTCTAATACTAGATAGTGCGCGCTCACATTGCCCGTGGTCAATGTCTTTATCGATCGCTCATTATCAGAGACTGTATAGTGCAAGACGATGGTTTTGATTCGCTCGCTTTTGCCAGTAGCTTGGTAGCTATCGCTGTCGATTACATATTGCGTCGCTGACGTTGTTACGCAGCCAACGAGCAATAGCATAGAGGATGATATTAATACTGAAGCCAATGCAGTCGAGGAAATATTTTTTGCCATGAAATGCTCTGTGTAGGAATGGTTACGGTTAATTAACGTTAGGATTGACTGCGATTTTTTTATAGCCAATTGCCCCAAGCAGAATAAAGAATCCTAGCAAGACATAAGCATTAAATGACAGCGCTGCTGGTGAAAATGGTAGCAGTAATAGCGATATAAAGACCACACTGATTAATACAGAGAGATAATTTAGCAAACCTGCCTGTTTGTTTTTTCGCTCATTGATGAGGTCAGCGGTCGTGACATAAGCGAAGCCAACGGTTATACCCAAAGACGCCATTGTCACGATATCGAGTAGGTAGTTTCTACCCAGCCAAGGAGAGAGTAGGCAGACCAAGCATATCAATATAACGGTTTTTTGCTTACTAAATTGGTTGTGTTTATCTCTAAATATACTGGGCAATAACGACGTGTCGCCCATAGATTCTAAGAGCTTGACCGATGACAATATAAAGCCATTGATACCGCTCATTATCGAGCCAATCATAGCGATCGATAGCAGCCAAATACCGATGCTACCAATCCGATTGTCTATGCCTTCACCTGTCGCCCAATGGCTGTCTTTGATTGCTTGATAGTCAAAGCTCATGTTCAGCGCGGTAAAGTAGTTGATTAAAAAGTAAAACAACACACCGGCGATGAGTGAAATTAGGATAATACTTTTGGTCTTGGTTTTTGAATCGCTAATCGCCTTTGAAATTTGCGGTGTGGTTTCGAAACCGACATACGCCCACGGCATAACGGCCAAGATAGGTAACCATGCCAGACTAGTGATAGAGCTGCTAGACATATCAGTTGGCAAAAATGCTTGGGTGGTTGGTGTCATCCAAAGCGAGGCAAAAAACAGCGCGGTGACTGATAGAATCATAAAGAGGGCGATATAAAGTTGGATTTTTGCGCCGACTCGTACGCCTTTTAGATTGATATAACTGAACAGAATAATAGCCGCGCTGCATAAGAACACTTCACTGGCGTAGACTTCCCAACCAGCAATCGTATACAGATAACCTAATTGTAAGCCGCTAGGTAACAGATAGCGCAGTAGCAAAGCGACGGCTGATATATTGAGCGCGATAATAGAGATATAGCCTATCGTGACGCCCCAACCATAGATATAGGCATGCTTGCGATTGATGTATTTTTCAATCCAATAGATACCGCCTGACTCGTTCTCTGGCGTTTGAGTCAGCAAATTAATATAGGCACGCGCAACCATATAGATGGCTAAAGTACCGATAATAATAGCAACAGAAGAGCCTAATAGCTGTGACTGTGGCAAAAACAAATCGCCTGGCATGACATAAGCGCCCCAGCCGATGATCGCACCAACGCTAATCGCTATCGCTTGTAGGTAGCTGATACTTCCTGTCTGTTCACTCATGGAGTGCTCCTTCACGATCAAAGATGTAGAAGGAGAGAGTGTTTATTATGGAACTGACATAGAACATGAAAAACCTTGTGACGCCATTACGCAGGGTAGTGGCTATCTTTTATAAATAGAAAAGTCATATTAAAGGTTTTTGTTGAGTGTTACCTTTTCAATCCTGTTGGATTTTTTTAGCCAGAACCTTTTTCCAACTGTCCTCTAAACAGTCAATCGCGAGCCACGGTTCAATAGTATCTGCATCATATTTCTCTTTAGAATTGGCCAGTTGCCATAAATTTTCAAGCGTCGCAAACGGGTAGGGACGCTCGATTAAATAAACTGGTAAATCAGCGTCTATAACGCCATCACGTACAACTTGGAAGTACCAGCCAGAGATACCTTGCTTGCTGACCCATGCTGCGATATTAGGTACTTTGGTAAATTGGCCAATTTGGTCATTAATTTTGTAGCAGGGGCGGCGTGGTTGGACGATACGTAATTGAATGCTATCACCATCATTACTAGTGTCTTGACCGTTTTCAAAATGCCCACCGTATTGAAAAACATCGCCAATACAAACCATAGATTCGGTCATTTCAGGCAAACCATCGACAGCTTCAGTCGTAAGGTTTTCTCCTAGCGTACCGACACGAACCTTTAAACTGAACTCTGTATTGATTTTTGCATAAGTCGCAGGCGCTAGTTGATGCACGGCTTTAAGTGGGCCACCATGATGCTTACGGTCAGCCTGTTCATCAGTGGTTAAGCCCATAAAGTTGACGGCGACAGGAGATTTGATAGGTGCTTTATCAATGGCGCTCATTTCTTCACGAGCGAATGGCATAGACTTGCCAGCGCGGACACAAGTGAGGGTAGCGATATGTAGGGGCAGGTCTTGATTAAAGTCTGTTAGTGTTTGCTCAGGCGATTTTGTTAAAGTTTGCTCAGGTAATGACGTGTTCGATTCTGCGCTCATAAGGTTTCCTAATAGGTAGAATGAATAGGCTAAGGCGGCTTAATTTTGGCGGTTTAATTTTAATGTCTAATAAATATTGATACGAAATGAGCTTATCTGTACTCAATGATGTATCTGATTATACTGGTTCATCACCATAAAATTTACACCAAAAAGACCAGAATAAATATTCTGGTCTTTTTGGTGTAGCGTTTCTTAATCTTGAACGAATATCGTCACTGATAAGCTTATTTGTTTTTGTTACGACGACCTGCAGTTTTCTTTTCACGCGGCGTAGCAACTAGCTCAGCCAACTGTTCAGGTGATGACCATAGGCCTTCTAGGTCATAAAACTCACGTGCTTGTGGCGTCATCATGTGGACGACAACCGCGCCCAAATCAATCAACGTCCAGTCAGAATCGATGCCGCCTTCACGGCCAAGTGGCATAAAACCAGCTTGCTTAGCTTCAGCGCCGACGCTATCAGCCATCGCACGTACATGACGCTTTGAGGTACCATCAGCGATGATGATGCGCTCTGTTACGTCAGTCAAATCTTCTACATTCATTACAGTGATGTTTTTTGCTTTCATATCATCTAGAGCGCTTTGTACTAGGGTCAAGCATTCTGTTAGGCGTTCTGCAGTCATGGTGTTGGTCATAAATTTTAATCTCTTGAATCGTAAATATGTAAAATAAAGGGGTAAAACGTCAATTTGTCTTATCCGACTGATCATATGTCGTCAGTCACGCATAAAGACAGGATAGGCAAAATGACATAGATAAGGCGATTTTAACGGAATTGAGCAGCAGAATATAGCTGATGGGCGATAATATATTGATAAACAGCAGGATTTAGCCATTTAGCTAATGGATTAGATTCAGTATTGCTAATGATATCATTTATTGATGCTATAGATGCGATTTGCCTCTCAGCGACTGGCATTTTATTTGTTTGATCGTCTATTCTCTGTAGCTGCTCACGTATTTGTGTGCTTGATACCGCAGTAATAGGTCGCGAATCTATATAAATGCGTCCTTGATTGGCGTTTTTCAAGTCAGGGCTGTTTAAGTCAGGGCTAGTCGGATTAGTACTGTTTGAGTTTAAACTATCTGACGAGCACTGGATGGTTGGAGTTAATAGCTCGATAGGTGAGTCTGTTATATGTGCTTGTAACGCCAACGGCAGTTGCGTTTTTAAGAAACTAACATCTTGGGTAGTCGCTGTATTATTTTTAGAAGATATAATACTGTCAGAAAGTTTATTGCTAATACCATCGCTCACATCAGTACTGCTCTGACGATTAAACACCCATAGATTGACATGGTCGGTGAGACGTAAGCCATCTTTCCATTTATCCAAACTATGAGCGCTGTCCATACCCATAATAAATATCAAGCTGTCATTAGGATATTGCTGTCTTAATGTGCGTACACTGTCGATCGTATAGACAGGCGGCGCTTGCCAGAGCTCCATCTCATTAATCTGTATCGGCATATTCTCCGTCGCTAGTTTTAGCATGGCTAAGCGATGGTTAGGGTCTGTACTTTGCGTCTTAAATGGCGAGCGGGCATTGGGTAATAAGGACACATGCAGTGTGCGCTGTAGCCGCGTTGCGATTGGTAGTAGGTGCTGATAGACAGACATCGCGACTTCTAAATGACCATTATGTACGGGATCGAACGAGCCACCAAGGTAGGCACGAATGGCAGGTGTAGGTGTTTTTTCTTGAGGGCTGTTGCTCGTATTTGGCATAAATAAATGTATCAAAGTAGATAGGGCGCACTTGAACGTTGATGCACCTTACTCTTTTACTGGCTGACCTTTTTAGGGTAAATAATTTGATGATAGCGCTATTGTAGAGGGCAGACGAGCATCTGTCACCACTGTCTGCCACCAGAGTACCAATAAAAAACCGACCATCATAATGATAGTCGGCTTGGTATAGGACTTTAACGGGTAAGTCTTACAGCAATTAAATCAGATCGCTATACGCTTGGATAGCGGTTAACGCGATGGTATAAACGATATCGTCGACCAAGGCACCACGTGATAAATCATTCACGGGTTTATTCAAGCCTTGTAGCATAGGGCCGACACTGACGACGTTGGCACTACGCTGTACTGCTTTATAAGTGGTGTTACCAGTGTTGAGGTCAGGGAAGATAAAGACGTTGGCTTGTCCAGCGACAGGTGAGTCAGGCGCTTTTTGCTTACCGACGCTCATGACAGACGCCGCATCATACTGTAGCGGGCCGTCGACTTTGAGGTCTGGTGCACGCTCGCGAACGATTTGGGTTGCACGGGCGACTTTTTCGACATCCGCGCCTGCGCCTGATGAGCCGGTAGAGTAGCTGATCATTGCAACTTTTGGATCGATACCAAAGGCAGCAGCAGACTGTGCTGATTGAATGGCAATCTCTGCCAGCTCTTCAGCGTTAGGATCTGGGTTGATCGCACAGTCACCATAGACGACCACTTGCTCAGGTAGCAGCATAAAGAATACTGACGACACGAGTGAGTATTGTGGCGCGGTCTTAATCAACTGGAATGCTGGGCGTACTGTATTAGCAGTGGTATGAATCGCACCTGAGACCAGACCATCGACTTCGTCTAGTTGGAGCATGATAGTACCTAAATAGACTGTGTCTTTTAGATATTCAGCAGCAACTTCTGCAGTGGTTTTACCTTTACGGCGTTCTACGACAGCGGCGATATATCTACTCATATCGAGGTTATCAGGATCGATGATCTCTAACCCTTCAGGTAGCGTTAGATCACGGTTTTTGGCCACTTGCTCAACGTCACTACGCTTAGCAAGTAGTACGCAGTTGGCAATACCGCGACTCTGACAGATACAGGCAGCTTCAACCGTACGTGGTTCCGCGCCTTCTGGCAGCACAATACGTTTTTTAGCATGCTGTGATTTTTTGACCAACTGATGGCGAAACGCTGATGGTGACAGACGTGGCTCATGATTGCGGCTGAAGTATTCTTTAATCCAGCTCAGATCCAAATGAGCCGCCACATAACGAGCCACTTCATCAGCGCGTTCTGTATCATCACTTGGAATCTCAGAACTCATATGCATCAGGCTCTGTACCGTCTCGTAGCTGTCGCTTTCGACACTCATGACAGGTATGCCAGTTTTGAGCGCTGACTGCCAAAGCTCAGCAACTGTATCGCTTGGAGTTATACCACCTGTCAATACTAGACCTGCCAATGGAATCCCATTGATACAGGCCAGTCCAGCAGCCAATAGCAAGTCATCACGATCGCCAGGCACGACCATTAATGTACCACGCTTAAAGACTTCGTTGACACGTGCCACTGAACGAGCGGTTAGGCTAATACGATTGATACGACGTGTCTTTGCTTCGCCAATATTTAGCCAAGTTGCATCGAGCTCTGTTGCGATATCCCATGTGCGAGGCACAGACAACGAGTCACTAAAAGGGACAACACCGATAAGGCGGAACACTTCGGTATTAAACGAAGGCGATAGGCGTTGAACCTCTTGCAGGAAGTTCGGATCTAAGCTGACAACAGCCTCACCCGGCGCGACAGGTTGGTTATCAAACGTGTTCGGCACGTCTTGTACCCGCATCAATATCACGCCTAGTGTCCGTGAATCGATGACCCCGCCAAACTCACGGGCATGGACATCCAGTTTATCCGCTAAATAAGCAGGTTTACTGATATCAGCGGTACTGACAAATATAATCTTGGCGTCTAGCGCGTGAGCAAGTGCACGGTTGATTTGTGAAGCATAAGAGGTCTCAGTGGTTGGCACCAGACCTTCACAGATAATCACGTCATGACCATCATCGATCGTATGAAAATTGGCAATCACTTCTTCCATCAAGTCATCAAGATTGTCATCGCCTAGCATACGCTCGACGTGTTGACGGCTGATAGAGTCAGGCGGATTTAGGCCAAATGCGTGCATGGTCAAGGCGCTTGAGCTGTCTAAGCTGTGCTGTTTGTCTAGCGTATCATCTTGCAAAAACGGCTTCATAAAGCCCGCTTTGATACCGTTATAATCAAAGGCACGGATTAGCCCTAGTGCGGCTGATGTCACACCGATACCGCGACTAATGGGAACAAGTAAAATGGTTTGCATAATATGTCCTACAATTTATTTTATTTTAGACGTCGAGTCATTTTGAGCAGCATGAAAAATGCAGTATAAAAACGCCAAGCACTTTATCTTATTTGTTTTCAGCTTTTTATAAGCGTCTAGAACGATAAGCGCTAGGCATTATAATCAATCGTCTTATACTAAGTTCAATGCTTGACGAGTCTCTTGAGCGATGCGGTATTCTTCATCTGTAGGAATAACCCACAGCTCGACACTGCTACCTTCTGCTTGGAAGCTGCCTTCTTGGCCACCGTACAATCCAGCGTTCTTTTCAGCGTCCATCTTGATGCCGAAATGACGCATGACGGCTAAAATACTTGCGCGCGTGGTGACAGAGTTTTCGCCGATACCACCTGTGAATACAATACCAGTGAATTCAGGCAGTGCACAGCTTAAGCTGGCAAGGTATTTACCAGCGCGGTAGCAGAACATCTCGATGGCGAGCTGTGCATCTTTATGACCTTCGCTCGCAGCTTGCTCAATAGTACGCAAATCGTTTGATAGGCCAGAAATACCAAGCAGACCGCTTTCACTATTTAGCATCTTATCCGTTTCTTCTAGACTAATACCGAGCTGACGTTTCAGATGCATATGTAAGCTTGGGTCGACATCGCCGCTACGTGTGCCCATCATCAGTCCCTCAAGCGGGGTCAGACCCATGCTGGTATCGAGACTTTTGCCATCATATACGGCAGTTGCTGAGCAACCATTGCCTAGATGTGCGGTTATCCAGCCATGAGGACCTTTTGCTTCAGTAACCTGGCTAGCACGTTCTGAGACGTATGCATGAGATGTACCATGGAAGCCATAACGACGGATTTTGTGCTCTTCGTATAGATATTTTGGCAACGCATAGCGGAAGGCGACCGGTGGCATAGTTTGGTGAAAGGCGGTATCAAATACCACAACTTGTGGAATGTCAGGATAAATAGCTTGCACCGCTTCAATACCCAAAGCATTTGCAGGGTTATGCAGTGGAGCCAATATCTTTAGACGTTTTACTTCCTCTAACGCATGTTGATCAACACGAACAGCTTGAGAGTATTCACGGCCGCCATGTACCACGCGGTGCCCGACTGCGATAAAGTGATATTGCTCTAGTAGCTCTAGAATTTTTTGCAGGGCAAGTTTGTGACTACCGCCAGGGATAGAGATCTCTAACTTATCGCCATTTAGCGTGGTATGTTTGATACGGGCTGTATCAAGACCTAAGTTTTCGGCAAGACCGGTGATACGAGTAGAGTTGTCATCGCTAATCAACGCGTATTTGATAGAAGACGAACCGCAGTTGAGGACTAAAGTGGGGCTAGTTAGGGTTGATGTTTCGCTGTTCTTATCATCAAAAGTGGTACTTAGGTTGGCGCTCATACTCTATCCTTAGATTGGTTTTTATAAAGGGCAAATCAATTATATCGTTCGTTCGATACAAAAAAGACGTCTATTGCCACGTCCTGTTTTATTATCATCAAATGCTACATCGCTGATATCTCAAATGCTGTAGTAAAGGTCACTGAGACATGATGTCATTATTATATGGAATTGATGACGTTGATAACCGCCGAGTAAATAACAATCAGCCATATCTATGCTGATCATATCAAGCAAATATATTGGCGATTTTGTTTATACTTGGGCTACTATTTCTGATAGTGCTATGCATCCATGCTTATGAGGTAATGCGTATGCATCTCAGGCTAGCATCCTATTGCCGCCGCAAACTGGGAATATAATGTAACACACTTTTGTTTCTACACCACGACAGGGGTAAGGTTTAAAATGTGTAATTAATAAGTGGTTAAATATGAAATAAATCAATTATATTCAATGAGTTATATGACTATAAACGGATAACTTGTATGGGTGACATAGCAGGGTTATGACTCACGAAATTGTAAGAAATGTTGTCGATACACTCATGTGTCATACATTCATATCTAAGCTCGCAGACGATATTACTATAAAAATTCGACTAATGTTTTAGAAAATATCCAACATCACGCAAATTTATTCACCAATCATATTCAGTATCCGTACAGCTTTATGTAATAATGCTATTATTAAAATAGTCATAACGACAGTGCTTTAACTGCTAGTTTAGCTGTCCACTTATTTTTTATTTATCACGATTTACTAACGCCATTATGCCGTCGTAAGCTCACAGGTTATCTATTATATGTCTACTATACACAGCCCCTCAGCAGCCAAGCATGCTCGCTCGTTTGCTCGTACCAGTCGTCAGGCTGTTGCCACCTTATTTATTGGCAGTGTAGTTATGCTAGGATTCTCAGGCTGCGGGCAAAAAGGCGATCTATATCTGGCAGATGCTAGTAGTCAAACGATAGAGGGCAGTGCGTCTGTGCTTGATAGTACTAGCCACCCACAGGATGCAGCCTTTGCAGGTATCGACGATGACAATTATCAAAAAAACCGCTACCTAGAAGAGCAAATGGTGCTACCTGAGCCCAGTACTGATCCCAACGACTATTAATTGCTAAGCCAATAACTGCTAGGCTAATAATCGTTAAACTGAGCCAATAGTTAGTGGTTAGGTGCTTGTTAATTAACAGTTTAATTGACTGCTTAACTAACCATCGATTCTGTTATGGCTAAATAGCTTTGCTACCTAAATTTAAATTTCACCCTTGATAATCTGATTATATTAGAGATGTTTATATGAGTCATTCTGAACTACCTGCTGACTTGACCGATTCTACTACTGGCGAATCCGTTACTATCCAAACTGAGCAAGGACTATATGTTGACCCGAAAGCGTTGAGCGCTCACTTGCCAGCGCTAAGCTATCGCGGCGATGCATTGTATATGGAGCAGGTCAGTATCGATGAGTTGGCAAAACAATATGGCACCCCTTGCTACGTGTATTCAAAGCAAGCAATATTGGACGTTTATCAGGCTTATACCGATAGCTTTGCCAGTCTGAATCATCAAGTATGCTATGCCGTAAAAGCAAACTCTAACCTTGCCGTTCTGGGTGTTTTAGCACAGGCGGGCGCTGGGTTTGATATTGTCTCCCGCGGTGAGCTGATGCGTGTGTTAGCGGCAGGTGGCGCAGCATCACGTGTGGTATTCTCAGGCGTTGGCAAAACGTACAGTGATATCGAATATGCGCTGACTCAAGGTATCGGCTGTTTTAACGTTGAATCTATCAGCGAGCTGACTTTAATCAATGATGTGGCAAAGTCACTTGATAAGCCTGCGCCAATCTCGTTGCGTGTCAACCCTAACGTCGATGCCAAAACCCATCCATATATCTCAACAGGTCTTAAAGACAACAAGTTCGGTATCACTCACGAAGACGCACTAGCGGTCTATCAGCAAGCGGCCGATTTATCACATATCGACATCGTTGGTATTGATTGTCATATCGGCTCGCAGTTGACTGAAGTAGAGCCATTTGTTGCAGCATTAGATAAAGTTATTGAGCTGATACATAGCCTGCGTGACGCAGGTATTGAGTTACAGCATATCGATTTGGGCGGTGGTTTGGGTGTGCGCTATATCGATGAGACGCCTGTGTCTATCGATGAGTTTGCCCAAGCATTATTGCCAAAACTTAGCGAACTTGGTTTGACTGTGTTCTTTGAGCCAGGTCGTAGTATCGTTGCCAATGCTGGCGTGCTATTGACTCAAGTTGACGTACTCAAGCCAACTGAGCATAAGAACTTTGCGATCGTTGATGCCGCCATGAATGACTTGATTCGTCCTGCTTTATATCAAGCTGAAATGGCCGTGATTCCAAGCGTATTGCCTAGCGATGGTATCGATACGGATGGCACGCAGCCATGGGACATCGTTGGCGCAATTTGTGAGACGGGTGATTTCTTGGCAAAAGACCGCCTACTATCATTGGCCACAGGCGATGTACTGGCCATCACAGGTGCAGGTGCTTACGGCTTTACCATGAGTAGTAATTACAACTCACGCCCACGTGCTAGCGAAGTGATGGTGTCTGGTGATAGTCATCAGCTAATCCGCAAGCGCGAAACGATTGAAGCGTTATATGCAGATGAAGCGCTGTGGCAGGCGCAGTAAGGCGATTAAAGACGAGCCAAAACTATCGCCGTATTTGATGGTTGAAGAGAACCCATTGTGATAATGACAATGGGTTTTTTTATGACTGGATTTTGAGGGAAGTGTTTTTAATTAAAGCTGATTTTTAATTGAAGGCATGCCTTTAGTTGAAGGCAACATCATTCACAAAAATTAGAGTAGCAAGGAAAACGAGTGCAAGTACTACTCACTGTAGACTAAACAAGTTTGACACCGCTAATCGTATTTTTTGGGATTGGTATTATTATGATTGTATCTGACAGCGTGCTAAGATAAGGCATACATAAAAATAGGATAGGACATCAAAGATATGCTAATAGAGTTTACTAAAATGCATGGGTTGGGTAATGATTTCATGGTCATTGATTTAGTGACCCAGCGCTTAGATTTGACCAAGGATTTGGTGCAGTTATTGGGCGATCGTCACCTAGGCATTGGTTTTGATCAATTGCTCGTGGTCGAGCCACCCATGCGCCCTGATGTCGATTTCAGTTATCGTATCTTTAATACTGATGGTACCGAAGTCGAACAGTGCGGCAATGGCGCGCGTTGTTTTGCGCGTTTTGTGCAGGCACGTAAACTGTCATTTAAGCAGCGTCTACGCGTTGAGACGGCTAGCGGTATTATTTCCCTGACTACTGATCGTTATGGGTGGGTAGATGTCGATATGGGCAAGCCTAAATTTGAGCCAGATGAGATTCCGTTTAGCCCAAGAGCGACGACCAAAATCCAAAACACCTATCATCTTGATGTAAATGGTACACCGGTACAGCTGTACGTTGCCAATATGGGTAACCCGCACGCTGTGATAAAAGTCGATGACGTACTTGATGCTGAGGTTGAGACTTTAGGCAAAGCAATTGAATCGCATCCTGCCTTCCCAGACCGCGTCAATGTGGGCTTTATGCAAGTGATGAATCAGCGCCACATTCGTTTGCGTGTGTACGAGCGCGGTGTAGGCGAGACGCAAGCTTGTGGTACGGGCGCGTGTGCAGCAGTAGCCGTTGGTATACGTGAGGGTTGGCTCGATGAGGGTGAGGAAGTTCGCGCACAGCTATATGGTGGCAGCATGATTATCAAATGGCAGCCAGGTTATTCGGTTACGATGACGGGTCCGACCGCTTTCGTTTATGAAGGTGTATTTAGTCCAGATGGCCTGATGGCACAAGCGGGACTTAAACCAAATGCTGAAGGCTGATAACTGTTGTTAGGCCAGTCGCATAAATGCCAAGGATGGTTCTAGTATGGTTATGTCTACCAATAAAGACACTCAGGCGGCGAGCTCGGCACCTTGGCTATCTACTGAGCTGGCCGCCACTATAGAGTCCGACGCTGTCTTACGAGAGCTACTCGCACCTGTGCATCGTTGGCTCAATACGTTGTCTGTGCGCAACCATTCGCCGCATACTCTGACCGCTTATTTTGCTGGTTTAAATCAACTGGCGTTGTTTTTACGTGGTAAGCGTTTGACGTGGACACGCTGTGATAAGCGTCAACTGGCTCAGCATATCAGTCAACGTCTTGATGAAGACAAGCTAGCGCTTGCCAGTGTTCAGCAAGAGCTGTCTGCGATTCGGCATTTTTATGGTTGGATGATTGAAGAAGCGCTAGCACGTATCAACCCAACCACTGGCTATCAGCTGAAGCGTAGTCCTAGACCGCTGCCTTCTATCGCTGATGTCGATTTACTGACTCAGCTACTCGATCAAGAGATGCCTGATACACCAGAGCAAGCGCGATTATGGTTGCGTGACAAGGCCATGTTTGAACTGCTCTATAGTAGTGGCTTGCGAGTTGGCGAGTTGGTTGCACTCGATATGGCAGATGTAGACTTGTCTGAGTTACGGGTACGCGTCACGGGTAAGGGTAATAAAACACGCCTAGTACCATTAGGGATAAAGGCCGCAGAAGCGATTAATCGTTACCTACCACATCGTAACCTATGGGTAGAGCAGATGGATAGCGCATTGTTCATCAGTGAAAAGCTCGGCACCAGATTATCAACACGGGCAGTGCAACAGCGCTTAAAAGTTGCTGCTACTCGCGCGGGTATTGCCCAAAACATGTATCCACATCTACTGCGTCATTGTTTTGCATCACATATGCTGTCAGGCAGTGGTGACTTGCGCGCCGTACAAGAGATGCTCGGGCATAGTGATATTAGCACCACGCAAATTTATACCCACGTTGATTTTGCAAAATTAACGCAGGTTTATGATCGCGCGCATCCACGAGCAACTCATGCTCAAAATGAAGAACTGCCCTAGCAATTAAGCACGAAATTTACCGTACTTACTAATCTACGCCAAACGATGGCAGTCAAAAATAGGCAGTTTTTGGCGGCCTTGCTCTTGCGCTTGTTTGTCTAATGACGCCATAACGACAGCATATTGTTTATCCAGTTCGCTATCGTCATAGCTTGCGATAACACTACTATCAAACGCTGTAATAGCTGCATGTCCCCATGTCTGACGCTTACTACCATCTTTGTAGAGATGATCACCACCTTGCGCTGCGCCAATGACCATACATTGACTATCTAGAGCACGAGTACGTAACAACAACGACCAGTGCGCTTGTCCAGTCAAGTAAGTAAAGGCAGAAGGTGCACTCAATAGTTCAGCACCAGCTTGTCGCAGGCGCTGCGCCAATGCTGGAAAACGCAAATCAAAACATACCATCATGCCGAGTTGGTAGATTGTATTGCCTACTGCTAGTGGCGCAATTACGGTCTGCGTACCCGGCTCAAAGGTCGCCGCTTCGTTATAGCTGCCATGCTTATCAGCCACAGTTGCGGTAAACAGATGAATCTTGTCGTAGCGTGCGACACGGGTACCATCTGGTGCAAACAGCTGGCTCACTTGGCGCAATCTACCATCAGGAACGATAGTGCCATCAGGGCGATAATGGCAGGGTAACGAGCCTGCTAGTACATGGATACCAGCGGTGCGGGCGTAGTCTGCTATCGTCGCTGATAAGTCATCAAAACGCTCGGCAGTAGCAGATTGCTGTCCCATACTACAGCAGTTCTCAGGCAATACAACAAGCTCAGCCCCTTGAGTTTGTGCATCTGTGATAGCGGCTTTGATATCTGCTAGATTATCCTCAACATTCTGCTGACTGTTCATTTGAATAGCAGCGACGTTAAGTTGATGGTTACTTAAATTCATGACAATATTCCTATTGGGTATGAGCTGTATTGGTCATTTACCGTAATTTATTTATTATAATATTTTCGCGGTAATGAGTAGACTGCTCGTATTTATGGATTGCTCATCCTTGCCAAGATGGTAGTCTGCTATTGATAGCAAACCAAACGTATCTGGACAAAACATAAATTATCATAGCAAAATTGTGGCAAAAAATGCTATCGTCATGTCCTGATAAAATTTATGCCGTTACCTTTACTGACAGAATAAACACAATATCACTAAGATCGGAGTGCAATAAGCCGCCCATGAGTATGTCGTTCGGATTGGCGACCACGCTGAGCAACTCACAAAAGCTAACCCCGCAAATGCAGCAAGCCATAAAATTGCTGCAGCTCTCTAGTCTTGAGCTCGCACAAGAGGTTCAGGCAAAGCTAGATAGTAATCCATTACTTGAACGTATCGAAAACGATGACGAATACGACAGTAGTGACGATGAAATAGAGGAGTGGAGCGAGCCATTGACGCTTGATAGCTGGAATCAAAGTAGCAGTGACTCATTTGACTCAGTACCTACTACCAGTACAGAGTACAGCAGCGATAGTAGTGATAGCTTCAGTGATAGTTTGGATAAATTACAACAGCCTAATATCGATGATAGTGCAATAGATGTAGATAGCTACGGCAGTTTAGATGCCGATAGCTTTGATATAGGTAGCTTTGACACGGGTAACTATGCTTCTACCGCAACGGGCTCTGGCAATAGTAGGGGTGATGAAGATTTTGATAGTTACCAAGGCGGTACTTCGTCCACCATTCAAGATCATGTGCGCTGGCAGCTGAACTTTAAGCGTCTATCAGAGGCCGATACGCTGATTGCAGAGTATTTAATAGACTCCATGGATGATATGGGCTTTATTCGAATTGATATAGATGAGCTACTGCAGAGCTTTGATACGATGGCAAGTTTCTATCAATGGGATGAGCGCGTTGAAAAAGAAGAGGTCTTGACGGTGTTACGTATTATCCAGTCCTGTGATCCCGTTGGCGTAGGGGCGCGTCATTTAAGTGAGTGCTTATCGATTCAGCTATCTAAGCTAGATGCCCACACCGCATATCTACAAGAAGCTCAAGCGCTGCTATCAGCGAGCGAATATTTGGTCAGTAATAATATTAAAGCACTGACTGAACGCACAGGGCTTGCTCCAGAATACATCACACCTGCACTTACGCTACTACGTACCTTAAACGCTTCGCCAGGGCTGCTGTTTCAGTCTAGCCAGCCTGACTATGCCCAGCCGCCTGAGAGCTATGATATTCCAGATGTGTTGGTCACACCGGTTAGAAACAATAAGGCGACAAGTAACTCTGAAGTAGAAGAGGATGGCTGGTATGTACGTCTCAATCCAGATACCTTACCAAAACTACGCGTAAACCAAGAATATGCCAACTTAGTCAAGCGTGGCGATGATAGTCCTGACAATCAATATCTGCGCGAAAACCTTACCGATGCTCGACTGTTCATTCGTAGTATCGAAGAGCGCAATCAAAACCTACTCAAAGTAGCAACTAGCATTGTACGCTATCAACAAGAGTTCCTGCAGCATGGTGCAACCGCCATGCAACCTCTGATATTAAAGGCAATTGCTGAAGAAGTTGACTTGCATGAGTCTACGGTCTCACGCCTTACCACCAGTAAAACCATCTTGACGCCGCAAGGGTTGTTCTCTTTGAAACACTTCTTTTCATCTCACGTAAGTAGTGCTGATGGAGATATCTCATCGACCGCTATCAGTGCCATGATTAAAAAGCTCATCGCTGACGAAGATCCTAAAAAACCATTATCAGACAGTCGTATCAAAGATGAGCTGTTAGCAGACGGTATCGATATAGCCAGAAGAACCGTCGCCAAATATCGTGAAGCAATGAATATTGGCTCGTCTACTCAGCGCAAACAGAAATACTAACTATCTAGTCTTATCTTTCTATAAGGTTAATGGTTATCTGTCTGTATGGTGTAATCGAGATATAAAAAATAAAATTTTTTGATTATATAGAAACCAAGTAGAAATAATAGGTATTGTTACACTTAATTACAATTTAACGGCTTGCTACTGAGCGATTTTCATGACAAATTAGAGTCATACCAACAACGAAAACCAAGCGCCGATTTATAGTATTTATTTATAACTAATAAAGGAGACGATAAAAGGATACGTCGACACATTACTAGAGGCATTGGTATAGTTAGTGGTAAGGCAGGATGATAAGAGCAAGAATGCTATCTCATCTGTTGATTGTAAGTTACAAATAAAAGGACAACAATATGAATGTTTCTATCAGTGGTCATCATATCAGCGTTACCGAAGCTATGGACACAGCAGTACGCGAGAAGCTTGAAAAAGTAGAGCGTCACTTTGATCAGATACAAAGTATTCAAGTGATTTTATCGTTAGACAATAGCGGTGCTAGCGACGGCGGTAAAAAGAGCCATAAAGCTGAAGCAATTATGCGTGTCTCGGGTCAAGAAATGTTTGTCCAAGCGTATGAAGATGATATGTATAAAGCCATTAACGAGATGGCAGACAAGCTAGATAGACAAGTACGTAAGTATAAAACTCGTCAAGAGCGTAAAAAGACTCAGGGTGCAGGACGCGATAGTCGCTACCAAGATCTAACCCCTGCAGAAGCAGTACCAGCAGCATAGTTCGAGTTTAAAACTTTGAACACTATCGTTACAAGCTAGTGAAAGTAGACTAAGAGAATAAAAAATTTATAAATAGCTGCTACATTAGTTTGTAATTGACATAAAAAAAGACCTCTAACGTGTAATACGTTGAGGTCTTTTTTAGTGCTAGTGAACTTAGAACCAAAATGAACTAGCTATCAGCTCAAGCTTATCTGTCTAAACATTATTAACCACCGCCGACGGCTTGTACTACTTCTATATTCATACCTTCTACGATACGCAGTTGAGCAAGCTCGCTCTTTGGCATCAACTCGCCGTCTACTTCTACAGCGTAACGACCTTGGCTAAGACCAAGCTCATTGATAACCAGTTGCACAGTCTGATGAGTGGTTTGCAAGCTTTTACCATTGACACTAATGGTGCTCATATTAAATACTCCCTAATATTTTGAAATTCCTGTTCATCTGCTATTCACTGCGTATCTTTTGCTTTATTACTGATAGTTTGTTGCAGCTGATGCAAAGAGCTAACAATAACTATTCTATTAAACAGCTCAGTTAACTGAGTCCTTCAATCGAAAGGCAGAAGTGGCCAGCCATAGCCAACCTGCAATCATGAGAACGCCGCCGATAGGTGTAATCGCACCGAACCAACGCGGTGCACCAAGCGTCATGGCATACAAGCTACCAGCAAAAATGATAATACCAATTTGTAGTAACCAAGCGGTCATCTGAGTAATATATTTCAAACGAATCAATAAACCCACAATCAATAATCCTAGCGCATGTACGAACAAATACAGCGTTGCCGTATGCCACCATTCAAGCTGTTGGATGCTGACGCGGCCTTCTAGACCATGCGCACCAAACGCGCCCAGAGCAACAGCAATAGCCATATTAACTGCGGCAATACCGATCCAATTTAACATTGAACAACTCGTATCATCTTAAGGCTACTGAATATCATCTGGCAGAATCACACTATCAATGGTCATCGCATCACGAATCTTGTCCATGGCATTCTTTTCAATCTGACGGACTCGTTCAGCTGAGATAGAGTAAACCGCAGCTAACTCATGCAAAGTAGATTTTTGCTCAGATAACCAACGCTGTTCGACGATATCACGCGAACGATCATCTAAAGTGCCCATCGCAGCGATGAGTGCTGATGAGTTGTTTTCTTCCCAATCCGCTTCTTCTAACTGTTCAGCTGGATCGATACCATCTTCCAAAAATAGCTGAGGTGCATAGCGACCATCATCATCGTCGCTTGACTGCGCTTCAAACGAAGCGTCATAAGAGGTTAGACGTGACTCCATCTCTAACACTTGCTTGCGTGTAACATTCAAGTCATTAGCAATAGCATCCGCTTCTTCTAGTGTCAGCTGATTATTGGTCTTCTTAAGGCTACGCAAGTTAAAGAACAGTTTACGATGAGCCTTGGTAGTCGCAACTTTCACAATACGCCAGTTGCGAATCACGAACTCATGAATTTCAGCTTTGATCCAATGCACAGCAAACGATACCAAACGTACGCCTTTATTCGGGTCAAAACGTTTAACTGCTTTCATTAATCCTAAGTTACCTTCTTGGATTAAATCCGCTTGCGGCAACCCATAGCCCGAGTAACTACGTGCGATATGAATCACAAAACGTAGATGCGACATCACTAGTAGTCGAGCGGCTTCGACATCACCTTCATCATAATAGCGATGTGCCAGCTCTTGCTCTTGTACCGGCGTCAAAATAGGGATCTGATGGACAGTATTGATATATGCACCCAAATTAACCCCTGGCGCTGACAGGTGAGTTGGCATAGCTGGTACTAAGTCGCGCGTACTGGTATTGCCCAATGCACTCGCGTCATAAGGTGGTCGCTGAGCAGCGGCCTTTAATGCAGCATCGCGTGCATCATTTTTTGTAGGAGCTGAGCCATCTTTTTTATTTGTATTTACAGCATCAGTAGAAGTATTAGCCATATTCTTGACCTTGGTTAAATAGTTAAGCAAATAGTCAGATAAAAATCTTTATGATTTAATTGTAAAGGATAGCAGCGCTTAGTTGCTATCAGTTTTGGTAATGATGAAGTGATATATTGTAGCGAAACGCTGTAATGATGTGCCATCAACTGACGAGTGGTCAGTAACTTCATTGACCACTAGCTTTAAGTAATCTGCCGACTGTGATTGCTGACTTTGTCGACAAAACGCTGTGATATCAGCTTGCGAGTTAGGGTCGGTTGCAACCACATACAGCGACTCACCAGCTATTACGTCACGTAATGCGACCTTAGTTTTTAACAATGGCATCGGGCATGCAAGACCGCGTCCATCAACGAAACCTTTTATATTGAGTTCAGATTGCGCTATAGCTACATCATCTGAGCTATGACTTTCAGTCGGTAGTAACTCTAGTAAACTCGCAATATCGTTCTGCTGTGCATCAGTCAAATTCGCTGATAGCTGTATAGAATGCGATACACGTTCGATGACTAATCCACTAGCAGCGGGCATAACTTAAACCTTGTAGATATCTATATTTTAATTTGTTTTATTAGCAATAGGCTCTGATACTGAGTACGAACATAATCTATCAATCATAAATTAGGAGGTCGGTATCACAGTCATCTAAACCTACTATCATTGTTGCTTATTATACCAAATAGATAATGTATAGTTGCAGTTGAATATAATCAACGCTGTGTTCGGTTCACTAGAATCATATAACCAAGAGTTGCACGATTGGCAATTGGCCTATTAGTAGTTATACGATTGAGACTTACTGCATAAATAATGGCCCAATGAATAATTACACAGCCATGTTGCGCAATCGTGACGGGTGGCTAAGTTATTGGTAGTTAAGTTCATTGTAGAATTGACCTTGTATAAACAAGCTCGTATAGTCGAAAAGACGTCGTTAACCATCTTATAGGATATGCACTTGTACCAGGCTAATAGAACGAAGCGACCTTACAGTAGCCACAAACCTTTAGTAGCCAAAAGCTCCGTAGGCTTACCAATTATGTTGTCTAAGCAAAAAGATAAACGTCATTTTATGAGTGTAGCTTTGCCAAATAGTATCAAGGTAGGGCTGTCAATGATGCTACTAGCCATGGCTAGTGGTGCACATAGTCGTGAGAGTCAAATGTTGCCATTTGCTGATAGCTCGTGGCAAGTCACAGATCCGCAAACGCTAGATCTACCAAACCTGCGCGGACAAGGCTTAAGCTTTGCTGAGCAATATCAAAATAAAATGCTTGGCGAGTGGTCATTACAGAATATCAATGGCCGCGTCAGAATGGAACATGATCCTTGGGTACAAGAAACGATAAAAGACATGACGTGGCGTCTCAATGCCCAAGCTCGTCAGCAAGCACCACTTGGCGTCGTTATCATTGATAACCCCAGTATCAATGCCTTTGCAGCGCCTGGCGGCGTAATAGGTATCAATACTGGAACGATACTGTCAGCTAGTAGCATGGATGAGCTGGCAAGCGTCGTCGCGCATGAAGTTGCGCATATCAGTCAACGACACTACGAAAGCGGCGCTGACGAACGTAAAAAAGCCTTGCTGATGCAGCTAGGCGGTATGCTAGCCGCGATTGCTGCCTCAGCTGTCGATGGTGATGCCGCTGCAGCTGTGATGATGGGCAGTCAGACAGCCTCTATGAATAGCAGCATGGCGTTTAGCCGCAGTAATGAACGTGAGGCTGACCGAGTAGGGATGCAGATTATGACCCAAGCGGGTTATGATCCTCGGGCGATGCCACGGTTCTTTGCCACGATGAATCAACAGAGTCAGTTAAATCAAGTTGAGAATCAATTTTTACCGAGTTTTGTGCGCTCACATCCTCTGAGTAATGAGCGGTTGAGCGAGTCACAAAGTCGCGCTCAGCAGTATCCAGCGCTCTCATTGAGCCAACAGCAGCGCCATCAGTCGTTATTTGATTTACTGTATTGGCGTGTGCAAGTGACTGGTAAACACGCATCCGAAGTGACGTTGACAACGGCCGCCAAAAACAGTCTTGGGGCCAAACTTGCGCTAATGCATTGGTATGGAGAGCAGCAGCGTTTTACAGATGCCAACAAGGTATTGGCCGAGATAAATGCGTTATCAAATACGCAGCGTCAGAGTTTAGAGCCTCTATTATCGATTACCCACAGTCAGTTATTGAGTGAACATGGTAAGTGGCAACAAACCGTAGATGTCTTAGAGAGCCAGCAGCGTCTATATCCGGAGCGCCGTGATTTACGTCTTTATCTGGCCGAAGCGCTGACTAATAGTAATCAACCGATAAAAGCTCAAGCGTTGTTGAAACCACTAACAGAACAGCAGCCAAGCGATCGTTATGCATGGCAAAGCTTGCAACTCGCCAATGAAAAACTTGCTAAGACCACCACCTCACCACAACTAGCCAATATAGCGACGATTAATGCATTGCGCTATCGCAGTTATGATCAGCTATGGAATGGGCGTTATGAGAGTGCGCTGACCTCTTTGACACAAGCCAAACAATTGACGGAAAACCTACAAACCACGGAACAAGCCAATAGTGCGCATCCGTTATTGGCCAATATTAATGCAGAACTCAAAGCAATAAAAACCGCCAAAGACTTTAAGCCCTAGGCGGTTATTTGTACAGATTAGCCTGCCAATCAATAGCAAGTGCTAGCCTTGTAGCGCATCTTTGACCATTTTAGAAATCAAAGCAGGATCAGCACGGCCAGCTGTTTTGTTCTTTAAGACACCCATGACGCTGCCCATATCACGCATAGACGTAGCACCTTGCTCAGCGATTTCAGCATTTACCAATGCCATGATCTCGTCTTGATTCATTTGCTGCGGCATAAACTCGTTGATAATATCAATCTCAAACTGCTCTTTGGTGGCTAAGTCATCACGGCCATTTTCTGTAAAAATAGTTAGTGACTCTTGGCGCTGCTTTAGCTGTTTTTGCAAAACTTCTAATACTTGCGCATCATCAAGTTCTGTCTGACGGTCAATCTCGATTTGTTTCACTACTGATTGTACGTTGCGCAGTACTTTGACGCGCTCAAGCTCACGAGCTTTCATTGAAACTTTGATATTATCTGATAACGTCTGTTTAAGTTGGCTCACTGCTATTATCCTTATCGATCTGTTAAATGCTATTCGTTAGAGGTCGTTTGTTAAATTTTAGAACAAAACCTGCTGATAGTGGTTTTAATAAAAAATTATGTCAGCAGTAATAACAAAAATTGTAGCATAAAAAACGCCACTGATATCGATTGATAACAGTGGCGTTAGTGTAGCGCTTGTACTTAGCTAATCAGATTACTGATTAGTACATACGAGTGGTACGAATAGTTTCGCGTTGTAACTTCTTCTTATAACGCTTTACGGCAGCAGCTTTTTTACGCTTACGTACTTGCGTTGGCTTTTCATAAAACTCACGCTTACGTACGTCTGATAATACACCAGCTTTTTCACAAGCACGTTTAAAACGACGGATAGCGATATCAACTGGTTCGTTTTCTTTAACCTTAACTGCAGGCATGAAGACTCCTCGATTAGGATGAGATATAAGGGCATTAGTTTGGCTGTGTATTAGTATTTAGCCGTAATATCTCAAGATTACAGGCATCAGCTCAAACTAGGACAATTCTTACGCATTAGCGTAAGGGCAGGTATTTTAATAAAAAATATCAACAAAGTCAATGATTTTAAGCATTTATTGCCGATAGATTGTTCAATTAGATAGCTATTTGAATTTGGCTCTCAAACTATGAATTCGACATATATACAACGCTTTATCAATAAAAAATCCCTACCGTCTATAACGGTTTGATTGGAGTTTATGCTATGATAATTCCCATATTATAGGGTCTATTGAACATTCAAATATTAGGGCTGCTGATGGCTAAAGTTACACCAAACTAGGCGAAAACCGACGATAATGTCGAGACCTTAGCTAGGTTTTCAACAACGGTTGGGGTAATTTTAGCATCAGCCTTGAGAACGGATCGAGCAAAGCACTGCTTTGCCCGTTCGCAAGGCAAGAGCTGTGCTCGAGTGGAGGGCAGTACTCTTTTTTGTCAATATATGGCGAAATAGTTTAACCTAGAATGACTAGGCTTCAACAATTTTACTGCATATTGTCTAAGAAATAGTGACTGCCAGCACCACATTTGAAAGTTCAATAGACCCTAGTAAGCCTATGAACCGTTTTGTGTGTATTTTATTGAGGATGTTGGAATGAAAAAGACAGTATTTAACACGGCATTAAGCACCGCACTTATCGTAGCTTTAGGTGTGAGCGTGAGCGCTTGTAGTGGCGGCGAAGAGCATGAAGAAGTAATGGCAATCGATCGCGTTGACGAAGCTGCTGAACTTGCCATCAAAAATGCGCCACCAGCTGAAGAAATGGAGTTCCCAGAGACAGCACCAATGCCAGCAGCTGATGCAGCGGGTACAGAAGCTGACGCTACGGCTACTGCCGAAGCAGGAACGGCTGACGCTGATACTGCAGAAGCCGCAGCTACCGATAGTACGGATACAGCCGCTGCTCCTACTGACAGCGCTGATATGGCGGCTACTGACGATACAGCTGCAGCCACTGCTGAGTAATTTAGTGGTCAATGGACTATTAGCTCAATTGAATATTAAGCAGTCGTTGGTCGTATACGTAAGTACTTTAAGCTGATATAACGTATCACTAATTGATTGCAGACTGATTAAGTAAGGATAAAACCATGATTGATATACAACCGTATATGAACAAGCTGAAATTGTCTGTGATCAGCATGAGTGTGGTATTTGCCATGAGTGCTTGTAGCGGTGATAACACAGCTACGGAAGAGCCTGCAGCAGCCGATGAGCCTGCTACCGCTGTAGAAGAAACAGCTGTAGCCGAAGGCGCGACGCTTGAGACTGTGGATGAGTCAGGAACAGAATCAGCAACAGTGTCTGCCGACATAGTAGATGAGGCAGTGGCAACACCTGAAACTAATTCTGAGCCTGAAGTGTTGGCCGCAGATGCAGGTGCTAAACTGTATGAATCAAACTGTCAGGTTTGTCATGCTGCAGGTTTGCTCGATGCGCCAAAGTATGGTGATACAGCGGCTTGGGCAGCTCGTCTAACCAAAGACAAAGAGACGCTATATATGCACTCGGCTAAAGGCTTTAATAAAATGCCAGCACAAGCGGTGAATGGTGTGACCGAAGCACAAGTTAAAGCAGCTGTTGATTATATGCTAGCGTCGGTAAGCTGATACGGTATATATAGAGTATGTAAGCTATTGAAATTTGCTAAACTGGCCGTCATTGTGACTGACAATGACGGTTTTTTTATGCACATTTTTTGTCATGCCAGTCTGAGAATATACAGCTGTATCAAGCGAATTCGAGATAGCGTGTGGCTGATTGTATTCGTTATCCAATCTCTCAAAATGATGTAAGATAAAAGTGCGATAAAAATAGCACGAAAACGAAAGTATAAAGGCAAAAGTATGAAAGTATTGGGCTTAGAGACTTCTTGTGATGAGACGGGGCTGGCGATTTTTGATAGTGAGCAAATAAATAGCGACAACCAAGGTTTGGTCGGGCAAGTACTGTACTCTCAGATTGAGCTGCACGCACTTTATGGCGGCGTTGTGCCTGAGCTTGCCAGTCGCGATCATATTCGTAAGCTCGTGCCGTTATTGAACGAGCTGCTAGAACAGTGCGATATGAAAAAAACCGACATTGATGCGATTGCCTATACTAAAGGGCCTGGTCTTATTGGTGCATTGATGACAGGCGCACTATTTGGTCGTAGCTTAGCATATGGTTTAGATATTCCAGCGATTGGTATTCATCATATGGAAGGGCACCTTTTGGCGCCGCTTATGGGTGCAAACCCTCCGGCGTTTCCTTTTGTCTCGCTACTAGTATCTGGTGGGCACACGTTACTGATTGCTGCTCACGGTGTTGGACAATATGAGATATTGGGCGAGTCGATAGATGATGCGGCGGGTGAGTGCTTTGATAAAGCAGCTAAAATGCTAGGCCTGCCTTATCCTGGCGGCCCTAATATTGCCAAACTGGCAGAAAATGGCAACCCTGATGCCTATGCACTACCAAGACCAATGCTACATCGCGGTCTAGACTTTTCGTTTAGTGGCATGAAAACAGCCGTACATAATCTGATTAAAGATACGCCACATTCAGGAGGGTCGGGTAATGGCGCTGACAGCGATCCACAGATTCGTGCTGATATTGCCGCTAGCTTTCAGCATGCAGTGGTCGACACGCTAGTGAAGAAGTGCGTCAAAGCACTCAAGCAAGCACATATGAGCCGCTTAGTGATTGCGGGCGGGGTCAGTGCCAATACTCATTTGCGCGAGACGTTAGAAGCGGAACTGGCTAAGATCAATGCAACGGTTCATTATGCACCGCCTGCGCTATGTACGGACAATGGCGCGATGATTGCTTATGCAGGTTTTGAGCGCTTGCAAGCAGGACAATCTGATGATTTGGCCGTTAGCTGTATTCCGCGTTGGCCAATGACAGAGTTGCCAGCCGTATAACTGAGCATTTGGTCCAACACGTTTATATGAATTAAGGACAGTCTATGCAGTGGCTTGCTATTGGTTTGGGCGCAGCATTCGGTGCTTGCCTGCGAGCCTGGCTATCGCGTTTCAATGCCTTAAATGGTTGGGTGCCACTCGGTACCCTGAGCGCCAATATTTTAGGCGGACTGCTGATAGGGCTGGCGCTTGTGTGGTTTGAACGTATGGGAAGTAATCTATCTGATCATGTACGCGTGTTTGTGATAACAGGATTTTTGGGTGGATTGACGACTTTTAGTACGTTTAGTGCAGAGGTATTTGGCTTTATCCATGACGGGCGGCTTCTGGCAGGATTGGCGCTCATAGGTTTGCATGTTGGGCTAACGTTACTCGCAACTGCGCTTGGGTTTTACTTCTTTAAGCTGGTTTTGTAGCCGTTGATAAGTATTAATCGTTTAAGAGTCTGTTATAAGTGGTTCCACTATATCAGTCTGTTATAAGTAGTCTATTAATACGTTTGGAGAGTGAAATAGCGGGTTCCGTTGGGATATACCTTATTAACTTATATGATAATAAAAGTATAGCTCGATAACTACATTCTGATCAAAATTTTAAGGGAATCTATAAAATAAGAAAAATATTATAAGATGGAGAAATCATGACTTACGACTTTAAAGATGTAAAAATAAGTAGAGAGTTTAGATACTCTCTTGGAAAAGAAATAACCACAGGCAAGTGCTATTTGTCTTTTCCACTAAGAAATAGCTATGTTGATTATATAGAGTATTATGAGCTATCTCTTAAGCAGCTTAATATTTTCATAAAAAACGAAGAAGAGTTATTAGATTTTTTAGATAAGTGTAAGAGAAGAAAGAAAGATGAGCTGATGGCATTTTTTCCTATAGCCCCAATTCGAGGATATCCAACCTGAAAAATGTGAAGTATAGAGAAGAGTGTTAGATTTTCACATGAACAGAATTACCAAGATTGTCTATAAAATCGTAATAGCGACACATCAAAGTTGTTAATAATTTTGTCTAAATTAGAATAGGAGACGCAAAGAGACTTTAAGTTACAGGTATACGGCCTAGTGTTCGACGCCTGTATAGCGCATCGAACATCAATATTAGACCTCGTGGAAAAGTAGCAGAGGAAAATCAGGAAAACCAAATGTCAAATGATTATAATATTGTGGATAATATAAATATATTAAATGACCCAAAAATAGATGTGATTACTAAGAATAGCATTGCTATTTCCTTATCTGAGACAGCAGACAAAAGAGTTTTGTATTGCTTACACGATCTTATAAAAAATCCTCTTTATAAAAATATGAGGGGCACGTTTGTGTACTGTTTAAGAAGTTTTCCGTCAGAAGGCTCTTTTAGTCTTGCTATAGAGCTAGTTCTGACTGGAAACTTTGAAGTAGCGCATGAGGCTTTCGAAATACTAGACAATGTTAAAGAAAAAATTGATCAAGAAGTTGTAAGAGCTAGCTACGATAAGGTTTCAACATTTTATGAAAATAATAGTGAATATGAGGAATGGCGTAAATTTCTAATAGAAGATCTTATGAGTATGTTCGACTAACTGTGAAATATTTAACGAAAATTACCTATCTAAATCTGTATCTAATCTTAGTAGTTCAAGTCCTTGAGCTTTGTTGCCATAACAGCGCTTATGGTAAATAAAAATAATGATCCAAAAGCTCACTGCATGTACACAACGAAGTACACCGCTGGCACTTCAACAACTCAAACCATTGCTATTACTAGCCTACAGCCAAAGATTAAAGTCCTCACTAGGGAACCATTATTTACCATAACATTCATTACGATATGAAAAGGTGATTAATATTTTATAACTATAAGAAAGTAATTAGTAATGAAACTATAGCGGCTTCATAATCCCTTCCAATAAACTGGCAAACCCCTGCATATAGGCCGTATTTCGACTTGAAGTACGCGTTGCGGCGTATAGCTGACAATGCACACCTTTTCCTAGTGGTCGCGAGACGACCCAACCTTTTTTCTCATATTCAGCCACTACCCAATCAGGTAATGCCGCTACACCGCGTTCACTAGCAACCAACTGAATCAGCATCGCCGTCAGCTCTGTGGTACGAATACTCGCAAAGCTCACCTCTGCAGGTGTCATAAAGTTGGCAATAATGTCGAGACGCTTAGCTTCCACTGGATAAGCAATCAAAGTCTCATCAGTCAAATTCATGGGCTCAATAAACTCTTGCGCTGCCAAATCATGCGTTGGTGAAAGAACCAAGCGACTTTCATATTCGAATAGGGGCTGATAGCTGATACCGTCTATCGGTAAATCACTGGTAGTAATCAATAAATCAATATCACCTTCCATCAACAAATGATGCGGCTCAGGCTCAAAGCCAGTCGCAAAATCCAGTTCCACATCCGACCACTCACGGCGATAGTGGTTAAGTATCGGCATAAGCCAATCAAAGCAGCTATGGCACTCTGATGCTAGGCGTAATCTACCTGCTTGGCCGTGAGCCAAGCGTTTAAGGTTGGATTTTGTGCGAGTAACTTGTGGTAGGATATTGTCTGCCAATGCCAATACTGCTTTACCTGCTGGCGTAAAACTAAGCGGGCGCGTCCGACGATTGACTAAGCTAATGTCGTAATAGTTCTCAAGCTCTTTCAGTTGATGCGAAACGGCCGAGGCAGTAACGTGTAGCTCATCTGCCGCTGCTGCAAGTGAACCATGCGCTCGTAGCGCGGTTAACGTATTAAGATGACGTAGCTCAAGCATAATATAACCTAACCGCTAAGGTGAGAAAAATTCATTATAGTCAATATAGCACTGACTTTCACTCATAGTCCATTATTAATAAGCAGTTCATAAGCAATTAGTCAGCAATCAATATCTAGCGCTTGCGTAATAATAACTGTGAGATAACCACTAATACTAGCGAGGCAACTAGCAATAACGTACCAATGGCGTTGACTTCGGGCTTGAGTCCTACGCGCACCATTGAGTAAATCCGTAATGGCAAAATCTCATAGCTAGGCCCTGTGACAAAGGTCGAGACCACCACATCATCTAGCGATAAGGTGAAGGCCAGTAACCAGCCTGCCATAACCGCAGGCAAGATAACTGGAATCAGTACCGTACGCACCATGGTTGATTCGTTAGCCCCCAAGTCACGTGCCGCCTCCATTAGACGCTCATCTAAACTACTTAATCGTGCAAAGACGGTAATAACGACGAAGGGTAAGCAAAAAGTAATGTGCGCCAATAGCAGTGAGACAAAGCCCAATTGCAAACCAATCAGTAAGAACAATGCTAGCAATGAAATAGCTAATACAATCTCAGGCGACATCATCAGGACAAACAGTAGACCATTTAGTAAGCCTTTACCACGAAAATTATAACGGTGTAACGCCAGCGCTGTAAGCGTGCCTATCAAAGTTGAGACGGTGGCTGCCACCAATCCTAATACAATAGAGTGCCAAAAAGCATCGAGCATCGCTTGGTTGTTAAACAGTGATTCGTACCACTTTAAGCTAAAACCGCCCCAGTTATAGCCAATTTTCGACTCATTAAAGGACATTACCACCAAGACAATAATAGGTAGGTACAACAAGGCATAAATCAGTCCGAGATAGCCTTTGGCAGCGATACTACCAATCTTGAGCGGACGAGTTTTTTTATTCGGTGAGCTATAAGACATTAGGCCACCTCGTTAAAATCAGTCTTGCCAATACGGCGACTACTGGCACGGTAGGCAAGTAATAATACTGCCATCGCTAATGTCAATAATACGCTAGCTGCCGCACCAAAGGGCCAGTCACGCGCATCTAGAAATTGGTTTTTGATGATATTACCGACCAATAAGTTACGAGAACCACCCAAGATATCAGCCACATAAAACATGCCCATCGCAGGCAACAGTACTAGTAAAACCCCAGAGATAATACCAGGGGTCGTTAAAGGCAGTACCACATGCCAAAAGGTCTGTGTCTTAGTTGCGCCCAAATCCTGCGAAGCCAGTAGCATGTCATTACGCAAGTCGGTAAATACGGCATATAGTGGTAGCACCATAAACGGGAATAACAAGTAAGTTAAGCCTGCGATCACTGCGCCTTGGGTATATAAAATATCGATAGGGGTATCGATCACACCGATAGCTAGCAGAGACTTATTGATCAACCCGTTATTGGCAAATAGTAATTTGAGCGCATATGTCCGTACCAAGGAGTTGGTCCAAAATGGCAGTATCAGTAACATCATAAGCAGCGGCTGCCAACGTATTTTTGCTTTGGAGATCAGCCATGCAAAAGGGTAGCCAAGCAGCAGACAGATGACCGTTGTAATACCTGCCATCCATAATGAGTGGACAAATACCTCAAAATACAATGGGTCAATCATACGCACGTAACTGTCGATACTGACAGGTAAACTGATAAAGGCGCTGCTATCGCGGGTCAAAAAACTGACAGCGATGACCAAGATATTTGGCAACAGCGCAAATATCAGTAGCCAACCCCAAATTAGCCAAAGCGTGGCGGTACGAAATGGACTTTTACTGCCTAAGTGGTTGCGAGCCATCAGCTACCATCCTTTTGTGCAGTTATTTCGGGCACAGCTTCAGAGTCTTCTGGCAATACCCATTCCCAGCCATCCACCCATGAGACTTTAACGCCTTCGTTTAGTTTGTAATCAAAGCTCGGGTCGTCTTCATCAAAGAACTCAGAGGCCTTAATGATATGACCATTTGCCAGTTCGATAATCGAGTCTAAGGTGCTACCTTTATAGTTACTCTCGATGACACGGCCTAACAGTCCGCTATGCTCGTTGTCTTTTGGATCATATATTCGTAAATCTTCGGGGCGAAGTAGTAAATTAACGATATCGCCCACTTGCACATCATTGGCAAAATTGGGACGACGTAAGTTGCGTAAGGTGGTCGGCCCTTCTTGCGCTTGCGCTTCACAGACTTCGACCTCAATACGTCCGTTAGTCACCTTACCATCTCTATCTGGCTGGTCTGGATAAACCCCTTTGACCTCAGCTCTGAATAAATTGGTCTCGCCGATAAATTTGGCAGTAAACAAATTGGCAGGGGTTTCGTAAATCTCGATAGGCGTACCGATTTGCTGGAACGAGCCGTCTTTCATCACGGCAATACGGTCTGACATCGAGAGCGCTTCTTCTTGGTCATGGGTCACGAAGACAAAGGTTATGCCTAGCTCACGTTGTAGACGCTTCAGCTCAGACTGCATTTGCAGGCGCAGTTTATGATCGAGTGCGGATAACGGTTCATCAAGCAATAGTAATTTAGGACGGTTAATCACCGCACGAGCAATGGCAACTCGCTGCTGCTGACCACCAGACAAATCTTGTGGCTTGCGGTTGCCCAAATGCTCTAGCTGTACCATCGCTAGCATCTCGCTGACACGTCTTTGGATTTCATCTTTTGGGACTTTTTTTAGCTTTAGGCCATAAGCCACGTTTTGGGCGACGCTCATGTGAGGGAACAGCGCATACTGCTGAAATACGGTATTGACCGGACGTTTATCAGCGGATAAGCCTGCCATCTGTACGCCATCCAAATATATCGCCCCAGCGTTCGGCTGCTCAAAGCCTGCAATCAAGCGTAGTAATGTCGTCTTACCACAGCCTGATGGGCCAAGCAGCGTCAAAAATTCACCATGTTTGATATCAAGGTTGATGTCTTTTAGTACTTCGGTTTGATCATAAGTTTTTTTTAGTCCAGTCAGTTGCAGCAGCACCTGATCATCATGAGGTGACGCAGAGGTGTTATGCGTATTTTGAGATAAATCGGTCATAATATCTGTTCCTAAGCGTCTAACATCTATATGCAGCTGGCTGTCATTATAGGGATTGGCATGAGCGTAAGCACGATTTGATTACGGTCTAAATGCTGCCTGAGTGCTGCGTATTATAACAAACCCTTGATATAAGTCAGTGCAAGTTCGTTATAAGTTACGCGAGTAATACTGTCGTAGCAGCGATATATACAGCTGCATTTTTAGATGTGACTACATTCACCTAGCGATATTTAGACAAATTTTTTTACCGTTTTTTGGTTTTTATTCCTATACAATCACGTTATGGCTAACGAACATAACTAGCCTGATAGTTTGGCGATAATTAGTCAGTCTGTGCTGGAATACATGTATGCAAAACAGCTTATAACTCTAATATTATTGATGATAAAGGATCTCTCATGCCTACCGATATACGTCCAACCACAGGTCAAGAAGCACTTGAGCTTTTAAAAGCAGGTAATGCACGCTACGTTGATAGCCTCACCAGTACCGATGAGTATATGCAGCGCCGTCCAGAGTTGGTCAAGGATCAAAATCCATTGGCCATTATTTTGGGTTGCTCGGATGCACGAGTACCCGTTGAGATTGTTTTTGATCAAGGTTTGGGAGATTTGTTCGTTATACGAGTCGCAGGTAATGTGGTTGCACCATCGCAGATTGGTTCAATCGAGTTTGCAGCCGAAGCCTTTGGTACGCAACTGGTGGTGGTACTTGGACACTCGAAATGCGGTGCTGTCACGGCTTGCGTTGAGACACTGATTAATCCTGAACAAAACTATTCACCTAACTTGCAGTCCATCGTAGATCGTATTCGTCCAAGCGTTTATAACTTGCACGAACTGGCAACTGCCAATGGTCAAGACGTCGATGCAGATGAATTGGTTGACCGTTCTATCCGTGCCAACGTGCGCATGTCAGTCAGTCAGCTAAAGCATGGCTCACGGGCATTAGAGGACTTAACCAATAGTGGCCAACTGCTGGTAGTCGGTGCTGAGTATGATCTTGAGACAGGAAAAGTGCGTTTTTTAGATAGCTAGTCAGTCTTAGATAGCTAGTCAGTCTTAGATAGCTAGTCAGTCTTAGATAGCTTTAGATAACTAGCTAGTTAGGGCATAAAGACGAACATACCTTGTTCATATTCTTACAAAACTCTATCAGTTATTTTGCCATTTTTTATTATGATAAGAGAACGACGCAAGTCACGACAATAGTGATTTGCGTGTTTTTGCCTTTATTTTTTGAATTATATTAGGATAATTATGTCTACTTCATTTAACAACAATAACGACGCAATAGACCAGCCTGCTAGCAGCGTTAACATGGATGGCGTTCAGTCAATCTCTACGCAAACGACAGGTTTTACTTTTAACCACACCATGTTGCGTGTCAAAAACCCTGCTAAATCGCTAGAGTTTTACACTGGTGTCTTGGGTATGACCTTGCTTGCCGTTAAGAAGTTCCCTGACATGGGATTCGATTTATATTTCTTGGCAAAGCTAACTGAGAGCGAGCGCGAAAACTTGCCAACTGGCGATGACTTAGAAATCTTTGCTTTCCGTCAACGTGGTATTTTGGAGCTGACCCATAACTACGGCACCGAGACAAAAGCTGACTTTAGCTATCATGACGGCAATCAGGATCCACAGGGTTTTGGTCATATTTGTTTTAGCGTTCCAAGCTTGGATGAAGCGGTTGCTTGGTTTGATAAAAACGACGTCGAATTTAAAAAACGTCCAGAAGATGGCAGTATGAAAAACATTGCCTTTATCAAAGATGTAGACGGCTACTGGATCGAAATCGTACAGGCCGATTTGATGGGCTAACTGTCATAACGATAGCACCTATTAAGATAAGTGCGTTAATAGAAATAAATAGAATAAAGGAGTATCACCCAGATGCCTACCTCTGAGGCAGACACGACACTGAGTGCTGAGACAGCTGCGCAGTCTACGACAACGGATGGATTGACCTATCAAAGCATTCTTGGTTCGGCAAATGAGATATGGGTTGGCTTTGTTGAACGCATCCCATATTTTGTCGCATCAATTATCGTTATTCTAATTTTTTGGTTTTTATCGATTGTCTTCAAAAAAATCGTTCACAAATTATTAGGCAGTCGTAGTCGGCATCAGAACTTGGTCAAGGTGTTTCAGCGGATAGGCGGGGCACTTATTCTGTTTATTGGCTTTATGATCGCCATGGTTGTTGCTATTCCAGGATTTACACCAGCTAAGCTAATCGGCGCACTAGGTATTGGTTCTGTGGCTATCGGTTTTGCTTTTAAGGATATCTTCCAAAACTTGCTTTCTGGTATCTTGCTACTAATTTCAGAGCCGTTTCGTATCGGTGATCAAATCGTTTCAGGCGACTATGAAGGAACGGTCGAAGATATTAAAATCCGCGCAACTACCATCAAGACTTATGATGGTCGGCAAGTGGTGATTCCAAACTCAGATCTTTATACTTCAGCATTGACCGTCAATACCGCTTACAAGCAGCGTCGTTTGCAAGTCGCAGTTGGTATCGGTTATGAAGATGATATTGAAGCTGCCAAAGCTGAGATTATCAAGGCGTTAGATAAGATAGAGAGCGTCTCGAAGAAAGCAACACCAAGCGTGATTGCTACTGGTTTTGGCGGTTCGTCCATTGATCTAATGGTACGCTGGTTTATCGAAGATGGTACGCAAGCCAATAAGGTTGCCTCGATTCATCAAGTAATTGTAGGTATCAAAAACTCGTTGGATGCAGCGGGCGTAAATATTCCATTCCCAATACGTACAATCGATTTGAGTGATCCTTCAGTAAGTGCAATCGTTAATAAAATGAACGAGCAGCAAGACGTTGTGGACGTGAATAAAACAGTGGCCGAGTAGTGCGCTCGGTGAAGTATTTAATTAGTGTTAAAACTTTAATTTCCACAATATTTAGAAAATCGAAAAACCGCCACATCCATTGATATGGCGGTTTTTTTTACGTGTCGACTTGCTATAAATATAAAGGCTTATTCGTCTTTTGCTCTAAAGTCGGTATGGCATGATTTACAGCTTGCACCAACTTGTCCAAAGGCAGGTTTAACATCGTCCATGCTAGTGGCGTTTTGGGCGGCGGCGTTTAGCTCAGCAGTGACTTTTTGAAAGTTTTCAGCTTCAGCACTGAAACCATCAGCATTAGACCAAACCGCTTCAGTAGCATTACCTACCGCTTCTGGGTCTTCAAAATGACCCCAAGGCTTGGCGGCATCTTCTGCTAGGAATGCCGCTTGCTCTTTAAATACATCGGCATCAAATGTATCAGGTGCTTTTGCCATATCACCCATGACGCCCATTGCGTCGCCCCAGTTTTTCATGGTGTCTTGACGCGCTTGCACGTCAGGGTTAGATCCTGTTGAAGTGCTACAGGCCGTTAGACCCAGTGCAGCCGCCATCAAAGTAACGCTAAACAGAGATTTGAAAGATTTGTTGGTATGAACCTGTGCCATATGACTTACTCCTTTAAACTTGGCTAATAGTAAGCGTGATTACAAACGCTCGCTTTGACTTAAAATATAGTTATACAAAATACTGCCTAAAATTCTTTCGAGCACAGTTGCTAATAAAGAACGTCTTCTATTGTAACGGTTATCTGTGCGTTGGGAATTATATAGTTGTTATATCCTCGTAATATTTTAAATAAGCATACCTCAACTTGGTTGTTACTGCTTATAGTTGGTTACGATGATTGTATTGGTAAATACACGACATGTTTTTTACAATAATAACGTGAGAGTTGCTCGTTTGAATGGTACCGACAATAAAAAAGGCCAGCGAATAGTAGCTGACCTTTTTAATACTTTCCAAAAATATGAATGACGTGATATTTACGAAAACTATAGCGCTAACCAATCACGCGGTTTTAGATAATAATCGGTCAACTCAAATTCAGGCGTTCCTTCAGCAGGCTCGAAACGATAATGCCAGCTGGCAAGCGGCGGCATACTGACTAGGATGGATTCGATACGTCCGTTACTTTGTAGCCCAAATAGCGTGCCACGATCGTAGACCAGGTTGTATTCGACGTAGCGACCACGGCGATAGAGCTGAAACTCGCGCTGCGCTTCAGTATAAGGCGTATTTTTACGCTGTTCAAAAATCGGCATGATACCGTCAAGATAACCGTTGCCAACTGCTTTCATAAAGTTAAAGCAAGTCTCGAAGTCCCAGCCGCGACTCTCGGTACTGACGTCATCATAAAACAGACCACCAATACCGCGTTGCTCATCACGATGGCGCAGATGAAAATACTCATCACACCACTGCTTAAAATCAGCGTAGATATTGTCCCCAAAAGGCGCACACAAGTCATGACAAACTTGATGCCAGTGTACACAATCAGCGAGTACTGGATAGAATGGCGTTAAGTCAAAACCACCGCCAAACCACCAGATAGGAGCTTCGCCTTCGGCTTCTGCTACGAATAAACGCACATTGGCATGGCTCGTAGGCACGTTTGGATTTCTGGGATGGACAACCAGTGACACGCCCATTGCTTGAGCTTTACGCCCAGCGATATTAGGGTGACGCGCGGTAGCAGAGGCGGGAAGGTTATGTACATGAATATGGCTAAACATAACGCCCGCTTTTTCGATGACCTCGCCATCTGCTAATACGCACGACCGACCGCCGCCACCTTCAGGACGTTCCCAGTCATCAGGTACAAAGGTTGCATACTCGTTGTCGTTAGTGCTGCCATCACGCTCTTGTGCTTCTAGCGATTCACAGATACGTGCCTGTAAATCAACCAAAAATTCACGCACTCGCATGATGTCGTTATTGGTTGGCGTCGTAACGGACGCTACCGTTGATAAGTCTGTTTCGTTATTTGTATTTGTAATACTCATAAGATATCTATTTATTCAGGTGTATGGCGGTATTAAGGTCTGTATCGAGAGAAGCGTCTATATCAAGATTGATATTTTTATCAAACAAGTGGCCCATGCGATCACGTTTGGTTGCTAGATATTCCGCGTTCATATCATTGACACCGACCAACAATGGCACCCGTTCGACAACATCAATACCATGCTCAGTCAGATAAGCGACTTTGTTTGGATTGTTGGTGATAAGTCTTACAGCGTCAACACCGACATGGGCAAGCATCGGACCACACATATCATAGATACGCGCATCGGCAGGCAAGCCCAACATGAGATTGGCATCCAGCGTATCATGCCCTTGATCTTGGAGGGCGTACGCACGAATCTTATTAGTCAAACCAATACCGCGACCTTCTTGACGCAAATACAAAATCGCACCGCAACCTGACTCTTGGATGGCTTGCATGGCAGTATTGAGCTGTGGACCACAGTCACATTTCAATGAGCTAAACGCATCGCCTGTCAGACATTCAGAATGAATGCGAATGAGCGGTACTTGCTTCGCTATCGATTCGTTCTTTTGGTTCAATGCCGTGTCGTTTGAGGGTTGAATAGCCACATCATCTGTCTGTTGATCGACCACAGCTAGACCAACGGTCAGCATGACATGCTCTTGACCTTCGCTATTTTCAAAGATATGAATATCAAACTCGCCGTGACGAGTGGGTAATTTGGCACTAGTGATAAATTGATATGACATTGCTGTCCTACATAAGCCTAAAGTCGTGGCGGTGAAAAGTATGTTGTTGCTGTTTGAAACGAGCGCTGTTTGAGACGGTTACTGTTTGAGATAACTACTGTTTTCGAGATAACTATTAGTTGAGATGAGCATGTCACCTAAACTTTACTGCTAATACTAAGATGATACCAGTATACCCTGTTCATAAAGACAGCGTGCTCATTGTATTTTTTATAAAAACACACAAAGTTCACAGACGACGCACGATGATTAAAGCGACAATTAAAAAAAAATGCTATTATGCCATACTATTTTGACGGATACAGTGACAAGTCTTTACCCTTACATTACTATGTCGTCACTAACATCCGCTATTGATGCAAAATAATAGGGCATAATGTCACCCCTCAGTCGTCAATAGTATAAAAGCATCAATAGTTTGATATCAAAACGTTGGTATTGACGCGCGGTCTATTGTGCTAGCGTGTCTATTGTCGTAAGTAGCGCAGCTATACAAATACGAAAGTTGCATGAATAATTATATGGTCGATTACATCAATAATGATGTAGGTATTATTGACGTCTTTTGATTATAGTCAACGCTATATTTTAAAGACACGTCTTGTCAGCAGATTGGTAGGTATCGTACGGTTTATGCAGCAGTCACCTCATTCTCCAAAGTCTCAGTCCCTATCTACATCAGTGCTGGATTCTGCTGCTCAGTTATCGAGCTTACAGCAGACCTATACTGTGATACCACGTGTGCGTCCTCATACGCCATTGCTTGATGCAATTGATACACCCACTGACCTCAGCACACTTTCGGCTGCCAAGCTTATTACGCTGGCTGATGAATTGCGCCTTTTTCTATTGTATTCAGCTGGTCAGAGCGGTGGGCATTTTGGTGCCAATTTGGGCGTGGTTGAGCTGACCATCGTATTGCATTATTTGTTAGAGACGCCGCAAGACCAAATCGTCTGGGACGTGGGTCATCAAGCTTATGCTCATAAAGTACTGACAGGTCGCCGTGAGCAGCTAGGTACTATCAGGTCTAAAGATGGTCTGACAGCATTTCCTGAGCGCGCAGAATCTGTCTACGATACATTTGGCGTTGGGCATTCATCGACCTCTATTTCAGCTGGTCTGGGTATGAGTCTCGCCCTGCGTTATCAAGGCCGCGAGCAAACGGTTGCTTGCATCATTGGTGATGGTGCGATGACAGGTGGTATGGCATTTGAAGCGATGAATGACGCAGTACAGCAAGATGCTGATTTACTGGTCATTCTAAACGATAATGATATGTCGATATCTTGCTCTATTGGCGGGTTTTCACGACATTTAGCGATGCTTTGGGAATCAGGTTATCAAGTTGATATCTCTGAGTCAGGTGAGCCAGTACTCTGCCACCGTCCTGATATGCAAGCGTTCGATCGCCGCAAACGTCATAAAGAGATGCGCGATGTTCCACAGCTAGAAGATAACTTATTCAAAGCGATTGGTTTTACCTATTTTGGTCCGTTTGATGGGCATAATATTCCTGAGCTACTGCGCGTATTGTCACTGGCGAAGCAAGTAAAAGGTCCAGTATTGGTGCATATCTATACTACTAAGGGTAAAGGCTTTGCACCAGCAGAGTTAGACCCGGTGGGCTATCATGCAATCAGTAAATTGCCAGTCGAAAATCATAAAGCGTCTAAAGCTGACTCTATAGAGCAGCTAAAAAAACAACCAAGTACAAAGCAAGCGTTAAAATATTCGCAAGTGTTTGGCCAGTTTTTATGTGATAAAGCGGCTGAAGACGATAAGCTACTAGCTGTCACCCCTGCCATGGAAGAAGGCTCAGGGATGACGGACTTTGCTCGTCACTTTCCAGAGCGTTTCTTTGATGTGGCTATTGCTGAGCAACATGCTGTCACGCTAGCGGCTGGAATGGCAACTCAAGGCGTCAAACCTATTGTCGCGATTTATTCAACGTTCTTGCAGCGTGGATATGATCAGCTGATTCATGACGTGGCCTTACAGAATCTCGATGTAATGTTTGCCATTGATCGAGCGGGCCTAGTCGGTGAAGATGGTGCCACGCATGCTGGCGTGTTTGATTTCGGATTCTTACGTTGTGTGCCTAATATGGTGATTGCAGCACCAAAAGATGAGAACGAATGCTACCATTTGCTCAATACTTGCTATGAGTATCCAGGCTGCACAGCGGTACGTTATCCGCGTGGTACAGGCACAGGTGCTGATATTAAGCAGCCAGCTCAAACTTATAAAGTTGGCGAAGCTGTTGTCGAGTCAGTATTAGGTAAAGCTGATGCACCTTACAAATTGGCACTATTGGCCTTTGGTACGATGGTAGCAACTGCTCAGCAAGCCGCAGAAACCCTAACAGATAACGATGCAGCGTTAGATTGCCAGATACAGGTGGTCAATATGCGTTGGGTAAAACCGTTAGATACGGTAATGCTTGAGACGTTACTGGCGCAAGGGGTCACTCATATAGCAACCCTAGAAGAGCACATGATTATGGGCGGCGCGGGTAGTGCAGTGAATGAATATTTGCTCAATGAGTCGGCAGCCTTTAAGCAAAGTCGTCCAGCTATTGCTAATATCGGTATTCCTGATCGCTTTATTGCTCATGGCTCTCAAGCAGAGCAATTAGCTGATTGTGGTCTAGATGTCGAGGGCGTGGTTAAACAGCTTAAAACGCTCTTATCGTAAGCGTTACAATATTATTTTAAAAAATTAATGCGCTAAAAAGGCATGAATTAAAACCGATATAAGCTCTTTAAACAGAGCAAACGCCTGCTAGCCGTAGGTGCTAACTTTTTTACAACTTGCGCAGTTTAGATGATCGCCAAAGTACTGGCTTGGTCAGCGTAACGGTTTTTTCATTTTTATCGAACAATTTTAGTATAATGCGAGTGTCTTTTATAAGTTTTCGTTTATAAGAGACACGTTTTTAATCGCATAGATGTGGTGTGATGCGGCGGCTGTTTGGCATGTTGTGGGCACAAAGTTAGTCTTATTTTTTTATATTCATTCATCAAGCAAATAGGTTATTTATGGAACCCATGGTCGTCATCGCAGCGCGTACTGCTGAAAAAGTTGGTAAAGAGATTTTATATGCGCATCAAAACCGTCACAAAATCGAGTTAGATATCGAGTCTAAAGGACTTGATGGTCTGGTTACCCGCATTGATCGCTTTAGCGAAGAGCTCACGATTGAGACGCTAAAAGCCAGCTATCCTAATCATTCATTTTTGGGTGAAGAGTTTGGTATGCAAGAAGGCCGCGGCGAAGATGCTGACTGGTGCTGGATTATCGATCCACTAGACGGCACTAAGAACTTTGTCCACGGTGTACCGCAGTTCTGCGTATCTATCGCAGTCCAGCATAAAGGTGTTACCCAACACGGTGTGGTCTATGATCCTGTTCGTGATGAGATGTTCTCAGCGAGCCGCGGTAAAGGCGCGCGCTTGAACAATCGCCGTATGCAAGTGAGCGAGCGCAAAACCATTGATGGCGGTTTCTTTACGACCGGTCATCCGCTTGAGCGTAAGCGCAATGGCGAAGTTATCTCTTATGCTAAACAGCACTTTGAGAGCTTACAGAAGATATCTGAGGCAGGTGGTCAGGTACGTCGTATGGGTTCAGCTGCGCTTGATTTATGCTATGTTGCTGCTGGTCGTTTTGACGGTTATTTTGAGATGTCTATCAAGCCTTGGGACATCGCAGCGGGCGAGCTTATCGTAACTGAAGCACGCGGTGTGGTGGTTGATCATACTGGCGCGCATAACTCTATGACATCAGGCTCTATCTTTGCTTGTAATGTAAAATTGCTCAAGCCATTGATGCAAACGGTTGTACCAATCTGGGGTGATGCAATCTAAACGTTAACCTCGTTGGTATTCATGTTTAACGCTTTCAGGATTTAAATTCAAGTAATATCTAGATTGAGTATGAATGAAAAAAGCTGGTTCCGTTATGGAGCCAGCTTTTTTGTTTTATCGTTACCCTTATTGCCAGCTTTATCTTCAACAGTGATGCCTTTGAATGCTAACTCTTTACTGGTAGTTTCTAGCAGCTGCAATTCTTCTTCTATCAGCATCAGCATGTCTTGTACGCGAGGTAACGCCTTGCTACAAGCGGTAATACCAAACTCAATCTTATCCAAATAACTGGCTAGGGTGATGTTCATGGCTTGACCATTGAACACGATAGAAGCAGGGTATAGCGATTGCAAGCGCGCGCCGTTCCAGTACAGTGGCTTTTCAGAGCCAGGAACGTTGGAGATAATTAAGTTAAAGGCCTGCTTTTTGGGGAATAACCCTGTCGCTAGATTGATACCCTCCCACGCATAGGCAATCACACTATAGTTGATAACCTGCGCTTGATTCATGCGGCGAAAGCGACGTTTGCCGTTATTCATACTGCGATGAATCAATTCTATTCTGCGTAAAGGATTGTCTAAGTGGGTACCCAAATTTGCCAATACAAATGACAGCTGATTGCCCGAGACGCTCTTATCTGTACGTAGCGACATCGGCACAAAGGCAATCAATGGTTTGCTCGGCAGGGCGTCCATCGAGATTAAATAGCGACGAAGGGCACCAGAACAGACGGCGAGTACCACATCATTTTTGCTGATATTCAATCTCTCTGCGATATCATTAAAGCGTTTGATGTCATAAGACTGTGCTGCTATACGACGAGAGGCTGAAATGCGCTTGTTCAAAATGCTCATAGGTGCATCAAAAGTGCCGACATAGCCTTCATCGCTATAGTTTTTAAGGTTGTCTAGCAGCTCTGTGAATACAGGTTTGATGGTAGAGATTTGCTCTTTAATGATGCGTTTGACCGATCTTTCAGCTGGCAAGATAGCGTTGACATGGTTGCGATGGCGCGCCATCAACGACCACACTGGCAAGGTTACGGGTTCTGTCGCTGATTGCGATAGCGACTTTTGTACCAAACGCATCGCAGCGATGCCATCTACCAATGAATGGTGAATCTTAAAGTACAACGCAAAACGCTCAGGGCTGCCCTCGGTTTCGGGTTCAATACCCTCAACCACATGACACTCCCACAGCGGCATGGCACGGTCCAACAGACGTCCATGCTCTCGTGAAACGTACATCAATAGCTCACGAGCACGCGCAGGTTTTGGCAATGCGACATGATGGAAATGATGTTCGACATCGAAGTTTTTGTCTTTTTTCCAAAACATCAAATGTTCAAGCACTTGGTTAAATGGAAAGCTTGGCGGCACATCAGAGTCTTGCATCTGCTTGACCAGTTGATAGACAAAATCGCTCCCTGCATCATCTGGCAATTCAAACAAGAATAAGCCACCAACGTGCATGGGCTGTTTACGCGACTCAAGAAGTAAAAACAACTGGTCGACTGCTGTGAGAAGTCGCATAATAAATCCTTTTATGACGATAAGTGTTATGTGAAAATTATAATGAGTAGATACTCAATCAAATAACATTTTTTATTATTTTATAGAGCGTGTTAAGCAATCAACCATAGCACTGACAGCACTATACGTAAATACTCAACACGCTCTATTATGATATGTCATTTATACTTCAATTTATTGAAAGAAATACCCAGTCTGTGGTGAGCTGGCAGTAGCCATCTTACGCATTGGCATACGACCTGCCAAAAACGCAGCGCGACCTGCCCACATAGCATGTTTCATTGCATGTGCCATCATTACTGGGTTTTGTGCATTGGCAATGGCTGAGTTCATCAGTACGCCATCACAGCCAAGCTCCATCGCGAGTGCAGCATCAGACGCAGTACCGACACCAGCATCAACCAATACGGGTACTTTAGCGTTTTCGATTATTAAGCTAAGCGTATGACGATTGAGTAGACCAAGTCCTGAACCAATCAAACTGCCAAGCGGCATAATGGCGACACAGCCCATACTTTCTAACTCTTGTGCGACGATAGGGTCATCTGACGTATAAACCATTACTTCAAAACCATCATCGATCAATACTTTGGCGGCTTTTAAAGTTTCCATAACGTTTGGATATAAGGTTTTTTCATCACCCAATACCTCAAGCTTAACCAAATTATGCCCACCCAATAACTCGCGAGCAAGCTTACAAGTGCGAATGGCTGTTTCGGCGTCAAAGCAGCCAGCAGTATTCGGTAATATCGTATATTTATCAGGTGAAATCACATCTAATAAGTTAGGCTCATCACTATTTTGTCCAATATTGACACGGCGAATAGCAACGGTCACGATTTCGGCTGCTGAAGCAGCAATGGCTTCTCCAGTCTCTGTCATGTCTTTATATTTACCGGTACCGACTAACAGGCGCGAAGAAAAGGTACGGCTACCGACAGTAAAGGTATCTTGTAAAAGTGGTGTTGGATGAGTAGTGCTAACGTTCTCTGACATAACGGAAAATCCTAATATCGAGCGGGAGAAGGGACAGACAAAATATGATGGGTAATCTAAGCAATCTAAAAGGTGTAATAGACAATGGCAAGCGGTCTGCAAAAAAAGTCATGATATGCTAACTCTGATAGTAATAATATGTGCTGGCGAGAGATATAAAGCGCCAGTCACATAAAATAATACCCGTCTAAAACAAAATGCTATTATAACAAACTCATGCAACCTTACTGGCAGTCTTTTTTGATTCGAACTGTTAAGGACAAGGCATCCATCCTGTCTTGGCGTGCGTACTTCTTACCTTCTCCTCACTTATTGGGCCGTCTTTATGATGCAGTTGCCATACAGCTTTGCGAAACGCCATCAGATTTTGGCCATACTTACGATAGATCCTGAATTACCGCCGACATTGGTACTCACCAAAGCGACTCCGTTGTCAGCGATCAATGAAGCGGTACGGTTTTTACAGCAGCAAGGCATTCGCGGTGTACCCACTTACGAAAGTGTCAGCACGGACGATTTTGAAAAACGTATGAACGCAGCTTATGCTGGCAATACAGGAGAGTCTCAGCATATTGCTGCTGGACTTGAGGACCATCCTGATCTCGATAGCTTGGCAGACAGTGTCCCTGAAACTGAAGACTTGATGGATCAACAAGACGATGCACCTATCATTCGTTTGATCAATGCTTTGTTGTCCGAAGCCATTCGCTTAAGTGCTTCAGACATTCATATTGAAACCTTTGAAAAGCGCTTGGTCGTTCGTTTCCGAGTTGATGGTGAGCTAAAAGAAATCATCACACCAAAACGCCAACTAGCTCCATTGTTAGTTTCGCGTATTAAAGTGATGGCTAAGTTAGATATTGCTGAAAAGCGAGTGCCGCAAGATGGTCGTATCAGTTTAAGACTGGCAGGGCGAGAAGTCGATGTGCGTGTATCGACCTTACCATCGAGCTTTGGTGAGCGTGTGGTGATGCGTCTATTAGACAAGCAAGCTGGTCGTTTGAATATGACGTATTTGGGGTTGTCTGATAGTGACTATACTGAGCTAAAGCGCTTAATCCATCGTCCGCATGGCATTATTTTAGTGACAGGGCCGACTGGCTCGGGTAAAACCACGACGCTATACTCTGCATTGACCGATTTAAATGATCAGACCCGCAATATCTTGACCGCCGAAGATCCCATTGAGTTTCAGCTTGATGGTATCGGACAGACACAGGTCAATAATAAGGTAGATATGACCTTTGCTAAAAGTTTGCGTGCAATGCTCCGTCAAGATCCCGATGTGGTGATGGTTGGTGAAATTCGTGATTTAGAGACAGCTGAGATTGCCGTACAGGCCTCTTTGACAGGGCATTTGGTATTATCGACGCTACATACCAACACGGCTATTGGCGCGGTCACTCGCTTACAGGATATGGGTGTTGAGCCGTTTCTGTTGTCGTCGTCGCTTATTGGCGTAGTAGCGCAGCGTTTAGTGCGTACTTTATGTTCACACTGTCAAAGCTGGCAGGCTGCCGATACCGAGCAAGCCAAGCTGTTTACCGAAATTGGGATTGGGTCAACGCTGAAAAGTGATGCCAAAGATATAGCAAGTGAGTCGATTCGTTTGCCCAAGCCAGTTGGCTGCGATAAATGTAATCAGTCAGGGTTTAAAGGACGTACCGCTATATATGAGGTCGTGCCAATCGACGATACATTGCGCCGTATGATTCATAGCAATACGGCTGAGTATGAGCTGGAAGAGTATGCGCGCCAGCAAACCCCATCGATACGTGCAGATGGTTTGCGTAAGGTCATAGAAGGGCGCACAACATTGGAAGAAGTGCTGCGAGTGACGAAGGAGAGTGCGTTAACGGACGAGAAAATATTGGTATAAATTTGTAGACTCGATATTGGGATAGCAAATAAAAAACTAACTGGCGTAAATAGCCAGTTGTTTTAATATTTTTCTAGTTTTGGAGCTTTAGAGTTTTTAGTCGCTATTATTTTGCAGCCATACATTCAATCTCAACGCTTGCTCCAGCAGCCAGTTCTGATACGCCAAAAGCTGAGCGTACAGGATAAGGCTTTATCATCTCAGCCTTGTAGACCTTATTAAAGTCATCAAAGTCATCCATATCAGTCAGCATGACCATACATTTAACAATATCAGACTTTCGGTAGCCATACTTTAATAGCGTGCTATGGATATTATCTAGCACTTGCTTGGTTTCAGCTTTGATACCGCCTTTGACCAGTTTGCCATCTTTAAAGCCAATTTGTCCCGACATATACAATGTATTGCCCACGCGTACAGCCTCTGAAAAAAGATAAGTCCCGCCATCGCCCAAGAAAGTAGGAGAAGACTTAGCAATGCTGACAGCCGTCGTCGTATTGGCATTAGCGCTATAAAAAAAACCCAATGAGTATATAGTGGCTAGCGCTAGCGTAGATAGGCAAGTACTAGGTTTGGACATACTGTTTCCTCGTTGGGTTTGTTTGTTATCAATTTTTTATTAACTATTTATCAGTACTATTATTTTGAGTAGATGAGGCATCACTTTCTTCGATTGTTGCCTCGGCTTTAGAGTCATCTTCTGCGACTTTTTCAGACGCTTTACCTTGGCGGCGTGCCTCTAGCTCCGCTTTTGGTATCCATGCCCACGTCATCTCAACCACAATTGGATCACGGTCACTATCAGACTCACGATCTTTGATGACACAAGGAATAATCATCTCACCTTTTGGCGTGTTTAGGATATCCAAACGCTGTTCATCAGACAAGCTTGCAATAGCAGCAATTTGACCTTTTTTGATCGGACGATGGAAATTTACCGAGTAAGATTTAATCAGCAGAATGCGATCAGAGGGCAAGTTTAAACCCAAAATAAACCCCGTTGCTGTCTCTGCCAGTAACGTGATGGCGACTGCATGGATAGAGCCGATATGGTTTTGGACGGCTTTATTGTTATTTAAACTAACAACGACTTGGTTTGGTTCTACCGTCTCATAATAAATGCCAGTTGTGCCGACATAGGGGACGACCTTGCCAAAGGCTTTAGATAAAATACTTGAGCGTGCTCCAGCAGGCAGATATTTGGTGACTGATAACAGTTTAGTAAACTGATTACTAATTGGTTTTAGCGTGCTACTGGGTTTCTCAACTGAAGATTTTGTGCTGTCAGATACTTTGGCTGGCAGTTTATTGGTCAACTTGGCGGGTAGTTTTTTTAATAATCCTGACATACAAAATTCCTTAACGTAAATGAGTTGAATGACATTCTTAGCATGGCTTTTTATGATAGCGACAAAAATATAGATAATGAAAGTCGCTATAAATACTATGGTACATCAACCATTGCCTTCCTACTATTATTAGCATGAACTGCTGCGCTTACAAAACTATAGTAGCGTGGCTATGTTGCTAGGTTATGTCATCAATTTAGATCGCCACTTAAAGCAGCCTAGTCATCTTATATGTCAGCAACATTTGGACATTGGTATTATTAAGTGATTGGTATAGTCAGTTCAATATAATTTGGATACAAGGAAGCCGAGTGAAAGTACTACAAATAGTAGACTAAGCGAGACGGACACCGTATCTAATGTATAGAGGATTGACTATAGTTACCATGCCAATAGACAGCCACGTTATAATGACAAAATGTTAGCATGTCTATTTCAAACCTGTTTTCAATGCCGCTGGATAATGTTATGCCTTATATGTCTGCTCATGAACCGACCAATATTATTTATACGGGCGTTGCTGGTACAGGTAAAACCTATAGATTGCTGCAAATCGCGAAGCAATATACCGACTATCTACCCAAGACTGAAAATGAAGACTTATTAGAACAGCTGCTGCAAGGTCTAAGCTGGCGCGAAGTATTATGTTTGGTATTTTTAGATTTACGTGCTGAACAACAGGATTTGTTAAAGGTACGAGAAATTATTGATCATCCTTTTTTTATGACCAAAGCTGCTCAGAACTCACGTGAGAAAAATCTGGATAGTACAGCTTGGTTAGAGTTACGCAGACATAGTCCTACAAACTCTCAAACAGTCAGTTTTGATAACCGCGCTAGCCAAGCTTATTTTGATAAAGACAATAGTGGAGCATGGTATTTATTACCTGAGTGTATGGTGCTACTAGAAGATTTATCGCAGCGATTAGCAGAGTTTCAGCAGGCACAGAGTGACAACCAAGCCCATCAAAATCAAAACATCGGTCAGCAACGTTTTAGTATGGTGAGCTTCCATCAAGCCTACGGTTATGAAGAGTTTGTAGAAGGTATACGCCCTGTCATGAATGGCGCTGCACAAGCAAATAACAGCCCTTCTAATCAAAATCAAATGAGTTACGCGGTGCAAGATGGGGCGTTTTTAAAGCTATGCCAACGCGCCGCCCGTGACCCTCAGCAGCGTTATGCCATGCTGATTGATGAGATTAACCGTGCTAACGTGTCACGGGTGTTTGGTGAGCTTCTTAGTTTGATAGAGCCTGATAAACGAGCGGGCAAGCCAAATGCGATGACAGTGAGTTTGGCGTATTCTGGGCGTGCTTTTAGTGTGCCTGCCAATGTTGATATTTATGCCACTATGAATACCCAAGACCATTCTTTAGCGCCACTTGATATGGCATTACGTCGACGTTTTCGCTTTGTGGATTGTCCACCGCAGCCTAATTTACTATCGATAATTTATGACAGCAATGACATTGATGCTGGCCTATCTGACGGTTCAGAAGCAGGTGCGATAGATTCGAGTAAATTACTAACAGGCTTGAATAGACGTATCGTGCAGACACTGGGAGTAGAAGCGCAGTTGGGTCATGCGTTTTTATTCGCAGTCACTCAGTTAGAGCAATTACAAACGGCTCTCGCTGAACAAATTATTCCTCAATTGGCTCAAGCAGCTGGTGGCCAAATTACGGTGCTGCAGTATATCTTTAGAGATGAGCAGCAACCGACGAGCAAGCAGTTCGTACAGGACAGTCAAGTATTGATGAATGACGACTTGTATAATCCGATGGGCAACCAAAACAATGCTTCCGATGAACACCAAACGTTTGCAGGGCAGGGATCTTTTCTTGGTCAGTCTATGAGTATGAATAGCTATACTATCAATGCCGATCTGATTGCTAGGGATGGTGAGTTTAATAATGCTGCTATCTATCAGCGTTTGTACTAGCAGGGTGACTGTTCAGTGATAACGAATAATCTATATTACGCTAAAGAGCACTCTATTAGGGTAAGCAGTCGCCAGACTCGTATTTCTAACAGTAGTGTCGCTACTATGAATGTTATCACCGTGTTTGAGCATCAACGTTTGACCGTGCATGATTTTTTGCAAGCATCTGACTTCGATTGGCTAATAGCGCAAGAGTTTGCAGTATTTACTATCAAGCGTAAGCGAGGACAGTGGCAGCTTAAAGTTGGGCACTATATTGGGATTATTCTACTACCTAGCGGCATGACGCTGGAGATATTGCCAAAGCTCAATCAGTCTACTCAGAGCAATGATATCGTCCAGACCCGTCATTGGGTACAGGGTATGCTATCGGATTTAATTCATCTTGATGCGCATAACAATCGTAAGCTACCCAATACGAAAAATTTCGGTCAGTTTAGTTCCCAGTCCACTCCTTTACCGTTGAAAGTATTGCCTATATCAGATTGGCTGATTGAGCAGTTTTTGCAGCGTTTAATGGATTATCAACCAACCAAGCATTATCAGGCTCAGATTGAAAATCAGGCATCCCTGCAAGGTCGACTGCTTATCAAAGAGCAACTGCGTCATAATAGTATGCAACCGCATAAGTTCATCTGTGAAAGTAGCGTATTAAGTCACGACATGTTGGCCAATCGATTGATTAAGAGTGCATTGGTTTACTTGATGCCTTTATTGCCCCAGTTTATTTCTTCAAAACTGTTGCAGCCATGGCAGCAAGTGCCTACGCTAAGCAACCGCGAAATGCAGCAGATAGCGGTAATATATGCTCAAGCAAAGCGTCAGCTAGACGTTCAGCCACTCCAAAAGCAAAAATTGCATGCCGCGCAGCAGTTAGTAGACTTGGCATACTGGTTATTGAAACAGACGACAGCTGCGACAGGTAACGGTATTGATACAAATAGACAAAACTGCTCTCAGCTAAGATTGTGTTTGTTAATTGATATGAATCAAGCTTTTGAGCAATGGGCAAGTCAGCGTATCGCATCGATGTTTCAACAGATTAGTAGTAGTTACCGTCCTTTTTATCAGACCCAAAGTGTCTGGCTAAACGATGCTGAGGGACTAGCATGCTTATCTATACGGCCTGATTTGCTAATATTTAAAACTGCCTCTGATGATTGTCAAAACCAGAACGATATAGCAGCTAATCAAACTAAAGCCAAAAACAAAACCAAAGGTCGCTACAGTCATGTCATCGACATTAAGTGGAAGTACTTACCGCATGCTGCTGCAATTAGTGCGAGCGACGCTTATCAATTGACTAGCTATGCACAAGCTTACTTGGCGGGGCAGGTCTGGTTGGTTTATCCGGTGCTAGGTCGTGATAGGCAGCCAGTAGCGCTCAAGCAGCAAACTCATTATGGTAGTAATGATAGCGTTAGTAGCGATAATATTAAAAACAATGAATCAGCCGATGCCCATTTATGGTTGATGCCGTTTGATGTTTTGACAGGCACACTCAATGGTGAAGTACTGCCACATTTGGACAAAGCTTAATAACGTTATCAATGACAGCGTGAATGACTGATGGATAAAGGGTCTTACTGTCATTATTTTAGTAAAATTGACGTAATTTTAAAAAAATTAGCGATTATTTGAAATTAATCGAAAATAGGTGTTGACACAATCGCCTTTACCCCTTAATATGTGCACCTCGATAGCGAGGAACATTAACAAGTTAGCGGCATTGCCAACAACGAGTTGATTAACAAACTATCGTGATAATAGAGAATTTCGGAGTGTGGCGCAGTTTGGTAGCGCATCTGGTTTGGGACCAGAGGGTCGTAGGTTCGAATCCTATCACTCCGACCATCTATTTTAAGAGCCTTACAGGCTTTTTTTTATGTATAACGGTTTAGTTTCTGATATAGTAAAATATATCGTAAAGTAAGCTTAGTATATAAAAGTCCTCTAAGAGCGCCTGTAGCTCAGCTGGATAGAGCATCTCCCTTCTAAGGAGGTGGCCGCAGGTTCGAATCCTGCCAGGCGCACCATTTAGCCTGCAAATCTTGCCTATTCTTTGGCAATAGTTATGGCGGTTGTAGCTCAGTTGGTAGAGCCCCGGGTTGTGATCTCGGTTGTCGTGGGTTCGAGTCCCATCAGTCGCCCCATATTTTATTCTGTATGTATCTACATACAAATCATATCTTAATCTAAAAATATATCAGTAATAGCACTCGCCCTTGATGGCGATTTTTTTATGCCTATTCGATTTTATCTCTATATTATCTTTATAATATTAAATAGATTGAGTTTGATAGCACCTTCAATACTAGATAATCCCCCAAATTCTTATCAACATTTCCTGTAGCTTTCCCTTAAGGCCTAGCGTGACTGTGTCTACTCTATTATTGTTTAGTAATTCTAATAAGTAAATAGACATGGCGTTTTAAATGATGCATTATGCTTAAGTGTTATCACATCCATTGTATTTAATAAAAATTATTTATTGGAGCAAGTATTGGCATAGAGCAAACCGACAGAACTTGTTATTAAGAGTATTATTTTTTTAAGATGAATCGTTATTAATCTGCATTATTGAGGAATTGATTGATGGACGCACTGAGTGTATTGCTACAAAACGTGCATTTATTTGAGACTAAGTATTATCGTCTAAATGGCACTGGCAATTGGTCTTATTCTATTACTAGAAAAGACACCATTTTATTTTACTTGGTAATGTCTGGCGGTTTTTGCATCGATGTTGGTAATGGTCTACGAGAAGCTCGCGCTGGCGATATGATCATGATTCCGAATGCACACAAGCATGTGAGTTATGCACTCAACCATCATGGCGATGTTGCTGAGTCGCTTGATGAGCTATTGAGTAATTGTACCGAGCGTACACTTGATATCGATGGCGATGGAGACCCCAATTCATCTTTGATACTGATCGAATGTAAGTACGACAAAGAGATGATTAACCCTCTGTTGTCAGTACTGCCACCGATATTGCCTGAACTCAATGATGCTGCTGACGGTCGATTTGAAGTGATTGATGTAGAGATAAAGCTGCTAACACTAGAAGCTGAGCGTGAACGTATGGGTAAAACGGCTGTAATCAATCATTGGGCAAGCATCATGATGATTGAGTGTTTGCGCGTCTATATTGAAAGCTTACCTGAAGCCACAGAAAACTGGCTCAAAGCCATGAAGGATCCATTTTTGACCAAGGCACTAGCCGCGATGCATGGTGCACCGAGTGAGAGCTGGACCATTCATCAGCTTGCTGAAGTGGCAGGGATGTCGCGTTCTAGCTTTGCACAGCGTTTTAAAGACACTGTTGGTATGCCGCCACTGACTTATCTGATTGATTACCGCTTACGATTGGCGGCTCGCTATTTACGCTTACAGCAAAACAGTATTAGCCGTATCAGCGAGATGGTGGGTTATGCTTCAGATTCAACTTTTAGTCAAGCATTTAAACGTGTGTATGGTGTCTCGCCAAAAGCGTACCGTCAGCAGTATCGACAGCACAATCTTGCATAGTTAAAATTCTAATTCTAATTCTAATTCTAATTCTAGTTCTAGTTCTAGTTCTAGTTCTAGTTCTAGTTCTAGTTCTAGTTCTAGTTTCTGTTTATTTAAATAGAATCTCGACGATAAGCGCTAAGGTCATTTACATGTCCTTGGCGCTTTTTTTAATTTGTGAATATATATTGTTTATAAACGTTGAGTCACTCATATCTATAAGACCTTTGGTAACTTGCTATGGCTATTTTAGTTAAGGGCAGCTGACATTGAGTCTGTGTTCAGGTACTATGGGTTGATGAGTCGTCAAGACAAAAGCGTTGATGTTATAGCGCGTTATATGTCCTTATAGGATAGGCATATAAAAGGATCAAGACGATGTTTATTTTCGCTGCTGATGGTATGTTATGACTGAACCGACCGCAAAGCTAAATGCAGGAAGCAATGGCCAACAAGAGACCATTACAACTGCTAAAACAGAAAGTAATGTTGATAAAAACACTGCTATAGAGAACCCGCATGTCAGCAAAGATGCGCCGAAAAATGAGTCGGTAGAGACACCTGATAAGGCGGCGTTATTGACGATGTTTACCTTATCAGATGCTGATGAGGTAACAACTGAAGCAGTAATATCTGAGTCATCCGATAGCCTTACAGTAGCTGCAAAACCTGTGGTTCAAGAAACCAATATCGCTACGCAGCGTGTTGCGCTTTATCGTGCTCAGCATGAGCGTACTCGACTGTTATATATGGCATCTGCCAATACGCGTCCTACTTACTTAGTACAAACCCTGAAGCCGCAATTCGCAGAATATCAGCAATATTTACTTGCGCAGCAGCTTGATAAACGTGGGTTGATGGATACGGATACGCTCGAAAGACTCTGGCAGCAGCTGCATGTGGTCGATGATATTATTGCAGATATCGTGCTTCATATGCCTGCACAGCAGCCCGCCGGTTGGCAGCTGACGACTCAAGATGGTCGCAATCCATTGTGCTTTGCTACGGTCGGTAAGTTAAAGCACAGCAAGCCAATTCGCGACCAAGGTAGCCTCAATAGTTATGTACTTGGGCACTTTGGCGTGAGTAGTTTTACCTACGATCGAGGCTATTATATCGGTCATGTGGTTGGTTATTTATTCAGCTGTTATTATTGTGCCCATCTGTCGATTACTTATGGCGTCACAGCCCTTGGCCAGCAAGTCGTGGCTGACTATGATTACGCCAGTCTTGAAACCCCGCATATGGTTAGATTATTACAAGGTCTTGACGGTTATTGCAAAAAACGTATTTATCAGTTGGCTGTCATCTGCGCGCGCTTGAGTGTTTTTGCGAGTGACAAACGCATTGAAAGAATGCTAATCGCTGAGGTCAATGACTTTGATAAAAAACTACAGCAGCAGCATCTGGATGTCTTGTTATTACAAGGTTTAATGCCTGATAGTAATGACTCAACGCCACTGCTCTAAGCGTTGAATGTCAAATTAATAAATTTCTATTAAGTCATAAATTATAACTGTCTACCTGTAAGCCTCTTAGGATATCTGTTGCCATGCCTGCCTATCATTTCAAAGCGCTTGACGACCATGGCGTTGTCCAAAAAGGCTTGCTAGAAGGGGATTCTGCGCGGCAAATTCGCCAGCAGCTGCGTGATAAGCAATGGACACCAGTTGAAGTCAACCCGGTCAATGACAGACAGAGTCAGAGCAAAAACCGCTACAAAAAACCGTCTGCATACGAGCTGGCATTGCTGACACGTCAGCTATCTGTGCTACTAGCAGCGGGTATCCCACTTGAGGAAACCTTGGCAGCGGTTGCTAAGCAATCTCCAAAGACTCATATCAAATCCCTAATGCTTGCGGTACGCTCACATGTCTTGGAAGGGCTCAGCTTAGCACGTTCTCTGCAACAAGCTGCTAGCTTTCCACCGTTATATATCGCTACGATTGCTGCAGGCGAAAAATCTGGCCATCTTGACCTTATCCTCAATCAGCTAGCAGACTACACCGAAAACCGTTTTGCCCTCCAAAAGAAAATCCAAGGGGCTATGGTCTATCCAATTGTCCTGATGGTAATGGCAATTGCGGTAATTATGGGGCTGATGAGCTTCGTCGTGCCCAAAATTGTCAAAGTCTTTGAACAGTCTGAGCAAGCACTGCCTTTAATTACTCAAATCGTTCTCACGCTATCGAATATCATTACTCAGTGGTGGTGGTTAATATTACTGGTATTGGCAAGTACCGCATTTTTATTCTACCGTTTTGCCCAAACGCAAGCAGGTAAATTAACTATCGATAGCGTGGTGCTTAGATTGCCGATACTAGCTAGATTGTCCAAAGGTCTGAATGCCGCGCGGTTTGCCAGTACCCTTGCGATACTAGTACGATCAGGGGTGCCACTGATTGAGGCATTACATATTGGGGCTGCGGTCACGACCAATTTACATATCCAAAAAACGATTATTACTGCGGCTGATAGGGTCACAGAAGGCTCCAGCTTGTCTAGTCAACTAGAGAAATCTACTTACTTTCCACCGATGATGGTACAGATGATAAAAAGCGGAGAAAACTCAGGCGAGCTTGAAAATATGCTGAGCCGTGCCGCCAATATGCAGGAGGCAGAAGCAACCAATTTTATCAGCACCTTATTATCATTACTTGAGCCTTTAATGCTGGTGTTGATGGGCGTAGTAGTTATGATTATTGTAATGGCGGTTATGCTACCTATCGTTAATATGAACGATTTAGCAGGCTAGATTCAGTCGCTAGCCTATGATTCATTATGCTATTCACATACAGACAGCTTCCTATCTCCAAAACCTCTATTTAGTTCTCTTTTACTCTATTCATATCACCTAACTTGCTTGCTAAACCTTGGACTAGCTTTCTTAAGGTTTGCTTACTGTTGTATATTGTTGAACGAACGCTATTTTTGCTATGGCAAACGCCAGCACCGCGCTATAGTAAGCACGTTTTAATAGTCATACATTTGATGTCAGCTAATATTTAACTTTGGCTAAGATAGCAAATTCAAACTGGGTGCAGCGCTGGATAAAAATAAAACCATGGTTTATAGTGACAATAGTTTCAGAGCTCATTGATATATCATTGATGAGAGCCACAATAGAACGCCACTTTTACTATTTACATAACTGTGATGACCAAAGCGATGACTATGACTGACAAATTCCAAGTAAATATGACGCCAAGAAGTGCTATTCACGATACGCAATCCCATTCAAATATTGTAAGTGACCAAAAGATTGCCTCTTCAGCTATGCAGCGCAGTGTGAGGACAAAGTCTGGTCAAGCAGGATTCACTCTTATCGAGATTATGGTTGTTATTGTGATCTTAGCCATTCTTGCTGGGTTAGTGGTACCAAAAGTAGTTGGTCAAAGTGATAAGGCCCGTGTTAAAACAACTGAAACAGCGCTTGCCACTGTCTCAAATGCGTTAGATATGTATAAGGTTGATAATTCACGCTATCCAACGACCGCTCAAGGGTTAGAAGCGCTTACGACACCGCCAGCTGATGCAAAAAACTATCCTGAAGGTGGGTATATTAAAGGGGGCTATCCAACTGATGGCTGGGAAAATGAGATGCAGTATGTTGCACCAGGTAGTGAAGGGCGACCTTACGATTTATTTTCGTTAGGTGCTGATGGTCAACAAGGTGGTGAAGGTCAAGATGCGGATCTTTATGCTCAACTATAAAGCTTAATAACAGACGTATAGTGAATAAGTTCTGATACTGATATAGCTTTGTAGAATGAAACATTAGTTCATCGATGCACTTTCAACAATTTATAAATATCAACCAATATTCCTTTATTGGTTGATATTTTTTATCAGTAGATAAATCGCCTACTGTTCAATACAAGTTTGATAGCCAGTGCTATAAATATATCTAAGCGCTCAGCAAAATAGTCATCGCAAACTGTAATTAAAGGTAATTATCTATGTCGATTCAACAGTCTAATAAATATTTTTCTAAAAACCTTTATAAATTGGTTCTAACTGTTGCAAGCACTTCATTAGTAACGGTTCTGTCAATGACATCGATCAGTGTACAAGCAGCAGGGTTAAATGACTTATTTAAAAATAGCTCCTCGGCAAAATCAAAGTTCTTACCAGTGGATGAAGCCTTTCAGATGGTCAGTAATACCAAAGCGACTTCCAAAGGCACGCGGTTGTCGATCAGTTTTGAAATTACGCCAGGGCATTATGTCTATAAGGATAAGCTTACGTTGAGCTTCCCTAAAGGAATAAACGCCACTCCATTCACTTTCAATCAAGCACCAGTATCAATCAATGATCCGACCTTTGGTCAGGTTCCTGTATTTACGCAAAGAAGCGTCATTGCAACCACGACACTGACGACCAGTAATGGTAAGGGTGCCAAAAATGCGCCTATTATTATTGGTTGGCAAGGGTGTGCAACCGCTGGCCTATGCTATCCACCAGAAAAAGTCAAAACCAAGATAGACATTGCTGCGACCCGCAGATAAATATCGAGCAGATTGATTAAAATATCGGTAATAATAGGTAGCCATTCATGTCCATCAAGACATCACCAAAGTCCTCATCATTTAGCGTATCTACCCATTCGAAAAAATCCCATATCTTAGCGCTTGCCATCGCTAGTGGCTCATTGCTGACAGGTTTGTCAACGACATCAACAGTACAGGCGGCAGGGTTAGGCGACCTTTTTGGTAGTAGTGAAAGCTCATCGAAGTCAAAGTTCTTGCCAGTAGATCAAGCGTTTCAGGTAAGTACAGATAGTACCCCTGTCAAAGCAGGTACGCGGTTATCTATTAATTTTGATATCACTCCTGAACATTACGTCTATAAAAAGCAAATTAAGCTTACGCTACCCGCTGGCGTGACGGCTGCACCTTTTACCTTTAGCCAGACACCATATTCGATAGATGACCCGACTTTTGGCAAAGTACTGGTATTTGATCAAGCCAACATGGTCGCTACCACCACACTGACGAACAATAGTGGCAAGAGTATAGATGGTGCCGCTATCGTCGTCGGCTGGCAGGGCTGTGCAAAAGCAGGACTGTGCTATCCACCTGAAAAGATTAATACGACTGTCGATATTGCAGCTGCATCGACGCAGGTATCAGCAGATAGTGCGAGCTCGACCGATTCAGAGAATAGTGCTACGGCGACACCAGAGGAAGCAAGCTCAACAGCTCTTGATAATACTTTGCCTGATGAGGCGCAAGCACTGACAGACGATGGGGCTATTGATTATGATCTCATTGATGACAGCGCTGTAGAGTATGATTCTTTAGATAGTAGTGCAGCGACGAATACGATTTCTGCAGCAAATAGCAGCGTAACAGGCGAGACGGCCAATAGCGAAAGTACCTTGAGCAACAGTTTCGTTGATAGCGATCCTTTTGGTTTGGCTTCTCACCCTTGGTTGGCGTTAGTACTATTATTTTTAGCAGGCTTAGGCTTAGCTTTGACGCCTTGCGTCCTACCGATGCTGCCTATTGTGGCCAATATCGTAGCCCGCGAACAAAACCCAACGGTCAAACGCGGTGTCATCTTGACCACCAGTTACGCGATTGGGGTAGCGACTGCTTATGGTATTTTGGGCGCTGTCATTGCAGTATTCGGTGAGTCTTTAGGTATTATTGGTTGGCTGCAGAATCCAATTATTCTCATTAGCTTTGCTATTGTTTTTATACTTCTCGCACTATACATGTTAGGTCTTTTCAGTGTGCGATTACCACAAGCGATCAGTCGAAAGATGCAAGGCTTAAGCCAAGCAGGTGACAGTAAGCTTGGTAGTACAGGCGGCAGTTTAATCGCTGGGTTTTTATCAGCGCTAGTCGTGTCACCTTGTGTTTCTGCGCCATTATTTGGGGCATTATTAGCGGTCTCTACCATTGGTAGTCCGTTGCTCGGCTTTGCCGCTTTATTCATGCTAGGTTTTGGGTTATCAGCGCCGCTTATTCTAATCGGTGCGACTCAAGGCAAGATTATGCCAAAGGCAGGCGAGTGGATGAATTGGGTCAAGCAAGGCTTTGCTTTACTACTGTTTGCCGTGGCACTGCTATTGATTGAGCGCGTTTTTATATCGCCAGTCATGCTGATGGTATGGGCATTGTGGTTTATGGTCGTGGCAACATGGGCATGGAGTTGGCTAGGTAAAGGTCGTATGTTGACCCAAGCACTAAGCCTTATCGCTGGTATTTGGGCGGCTTGCCTAATAGTTGGCGCTGCATTGGGCAATGACGATAGCTTACATCCACTAGCGTCATTGGGTGCAGCACCGATGATGGTACAGTCAACGTCTGGTCAACCAGTGAATAGTGATAGTACCACTGATAAGACGATCACGACGCTTGCAGAGCTAGATGCTATTGTCGCAGCCAATCCGAATGTTATTGTCGATCTGACAGCAGAGTGGTGTATTGAGTGCCGCATTATGGACAAGAACCTGTTTCATAATCGTCCAGCGCAGATGCAAGATTGGCAACTAGTGAAGCTCGATATCACTGAGACGACAGCAGACTCAAAAGCCGTGTTGTCTCGTTACCAACTCTTTGGTCCACCAGCGCTACTGTATTATATTGATGGTCAGCTAGTAAATCAGCAAGTTGGTGAAATTGGTCGCTCAAAATTTGAGCAAACATTATCCTCGCTAAATAACTGACATTTAATAATGAACACTTAAGAAACCAGTGTGATATTTCGAAAATCCTTAAGAATATTAAGAAGGCCAGTATACTAAGAAAAGTATGCTGGCTTTTTTGATGCCATTAAATTCATACTATAGAATATTTATTAAGTATTTGTTATATAAGCGATTATATTGATAGGCGCTTATTTTAACTATCGATAAAGCTAGTATCGTGCTTATATTTTCATTACAATAAGGAAACAATGCAGCAGGGGCGCTAATTGTCATTTTTTCCGCTCCTAATATCTGCGATTAGCTGACAGGCTCAGTCAATTCTATTTTAGCGACAACGCTAATGGCTATATTAATTACCTCATATACTCTGCTGGCGCTAATGCTAGTTAGATAAAGGACACTTATGTTTGCCCATACCATTACTCAGCGTCACCAACAGCCGTCTTACCAGAATGCACATATGCCTCTTCGTATTGCAGTTGCGCTTGCGTTGGGTTTTACCGCGATACAAGTACAAGCTGCTGATGATTCTCAGACTTATAACGAACTGCCAGCACCTGAAGCTGCGTTTGAATATGAGGATCTTGACCTATCACAGAGTCTCGATAACAGTGCGATATCTTCTGACGTGGGTACACAAAGTGGCAAAATAATTAGCAAAGAATTTATTGCCCAGCAAGCCAAGCTGTTTTCTGAATGTACTCAAGTCCAGTCTAGTGCTGCTCGACTCGCTTGTTTTGATAAAGTAGCTGACCAGGGTAAGACGCCAAGCTATACCTCAACTAAACAACCAATTGATTTGGCAAAAACCTTTCAAAGTACGGTCTCAGGTAATCCAAAAGTGGTATTGGCTGAGTCTCAAACGGCGATGAGTGGGACAACAGTTGAAGATGCAGATACCATTTTGATGACCAGTCAGCAAACAGCAGCCAGCAAATTGAAGGCAAATGGCAACGTAGAAGTAGATGCTGAAACGAATAGCGAGGCACAAATTTTAGAAAATATAGGTGTCACTCAAACAGATATCGAAAAATTCTCGCCACTCAGTCTATCTTATGATCTAGACAAAAATAGTGAGCGTGGTACTTGGACGGTCAGACCATATCGACCGACATATCTGTTGCCATTATTTTATACTTTCGATCCTAATTTGAATCCAAGTACACCATCGCAAGAAACAGATCCTTTTGATTCTAATGATATACGCGAAACTGAGCTAAAATTCCAATTGTCCCTAAAAACAAAAGTCGCAGAAGACTTGTTTGATACCAGTGCTGATCTATGGTTTGGCTATACCCAAGAATCACATTGGCAAGTTTATAACGAAGACAACTCGCGTCCATTTCGTGCTACCGATTATCAACCTGAAATATTCTTAACCCAACCTGTGACAGCAGATCTGCCTTTTGGTGGGCGTTTACGTATGTTAGGGGCTGGTGCTGTGCATCACTCAAATGGACAGGATGATCCCTTATCACGTTCATGGAATCGTGCTTATCTCATGGCAGGGGCAGAGTGGGGTAAGCTGTCCGTCATACCGCGTCTGTGGGCTCGCGTAAATAATGAAAGTAGTAGTGATGACGATAATCCAGATATCGAAGACTACATGGGCTACGGTGATATCAAATTCTTATATGATTTGCCGGCTGATCAGAGCATTAGCGGTACCTTGCGCTACAATCCAGGTACCAATAAAGGTGCTGCGCAAATCGACTATATCTATCCTATCTCAGAGAACGTTAATGGTATGGTTCAGCTATTCCAAGGCTATGGTGAGTCGATCATTGATTATAATCATGAAAATACCTCTATCGGCTTCGGTATCGTACTGAACGATTGGAAAGGGCTTTAATTCAAAACGGACATCATTTTAGGAAAGGCTCTAACATAGGTGGAATTTATTATAAGTTATGACAAATAATAGTTTATGCGCTGCTTAGCGCCTTATCAAACTGGACTGTGGTTGGCAGAGTATATGGATATGCGCTGCCAACTATGCCGTATTTATCGTAGTACACCACAATCTCAACTACTGCACCATCAAGCGCCATCTAGCCTAGATAATATAACGAATGCGCCGCCTACACGGATAGCCTTAAAGAAACACTCTTTTCTTACTAATATCGTTCATCAAGTAAACAGCCATTTGAGCAGTGGTTTACTTTGTACTCACTGTCACAACGATATTACTTGGTTGCCAAGACCTTTTGAAGTGGATATCGCTCCTAGTATATCTCTATCTATCCAAGCCTCTACTTACTACGAGTATCCAATACGTCAAGCTATCCGAGCATTTAAGCATCAAGAAGATATGACGAAATTGCCATTACTGTTACATGCCATACGTCAATTACCGCGTCCACACGGTTGTCATCGCAATAACAGCGTGATTGTTGCTATGCCAACGACAAGTCAACGACTGGTCAAACGTGGGTTCGATCCTGTCAGTATTCTATCTGCCCAATTGTCTAAACATTGGCAAATTCCTTTATGGCAGGGCGTTAAGCGTATTGACGATACAGTTAGTCAGCAAGGACTGTCTCGTGCCGAACGTCTTAGCAACTTAGATAACGCCTTTGCTCTAATCGAAAACCCTCCTACAAAACGCTTACTATTCTTTGATGACGTATCTACTACAGGTGCAAGCTTACAAGCTTTAGCGCGAGCGTTCATTCCACCTGCAGCAGTAAAATCAGCAACGGATAGCAGCCATAATAGTTATCAAATTTCTGCTTACGTATTAGCACATGGCAGTCAGTCCTAAAAATCATCTATCTAATTGAAATTATTAATATATTGCTTATATATCATCGTAACGCTATATTATTAAATACATACATATTTACTGGTCTATCAAGTATGTATTATTGTTCATCCGTATATAACATGAACAGAATGTTGTGGAACAAAAATTGCATATTATTAGTTAAGCTAATTATAAAACTATTAGCAAAACTGACACTAGATTTTAGTTATTTTAAAACAAAGACTGATAAGAGACAGACATTAGCAGTGCTAAATAGGAATTTGATGTGAACGCATCTATGAATAGTCTACCGACCTCGCTAAGAACAGCCAGTTTAGGGTTTACCTTGATTGAGCTGATGGTAACGATTGCTGTTCTTGCCATTATTGCAGGTATTGCGGCACCTAATATTAGCACTCAACTTGCAAACCAGCGCGTGAAATCGACAGCTGCGACGCTTGCTAATGCACTAAAAGAGGCTAAGGTAGAAAGTGTTATTCGTCGTCAACCACTAACGATAAGCTTTGATAATACTAATAAGGTAATAAATATTCAGCATATAGTGTCAGGTACGGTAGATAGCACGGTAGAAAGTTATAGGTATGATGCTAAAAGTACAATTAAATCAGATCGTAGCAGTAATGAATTTAAGCCAAATAAAGTCGCAGAAGTTACCACATATACTATATGTGATAGCAATAGTGCAGCTAGTCCTATAAAAATCTTAGTCAGTGCTACTGCCGTTATTAGTAATAGATCCGAAGGAACGTGCCCATGACTAAAATTATTAACCAACAAGGCGTGGGTTTGGTTGAGGTGCTAGTTGCTCTGTTACTACTAGCAGTTGCAGTATTGGGGTTTAGTGCACTCAATATGGTATCTATAAAAGCAACAGATGATAGCGTGCTAATAGCAAATGCTAATACAGTAATGCGTGGCTTGTCTGAAGATTTACGATTAAATTCTAATAATATACTGGCTTATCAAAAGGATATCCAAAGTGTATTAAGCAAAGTATCTGCCTCAAAGAATTACTGTGCAGCTGTCGAAAACTATAAAACGAGTACTGTCACAAAGAACTGTGATAGTGAGTCATGTACCGAAGAACAGCTAGGTCAATACAATAGCTGGAGTACGATGAAACAAGCATGTGAAAACGGCGTTTTACTCAATATGATTACTTGTCCTGGTACTGCGGACAAACAGTTACGTCAATGTATTATCACTTCATGGAACGGAACAGAGCCAGTGTTTGGAGACAGTTCAGCGAGTAGTAAGGCTTGTGCCGATGCGTTTGGGATATATCATGCAGGTTCTGATTGCTTGATTATGGAGTCTTACTAATGAATATCAAATATACTCAGGACGGCTTTTCTTTAATAGAACTAATGATCTCTCTTACCTTAGGTCTTTTAATCTCAGCAGCGGTCATGCAAATTTATTTGACAAGCGTTAAAACCAGTAGCGTACAGGCTGGCGGTACAGATATATTAGAAGCGAGTATTTTTGGTATTCAAAATATAGAAAAGAGTATAAGGCTCAGTAATTTAGGTATGGCGGATACTAACAATCCTTTCACTCCTACGGCAGGTCTGGTTATGACCAGTGACAGTAGTTTGGTTAGTACTACCCAGACAGACAAATCTAAGAATAATATGAATGGTATTAAAATGGGAGGAACCAAGTCGAGCGCTGGTGCTGAAGAGATTACAGCTGGCTATCTAACCAGAAGTGGAAACCAAAGCACAAGTAGCGTTAACAACGCTTGGAAAGCAGGGAACAGTAACATTACAGACTTAAAAAGCTCCCAACTCACTATACAGTACGAAGCACCGCAGAATATGTACGACTGTGAAGGCTCCTTAGTTCGGGGACCTGTAGAAATAGATCGGGATGGACGTTTGACGATGATACCAGGACAGGTTGTTATTGAAAGGTATTTTCTTAACGAAGTTACTCAGAGTAATAAGTCTAATTATGAATCAAATATAAAAAGTTATGAGCTACGTTGTGACGCTGGACGTTATATCAAAGAAGACTTGAGTACAGCAGAACTTGCAGCACAAGAAATCAGTGGTAAGGACAGTACTAAATTAGTGGCTACTCGGAATATAAGAGATTTTGGGGATGCTGGAGAAGTCGTTATTCCAAGAGTTGATTATTTTGGTGTCTTGCTAGGAGTAGAGGTTGTCGCTACCAGTCCAACTAATACTTCGGTTAGTTTAAGGTATTTTACTCCTGAACAATATATGAGTTTTTTGAAAACTGTTCAACAGGCAGAATCTTCAGCTAGTACGTCTACTATAACGACGACAGATATTATATCTGCAAAACTGTCTGTTTTAGTACGAGCTGATCGCCCCATTACAGGGGAGAGTGGAGCATCTAGTTTTATAGTATTTGGAGAAAAAAGAGATTTGTCTTCAGATACTTCCAGCGCTTTTATTCGCAGAGTATATGAGTCGAATATTATGTTGAGAAACTCAAGAGCTGTTAAAGAAAGCTCTATACCCAGTATCTAGTTGATGAAGCGGATAATCTGACTGAAAGAGGATAAATGAGATGACTAGACAATCACAGGAAGGCGTTACTCTTATCGTAGTATTGATGTTTTTAATGCTCATTACTTTAGTGGGTATTATTGCGGTTAAGAGAAGTACAACAGATTTAAAAGTAGCCACTGCTGATCAAATAGACACGTTTTTATTAAACTCTTCAGATAGCGCAAATAAGCGTATTGAGAAAATATTTGATAACGATACAGATCAAGATTATGTAGATGCAGTGATAGAAGGGACGGGAATGTTTGGCTATTATCTTTCTCAAGCAGGTAGTACAAATCGCGATGATCAATATATTTTTTGTTATAACGCACGACTAAATAGCTTTGCTAAATTGAATCAAGCCAGCATCGTAAAACCTAATGGGGGTACGGTGATGACAACGGGTAGTGGATACTGTGATATATCAAAGACAGAAAGCTACTCTAGTGCTCGTAGTAACTCAGTAACGCAAATTAATATTACTCGCCCATCGCGTGTAGTTGTAGGACAAGGGGGCTTTAAATCAGTAACACAAGGATCTGGTATACAAGCTAATGAGCCAAGCAATGAGTCTGCTGTCTTTAATATTCGTTCTACTTCTATATTACCTAGTCTATCGAATGCTAGTAAGGAAGACATAAACGACTGTCTTAAAAAACCTATTGACCCTAATGATGGTAGCACTGAATCACTGGATGAATGTATGAAAGACGAGGGGGTTGCGACCAAAACATTGGTACAGCAAGCTTATGTCAAAAACGTCGTGGACAATACGGTTTGTTATGGGTTTGGTGTAGGAGACGGTAAAATAGATGAAGATTGTCAGAAACTGGTTGGCATTGATGTCAATGGTAACCGTAAGACAGCCGCTAACAATTAATTGATAGATAAACAAGGCCTCCATTAGTCCTTTTAACAGTTGTAGTTAAATAAGAGTACTCATCATGATTTTAAAAAAGCTCATACCTAATCAGTTACGATATTCTAAGCTTAGCCAGACTGTTAAGCCTTTATGCTATGCCGTTGCACTCTCTATGGTGGCCTTACCCGTTAATGCGGGTAGGAACGATCTGGGTGATTTGGAAATATATAAAGCAGCAGAATCAGGTGGTGCTGTACTAACGCTAATGCTCGATACTTCGGGATCTATGGGTACGAAGGATTTCGGTGGTCGTCAATCTAGATTAACTATATTAAAAAATGCCTTGACTGAACTCTTTGAAAAAAAAGATGCGTCCGGTAATTATACATTATCAAGTAACAATATTATCGGTTTGGGTCAGTACTCTGTTGATAAAACAGGTGATAATAATGTTGATGACAAAGCAGGTAGCATTCTTGTACCAGCGCGTAAACTGGATGAGACTCAACGTACTTTACTGATTAATGCTCTAAAGGGTTTTAAGGCAGATGGTTTTACACCAGCTGCCAACGCTTATGCGGAAGCAGGTGCCTATATGATGGGTACAACAACAGTGTCGGCAACGAACCAAACGGCATTTAAAGTTCTTGGAAGAATAACCAAAAATAGTAGTGGAAACTTTGTTTTAGAAAAGTGTGTCAATAATGCTGCGACTGCTAGTACTTTGACCTCTCAAAGCACCACGAAAACTATTCAAATATTAGACTGTAAATCCGGTAGGTATAATCAGGTTCCAGCTATTGGACTAACTAATAGTCTAACTGGTAATGATGAGATAGCTAAAAACGTACTAGTAGGAGTAGATGACTTTTGGACAGAAAACTCAAACACACGTTACTATCTTAAAAAAAATCAGAAAGTGTTAAATGATACTGATCAAAGTGGTTACACGACTTCAGTTGAAGACTCTAAAGATCAGAACAATGATTACCTGACTTATAACGCACCAGTTTCTGATTCACAGTGTAGCGGCTACGGTATTTACTTTTTGACAGATGGTGAGCCTAATAGAAGTTCAAATAGTATTGCTTCTGGTTTGATGAATCTAAGTCTGACTGGTAATAGCAGCCCTCTAAGTATTAGTGATAAATGCTCGGGAGACTTACCTAATGGTAGCTGGGGTTCTGAGGGAGCTTGGTCATGCATGGGTGATTATTCTAAGAAATTACGAGATGTGACTAACCCTTCCAAACGCTCAATACTAACCGCCACTGTTGGGTTTGGTAAAGAATTTGCTGGTATTAAGACTTCGGTAGATGGCGCTGGTAAGACGGTATATCATTGTGATGAGTCAGCATCATCATCATATAAACCTTCTCAAGATGCTAAAAACCTGTGTGAGTTAGGTAGTGAGGCCTATGGTGGCGGTGGTTTTTACTACACGACAGATGCAGATAGCCTTGCAGCCAGCGTGACAAGCTTCACTGCTAAACTAACTCAGGTTATTGAAACTGCCCCTTCAGGCACCATTACGATTCCCAATGATCCATTAAGCTCTACTAATCTGCAGCCATTTGCTTATTTACCTATGCTCGAGCCAAAAGTAGCTGGTTCTCAGTATGTATGGCCTGGAAATTTAAAGAAATACAATGTCTATCAAGGTACGCTATATGGTAAATCTACTTTCCCATTTAGTGAGTCTAGTAGATTATATGATGATGATGATGGTGATGATTTTCCAGATGATTTAAGCACAAGTACTCAAGATCTGTGGAGTACCATAGATTACAAAAATGATAAAGGTGAAAGTGCGAATAATTCGATCTATGCAGGTGGCGCTTATGCACGTTTAAAGGCGCCGACTGCCGGAACTAACGCTAATAGTACTCGCAATGTGTATGTTGAGAGTGGTACAGGTAGTAATGCCAAGTTAGTAAATATTAAAGTGACAAATGGTACTGTGATTGGGTTTGATCAATTGGATTCAGATTATGGTGTAGCAGAAAAGTTGTATCTACTATCCTTTTTGGGATACAGCGTGTCCACAGATGCTGCAGCAACTATTACTGCTTTAAATACAGCCGCCGAACAAACAACAGCATTTAATGACATAGTAAAAAATCCACCAACTCAAGAGGTGAAGGTATTAGGAGGAGTCGTTCATTCAAAGCCAAGACAAGTGTCGTATGGTGCAGACTTTACAACTGATGGTGAGATATCTAACGATGAGAAAGATCGTGATGACTATATTATGTTTGGTTCCATGGATGGTGCATTACACTTAGTATCAGCAGAAAAAGGCGAGGAAACTTTTGCTTTTATTCCTAAAACTATTATCAAGAAGCAACTAAAAGCGCTGAAAGCCGACAGTGAAGGCTCTGTAGGCAGAACAGTATTCGGCGTTGACGCACCATGGACGAGTAGTTCAGTGCTAGAGTATGACTTTTCAGGAACCACCAAAAAAGTAAAAGCGACGTCAGTAAAAGCTTATGGTGGCCTAAGAATGGGTGGTAAAGGCATATACGGCTTAGATCTCACTACAAAGGACAAACCAACCTTCTTATTCTCTAAAAATACGACTGATACTGGTTTCTCCCGTCTAGGTCAAGTGTGGAGTGAGCCTACGGCTGCAAAAATCAGAGTGAAAAACGGAACAAAATACGAATCTAAGGATGTGATCATCGTTGCTGGTGGTTATGATACTTGCTATGAAAACCCAAGCTTCCAACTACAATCTAGTGGTGACAACACAAGTTGCGATAAAAAAACTCAGGCAGAAGGTAATGTGGTTTATATATTAGATGCCAGTGATGGCAGCATTATCTCATCTATATCAGGTAGCGATAGTGGTACGAACCACACTAAAGTCGATAGTATGAAGCATAGTGTGGTAGCTGGAGTTACTGCCTTAGATCGTGACGATGACGGCAATGTTGATCATCTGTATTATGCGGATCTAGGTGGGAGTGTGTACCGCGTTGATCTAAACTCAGGTGCGACGAATGCTAGTTTAGTAAAAAGAGTAGTTAGAGTGCTCAATGCTAGCTCTGGGCAGACACTACCATATCGGTTCTACGAGAGACCCATTGTCAGTTTCTACACCAGTCCCTATCAAGAAATATTTGCTTCGGTAACCATTGCATCAGGAGATCGCAGTACGCCGCTTTCTATGCTGAGAGATACTGATAACCCTAACTATTTATTTAATCTTTTTGATTATGATATCGCTCAACCTAGTATTTTTAGCTATACAGCTGATAGTTTGACGACTACAGATAAAACAATTGATGATTTAGTTAACCTACCATTTAATGAAAATGATGCTTTGAAAGATATAACTAATCGTAAAACGCTGTTACAGACGATAGCGAAAGGAGCCTATGACGATGATGAGAAACGTTATATCTACGATTATGCAGGCTGGCGTTATCCACTAACCTATTTTGATGGGTATAGCGGTGTAGAGGGAGTAAAGTCTGTAGGAGAACCTTTAGCATATGGCAATAGATTATATACAACTGTCTATAGTCCAGAAATGGTTTATGATCAGACAAATAACTGTTCTGCTAGAGTAGTAGGCGGCTCAGAACGACAAGTATATTGTATGCCTTATGGAGTATGCGATGATACTGAATCGCTTGATGGAACAGCTGGATATACTCGGGCTGGTAAAGGAATACAAGAACTGACATTAGGTGCTTATAGTAAAGACCAGCGTAATGTCAAAATGCTGATCGGTCCACAGTCACTGGCTGACCAAGTTAAAATTGCTAATCGGAATAACAATAATGTTGGTTCAGGGGGATTAAATCAAACCGATGAGGCTGGCTTGCAAGTAACAAACAACACTATTGTGAATGATGGTACAACTGGTAGTGGTGGTAAGTCTGATAATGTAGTCGCTACAAACGGTAAGGCCACAAGCGACAGTAATCTTGGGTATGAAAAATATAAATTCATACCGAAAAGATGGTATGAGCTTTATGAAGAGGAACAATAGAGTGCATGCTTCAGCTAAGAGCCACGGTAATAACCCGAAGCTTCAATCATCAGGTTTTACTTTAATAGAGTTGATGATTGTCGTAGTTATTGTTGCCATACTAGCTGCTATTGCGATCCCAAGCTATCGTCAATATGCGATTATGAATGCTGAACGTGATGTACAAGCTAAAATGCTGCAGTTAGAGATACAATTAGAGCGATGGCGGGCAACAGCGCTAACTTATAAAGGTTTTAGACCAAAAGTAGTTAGCAGTAGTAGCGCAGCGACGTACGCCTATGATGCTAATAACACGACTATTTATGTTCCTCAAGGTAGTGATTCAACCAATTATCATTATCAGATTACATTAGTGGATGGTGCCAATACTGCTAGCTCATTAGTACCAGCTACTACGACAGGTATTGACAATACAACTGGTAGAAGCTGGAAGATGTTAGCTGAACCAAGAGGTTCGGGGATTACAGAATATGCTAGCTATTTTATGATATCTAGCACAGGTTTAAGCTGTCAAAATAAAAATAAAGTGAAAATAGGAGATAGTGATTGTGGTACGGGCCAAGGAGAGTGGTGATGCAGATTGATTCGAACACGACAGTCACCGTCTTTAAGAAGCAGTCTGGTTTTACATTGATCGAACTAATGATCGTCATTGCTATTATTGGAATTCTAGCTGCGATTGCTTATCCAAGCTATCAGCAATATGTTATCAAGACTAAGCGTACCGATATGATGAGCGAGATGCATAATATTGCGTCTGAAGTCCAGAGTCGTAAATTGGCGCAAGGTGCGTATAGCAACGCTCTGATTGCAGGGTTAAGCGGTGACTATCCCAAGCAAGGTGATGCTCTATATACAGTCAGCTTTACTCCTAATCCGATCACTTCGGAATGGAGTATTATAGCTACGCCTAAGAATGGTAGTCAACTGGCGAATGATGGTACATTGAGTTTGAATTTTCAAGGCATAAAATGTCGTGGAGATAATCCGAACAATAAATGCGGAACAGGTGATGAATGGAGATGATTTCCAGTGACATACTTTATATATAGCTGACAAAAAATGTCAGCTAAGATTGCATTAAATAATGACAAGTTACATAAACTGACATTTTTTAGTAAATTGGTATTAATTTTTACATAGATATTTATTAATCATTGAGAATAAAAGCAACTATATAGCAGAAGCACCAATAAAAGACATATTTTTTATGGTTACAATTAGAGTAATAGTGACAAGTTGGCACGCTACCTGCAACAATACTATCAAGAAGGTTAGATGAGTAAATCAAAGAACTACTCAAACTAACAAACTCTATATTTAAAATAGATAGCAGATAGTGATGCCTAATAACGTATCAACCGATTTGTTATCACCTTACTCTAAAGGATGTGTCTATGAATGCTCAAAAAGGTTTTACCTTAATCGAACTAATGATCGTTGTTGCTATTATCGGTATCCTAGCTGCGATCGCTATTCCTCAGTATCAGAACTATATTGCTAAGTCACAAGTAAGCCGTGCAATGGGTGAGACTTCTTCAGTTAAAACCGCAGTTGAAACCTGTCTAAATGAAGGGAAAGGGGCTGCAGGTGCTTGTCCACTAGGAATTACGACTTCTAATATTCAAGCCACTACAGTAGCTGGATCGGCACCAAAAGCTGATGGTACTAATGCTGCTGAACTCACAGAAACCACAGCAATTGTAGCTACGTTTGGTACTGGTGCAGCTAAAACGTTACAAGAAACAGGTAAAAATTCTGTAACTTGGACACGTGATGCCACTGGTTCATGGAAATGTAATTCTACAGTACAAGCTAAATATGCTCCAGCAGGCTGTTCAGCTACCTAATGTCCACCATTGTTAAAAGATTAAAAAATAAAGAGCTATTTATAGCTCTTTATTTTTTGCTGTTTATTCTAGGTTTTACTATTGGTATAACGCCTAAATTCTATAATGAGTTTAGAATACTGCAAGTTACGTTATTACTTAACTTTGGTTTACATAATATTATTCATAAACATGGCTATATCTCAAGAGCAGAGCTGCTGTTTTTCGTATATATAGGTATAGCCAGTCTATTTTGGCAGAACTACGAGTTTATAGTCATCGACTTATTACTCGCATATCTATTATATAAAACCTTTTTTCTACTCAAATATAATGAACTTGCGACCAAGGTTATTGTATTTTTTAGCTTACTTATCTTTCCTTTACTCCCTTTATCTGTCTTCGACTACATAAGCACTGGTACTTATTATCCTATTTGGCATCCCATGCCGTGGAATATTAGGATCTATGACAGCTATTTACTCATAGTGTCTATTTTTGCCGTTTGGTTTTATATCACAGAAACTAAGTATAAAAAGATTTATCTACTATTTCTGTTACTAGCTTTTTTCTCTGTTTTATTAAATGGTGGTCGTTCAGCGACATTGGCTTATACGGTATTTATTGCCGTTATCGTAGTCTTTAATCGTATCGTGCGTTGGCAAATACTTGCGACGTATGCTATAGCTTGGTTGGCTTATATTTCTATCAGTTATTTAGCAATATCTAATTTATCTATGGCATCACCTATTGGATTGCAAATAGCTAGAACCACCACTAGCCTACGCTATGATTTGTGGATGAATGCGATTGAGTGTTGGATCCAAAGTCCACTTGTGGGCTGCGGTTTTTACCAATTATACCGCTATGAGAATTTGGGCGCCCATCCGCATAACTTGCTTCTACAGATATTGACTGAGACCGGCTTGATAGGCTTTGGTTTTTTATTAGCTATTGTAGTAACTATCCTCAAACATATAGATTGGCAGCTAAAGCGCAGCTACTTTGTGATTGCTGCTCTGTTAGCGATAGGTGTAGATACTTCATTATCAGGGACGCATATATACCCGATAACGCAAATGGCACTACTATGGCTATTGGTATTTTTACTAAAAAATCCTGTATTTCAGCATGCTGCTTATTTTAATCGAGTACCATATATTACCTCAGTAACTGATATGGTAGTTTCTATTGTAGTTTATTTCAGTTTGACAGTTATTTTTATATATCTATTTCTAAATACGAGTGTACTTTTTGACTCGCTAATGCTGGCGACCCCACCACGTTTTTGGGAGTACGGATATCAATTGTTCTAATTTGTATGAGCAATGATAAATATAATTATTTATTTGCTAGAAATTTTATCACTATACCAATCTAGTGGCATACGGTATGCAGCGGTAGTAATACAACTCTATATTGGCTATTTTTATGTTATCAACCAAAAAGTGTCACTTTGTTATTCAGTCTGGCTTTACTTTGATAGAGTTGATGATAGTCGTTGCTATTATTAGCGTTTTAGCTGCCATTGCCATTCCTCAATATCAAATATACATTGCTAAAACACAAGCAAGTAGAGTTATCAGTGAGTTGGGGCAGTTGCGTCTTACTGTCGAGGAGTGTCTACAGACAGGCAGAGAGGTGATTGGGCTTGGTATTGGTGAGTGTGATCCTCGTGCATCAGCCTCCAATCTGATAATTGGTGGCTCGCAAGTGGGAGTTGTATTACCTAATGATATGGGCGTGGCTCAAATCAGCAATCCATTAATACTGACAAGCGTTATCACTGCAAGGGTCTCTGATCAAGTAAATCCTATCTTAATAGGTAAGAGGATAAAGTGGCTACGTACTAGCAAAGGCTCATGGAGTTGTAGTAGTAATATCGAACCGATATATTTACCCAATTCTTGTATCCATGACGCTAGTTTGTAGCTGATAGTTATAAGTGTAATAGAGGTATAAATAGACGATATGCAGCAGCATCCGTGGCAATTTTTAGGTATACGCATCCTAGTAGGTTGGCTGCTTATTTGTTTATTACCAGCAGTAATACTATTTTGGGAATATATCCTAAATAGTAATATACTGGCAACTCAGGTTAATAGTGTTTTAGCAAGTAGCGTTGCCCTTCTACTAAGCTTAGTAGGATTGGATCGGTTCACTCAGTTTCCAGGGCAGAAGTCGATGGTAACTGTGCTACCTACGCTATTAGCGAGTGGTTTAATAGTAGGCTTAGTACTACTTATCTTTCGTGTACCATACTCTGTCTATTACTTGTCTCTAAGTGCAGCAATAGGATTAACTTTCTGTTTTTTGTCACAAGTTTTTTTGCGTTCAGTGACTCAGGTCATCATAGGTTATGTACCTATAGGACGTTATCAAAATTTACTAGGTATCAGAGATGTTACTTGGATAGAGCTATCAAAAGACTTTCAAACAGTAAGTCATCAATATTTGCCTTTTCATGCTGTAGTCGCCGATCTTTCAGATATTGATTTGTGTTCAAGATGGGAGCAGCAACTCGCAGAATCTGCGTTACAGGGTATACCAGTGTATAACATACTACAAGTAAGTGAATCTCTGACAGGTCGTTTACCCATCAAACACCTCTATGAGAATAACCTAGGATCACTTCTACCATCACAGAGTTACTTATTGATAAAACGTATCGTAGATACAGTAGTTATAATAATAAGTTTACCTATAGTCATCCCTATAGCGCTACTTATCGGATTAGCTATAAAATGGGAAAGTCGCTGTAGCAATAGCACTATACTATTCAAGCAGAGCCGTATAGGTCAGGGTGGTAAACTGTTCACCATGTATAAATTCCGCAGTATGCTACCTGATGCTGAGCAGAACGGCGCGCAAATGGCAACTCATGCTGATATGAGAGTGACAAAGTTTGGCTGTTTCATTAGACAAACCCGTCTTGATGAGCTGCCACAGTTTGTCAATGTGTTGAAAGGTGAGATGAGTTTGATCGGCCCAAGACCTGAGCAATTAGACTTTGTTAATCGGTTTAATGAAACCGTTCCTTTCTATCGTTATCGGCATATTGTCAAGCCCGGTATCTCAGGATGGGCACAAGTAATGCATGGTTATGCTAGTGACGAAGATGAAACGAAAGTAAAACTGGAGCACGACTTCTTTTATATTAAGAACTTTTCCTTTACATTGGATTTGTTGATTGTAATTAAGACGATACAGACGATGATTACTGGCTTTGGGGCAAGGTAACGGGAAATGATTTTAAATTATAAAGGTAATTAGCTTGTATAACCTATATCTGAAATTCCATCAAACATTGACTAAAAAAGATAAAGTGTTAATTTTATTTATGATGCTGCTCATATTTGTGAGTAGCTGCCTAGAGGTGTTAGGTATAGGTATCATTTTACCTTATCTTGCTATCCTATTAGATCCTCAAAAGGTTTTAACCTTACCCTTTATGAGCGATATATATAGCACTCTTGAAGACGGAGGGCTTGTTGATGGTATTACACATTTTCTTATATTTTCTACCTTTCTTGTTATTGCATTTTACTGGCTGAAGAATGTTTTTTTTATTTTTAGCTTACGTTATCAAGTGAAATTTAATTATACTCTTTACACACGTATGTCATCTGACCTACTACATTACTATCTAAATGAAAGCTATTTACAGCATATCAATCGTAATACAAGCGACGTTATAAGAAATGTTAATCAACAGACACTAGATCTCATACAAGGCTTTTTGTTTCCGATACTTATCTTAGCCACAGAAATATTAATTGTTCTATTGTTATTAACTTTTTTAATTTCACTAAACCCTATAGCTAGTTTGTATGTATTTATATTAATTGGTTTATGTGTAACTGGTATATTCTACTATTCGAGGAAAAAGCTTCAGCAATCAGGGGAAGTTGTTGCTAGTAATCGGTCTATGTCAAATAAAGCAGTTCTCCAAAGCTTGGGTAGTTTCAAGACAACAAAGATGCTAGGGAAAGAGGATTTCTTTGTCAATAGTTTTAACAATGCTATACAAAAGATGTCGACTGCCAATCAATATCTTGAATTAACACAGAGCTTACCACGATTTTTTTTAGAAACTTCGATTGTTACCGTCATGATGAGTCTTGCCATGATACTACTATATCAAGGACAGCCTGCAGATGAGTTAATACTTGTGTTATCTGTATTCGGTTTAGCAGGTATCAGGTTACTTCCATCTATGAATCGTATTTTAAGTTCTCTTAATTCTATTAAATACATGCAAGGTGTATTGAAAGATGTTATGGACGATATTGTATCTGCTACTAATATGAATAACACTATTCAAATTAACGAAAATCCTCGAACAAACGAATTTGTTTTTGAAAGTCTTACTTTAGAAAATATTAATTTCAACTATGTTCCTAATACACCCGTACTTAAAAACATTTCATTAACGATTGAGCGAAATAAAAGTATTGGCTTTGTGGGTCATTCTGGATCGGGTAAAAGTACACTAATTGATATTATGTTAGGTCTATTATCACAAGATACTGGCAACATTGTTATTAATAGTAGGGATATTGATGAGGTATTGTCAGAGTGGCAGAGAAGTGTAGGATACATACCGCAAGATATTTATCTTATTGATGATACGATCAAAGCTAATATTGCATTTGGTGTAAAGGAAGATTATATCGATTATAACCAAGTTATGACAGTGTTAGAAATCTCTCAACTTGATGAGCTGATTTGTTCACTACCTAATGGTATAGATACAGTCATTGGAGAGCGAGGGGTCAAGTTGTCTGGTGGACAGCGACAAAGAATAGGTATAGCTCGAGCGTTATACCATAACCCTCAAATACTGGTTATGGATGAAGCAACTGCAGCCCTAGATAATGCAACAGAAAAAGCGTTTATGAGTGCGATTAACAATTTGAAAGGTAAAAAAACACTAATCATGATTGCTCATCGTTTAAGTACAGTAAAGGATTGCGATGTGGTTTACAAGGTAGAAAAACGAGGTATGATAAGAAAAATTAACAAAAAATTTGAAATTAACCTTTAGAAGAAATTACTTATTAAGCTTAGGACTAAGATGAAAAAAAATTGTATATGTGCAGTTGTAGTAACATTCAACAGGAAAGTTTTACTAAAGAATACTCTAGATCAATTAGTAAGTCAAACTGAAAATATAGATAAAATTTTCTTAATTGATAATGCGAGTAGTGATGATACAAAGTTTATGCTTGAGTCTGAAGGTTTCTTAGATCGTGACGATATCAGTTATCATCTTTTGGAAAATAATACAGGAGGAGCTGGAGGGTTTTACGAAGGAATGAAAAGAGCTTTCGAATATGGGGCTGATTGGATATGGCTTATGGATGACGACGGTTATCCAGAAAGTAAGGAGTGTTTAAAAGAATTATTAAAAGCCTGTTCTGATTTTGATGTATTTGGCCCATTAGTATTAAGTAATGAGAAAAATGGGGAAACTGCATTTCCCTTTGTTATTAAAAACTATTCTGGCATTATTGACGATAGAGAGAAAGCTAGAGATTTTTCTGAAAAGAGAAAGGATTATAGTTTTATACCTGATAGTTTATGTCCTTTTAATGGCGTTTTGGTAAGTAGAGAAGTTGTGGAAAAAGTAGGCTTACCAAAGCCCGAGTTGTTTATATGGGGAGATGAAATGAACTATTGGATGCGGTGTGTAAATGCTAATTTTAGAATCGCTACTATAACTAGCTGCTATTTTTTACATCCCCAAGCTGAAAGTAATAGTGTAAAAACATTTTTTGGAAGTAAATATTTTGATGATCCTCCATCTCCATTAAAGCTGTACTGTTATTGCAGAAACCATATTTATAATGTAAAAACATTAAAAAGTAGAAAATATATCATTACTTTCTCTTTTAAGACAGTTTGGTTTTACACTTTTACAAGACCATCTTTTAAAAAGCTTAAGATATCATTAAGATCTCTTAAAGATGGTTATACTAGTAATTTTAATAATCATAGTTATTATATAGGAAAAAACTTCGATGACTTTTGATAATTATAAGTTGTTTAATAGTGTAAAGCAGATACTAGTAGTAGGTGCAGGTTTCTCTGGTGCAGTCATTGCACGTAGCCTAGCGGAAGTTGGGCACAAAGTGACCGTAATTGATAGTCGTGATCATGTGGCGGGTAACTGCCATACCTATAGAGATGAAAAGACTGACGTCATGGTTCATAAATACGGTCCGCATATCTTTCACACTGACAATCAAACCGTATGGGAATATATTAACCGTTTCGGTGAGATGATGCCGTATGTAAACCGAGTCAAAGCTATTACCGGTGATAGAGTCTACTCCCTACCTATTAACTTACATACTATCAATCAGTTTTTTTCCAAAACTTTAAGTCCAAAAGATGCTGAAGTTTTTATAGAAGCTCAAGCAGATAGAAGTATAAGTGAGCCTGAGACATTTGAGGAGCAAGCCCTACATTTCGTTGGTAAACCTCTGTATGAAGCTTTTTTTAAATACTATACCATTAAGCAATGGGGTACAGAGCCAAGTAATCTACCTGCTAGTATTCTTAAAAGACTACCCCTAAGATTTAATTATGATGATAATTATTTTAATCATAAATATCAAGGTATGCCCAAAAATGGTTATACCAGTATAGTTGAGAATATATTAAATCATCACAATATTGAGCTAAAACTAGAGACTGAGTATTTTGAAGGGATGAGAAGTGACTTTGATCATATGGTTTGGTCTGGACCTTTAGATGCTTACTTTAATCACCGATTAGGTAGATTGGGTTATAGGACCTTAGACTTTGTACCCTTTTATGGTGAGGGTGATGTACAAGGCAATGCCGTTATCAATTACTGTGACGAAAAATTTCCCTATACCCGAATTACAGAGCATAAGCATTTTGCCCCTTGGAAAGAGCATGATAAAAGTATTTGTTATAAGGAATACAGCCGAGACTGCGATAAAAATGATATCCCGTATTATCCAATACGTTTGATGAATGATAAGAAAATGTTGGAGCAATATGTTGATATCGCTGAACGGGGTAGTGGCGTTACGTTTGTTGGACGTTTGGGAACTTATCGCTATTTAGATATGGATGTCACTATCAAAGAAGCGCTAGAAACAGCTCAAGCACTCCTACATAATTTTGAAACCGATACGAAGCCAAGTGCGTTTTATCAAAAGGTGCTTTGATATCAATGAAATCAAATACTAAAACATGTGCAGTGGTCGTTACCTTTAATAGGAAAGAGCTACTACTTAGAACCTTAAATGGCCTTTACGAGCAAACCTTATCTGTACATACAGTAATTATTATAGATAATGCTAGTACTGATGGCACGACTGAGCTGCTAAAGCATTCAGGGTATTTGGATAAACCTAATCTACTTTATCGTAAACTTGCTACCAATACCGGTGGAGCAGGTGGGTTTTATGAAGGTATCAAAACCGCTCATCAGTCTGGAGTAGATTGGATATGGTTAATGGACGACGATGGTTATCCTCCAGCATCTTGCCTCGAAGCACTTTTGAGATATAAAGATCAGTTTGATTTTTATGGGCCATTAGTATTGAGTGATCAAGATAAAATGTCATTGTCATTTCCAATTACCCTTCCTACTACAAAAAAGATAGTTCGTAACAAAAATCAACTAGAAGCTATTATACTAAATAAAAATTTACTATTAGATGTGCTGATTCCTTTTAATGGCGTATTATTACGAGCCTCATTAGCTTCCATTATAGGCTATCCTCTAGCTAAGTTTTTTATCTGGGGTGATGATATTGAATATACTAAACGAGCCAAACAAGCAGGCGCACGCATAGCAACGATTACTGATATAGAGTTCTACCATCCAACAGCAGCTAATCTGGGAACCTCTATGTTTTTTGGTAAAATGCAATTTAATGATACGGATTCAAAAATTAAACTGTACTGCTTATGTCGGAACAACACGGCTAATCTAAAAAAGTATCATGGAAAATTACACGCCTTTCTATTTGGTATAAAAACTATATGGTTTTATAGCTTCACTCGTCCTTCGCTGAAAAAACTGAAGTTCTCTCTGTACGGCTTGTCCGCAGGTTGGTTTAATGATTTTTCTAAACATCACCAGTTTATAAATAAGAACTTTGAGTAAAGAAAAATGACCCAAAAAAATCTAGCAATAGTCGTGGTGACCTATAATCGTCTGCAGCTATTAGAGCAATGCTTGCAAAAGCTAGAAAAACAGACATACCCGATTGATAACTTGATTGTCGTCAATAATGCTTCGACAGATAGAATAACAGCAGGTTTTTTAGATAGCTATACAGGAAGTTTACCGCTTACAGTCATTCATAATAAGGTAAATACTGGGGGAGCAGGTGGGTTTTATACAGGTATTAAACATGCTTACCAGTTAGGCTATGAGTGGGTGTTCGTTATGGATGATGATGTATTTGCTGATTCTCGCTGTGTGGAGCAGCTGATGGCAGTGGCTCATCCTTGTATGATTGCAGTACGAGAGTATAAAGATGGGCAGTTGGTCGAAAGAGCAGCCATAGAGTACAACCTATCTAACCCTTTTTATTTAAATCCTAAAAGACAGGCAGTATGTGATAAGTATAAAAATAGAAGTAATATGCCAGCGACTATAGAGGTGGAAAACGTGGCCTTTGAGGGCTTTATGATTAAACGTGAAGTCATTGATATCATAGGATATCCTGAAGCCAAGTATTTTATATTTTATGATGATGTGGATTATGCGCTACGAGCGAGAAAAGCAGGCTTCTCTATTAAAGCGGTTAGAGATGCAAAGCTAATTAGGCAACTTCCTTTTGATCAGCAGGGTGCCATAAATTCGTGGAAAGCATTCTATATGTTTCGCAATCTTTTTTATATTCACTTCAAGTTCGGTAAAAATATTTTTGTTAGAAACAAACCTTATTTATTAGCGATAGGCTCGATGATAGTCTATGGTATCAGGCTAAGAAACTGGAAAGTCGTAAAAGAAATTATGAGAGCTTTAAAATGTGCTGCACATCTTACCGAAAAATAGGTATTAGCAAGTTTGTCAGTTCTATATGAAAAACCACCTAACAGCCTATCGCCATTAGGTGGTTTTTTATTGGCTCAATATATAAATACTTTAGGAAGGTGATTACCTCTCTAAATACTGAATCTTACCTTCCACACCATCCCACTTTTCAGCTTCTGGCATTTGCCCTTTCATCTCAGTGATGTTTGGCCATTTTTGTGCCAGTTCTTCATTGAGCTGCGTAAACATCTCTTGATCTTTCGGTACTTCATCTTCTGAGAAGATAGCATTGGCCGGACATTCAGGCTCGCATAGTGCGCAGTCGATGCACTCATCAGGATCGATGACAAGGAAGTTTGGGCCTTCATAAAAGCAGTCCACAGGACAGACTTCTACACAGTCGGTGTATTTGCAAAGAATGCAGTTATCTGTAACGACAAAGGTCATAGTGAGGTCTACCTGTTATTGGATTGGCTGATATAGTCAATCTCTTTCAAAAGAACTACTGTGTCAACCTTGCTTGAGGTATTATTTATACCTCTGCGCTTAGCTGCATTGTACTTCTTTTAAATTAAATCAACTATAAGGGCTACATAGAATAGTTGGAAAATAAAGCGTATTTTAGCGCCTTTACTACGCTTTGACAATTCCCTTTAATGACTAATGATTTTCTTTAAGTGATAAAGTAAATCATGCGCTTGCTTAGGTGTCAGACTATCAGGATCAATCATGCTTAACTTGTCTTGTAAGCTAAACAACTGATTTTGTTTTGGATTGTTCAATGTATCTGCCGCTTGAGCGGTATGAGTTATTTCTTGATTGAGAGTAGCATCATTATAACTCTCTTTCCGTTTATCCTTTACTGACTTAGCTAATTCATTTTTATCATCAATAGTTTTTGCTTTATCTACGGTTAAATGGTCTAACTGTAAGTTGTCTGCTAAATAGCGCTTAGCATCCTCTAGCACTTGAGTGGGGATACCAGCCATTTTTGCGACATATAATCCAAAGCTAGAGCTTGCTGCGCCTTCCTTAATCTGATGCAGTAGTAACAACTGACCATCGATCTCACTGGCGGCGACATGGACGTTACGAATACCTTTATTTTGCGCAGCCAATTGGGTCAGCTCAAAATAGTGAGTGGCAAATAATGTCAGGCAGCCAATCTCGACTAGGCGATTGACACAGGCATGGGCAATGGCAAGGCCATCGGTGGTAGCAGTACCGCGACCGACTTCGTCCATTAATACCAGTGATTTATTCGTTGCTTGATTTAAGATATTGGCCGTCTCAATCATTTCCACCATAAAGGTCGATTTGCCACCAGCCAAGTCATCAGCTGAACCAATACGAGTAAAAATGCGATCGATATCACCAATATGAGCACTAGCTGCTGGTACAAAGCTACCGCAATGCGCGAGCAGTACAATTAGGGCGGTCTGGCGCATATAGGTAGATTTACCACCCATATTAGGGCCAGTAATCAGAAGTAATCTTTCAGGGTGTCCTTCATCAGCATTGGCGCTACCTAATGCGCAGTCATTGGCGACAAAATGGTTTGTAGTTAATGAATTACTATTCCTATTGTTCGCGTTGGTTTGATTTAATGCTGCTTCAACCACAACGTGACGACCTTGACGAATATCAATGTTGGTTTGATTTTTGGTCACCGATTCGCTTTGGTCTTTTGTATGTAGACCCATAACTGGGCGCTGCCAGTTATACGTCATGGCAAGATGAGCCCAATTGCTTAGCACATCTAGTTGGGCGATAGCCGCGCTAAGCTGTTGTAGTTCAGCTAAATGTTGGTTTAATTGAGTGAGCAGCTCTTGATACAGCTGCTTTTCACGAGCCAACGCTAAGGACTGGGCACTTAGATATTCTGTCTCGACTTCCTTTAGCTCATTAGTGATAAAGCGCTCACTGCTTTTAAGCGTTTGCCGACGGATAAAGTGGGCAGGGGCATTCTTCGCCTGCATTTTGGGCAGTTCGAAATAGAAGCCGCTAACTTTATTAAAGCCGACTTTTAGACTGGGCAGTTGGCTGTCCTGACTTGCGCGCTCTACCATCTCGTCTAGCGTCGATTGAATATTGTCATGCAAGTGGGTAAGACGATCAAACTCTTCATCAAAGCCCGCTGCTAGCATACCACCGTCACGAATATGGGCGGGCGGTTCAATGACAATAGCGCGCTCAATTAATTCGGCGACGGATTGAACAGCAGGTAGTTGATCTGGCAATTGCTGCATCAGCATTGGTAGCAGGCCAGCGTCTTCATGACTGATACCTGATGCTATTAATAAGGTAGTAAGCTGGGCGCTACTAGCGATACCATCGGCGAGCTTGCGTAAGTCACGAGGTTTGGCACTCATTAGCCCGATTCGACTACTGATTCGTTCAATATCGCCAATAGTATTCAGCGTTTCTCGTAAGTTTGTCACCAGTGAGCTATCTTTCAAATCCTGTTTTGACTCAATTGAGTCACTCTCTGGGCTTAGCAAACAAGTTATCGCATCTAGACGCATATTGATACGTGAATGCTGACGCAGTGGACGCTTCATTTGCTGCACGAGTAGGCGCTTTCCCATCGGGGTCTGACAATGATTCAGCACAGATATCAAAGAAGTGCCGTTGCTACTAACAGGGGTAAATAGCTCGAGATTTTGCTGGCTATTGGCATCGATAATCAAATAGTCATCACTATACTCGACGATGAGTTGGTTCACTTGTGGCACGTGGCGTTGCTGAGTTTGACGCGCATAGTGGATAAGCGCAGCACAACTGGTTTGCGCAAGTGGAGCCTCAGCAATACCTAATCCGTCCAGACGCTGGACTTCGAACTGCTGACAAAGCGTGTCACTGGCATGCTCACGATGAAAGTCATTGGCAGCGACTTCTATAATAGGGCAGTCCAGATTTTGTCGTAACCACAGTAGCCACCCTGAATCAGTGCCATCAATACTGCCGCCAACGCTACCAATAAGCGCTTCGCTAATGATGCATTCACTAGGCGCAAAACGCGCCAATACAGTAAGCATTTGAGTTTGCAGACCATCTATATCGTTTTTATCTGCTACCAATGTCTGGGTAGTCAGTGTACCCGCGGCCAAATCCATCTGGCTAACGGCTGCTTGTAACGTCTGGCTATTGTCTTGCGTTTTCACAGTCGCAATATCGATGGCAACCACAGTCGGCGTATGATTAGGTGCAATCAATGCATCATCAGTAATAGTACCTGCCGTAAGCGTCTTAACCACTTCACGGCGCATGATGCTACCAGCAGCAGATTTACTTTTGTCTTTCTTTTGCTTGTCGCCCATTACAGGGTCATCGGGCTTATTATCAGTGTTACCAGTTGTTGATTCGTCAATTTGTTCGCATACGACTACTGTCTGACCAGCAGCGATCAAGCGTGCCATATAGCTATCGGCTGCATGGAATGGCACACCCGCCATGGCTATCGTGTTGCCTGCTTTATCCGTACCACGGCGCGTCAATGTAATATCTAATATCTGCGCTGCTCGCTTGGCATCGTCAAAGAACAGCTCATAGAAGTCACCCATCCGGTACAAGAGCAATGCTTGTGGATAGTTGGCTTTCATGGTTAGATATTGCACCATCATCGGTGTATGGTCTGCTAGGTTGTAGACGGCATCGCCTATACTTAAGCAGTCAGAGCTCTCTTGTTTTGAAAAGGGTTTTTCCGATGAATTAGAATTTGACGACTGATTTTGTCCAGATGGTTTTACGGTCATGCAGAGTCTCTTATAGTGCTTTAATGAGTGGTAATGAGTATTTTATGATAGGGGTGCTAAAGGGTTATTTGTCTTATATATGGGTTTGATAGATAGCTTTGGCTTTATCAATATGCCAGTTACTTATAGATAAATGGCTCCACGACAAATTTTGAGCCAAGATGCAGTAGTAGCAAGCGTATAAAAATCAAAATGTGAAAAATAATAAAGTCGCTGAAAAAGCTAAGAAATTTAAGAAGGTATTCGCTATTTTAACACGTCCTACTAGGTTTTTACTGTGGCAAATATCTACTCGCTGCCCTTGTATCCATCAGCGTCATAACCATATATAATGACGGCACACTTAATTGGGCGATACTAAATTAGGTAGTACTTAGTCGGGTGATGACAAGGCAGAGAGCTAAGCTTTGGCTAATGCGCACTAATTATCGAATATTCCATAGGTCAAAAAATTATGTTATCAAAGATTATAGGCAGTGTGGTTGGCACCAAAAATGACCGCGAATTAAAACGCATGCGTAAAGTGGTCAGCAAGATCAACGCACGAGAGGCTGAAATACAAGCCCTGTCTGATGAGCAACTACAACAAAAAACCGAAGAATTTAAAGCCAGACATCAAAAAGGCGAAAGCTTAGATGCATTATTGCCAGAAGCGTTTGCTGTCTGCCGCGAAGCATCATTACGTGTCAATGGTATGCGTCACTATGATGTGCAGCTGATCGGTGGTATCACTTTGCACGAAGGTAAAATTGCTGAGATGAAAACTGGTGAAGGTAAAACCCTAATGGGAACCTTGGCCATGTATCTGAACGCAATTAGTGGTAAAGGCGTGCATTTGGTCACGGTCAACGATTATTTGGCTGCGCGTGATGCTGAGCTAAACCGTCCGTTGTTTGGATTTTTGGGTATGACTGTTGGCGTGATTTACTCACAGCAGCCGCCACAAGAAAAAATCGAAGCTTATCAAGCCGACATTACCTATGGTACCAATAACGAATACGGTTTCGATTATCTGCGCGATAACATGGTCTTTAGTCTTGCTGAGAAAAAACAGCGCCCGCTAAACTTTTGTATCATCGATGAAATTGACTCAATCTTGATTGATGAAGCGCGTACGCCGCTGATTATCTCGGGTCAAGCCGAAGATTCCTCGCGTATGTATGCGCTGATTAATACCATTATTCCGGTGCTAATTCGTTCGAAAGACGAAGAAGCCAATAAGAACAACGAAGAAGAAGATTTTTGGATTGATGAGAAAAACCGTCAAATCGAGATTAGCGAAAAGGGTTATGAAAAAATCGAGCGCTTCTTAATCGAAGTGGGCGAGCTTGGTGAAAACGAAAGTTTATATAGCCCAAGCCGCTTGCCATTATTAGCGCACGTACAAGCCGCCATTCGTGCTCATCATGTGTTTGTCAAAAACGTGCATTACATTGTCGATGAAGGCGAAGTGGTCATCGTTGATGAAAATACAGGTCGTACCATGCCTGGTCGTCGCTGGTCAGAAGGCTTGCATCAAGCAGTAGAAGCGAAAGAAAACGTTGAAATTCAGGCAGAAAACCAAACGCTTGCCACCACGACATTCCAGAACTATTTCCGTCTATATGACAAGTTATCTGGCATGACAGGTACCGCTGATACCGAAGCTGCCGAGTTCAAATCTACTTACGATCTAGATGTCATCGTGATTCCAACGCATGAGCCAATTGCTCGTATCGATATGGATGACCAGATTTTCTTAACCAAGTTAGGCAAATACAAAGGCATCATTCGCGAAATTAAAGAAATTCAAGCCAAAGGCGCGCCAGTACTGGTTGGTACAGCGACGATTGAGGCTAGTGAAGAATTGTCTTACTTGCTTGACCAAGAAGGTGTTAAGCATAACGTCCTAAACGCCAAGCAGCATGAGCGTGAAGCAGAAATTATTGCACAGGCAGGTAGCCCAAAGTCAGTCACGATCGCCACCAACATGGCGGGCCGTGGTACGGATATTATCCTTGGTGGTAACTGGCAGTCGTTTATCGAAGATATCGATGCGGTGAGCCCAGAAGAGATGCAGCGTCTAAAATCTCAATGGCAAGTCAAACATGACCAAGTTGTAGCAGCTGGTGGTTTGCATATCATCGGCTCTGAGCGCCATGAGTCACGCCGTATCGATAACCAGCTACGTGGTCGTGCTGGTCGTCAGGGTGACCCTGGTATGTCACGCTTTTTCTTATCGCTCGAAGATGATCTGATGCGTATCTTCGCAGGCGATCGCGTGGTCAATATGATGCGTGCGATGGGCCTCAAAGAAGACGAAGCCATCGAACATAAAATGGTCTCTAAATCGATCGAAAACGCGCAAGGTAAAGTTGAGAGTCGCGATTTTGATGCTCGTAAAAACCTACTGAAATACGATGATGTTGCCAATGAGCAGCGTAAAGTTATCTACGGTCAGCGTGATGATTTATTAGCAGAGATGGACTTATTAGAAGCCATCGAAGTGATGCATCATGAAGTATATAACGCGATGATCAATCAGTTTATTCCGCCTGGCTCTATTGATGACCAGTGGAATATTGACGGCTTAGAAGACGAGTTAGAAGACGAGTTCAAAATCTCGATGCCGATTAATGATTGGTTAGATGAAGATCGTCGTCTGGATGAAGAAGGGCTGCGTGAGAAAATCGTTCAAACGGCGATAGATCGTTATCACAGTCGCCGTGAGCAGATGGGTGAAAAGGATGCCGCTCAGCTTGAGCGTCATTTCATGCTACAGAGTCTAGATAAGCATTGGAAAGAGCACTTAACGCAGATGGATCAGCTACGTAAAGGTATTCATCTGCGGGGTTATGCACAGAAAAACCCTGAGCAGGAATATAAGCGTGAGTCGTTTGAATTGTTCCAGATGATGCTTGGTGCGATTAAGTCTGAGACCGTACAAGACTTGTCACGTGTACATATCCCAACCAAGGAAGAACTGGAAGCATTAGAAATTCAGCAACGTGAGAATGCTGCCCATATGCAAATGCAGTTTGAGCATGACGATGTAGATAACTTGGATAGCAATGCGAGTGGTTCAGCTGCCCAGCCGCAACCACAAAGCCGCAATCTAAACAGCGGTGCTGCGGCAGCTGGCGTTGGTGCTGGTGCTGCTATAGCAGGTAACGGTAGTAATGCTAATGAACCAAACCCATATGCAGGTATGAATATCAGTCGTAATGCAGCGTGTCCTTGCGGATCAGGTCTTAAGTACAAGCAGTGTCATGGTAAAATCTAGTCGTTAGTCATAGCAAGTCATTAGCTATATATTGAACTGCTATTAAAGACAGCCTTCAGCTGAAAAAGCCCTTATCTTAAGTAGATAGGGGTTTTTTCATATCTGTTAAATAACTTATGCAAACTTAAAACTTGCTAGACTAAGACCAATAAACACTTTGTATTGATTACTTACAAATTCAGCATAGGCGTGAATTTATGGACACGCTATAGTGTTTAACATATTTATTTGGGAGAGTGTCATGAGTGTAGAATTCTTAAAAAAAGTACGCAGCTCAGTAGTTTTATCAAGTTTATTGGCTGCCGCCTTGACGGTCAGTGCTTGTCAGCAACAGGCAGAGCCAGAGTCGGGAATGGAAGACGGTGCTAATACAGAAGAGTCTGTTCCAATGTCAGCGGAGCCTGCTGAACCTAGTGATGTCGTCGTCGATACCGAAGACGCTTCACTTAACGAAGTAGAAGGTGATACCACCGCTTCAGTAAACAGCGGCGTGATGCAGATGTCATATCTATGTACCCCTGAACTAAAAGTTGAGGCGACTTATAAAGAAGATGCCAATCAAGTTGTTGTCGCAACCGACATGGGTACAATAACGTTGAACCAGACCAATGAAGGTAGTAATCCTGAAGTGTTTGAAGTGGCGACCGCAATTGATGGTGGTCAAGGATTCACACAATGGCGCGTAGGGCATGAAGCTCGTAAAACTGGCGTTATGCGTACTGCGGGTGCAGATGAGTCAAATGTTAATACATTCGAGTGTAATGAAGCTTCGTAATTTGTCTTCAATATTTAGTAAGTGATAGGCATTAAAAAAGCAACGCTAAGATAGCGTTGCTTTTTTATGTTGTGAAATAATCTTTATCAATCATACAATTTCGTAGTGGCTAAACTATCAGCGCTTATTTTAACGGAGTTGTATCAGAACCATGAGCCAACAGACCTTCTTCAGTCACATCTAACTCTTCATGCTTGAGCTCTACTTGAATGCTATCAGTATGCACATGGGTGCTTTTGTTAATTTCGATATCTTGAATAGCGTAGGTGTCTTTGGTAATAGTAGCCACTTGGCGAGATAGCACAATATCAATCGGTTCATCGCCAATCTCTATTTGTTTACCATTAATGGTCACTACAGCTTTGCTATCCAAAGAAGGCTCGACGTGGCGCAATATATCTTTTTCATCATAGTTACCAGAGAGTAAATCTTGGCTTTCTGCGTCATGATAATCAGTACGAATGGTGATATATTCTTCTACCAACTCAATTGGCACTTCAACAGTCTTAGTACGTGAATGCTTGGTGACGGTTACTTTACCCACATCTAAGCGTTCTTTGTTAATGACAGGACGCTCTTCTAATAGCTCTAAGTGTCCAACATTGACGGTATTATTCGTCTGCTTCGTTGAGATATTTTGTTCTTTATCCAAGTCATCTTGGTAAAGGCTGTTTCCATTTTCAGTAGTCATTGTTGTTCCTTTATAATTATAAAGTGATGAGTTTTCAACAATCTAAAACGTTATATGCCAACTACATATATTAACTAGCTACATTGAATACTATAAACCATTCGCTCATGTTATGAATACAAAAAAGACCAGAGACATGCTCTGATCTTAATGGCCAAACATATGAGTTTAGCTGATTATTACTATCATATTTAACTGACGATATAGGAAATTTACGTCATTAAACTATGACTTATTAGCATATTACATGCCACGAGCACGGCGTACATCTTCTGCTGTGATACCATCACGGTCTACTAAGTTACCTTCACGGTCAACCACGTTGCCGTCACCATCAACATCTAGCTCTTCGCGTTGAATGGTCTCAACCACAGTTTCAGTGTGATGATCGGTCGTCTTGCCAACATTTACTTCTTCAGAAACATAGGTTTCTTTGCTGACGCGAGCACGTTCGGCCTGTAGCTCAACTTCAACTGTTTCAGTAGCATCGAGATCACCAATACGACGATCTGTTGGGCGATCTACGCTAGTACGTTGGATATTGGCATGTTCTTCTTCTAGATCTACATCGACATTGCGCTCTTCAGTAACGACATGCTTACCTACTTTTACTAGACCAGCAACGATACGGTCTTTGTTTACCGTTAAACGCTCTTCTAATAACTCTAATGTATTTGGTGCATCATAAGAGTGGTCTGCAATATCGACGCGATCTTCTACAGGGAGTGTATCAGCAGTAAATGCTTGACGATCTCTTTCGTACTGCTCTTTATAGCTGTATTGATAATCGTGATCGTATACTTCCATGGCTTCTACTTGTGTTTTGGTCAAGCTATCAAAGAAGACATCATCACCAACGATACGGGCTAAACCTGCTGGTACCAGTACTTCTTTTGAACTAAACCAGCCGCCTGCATCTACGATTAAGTAACGAATACGACCAGTAGTGTCTTCTACTAAGGCACCTTCGATTTTACCGATTTTTTCTTCATTGATACCGTAAGCAGTTTTGTGCGTTGGGTCATAATAGTCATCACCAATTAAGTCTTGATGAGTAGCTTGAATATCTTTTAAACGGATTAGTTGACTCATTGTTATATTCCTTTTTTGCGAGTTTATTTTTTATAATGTAATGGTTGATGTTGTTATTAATTTTTAGTAGAACCGTATTTATTACAGTTAATGGTAAGCCAAATGAATAGCTTCCCTATCAACTTGTAGCTATCCTAACACCGTGATTTTTGATGAGATATATAAGCAAGGTAGCAAAGTGTGCACTTGCAGTAATTGCGTGTAATAGGCTGTAAGTGGCATAACATAGGAGGGGGTAGAAGTTAACGAGTCTTTACACAGAGTAATATTCAACATTCATCGAAAGAAAGCAGACACAAAAAAACCGCATTACCATTAGCAATGCGGTTTCTCAATAAGCAATAATTATCTAAGTATTATTCAGCTAACTTACTTTAAGTCAGTTAGACCTGCTTTATTTAAGCAAGTTCAATAGCAACAGCTACCGCTTCACCACCACCGATACATAGCGTTGCGATACCTTTTTTGCCACCAGTACGTTTTAGAGAGTTGATAAGCGTAATTAGAATACGAGCACCTGAACAGCCTACTGGATGACCAAGGGCACATGCACCGCCTTCGATATTTACTTTGGCATGATCAAGTTTCAGCTCGTCCATTGCAGCCATAGTAACCATCGCAAAGGCTTCATTGATTTCCCATAGATCTACATCATCTACTGACCAACCAGCACTTGATAGTACTTTTTCAATGGCACCGATTGGCGCAATGGTGAACTCGCTTGGGTGACGTGAGTTTGAGGCAGTAGCAACAATGCGAGCTTGATAATCAAGGCCTTCAGCTTTCGCTTGTGACTCTTTCATTACTACGACGGCTGCAGCACCGTCTGAGATTGAGCTAGCGTTTGCAGCAGTAATCGTACCGTCTTTAGCAAATGCTGGACGTAAAGTAGGAATGCGATCAGCATTAGCAAGGGCAGGTTGCTCATCGGTATCAACAGTTTGCTCGCCTTTGCGCGTTGCAAACGTAACAGGCTCGATCTCATCTTTAAAATGGTTGTCTTTGATAGCAGTCAGCGCACGGTTCAATGACTCAATAGCAAACTCATCCATCTGCTCACGTGTATAGCCTTTTTCATCAGCCATTTCTTGAGCAAACATACCCATTAGCTTACCAGTATCAGCATCTTCTAGGCCATCTAAGAACATATGATCTTTGACTTCTTTGTGACCCATACGATAGCCGCCACGTGAACCTGGCATGATATACGGTGCATTGGTCATTGATTCCATGCCACCTGCAACAGCGACGTTGAAGCTGCCCGCTTTAATACCATCATGCGCTTGCATCACTGCTTTTAGGCCTGAACCACAAAGCTTATTGATTGTGACAGCACCAGTCGCATCCGGTAGACCTGCTTTACGCATGGCTTGACGGGCAGGGCCTTGACCCAGACCTGCCGTCAAGATACAACCCATAATGACTTCATCGACACTGTCAGCGCTAACACCTGAGCGTTCAACAGCAGCTTTGATAGCGGCGGCGCCCAGCTCGGTAGCACTCATGTCTTTTAGTGAGCCTTGAAAGCCACCCATTGGTGTACGTGCGCCGTTTAGGATTACAATTGCATCATTTGACATCGTTATTATTCCTTGTTGTGCGTTTTGATTAAGTATCTACCAAGAAATCAGATGCCGATTGGCTAGCTTTTGCTTATATTATAAGCATCTGTCTTCTTCAGTATGTGGTTTATGCTAGCTCATCTAATCGTATGCGTACCACTTTATCAGTAATGGTCTCTAACTTTTCAATTTTTTCGATAGCAAGATTCATCTGACTCTCGACCACAGGTAGCGTCAGAATAATCACTGGCACTTGACCTACTTTATGCGCAGGCTTTTGCAAGATTGCATCAATATTGATACCGGCATCACTTAGGATGCGCGTGATATCTGCCAGTACGCCTGGGCTATCATAAGCATGCACACGCAAATAATATCCAGTTACCATCTGATCAGCACGCAATATAGGTGTGTCTGATAGCTGCTCAGGGATAAATGCTAAATGCGGGACATGATGTCCAGTGTTGCTCTGATCGTCGCGGTCTTTACTACCCAGTACACGAACCAAATCCATGACATCGGCCATCACTGCAGAAGCAGTTGCACCAGCACCAGCACCATCGCCGCAATAGAGCGTCTGACCAAGTGGATGTGAGTTGACCAATACTGCGTTTTTTACACCATTGACGTTCGCCAATAGCGCATCTTGTGGAATAAGTGTCGGGTGTACTCGTAGTTCGACCCCTGCGTCACCATCGTTTTCACTATCTCGGCGTACGGCAAACCCTAAATGCTTGATACGGTAGCCAAGTTCTTCGGCATAGTTCACGTCTTGCAGGGTAATACCAGTAATACCTTCACAGTAAACTTTATCAAACTGTAGCGGGATACCAAAAGCGATAGAGGCGAGTAGCGCCAATTTATGAGCGGCATCAATACCTTCGACATCAAAAGTAGGATCTGCTTCTGCGTAACCTAACTCTTGTGCTTCGCTCAATACGTCGGTAAAAGGACGGCCCTTATCACGCATTTCGGTCATGATAAAGTTACCAGTACCGTTGATGATACCCGCGAGCCAGTCGATTTTGTTGGCGGCCAGTGCTTCACGCATTACCTTAATAATTGGAATACCGCCTGCTACCGCTGCTTCATAAGCAACGTGTACATTGTTTTCTTCAGCGAAGGCAAAAATCTCATTACCGTGTTCAGCGAGTAGAGCCTTGTTTGCCGTGACCACATGCTTGCCGTTTTTGATGGCCTGCATAATGACGTCTTTGGCTAAGGTGGTACCACCAATCACTTCGATAACAATATCGACGTTGTCGCTTGCGGCAATTGCCATCAGATCGCTGTTTTGCATGATATTGGTATCAATATCATCACGCTGACGACGTGTACCGACTTCGGTAATAATAATGTCGCGTCCGCTACGGCGTTTTAGCTCATTTAAATTGTCATTGATCAGATTGATCACGCCCGTTCCGACGGTGCCCAGACCAAGTATCGCTAGTTTGATGGAATTACTCACAGTATCCTCAAGAGGTTAAATATAATGAAGTCAGTATAAGCGGTGACAGTGTCAAATGAGTCTGCGACATCAAACATAACGTCTGTGCGCATTGCCTAGTACTGCCTGCCTATCTACTTCATCATAGTTGAATAAAAAAAGCTCAAATAAAAGGGGTGTTGCTCATTTTGCATCGCGCTTTATCGTATCATACCGACAAGGCATTGTGACGTCTATACAATCTCATAAAGAGGAATGCTCTAAAGGCTAATACCATAAAAGCCAATGTTATAAAGACAACGTCATCAAGGTTATATCAGCTTACGATTATAAAAAAGCAGTAGCTTCAATCTTGTTTGGCATATGTATATATCATTTATGCTTGATTGCCAATATTAGTTGTTAATATGAGTAACTAATACTGGTAACTCAAATGATTAGTTAGCACCTACTGCTTGTGCCAATTCTGCTGCAGGCAAGTAGCCACCTACTTGTTGTCCTGTCTCGGTAAATACCGCAGGCGTACCACGCACACCAAGTCTTGAGCCTAGAGCCATATGTTCTTGGACAGGGTTGGCACAGCTAGGGGCCTGTACGTTGGCACCGATTTTTGCTTGATCCATTGCAGCTTTACGATCCTGACTACACCAGATCGCTTCCATTTTTGGTACAGACTCTTGACTGCGTGGCCATGCCAGATAACGAACCTCGATACCGCGTGCATTGATATCATCCATTTCTGAATGTAGTTTGCGACAGTAGCCACAGTCTGCATCGGTAAAGGCATAGATGACGGCTTTAGTTTCGCCTTTTGCTGGATAAATCACCATGTCTTTTTTATCGACGGCTTTTAGCGCTTCTTGTGCTGTCGTAGCAACTAGGACAGCACTGATATCGACTGGAGCGGCATCACCCACAGCGATGATCTGACCTTGAATAATATGCTTGCCAGCTTTATCAGTAAAGAAAGAAGGTAGACCTTCAGCGGTCACCCAATAAATACCATCCATATCTGTCGGTACAGCCGAGACAATAGTTTCCTCGATACCAGAGCTTTTTAGGTTCGCCTGTAACGCCTTCACCACGGTTGCATCATTACCAGCTGAGGGATTAGTAGTGGCTTTTGTCTGGGCAGCGTTTACAACGCTAGTATTGCTGGTTGCATCAGCGGCATTGTTTGAGCAGCCAGCAGCGATACCAACTAACAGCGCACTCATCATAAAACGAGATAGAACGGTACGAGAAAGAGGATTACGCAAGGTAGTATTTTTGATAGTGGGGAACGGCATACGGGTTTCCTATAGGCGTCGCGCCTAATCATGAGTTCGTTATAAAAACGCTATAAACTTTTCTATATAGTAATGTGTCTTGGCAGTGTTTTAAAGGTCTAACATTGAAGAAGTTCTTATAACTTATTGATAATAAAAGATAGGTAGTAATAGCCTTCATATTACCATATTTACGCCAAATAATAGCAAAGGGAAGGCTGCCAAGAAGTATCAGTAAAGCCAACTTTGAAGAATAGCTATCAACATAAATTCAAAAAATAAGATACATTTGTGCTATTTAACATAGTTGCTTGAACTTGTAATCTAGGGCTAATCGCATTGTTTCTATAAAAATCTATATAAAATGCGTTGTATAAACCATTTGAGAACGACTTACTTTAACAAATTTGCTTTAAGGAGCACACATGGCAGGTGCCAGTTTATTAACCTTACTCGATGACATCAGCGTTTTAATGGATGATGTGAGCGTCATGACCAAAGTTGCCGCCAAAAAAACCGCGGGCTTAGTTGGTGATGATTTAGCACTCAATGCCGAGCAGGTCACAGGGGTTAAGCCAAATCGTGAGCTCCCCGTCATTTGGGCAGTTGCCAAAGGCTCTGCCGTGAACAAAGTGATTTTAGTACCAGCGGCGCTATTGATCAGTTATTTTATACCGTGGTTGATTACTCCGCTATTGATGATCGGAGGGCTATACCTGAGTTATGAAGGGGCTGAGAAGGTCATTCACAAGTTTTGGCCGAAATTGTTGCCTCATGATGAAGAGCAAAATGCCCGTTTAAAAGCCAATGCAGATGAGTCGGTAGATTTGGTCGCGTTTGAAAAGGACAAAATCAAAGGTGCCATACGTACCGATTTTATATTGTCAGCTGAGATTATTGTTATCTCTTTAGGCGCAATTACAGCAGCTGGTGGAGATATTGTCCAAAAAGGCATCGTACTTTCGATAGTGGCTGCTGTCGTGACCGTCGGTATTTACGGCTTAGTTGCAGGCATCGTAAAGATTGATGATGCGGGTCTGCATTTGATTGAAAACTCACAAGCAGGTGATAGTAAACGCAAATTTGGCGAGTTTATGCTTGCGGCTGCGCCAAAGCTTATGAAGTTTTTATCTATAGCGGGCACGATTGCGATGTTCTTGGTGGGCGGCGGTATTATCGTTCACGGTATCGGCTTTTTGCATCACAGTGTAGAAGACATTGCCCATCTTACTGGGGTATTTGAAGGGTTAACCGCGTCATTGTTAAATGGATTGGTCGGACTGATTGTTGGCGCTATTGTGGTAGCTATTGTTACTACTATTGGCAAAATGCGTGGTAAAGATGACACAGCGTCTTCTGCACATTAAGCTTATCTGCTTTCTATTGTCTCTCGTTTGAATTAGCAAGTAAGTTTGACTGTATTAAGATAAAAAGCCCCAAAGCTACAAATAGCTTTGGGGCTTTTACATTTGAGCTTATATGACTAGCTGTCGCTGTCTACATCATCAGATGCGAGCTTTTCAGCCTGCGTCGGCTTCTTATGATCCATCTTAGGCTTACGACTGCGCGCCTTTGGTACTTTTGGCGTAGTCAGATTAAACATACCAGTCTGTGGAAGCAATTGCTCAGCCACATTTTCGATCATGTTTTTATAGCTGGCTATGGTCGTCTTAGACTTAGCTGCCTGACTGTCATCTTTGCTAGCCTCTTTAGTAGCTTCTACTACTACCGATTCAGTCGTCTGCTCAGTCTCTAACACGTTTTCTGCAGCATTTTCTACTTCATTGCCAGTTTGCTCTGCAGGGATTTCGACCTCCGCTTCCTTAGCTTCTGACTGAGCACGCTCGACTTCTAGCAATTGCTCACTATCAGCACTGACATTTTCTGTCTGTGTCTGATTGGCGAGGGCAGTCGCTTCAACGTCATGCGCATCGACTTCGTTATCGGTTTGCACGACGGTAGCTTGTTCAGCAGGTACGCTCAATACAGTGGGTTCCTGATAATCAGGGTGCTGTCCGCGCGGATCGTTGCTAGCACGCTTAGTGATAGCACGTGGCTCAACGTCTGTCTTACCTTGTGGTGCTGCGAATTGACTGACAGCTTGAGTCATCGCTTCAAAGCGTGCGAGGTAGTCGGCAGCCAATGGTTGATAGCCATAGTTACTAAAGACAAAGCTCTGGCTAGCAGCATTAGAGCTATTATTAGCACCCTGAGATTGCTCATTATGCAACGCAATAGTCGCGATAAAGCAGTTGATAATGCCTTCTTCTGCTAAGCGCGTTTGCGCCTCTGGTAGCGTTGCACGAATAAACTCACCAACCGTACCACGTATTGCTGGCACATTAGTAGCAGCTGGCTTATCCGCTTGAGCAGCTTGCTGAGCGAGTACTACACGTGGATCGTTACTCGCTTGACCAAATTTCTCAGCAGTCACGTAACGTGCGCCAAATAGTGCTTCATGGGTTAGCTCAAGTGCTGAGTTACTCACATTACCTGTGCTTGCACTATTACTATCAGCCTGAGTGTTTTGAGCTTCACCACTCTTACTCACATTTTCAGCAGTCTTGGTTTCCTGCTGTTTTGGAGTCTGAGTTTCTTTAGCTTCTTCTACGTCAGTAGTTACCGACGTTGGAGCTTCTGCTTTACTTTCGGTGTTACTTGTAGAAGTCGATTGAGCTTCTACAACTACAGGTGCTTTTTTCTCTTCAGCAGCCTGCTCATGCTTAGGAGCATTGTTTTGCACCTTAGCGTGTTCAGTAGTTGCACGCTTATCATCATTTACCTGATTAGCGTTGGCTTCCACCGTACTTTTTTCGTTATCGCTTTTTTCATCAGCGTTCGGAGCACTGGTGTTTTGCTTACCAGTGTTCTGCTTATTGCTACTATGCTTATCAGTAGGTTCTTGAGCAGCTGTTTCGTTTGAGCGCTCATCTTTTGCTACGTTATTTGTCGCGCTTCGCTGCTCACTAGTCTGAGTTTTGGCCTGTGTGGATTTGCTATCATCTAAAGATAGGTGCACCACTTCAGGTGCTTTTAGCTCAGTTGGCGCTTCATTGACCTGTAGCACGACTTCGTTAGGGTCTTGATTACGGCGTGCGCTATGTTGATTTTTGCTATTGGCAGCATCGTGGTTTCTAGCGTTCTGCTGCTTGCTGTGCTTAACGCTGTCAGCCGTTAGTGTTTCACCGCGCTCTAGCTTACCGCGTGAGCCGCGTTGGCTATGCGATTTACGCTTAGTACGAGTTTGCTCATCTGCTTTAGAGCTGTTTCCGTTATCAGCATCACTGCGCTCGCTTGCGTTACGATTGCTGTTCTGTTGATTGCTATCTTGGCGGTTATTACGATTGCGATCGTTCGTGCGTCTGTTATCGTTCTGACGCTTGTCTTGCTGTCTTTGGTCTTGAGTATCAGACGACTTGTCATCAGCACTGTTTGAGCCAGTACTTTCTGAGCTACTGTTTACGTTGCCAGCAGTCTCGTCAGTTGTCTCTTTTCTTTGACGCGGCTTAGAAGATCTAGACTTACGCGGCTTACGTCTTCTTCTGTCTTCATTGCTGCTGTCGTCAGTCTCGCTGTCATTGCGACGCGCCTGTTGACGATTAGCATTGTTATCTGACTGTTGGCCGTCGTTTTTCTGACTGTTGTTTTGTTGAGTTGGCTGCTCACTAGTTACAGCGGCACTATTCAATGCATTGCTATCAACTTGACCAAACGAGCCTAAGCTTTGCGCGCCAGTGTTTACTAGCGCTTCGATTGCTTGAGCGGCATCTCGGCTACTGACACTAGGTGTGGTTGTGGCTTGCGGCGCTTGAGCGAATAGATTTGATAACCACGCAACGGCTTTCGGTTGAGCAGTAGCCTCGACACTCTGTGTCTGCGGTGCTACTGGAGCGGCAACACTAGCAGTTTTATTGGCTTGCGGTGCATGTGCAGGCGACACGTCGTTGGTATTTTTATGATTACGACGATCATTGCTATGATTTACCGTATCATTCTGCGTTTGCGTGGCTGCATTCTGCTGTGTGTTTGAGCGGCTCTGCTTATTATCTGCAGTTTTACGAGGCTGGCGAGTAGGCTGCTGTTCAGGACGTTCTTTTTCAGCAGTCTGCCAGTCAACGTTGTAGCCAAGGTCACTATGCTCTTGTTGCTGAGTATCAGTGATACGCTCATAGCTCGATGGAGCAAAGCCATCACGGTTGAAATGGAGCTTGAAGTTTGGTGATTCTAAATGCGCGTGTGGCAAAATAGTAATACGCGTGCCACTGTCTTGCTCAAGATAAACCAAGCTATCGCGCTTCTCATTTAATAAGAATGCAGCGATGTCCGTTGGAACTTCTGCTTGTACTTCACCTTGACGTTCTTTTAGAGCGATTTGCTCAATTTGACGCATGATAGATAGCGACAATGAACGCAAGTCACGAATCATACCGTTGCCATGACAACGTGGGCAAATATAGCCAGTTGACTCTTCTAACGAAGGACGTAGACGCTGACGGCTCATTTCCATTAGACCAAATTTAGAGATATCACCAAACTGAACGCGTGCACGGTCATATTTGGTCGCGTCAATCAGACGTTTTTCTACTTCTTTTTGGTGCTTATTGTCATTCATGTCAATGAAATCAATAACGATTAAACCACCCATATCACGCAAACGAAGCTGACGAGCAATCTCATCGGCTGCTTCTAAGTTGGTATGGTAAGCGGTCTCAGCAACATCTGAACCTTTGGTTGACTTAGCTGAGTTAATGTCGATAGAGACTAGTGCTTCTGTTTGGTCAATAACGATTGAACCACCTGATGGCAGACGAACTTCACGCTGATAAGCGGTTTCGATTTGCTTTTCGATATTGAAGCGCGAAAACATCGGCTCATAATCGGTATATTTGCGTAACTTTTCGGCTTGTTTTGGCATTACCGCATCGATAAACCCAGCCGCTTCAATGTAAGCATTTTCGTTATCGATCCAAATTTCAGCGATGTCATCACGTAGATAATCACGAACAGCACGTGTGACAACGCCCGCTTCTTGGTGAACCAAGCGCGGTGATGGGTATTTTTGGTTTTGTTCTTGAATGGCTTGCCAAATATTGAGCAAGTGGTTTAGATCGTGCTGCAAGTCTTCTTGCGTTTTACCAATACCAGCAGTACGGATGATGACACTCATGCCTTTTGGTAAATCAAGATTGCTCAGCATACGCTTCATATCTTCACGCAGTTTGCCTGAGATTTGACGTGAGATACCACCGCCGCGAGGGTTGTTTGGCATCAATACCAGATAACGACCGGCTAATGAGACATACGTCGATAGGGCAGCGCCTTTATTGCCGCGCTCTTCTTTTTCGACTTGGACGATTAGCTCGTCGCCTTCTTTGATCAGTTTTTTGATGTTTTCGTCACGTGGGTTGCCGCTTAGGTATTCAGCAGAGATTTCACGGATTGGCAAAAAACCTTGGCGCTGAGAACCATATTCGACGAATACTGCTTCAAGCGATGGCTCGACACGAGTCACATGGCCTTTATAGATGTTAGATTTTTTTTGCTCGCGAGTACGGTTTTCTAGGTCGAAATCGTACAGATGATTGCCTTTACATAAGGCGACCCGAATCTCTTCGTTTTGAGTAGCGTTGATCAAAATGCGTTTCATATTTGTATCCTATGAGTACGCATGACAACGATAAGACAGTCTTTAGGACATAGTGGCAAGTGTGGCTAATATTGTGATTAGCGTGTGTAGATGTTCATTAACGGTAGAACGTAAATCGTGGGTTTCATAAAGCACATGGGCTTTTTCAATGGCTTCTTTTTTTACCTGAAGTAATGAGCGGTGCTCACGTTAATATCAGTAATATAGGGTGTAAGGCTATGGTACTTATATTTTATCATCAGTAAACTTGGTACATATATGATTGGGTCAGCGAGTCAAAGCGCTCTTATTCTCAGTACGTTCTATTGGTAGTGATTTCAGCGCACGTTGTAAGCGTGGGCGAGGGTCAGTTACAGTTCTAAAAAATACTGATATTAAAAAGGCGTGGCGCTGTTGCCATTCATCCATCAAAGTCTAACAATAATATCGCGGTCATGATTGCTACTATATAGTGGCGTCATTCAGCGGTTGTTTTTCAGGTGAAGCAATTGGTTACTCTTTGTTTATCGTTCTTTGTATAACGTCAATAATATCTTGGGTGTCTCAAGGTTAGGTGTCGCAGCTTTTGTTATCAGCGGGGCGTACTTGGCAAACAGAGTAATGGACCAGCTTGTCAGCGTGGTATCGTATTTACATTGTTATCGTCATCTGTTTGACCACCAATACTTAGGCAGCTATCGATATACTTTTCGATCCTAACGCTAAACTACCCATACTTGCTCAACTATGCTGGCATAAAGAACCATCAGATAAATAGTCATTAAATAATGATTGGTTATCGAGTACGGTCGTTGTCATGCAATTAGTGAGTCAGTGTTGTGTTGTAATCGGTTAATAAGCTGATTTATTATCAGCGTGATTAACGCGATGGTATTTAGTGTCACTATTTATTTTATGGTACCGAATAACATTCAGTACAGTATTTTTAATTTGTAGGGCTATATTTGGTAAGTAATACCTCTAAATAAATAACGCGCCCTAAAATCAGATGAAACGTGTCAGGTCAGCAGCATAAATAGTGTCAACCTCTTTACTGGCAAGTAGTAGAAAACTAACAGGCAATAAAAGGGTGGTCAACTATTTGTAACAACAATGATTATTGCTGTCGCCTCTGCTTAATTGTCGCTCAACATGCTAAACTATAGCAAATCTTTGTGTAAATACCTAACTAAAAATGACAAACTCAAAAATGACTGACGACGCTACTACCCATGAAGCCCCTGCTATTTTTAATAGCAAAACACGCCCACAAAGCGCTGACGATGAGATTAGCAACTTCGGTAAGGTGAACTACCTCGAAGTAACGCGCCATCAACACGATCAACGTTTGGATAATTTTTTGTTAAACCGTTTAAAAGGTTTGCCAAAATCACATATCTACAAAATGATTCGCTCAGATGAGATACGCGTCAATAATAAGCGCTGCAAAGCACACGATAGAGTGCAGCGTGAAGATGTGGTACGTATTGCCCCTGTAGAGCTAGCAACACGCGAAAAACCAATTATTAGTACCGAGTTCGCCAAAAGTTTGCTGGCGCGAGTGGTTTACGAAGATGACGGTTTGATAGTGCTAAATAAGCCCTCTGGTATCGCTGTTCATGGCGGTAGCGGCTTGGACTTTGGTGTTATCGAAGCCATGCGTGAAGTGACGGGTAAAAAATACCTAGAGCTAATCCATCGCATTGATAAAGACACATCAGGGTTACTGATGATTTCCAAGAAACGCTCAACGCTCAAAGTGTTGCAGCAGCATTTGGTAGACAAGACCATTCAGAAGCACTATCTGTGTCTTGCCAAAGGACAACCTGCGCTTAATGAGCAACGTATCAATGCGCCGTTGCTACGTTATACACTTGCTAGTGGTGAGCGCCGAGTGAAAGTAGATAGCCAAGACCCTCAAGCGAAAGAAAGCCAGACTGATATTATTATTCATGATCGCTTTACGATTAATAGTCAACCAGTCAGCTTAATTGAAGCTAAGCCATTGACGGGTCGCACGCATCAAATCCGCGTACATTTAGCGCATATCGGTCATGCCATTTTAGGTGATGACAAATATAACGTTCATGACAAATCAGGCGTCCATCGTCTGTGTTTACATGCATGGCGCTTAGACATTCCAGGCTACAAGACCATTACTGCGCCATTGCCAGACGATATGGCAGATTGGCTACCAGAAACAACGAAATTGCCTGAATAGTTTTTCAAAATTAACTCTTAAGCCAAACTATTTTTTTTATTTTCCTAAACGTCACGATATCTTATTTTTACGAATAAGCCACCGTGACGTTTTAGTATCTGCTATTTATTACTGTTATTCATTAAGGTAAGTCCATGACCAAACCAGCTACAACTTCAGAGTGTGTTATAAATGCTCAACTATCGGTAGAACACAATCTGTCTGACAAAACGTTAATTATTTTTGATTGGGACGGCACCCTAATGGATTCAATCGGCCTGATTGTTGAGTCTATGCATGTGGCTGGCGAAGCACATGGGTTTGAGACGACTGATAAAGCTGTAAAAGATATTATTGGTCTGAGCTTGATGAATGGGATTAAAATTTTATATCCGCAGGCAAACGATGCGCAGTTGCGTGAGATTCAGCAAACCTATGCAGAGTACTATATTGCCAATAGTCATAGTACGCCGCTATTTGAACCGATAGAGCATATGTTGCAAACTTTGCAGCAGCAGGGCAAAACGCTCGCCGTAGCAACTGGTAAAAAAAGAAAAGGGCTAGATCGTGTATTAGATGCCTCAGATAGCCATGATTATTTTGCGATTACGCGTTGTGCTGATGAGTCAGGCTCCAAACCTGATCCACAGATGTTGACCGATATTTTGGAATACACGCAGCAGCAGGTTTCTGATGCTGTGTTTATCGGTGACAGTATATATGACATTCAGATGGCAACAGCATTGGGCATGACCAGTATAGCGGTGAACTATGGTACGGCAACGAGTGCAGAGCTTGCTGCGCAAAATCCAACCTATCAGGTTGATACTCCACAAGCGCTAGCGGCTTTGCTATGCGGGTAGAGCTACTTTTACAATTCTTATTGTTTTTATAACATAACGATAATAATAATGAGTGAATAAACAGGCAATAAAAAAGGGTTTATCGTAATAGCGATAAACCCTTTTTATTAAAGACAACGATGTTTATTTGTTTTCTTTATCAACGCTCTCTTTTTCACCGCTTTCTTTTTCAATAGCATCTTCTAACTCATCGCCTTCTAGTAACGCAAAAGAAGACTCGATAATTTTGTCTGCATCAAGCTGATACTCATACCAGTTGCCCATTATCCCAGCCAACTCATCGAGACCTTCTTTTCTGAGAGCCGAAAACAACTGAATGGTACAGTTTAAGCCCAGTTTTTTCAGTCTTTTACGAGTCTCAAGGAGGGCGTTCTTAGAAGCACCGTACTTCAGTTTATCTGCTTTGGTCAGCAGAATATGTACTGGTAGCTCACCATCGTTTGCCCAGTGCAGCATTTGCTCATCAAAAAACTTAAGCGGATGGCGGATATCTGTCATCAATACCAGACCTGCAAGGCTTGAACGTGATACCAAGTATTCTTCTAGCTCAACCTGCCATTCTTTTTTCATCTCTAGCGGAACAGCGGCATAGCCGTAACCAGGCAAATCGACCAAACGTCTGTCAGTATCACCGATACTAAAAAAGTTAATCATCTGCGTGCGTCCAGGTGTCTTAGACGAGCGAGCCAATTGACGCTGATTGGTTAAGGCGTTGATGGCTGATGATTTGCCAGCGTTTGAGCGACCTGCAAAAGCGACTTCCAATCCCATATCAGGCGGACAGAGACGAAAGGTAGGTGCTGACATCATAAACTCAGTTTGCTGAATTTTCTGACGAGATTTGGTATTGAACAAAGCATGTTCAGCGGCGACATCGTTAAACGGGGTACTCATAAATGGCTCATTAATCTTAAAAAATTGGATGCGATTATAAAATTTTAGTCAGCTGATGATTCAAGTCATCGGTGCGGTCAAGTAATTGGTCAAGCAATAGGTAAATCAAGGTAAAAGGCTATTTTTCATCGATGCAATTATGTGTGAATCATAAAAGTAGCTATTTAATATTACTGGCTATTCTATACTATTCCGCGTCTTACTTATTGAAATAACTGCGATTAGCATCATATAAATAGTAGGATAACATTAAAGTTGGCCTGTCATTAAGACAAGTTCTCAGCTTTAACAAAGCCATATCCAAATTATCTATGTTTATATGACATATATTGTTACAATGTTTAACGAGAGACGTTTAATAGAACGATTGATGAGACACGTGAAATATCACGAGGAGGTGCTCTATGTTTTCAATCAGTAAACTTCTTAGCACGAGTTATCGCGCTATAACGGCTAGCAGTGCTGCACTATTATTAAGTGGCATTATGATTAGCAGCGCAGGTGCGGCGGATATCGCCACTACCTATAATAACTCATGTGCAGCCTGTCACGATAGTGGGGCGCTAAATGCCATCAAAAAAGGTGATAGTGCCAAATGGCAACAGCTGATTAAACAAAAAAGTATGCCGACGCTTATCAAGTCCGTCAAAGGTGGTATGCCACAGATGCCAGCAGGTGGTCTTTGCGACAAATGTAGTGATGACGACTATCGTAAACTTATCGAATATATGAGCAAATAATCGACTTATAAATATAATTTGAACATATAAAATAAAGCGCTGGGCTAATAACCTATCTGCGCTTTTTGTTTTTGCGTCATATTGTATATTGTGTTGCCAGAAAACTGATGGATACTATGATTAAGTAGGCAAATGATACAAAGTCTTGCTATAATAATCGAAAATAAACCCTGATGTTAGTAAGTACTTTCAGACTGCTTGTGTCCAAGACCTCAAAATATACGCCATTCTCATGATTAAAGAGGCGGCTATATCAGGTATCTTACCAGTGCAATCACTCTAAATAATGCTTACGCCGAGCTAGTAGGATTTGTATCAATGAAAAAGTTAATCGCTGCTGCCAGCTTATGCGTTGCAAGTTTCAGCGTACAAGCTGCTATTATTGTTCCTGAATATGACGTCAATGCAGGTCAAAAAGTTGCAGAAACCGTTTGTGCCGCTTGTCATGGTCTTAATGGCGTCAGCATTGTTCCTGCACAGCCAAACCTTGGCGGCCAAAACGTAAAGTACCTATATAAACAGCTAATCAACTTTAAAGCAGGCTATCGCAAAAACGGTATCATGCAATCACAAGTTGCTAATCTGTCTCAACAAGACCTAGCCAACGTAGCAGGTTATTACGCCAGTCAAGCGCCTTGGGGCGTTGGCTACGGCAACCCTGCAACCAACCAAGAAGCGACTAAGCTATTCTTGGGCGGCGACAAGTCGCGCGGTGTTATTGGTTGTGCCGGCTGTCATGGTCCAGACGCCGCAGGTAACACTTGGGCTGCATTTCCAAAACTAGGTGGACAGCATGCTCAGTATATTGCTACTCAGCTAAAACTATTCCGTGCCGCTGGACGTGTTGATGATATCGATAGCGATGATCAAAAACGAGTCAATGATGCAGCCAAAGAAGGCGAGATGGGTATGATGCAAACGGTTGCATCGAAACTATCAGATCGTGACATTCGTATCTTGTCAGATTATGTAAGTGCTATTCACTAATTGAGTCGCACTGATGCGATATCTGATACATACTTTGCTTTGCATAGAAGGCCATTGAATGAAGCCACTGAGTACTGAATCGCATATTGATTATATCTGAACGACTAAACCCCGATTTCGGGGTTTTTTTATAACTGTTTGTCCCTTATATTAAGACAGTATTTAGATGAATTCATTTACAGAGGCCAGTCGTTGCTCTGTATAATTATAAATTATCGTTATTCACTTTATACCGATTTTCAAAATACGATTAGCCTTGTCAAACATGTTCGGTCTACCATGCGTGGTACTTGCACTTGTTTTATTTGCTACTCTAGTTTTTGTGAATGGTATTAGATCGTTTGGATTGAAATTATGATGATCCGTTATGCTTCTTATTTTATCGCGGCGCTACTACCGTTATTGCTATTTCGTTGGTTTGCACCTGCGTCAATTGGTGAGATTGATTTTTGGTTACTATGGTTATTAGCCATGGTATTGGTTGCACTGCCAGTTGTCTACGCTGAAATAGCGTTGGCCTATCGCAGTGTCGAAGGACCTCTAGCGGGTATGCAAAAGCTCACTCGTGAAGCAGATGTCAGTCCAATATGGCGCAGCTTTGGTTGGTTAGCGGCATTAGTCTCTATTCTGATTGCAGCGTTGGTTATATCTGGCGCAAGTACAGGTATATTGTCTGCGTTAACTGAGCTAAATAGCGTACCCGATGTACCGAGCTTCGCAGTTGCTGCAGGCCTGATGGTCATTGCGTTACTCTTAAGCTTGCTAGGTGTTGCGCCTCTACCTATTGGTTTGGGATTGATGGTAATAGGGTTGCTACTAGGGTTCGCAAACGGTGTGCCAAGTGCTGGTTTTGCCATGACGGATGTCAGTTTGACGGAATGGGCTCGTGCAGTCGCGTTAGCATTAGTCAGTGTTGGTGCAGGTACAGGATTATACTGGTTCGGTCAGAACTTGGTGAGTAAGCAAACAGTCACAGCAGTAGAAGCAAACAATCAGCAAGCAAAAAACAGAGCGGCTACTCGTGAGTACCGTGCAACCAAGTTAGTGTTACCGATTTGGGTGTTGCAACTGCTGATAGGAGTAGTGGTTTTATTTACTAGTGGTATGTCGCTACCACCAATTGGACAGCTGTTATATTGGGGCGGGGTGTTATTTGTAGCCAGTTACTTGCTGCATTACAGCACACAACAGTTAACGCATAAGTTTGGATTACTGGTTAGTTTGATAATCACTTTTGCTGTAGCGTTATTATTAGTGGTTGCGATACCAACAGCATGGTTAGTTGGCATCTTGGTCATTATTAGTAGCATTGCTGTACTATTATTATCAGTATTTGCGGGTTGGCAGATGAAAATCAGTCATTTACGTAAATCACTAAATTTTAGCAATGAAGCAGTTTATAACTTGTGGCGAGTGGCGATACGTTTAGTCGTACCATTAGCATTGCTGCTAGCATTGATAGGTTGGGTGATGCAGTGGTTGAGCTAACAGTCGAAGGTCGTGACAGCAGTGTGCCACAGTCTACGCAAGCCAATCTAATGACAGTATATCTGGCGTATGCTGAAGATGAGCAGCGCCAGCATTATCTAGCTTTGCAGGTTAAACAAGGTACTAGTTTATATGAAGCATTGGCGCAAGCAGGGTGGCTTGAGAAATTTGCAGAACTGGCGAAGTGGTGTGAGCAAGTAATAGATATCACCACGCCAACTGCGAAACGTTGGCATGTGGGAATTTATGCACAGAAACAGCCATTAAGCTATTTGCTACAGCCTTTTGACCGTATCGAGGTATATCGCAGTTTAAGCGCTGATCCTATGTCTCAGCGCAAAAATAAATCTCGTAGCTAACCGTTAACTATCTAAGCTAATAGGTTTCGCTGACTATGATGCTGGCAGACTCTCAATACCTTCGATGCGCGTGACCAAACCATTATCATCAAAGTAAACAACTAAATGCTGGCTAGCGTTTTTGACATCTGCGATGCCTTTACGGCTACCTTCAGTGCCTGCTTTGTAGTCATAGATATAATCCCAGCGTTTAGGCTCAAGAGTATCTCGAATCGCAGGGCTGCCAAGAGTATAAAGAACTTGGTTTTGATTCATACCCACTTGTAGCTTCTGGGCTTGGTTTTGAGTAATCGCTGTGCCTTGTGGCAAATCAATCTTATAAACACTCAATAATGAGCAGCCAGACATAGCAACAGTAGCGCTAAGCATACTGGTGATAACGATCTTACGTAATGCGCTGGTGTGGCTTAACGGACGGAAATTTAATGTCTTTATCATGGTAAGATGACTCATAAGAAATGAATTAGGTGTGGCCAGCGTTAGGTCGTACCAGTCTGACCGACAATCTTGGACAAATGATACGTCATTTACTTGCAATTGCCTACCACTTACGACATTATTTACCAAACACAATCTGAATGGTTAGATTAATTATATTTTAAATTCATAGGCTTGCATCTCGATATTTAGAAAATAATAAGAGAGATGTCTGCATAAGTTTCATCAGTTTATTATTGATCATTTACTTTATATTAAATAAAAATAATCTTTGCTGATTATTTATCTCATATTTTCTATTTGTTAAGGCTGTTACAGTCAAAAGGGATATTATGGCTTCTTTTACCAATCAAGATTTACGTAGAGCAGGACTCAAGGTCACGTTACCTCGTATCAAAATTTTAGAGTTATTAGAAAGCGCAGAGCTGCATCATATGAGTGCAGAGGAAATATATAAGGCACTTATCGAGCAAGGTGAAGATGTAGGTCTTGCCACTGTCTATCGTGTCCTAACACAGTTTGAACAAGCAGGTATTGTTGAGCGTCATAACTTCGAAAACAATCTATCTGTATTTGAGATTACCCAAGAAGAGCATCACGATCACCTAGTTTGTGATGTGTGTGGCAAGATTATAGAGTTTCATAATGAAGTCATCGAAGAAGAGCAGCTGAAAGTAGCAGAGAAACATGGCTTTAAACTGTCTGGGCATTCTCTTGTGCTATACGGCATTTGTGCGGATCAAGCCTGTAGAGATAGCGCGAAGTAATTATCTAGAGTATAAGTAGAAACGCTTATTTCTATCAGTACTACTACGATATCGAACAATAAAAGAAGCCCTCGTTATAAATAACGAGGGCTTCTTTATATATGTCTATTATGCGTAGAAAGCGCAATAATTTAGCTAACATCTAACGATAAACTATCAGCACCTTCATCTAAATTCGCCTTACCGTTTTTGCTACTAAGCTTAATTTTGAGGCGCAAATCGTTAGGAGAGTCGGCATGTAGAATCGCTTCTTTATACGTTATCTCTCCTTGCTCATACAAATCAAAAAGTGCCTGATCAAAGGTTTGCATACCGCTGTCTCGAGAGCGTGTCATGACGTCTTTGATTTCATGCACCTCACCTTTACGGATATAGTCGCTAATTAGCTGTGAGTTTAATAAAATCTCAATAGCAGCACGGCGTCCTTTGCCATCAGGGGTTGGAATGAGCTGCTGAGCGATAATGGCCTGCAAGTTCAACGACAAATCCATAAATAACTGATTATGGCGATTGGTTTCAAAGAAGTGAATGATACGATCAATTGCTTGGTTAGCATTGTTTGCGTGCAACGTTGCAAACACTAGATGACCTGTCTCAGCGTACTGGATAGCGTAGTTCATGACTTCACGGTTACGAATCTCACCGATTAAGATGACATCGGGTGCTTGGCGTAGCGTGTTTTTTAGGCCTGCTTCAAATGAATGAGTATCGATACCAACTTCACGTTGGGTAATAATACAGCCGCGATGTTTATGAACAAACTCAATAGGGTCTTCTATCGTAATGATATGACCATGAGAGTTTTGATTGCGATGTCCTATCATTGCTGCAAGGGTAGTAGATTTACCTGTACCTGTTGCGCCAACTAATAGAATAATACCGCGTTTTTTCATGGCCAATTCTTTTAGCGCTGGCGGTAAACGTAACTCTTCAACCGTTGGAATATTATTTTCAATTTTCCGTAAAATCATCCCTGCCATATCGCGTTGTACAAATGCACTGACTCGAAAGCGAGCTTGCTGTGCTTCATCAGAGATGGCAAATTGACATTCATTGGTTTCTTCAAACTCTTTTCGTTGGCTTGGCGTCATCACACCTTTGACCAATCTCATGGTCTGCTCAGCACTTAAAGGTGTTCTACCGACAGGTAAAATTTTTCCATTCACTTTCATGGAAGGTGCTACGTCAGCAGTAATAAAAAGGTCAGAGCCATTTTTGCTGATCATTAACTGTAATAGTTTATCAATGTCCATATCGCACTTGTACCAGATGTAAGCCAATTAAAATCATATTTTAAAAACGTCAATAAAAAGTAAGAAAGTAATTACAGAGACCATGAGTTGTTTGTTATTTTTGATGGTATCTGTCAATACTGTCTGTCAGTACTATAAAAATGCCTCAGGCTGCTTGGCATAAGGACGTGCAACATCCTTACTAATAGTTCCTTTACTTACCAAGTTCTTTAACGTCTGATCAAGGGTAATCATGCCATCGCCTGCACCTGTTTGGATAGCAGAGTACATTTGGGCAATTTTGTTCTCACGTATTAAGTTACGGATAGCAGGGGTACCTATCATAATTTCATGGGCGGCTATACGTCCACCTACTTGACGACGTAATAACGTCTGTGAAATAACAGCTTGCAATGATTCTGACAGCATCGCGCGGATCATGTCTTTTTCAGCAGCAGGGAATACATCAATAACACGGTCAATCGTTTTAGCCGCTGAGCTGGTATGCAAGGTACCGAACACTAAGTGACCAGTTTCTGCTGCGGTCAACGCTAAGCGGATAGTCTCAAGATCACGTAGCTCACCAACTAAGATAACATCGGGATCCTCACGTAGGGCAGAGCGCAATGCTGGCTCAAAACCCAAAGTATCACGGTGTACTTCACGCTGGTTAATCAAGCTTTTTTTAGACTGATGCACAAATTCAATCGGGTCTTCGATAGTTAAAATATGCTCTTTACGGCTTTCGTTAATATAGTCAATCATCGCCGCAAGTGTTGTTGATTTACCTGAGCCTGTTGGGCCTGTGACCAATACCACACCACGCTTAAAGTCTGAAACGCGTCTAAAGACATCGCCCATACCTAAGTCTTCCATCGTTAATACTTTGGAAGGAATGGTACGAAATACAGCGCCTGCACCGCGATTTTGATTAAAAGCGTTGACACGAAAACGTGCTAGATTAGGAATTTCAAAAGAAAAATCCGTTTCAAAAAACTCTTCAAAGTCGGCACGTTGCTTATCATTCATGATGTCATAAATAAGCTGATGCACAACTTGATGGGTCATCTCTGGCATATTAATACGTGTCATTTCACCATCAACACGTATCATTGCCGGCATACCCGCTGAAATATGTAAATCTGACGCCTTATGCTTAACCGTAAAGCGCAGCAAGTCTTCGATATTAAGATTATTTTTTTCAGCCATAATTTGATATTCCTATCACTTAGTCTAGGTAAGACAAAACACTATAAAAGTACGTGGTAAACTATTTATCGATAGCCTTAGTATAATAAGAGATGATAAGAAGTTCACCAGTACAGGTCTTTACCATCACTAGCATATTCAGCAGCATATGTTAAAGCATGTAACAATATCATAACAAGACTATGAGTATTTAACCATCTACTAAATTAAGAAAAACCAAAACTGGATCGTTTTAAAATAATTCTTATAGGAGTTATTTCTAATTTACTTTTAAAAATCGGATAGTTATATTTTTTTTATAATAAAAATTGCAGAAAAAAATCTCAAAAAATTAATCAAGCAATAAGGGCAGAGCATGAAGGAAATGAATGGCAATATGAAGGAAATGAATGGCAATATTGATGAAGTGACACTTATCGATAATTGGCAACAAGTTAGTAAGCAGATGAAGCAAGCGTGTGATCATGCTGACAGACAGGCTGATAATGTTATGCTGCTGGCTGTTTCGAAAACGAAACCTGCCGATATGATCGCAACTTTAGCAAAGCAGGGACAGCGTGATTTTGGTGAAAACTATCTACAAGAAGCCATCGAAAAAATTACTGAACTTAAAGCTCAGCCTGTAGGCAAAAGTATCGTTTGGCATTATATCGGTAGTATTCAACGTAATAAGACACGTGACATTGCAGAGCACTTTGATTGGGTGCAAACGGTTGAGCGCGATATCATCGCCAAACGATTGAATGACCAACGACCAGCTGACCTGCCGCCATTGAATGTGTTGATCCAATTAAATATCGATAATGAAGATAGCAAGTCAGGATGCCTGCCAGCCCAGTTGCCAGAACTGATAACAGCGATCAAAGAGTATGAGCGTTTACAGCTACGAGGTTTGATGATTATTCCTGCTAAAGCAAATACGGATGCCTTTGCTCGAACTAAGCAGTTGTTTGAAGAGGTCAAAGCCGATTGTCCAGAATTAAATAATTGGGATACGCTTAGTATGGGTATGAGTGGCGATATGGCAGAAGCGATAGAAAACGGCACAACGATGGTACGTGTCGGCACCGCTATCTTTGGTCAACGTGCTTAAAACAATGTGAATAGGCTAGTTAAGCATTCTTTAACTAGCCAGTAAATTAAATGACATCTTCTAATTTGGTGACTAGCATCTGTGTGATTTTAAGATTATCAGTCGCAATAATCTCAAATCGATAATTGGCATACTCAATCGTATCGGTCTTCTTAGGAATTTTTCGGAGCATATACATCATAAATCCACTGATAGTCTCGTAATTTTGACTGCGTGGTAGGTCGACGATATCTAATGCACGAATTACATCTTCGATAGGGGTCATGCCATCGATTAACCAGGAGTTGTCAGTGCGCTGGACAATCGGCTGTTCCTCTAGCGTTACCAGCTCGCCCATCACAATGCTCATCACGTCCTTTAAGGTGATAACACCAACGACTAGGGCATATTCATTCACAATAACCGCAAAATCAGCGCCAGTAGATTTAAACATCTCTAATACCTCAAACAAAGACAACGTATCAGGCACGAAAAGTGCTGGTTTCAATAGAGTCTTGTTCGTTAAGCTAACTTCTTGTTGGTTCAAAACCAAAGCTAAAAAGCTACGAGATTCCACATAACCAATGATATGTTCTAAATCGTCATCATGGCAGACCAAGAACTTATTGTGTGGCTGCTCAATCATGATATTCACGACTTCTTCGGTACTTGTCTTGGTATCAAAATAAACGATATTTTCTCGAGGATTCATCACTGAGGTGACGGTACGCTCTTGCATATCAAAGATATTTTCGATCAAGTGATGCTCTTGCTTCTTTAATACACCTGCTTCAGCACCAGCATCCATCACTGCATAAATATCTTCTGGTGTCATATCATCTTGACGGATGGTTGAGATGCCAAAAAGCTTAAACAGGATATTTGCAGCCCCATCGAACACCCATATAATGGGCTTTAGTATAAATATTAATAGCATCATCGGGCGCACAAGCCGTACCGCTATCGTCTCTGCATTTGACATGGCCAAACGCCTAGGCATTAGATCAGCAAGTAGTGAAAACAAACTCGTAATAAGTACAAACGATATGACTGATGCTATCGTTTCACTATTCAATAACTGCTCGAGATAAGGACTAATGGCCGACTCACCCACGGCACCAGCTGAAATAGCGACCGCATTTAGCACTATTTGTACTACGGTGATAAAGCTACCAGGATGCTCTTGCATATTGAGCACATCAAGTGCGCGAACATCGCCTTCTTTTGCCATAATTTGGAGCTTGATTTTGCGGCCTGCAGCAATGGCAATCTCAGCAGCAGAGACAAAGGTACTTAAGGCAAGCAGTAAAAGAAGAAAAACACTAGCGGTTAGCAAACTCATGACGTACTCGAAAAAAAATAAAGATAATTGAGGCAAATAGTTGGTGAAACTGTGTGGAAAAGAATATGGCTAGGTGTAGATATTTTTGGTGGGTAAAAACCAAAAAAGCTGGGCAAGCACCCAGCTAATAGTAAAAAATTCGATATCTTGTAAAACTGGTGAACTAGTACCTCTCAACTTATAGATAGCAGAAGTTGAGAGGTGTGTAGTAATTAACCTTTGATTGACCACTTATTGACTAATGGATAACGGCGCTCACGTCCAAAAGCTTTGTGGCTAATCTTAGTACCGATAGGAGATTGCAAGCGTTTGTATTCGCTGTTGTCTACCATCTTGATGACTTTGGCGACCATCTCAGCATCAAAGCCTTTATCAATAATCTCTTGATAGCCCATATCTTCATCGATATATGACGTCAAGATACCATCTAACACATCGTAGTCTGGCAAGCTGTCTTGATCTTTTTGATCTGGACGTAGTTCAGCCGATGGCGGACGAGTAATAACGCGCTCAGGAATAACCGGCGTATCTTCTAAACGGTTACGATAGCTCGCCAATTTATAGACTTGAGACTTATATACGTCTTTTAGTACGTCAAAGCCGCCAGCCATGTCGCCATATAGCGTTGAGTAACCAACAGCCAATTCTGACTTGTTACCAGTCGTGATAACTAAATGACCGAATTTATTGGACAATGCCATCAAAATCACACCGCGAGCGCGCGCTTGGATGTTTTCTTCTGTCGTATCCGCTGGCGACTTATTGAATAACGGCGCTAGCGTATGACGGATGCCTTCGACAGCGTCAAAAATAGGGCAGACGGTGTAAGAAACATTTAAGCGGCGCGCCTGTGCTTGAGCATCTTCTAGACTGATTTGAGAGGTATACTCGTATGGCATCATGACCGCATATACCTTATCAGCGCCTAGAGCGTCAACAGCAATACAAAGCGTCAATGCCGAGTCAATACCACCTGACAACCCGACAATAATGCCAGAGAACCCTGAATGGTTAACATAGTCGCGTAGACCGACGACTAACGCTTGATACATTTCAGATTCACGGCTCAAGGTTAGAGGCGCTTTGGTCTGCTCGTTGAATTTAGCAGTTTTGACGTCTAACGTAGCCAGTAGCAACTGGTTCATAAAGCGCGGCGCTTCATGAGCAATGCTACCGTCAGCTTGTACAGCCATAGAGCCACCATCAAACACTAGATCGTCTTGCCCGCCCACTGCGTTGACATAGACGATAGGTAGTTTGTTTTCACGGCTACGCTTGGCAAGCATGGTTTTGCGATTGTCTTGCTTTTCAATCTCAAAAGGTGAGGCATTTAAGCTTACGATTAGATCAGCACCTTGCTTTTTAAGCTCAGAGATAGGCCCTTTTTCCCACAAATCTTCACAGATAAGCAGACCAATAGTAATGCCTTTATAGTCAAATAAAACTTGATTACGACCTTTATCGAAGTAGCGACGCTCATCAAACACGCCATAATTTGGCAAAATTTGCTTATGATAAAAGCCTTTTTGATGACCATTATGCAGGATGGCAGCAGAGTTAAAAGTACCGTGATGGTCGACATGCGGATAGCCGACGATCATGACGATATCATCAATATCACTCAAAGTAGATAAAGCGCTTTTCACACGGCCTGATAAGCTTGGGCGTAGCAATAAATCTTGTGGAGGGTAGCCTAGTAGCGCTAACTCTGGGAATACGATTACGTCAGCACCCTGTTCGCGTGCTTGTAATGCTAGGGTACGCATTTTTTCGACGTTGGTTGAGATATCGCCGACCAAAAAATGTGATTGAGCTAAGGCAAAAGTGACAGTATCTTGTGGTTTATTGGTCTTACTGGCTTCGTTTGAGGTGTTAGAGTTGGGGTTATCAGTGTCTTTTGACATTGTTATTGTTCCTATCGATATATTATTAAAATTTGGTGTGTCTGTATTGATTTCAAATAAAATCAAAGTAAATCCGAAATTAACTCAAAACTGCGCTCTGGCATATCAAGCTCAAATATTGAGCTGATATGCTGAGTCTAAATTTCGTATAAGCCTTTATAAAAGACTTATGATTTTGCTCAAGTAACTCACTCTAAGTGATAGCGACACCCTAAAATGAGAACTTATGATAGTCTAAAAGAAGACGATATAAGCAGGTGTTGAAATCTGGCTCAAAGGATTCAATGTCTGTACGACGATGTAAATAAACATGTGCAAATAAACTTAACTACACTGAAAAGCTTAAAATAATTGCTTTAGTATAACATCAATTGTCGCGACAAATAGAACGCACCAGTGGATTCCCTTATAAGATAACAGTTTAAAAGCTGAACATAAAAACAGTTTTCAATACATCATTTTTACACACTAAATTCATGCATTATGCGCTAGTCATTATCGTCGTCATCTAGTAAGCTTGCATAGACAAAGTTGTAAGTAAAGATTACAACAACGCGTTATATAATTCACACGCTTTATTGCATAATAAAGTGTGCTAGCTGCATTTTTATTGTGTTATCTATGATAATAAATTGCTATGAATTCACGCTATGGAACTGAACACAGTCATACTATTTAACTGTTATATTACTTAATCTTCATGTGAACTTATAAGTCTGTAGCAATATAAGTCCGACGCAATGCTTTTTTGTATGATTCGCAACTCTCGCTAATGGATATGGCTTACAGACAGTGTCTAAGAGCTAATATTCATCACACATTTATAAACTCGCCAGCAAAACTATCGTTTGCTGTCCGCTTTTGGTTTATACGCTATGATTGAAAACTGGACAAAAGAATTTATTATTCAGCGCTTATTAGCAATTACGTTGCTAGTGGTGCTGTTCGTATTGTGTTTTCAAGTGGTACAGTTTTTTATTGTACCGGCGCTGTGGGCAGCGATTTTGGCCTATGTAACTTTTCCTATCTATAATTTCTTCCATGAAAAGGTAAAGCTAAGCCCAGACTTTAGCGCCGCTATTATGACGGTGAATATTTCACTGATAATTGGTGTGCCAGTGGTTATCGGTGTGTTTATCTTGCAGCAAGAAGCTTTAAGTTTAATCAGTAATTTGATTTACCGTATCAAGGTAGGTTACTTAGATGTGCCTGACTCCCTCAAAGATTTGCCTATCATCGGTCAGCAAGTCAAAGACGTACTGTGGCGTATCAATAAAAACCCAGAAGGAACGCTAGAAGCTTTTCGCATTTGGGTTCAGTCGCATTTATATTATGGCAAAATAGCCTTTGATGTGGTGTTCAGTAGTTTGGCCAAACTCGGTATGGCGTTAATGACGCTCTTCTTTTTTTATCGTGATGGCACTAGTCTGGTTCGGCAGATTCGTCAAGCGCTGCGTAACATCATCGGCAATCGTATCGACGGTTACATCGATTCTGTGGGTACAACTACGCGCGCTGTGGTATACGGCATCGGGCTGACGGCATTGGCTCAGGCATTATTGGCTGGTATCGGCTATTACTTCGCTGGTGCACCAAGTCCTATTTTATTGACCATTGTTACTTTTATTATTGCCTTGATTCCGTTTGGCACGCCATTCGTTTGGGGCGGGGTATCGATTTGGCTGTTGAGCCAAGGACATACTGCAGAGGGTATTGGATTGGCACTATGGGGTGTACTGGTAATTAGCTGGGTGGATAATTTGATTCGTCCTATCGTCATTAGCGGCGCGACCAAAATCCCTTTTATCATTATTTTTATTGGTGTATTAGGTGGTCTAACAGCGTTTGGCTTTGTCGGTTTGTTTATTGGGCCTGTCGTGTTGGCTATCGGGCTTGCAGTATGGCGCGAGTGGATATCGCAGCATAAGAATGAGATATTTGCTCAGCAAGAGGTGATGCTTTCTGACTCTCGTGCGATAGATCCTGTGCACGAACCAGAATAACAAGTCGCTAGCAAATACGATGTAAAAAATTATCGATAGAGATGATGAATAATGACAAATGAGAATATGGCAGATTCGACGAATAATAAGATCGATAAATTAAGTACAATTAAAAATATCACTATTTTAGCGGACAGCAACATCACCAGTCTAAATGATTTTTTTAATGACGCTATGCTTAGTCAGCTGACTGAGCATACGGTTGATATCATTACTGTCGCTGGTCGAGATATCAATGCAGCGCTACTTACCGAAGTACAGCCAGATGTACTGCTAATACGCTCGGTGACAAAAGTAGGTAAGACTTTACTGGTTGATAATAACAGTGTGCAGTTTGTTGGGTCTGCGACTATTGGGACCGACCATGTAGATCAAGATTATCTAGCGTCTCGCAATATCACTTTCGCCAATGCAGCTGGTTGTAGCAAGCATTCTGTGGCTCAATATGTATTGACGGCTATTTTCACTTTGCGTCCGCAGTATTGGCAGCAGTCGGCGTCATTAACATTAGGCATCATTGGTCTTGGCAATATCGGCGGCACGCTTGCTCAGTATGCCTATGATTTGGGTTGGCAGGTGCTAGGTTATGATCCCTTGTTACCAACCTCTAAAACTAATAATGCTAGCTTGGAGCAGGTACTTAGCCAAAGTGACGTGGTTAGTCTGCATGTGCCTTTAACCAATGAGAAGAATGCGACGAATCCTAAAGGTAGTGATTACCCAACACGTCATCTGATTAATGCAGCTGCATTGGCAATGATGCCTGCGGATACGATATTGATTAATAGTGCGCGCGGGCCTGTGATTGAGGAAAGCGCGCTTGAAGCCGACATTGAGCGTACTGGACGTCAAGTGGTGCTAGACGTGTTTGAGCATGAGCCAGAAGTCGCAGTAAGTTTACTATCCAAACTTACTATTGCCACACCGCATATCGCTGGCTATACGCTAGAAGGTAAGCTACGTGGCACACAAATCATTTATGATGCCTTGTGTGAAAAATTATCGATACATCCAGCTCAATCTATGTCCAATCTGCTACCGCTAAATATGTTCTTATGGTCTGAACTAAAATCACATCCAGACAGATTGGCAAAGTTTTATGACATCATGCAAGATGATACCCCATTGCGAAATAAAGCAGTTGATGGGCAAGTAAATGGTGCTGACTTCGACGGTTTGAGACGTGATTACCACTTGCGCCGTGAGTGGCAGTTTTAATTAAACAAGATACTGAGCAACCAATCATTCATCAGTCGCAGTAGAGCCCAATGACTCAAGCAAATAATATTTCTTCGCAGCTTATTACTTCTAAGCCTAGCTACGCACCAACCATAACACTTGCGATGGCGCAACAACGCGCGCAATTCGTCAGCAATATTCGGCAGTTTTTTACCAGTCGACAAGTGCTAGAGGTGCAGACACCGCTATTATCTCAAGCAGGCAATACAGACACTTTTTTGCAGTCTGTAGCAGCTCATGTGACCTATCAAGACCGTCCGCGCACTTATTATTTGCATACCTCGCCTGAGTTTGCGATGAAGCGTTTATTAGCCAGCTGGCAAGTGCCTATTTATCAGATTTGTCCTGTCTTTCGTGATAATGAAATAGGCACGCGTCATAATATTGAATTTACGATGCTTGAATGGTATCAACCGAATTATAGTCTGGACGAGATGGCAACTGAACTTAATGAGTTGTTAGAAGCGCTTTATGGTCATTCTGTTGTGATGAGTCATTATCGCTATGTCGATGCCTTTATGGACTTTGTGGGCATACATCCGTTGACAGCGAGTTTAAGTGCATTGCAAGCTGTAGCAGAAGATATGGGTTTGATAGGATTTGATTTTAATAATGCTGGTGATAGCGAAGAAAACCGTCGTCAGAGCTGGTTAGATTTGTTATTCAGTCATGCCGTAGAGCCAAACCTAGGTCATGATTTGCCGACATTGATTATAGAGTATCCACCTGCGACCGCTGCACTAGCGAAAACCGCTATGGACAAAGACGGTAATAAAATTGCGAAACGTTTTGAGCTGTATATTAATGGCGTTGAGATCGCCAACGCTTATGATGAATTAGCAGATGGTCAAGCATTGCGTGACCGTTTTGAACAGGACAATCAATCACGTGCGCGTCATAACTTACCTCAAATGCCAATCGATGAGCATCTATTAGCTGCCTCCAATGATTTGATGCCATGTAGCGGTATTGCAGTCGGTATGGATAGATTGCTAATGGTGTTGATAGGTGCAAGCAGCTTGGAAGAAGTCATTCCTTTTCCCAGTGGGCAAGCATAATTGAATGAGCTTCTTTTAGATTAGCTGTAATCTAAATACATAATAAAAAGGTCGTTGTCGATTTACCAATTAGATATTGGCGAATCGATAACGACCTTTTGTATTGGCTGCTTTTAAAATCTAGCGTCTACAACCAATTTTGCTAATACTAAATTTATTTATACCGTAGCGACTGCTTCATTGATATCGATATCACCATTGTGTAGATTGAAGACTTTGCCTATGGTGTTATCTGCGGTTAATACTGCTGCTAACGTTGTCGCTACATCTTCGATGGCATTCTCACCAGAACTGGTATCATTAATAGTAATTTTACCAGTGCCTGCGCGTTCTTTTAGTGCGCCTGGCTGTACGATAGTGTAATCCAGCGAGCTGTTATTCACTAACCAGTGATCTGCGTAGTGTTTAGAGATGTAGTATTCTTTTAGGTCTGCAATACCTGGGTTTTCATCCCATTTTTCAGTTTCTAATGAAAAGACTGAGCTCAGCATAATATAACGTTTAATGCCTTTATCTTGTGAAGCCTGCATCGTTTTTACAGCACCATGCAAATCAACTTCTAAGACGTTTTTACCACCAGACCCTGCAACAAAGTAAACAGCTTCAATGTCCTGATCTAGTTGTTTTTCAATAGAGTCTTTACTGGCTGTAAGGTCTAAATCTAGCTGGGTATAATTGTCATTATTAAATAGTTTTTCTTTCTGACGAGTCGTACCAATAACTTGATGATCATCAGCCAATAACTGCTTAACCAAATCACCGCCCACTCGACCACTTGCACCAACGACTAAAATTTTCATAATCATTCCTATTCTTATTTAAATGCTATTTTTTGAATTATTCAGTAAGTTTATTTATCTTAAAAACTGAATATAGAGTAACAAAGATAGGTAGCACGCTTCGTTATAAAGCGTGCTGATTGAATAGTGTTTGGTTATAGAGTGTATACAGTTTGCAAGGAAGCAAACGTTGGCTAAATAATGTTACTTAATAGAAGACAGGATGGGTAGGCGTCAGATAGAACGATAAAAGGCATTAACGAACCAAGCGATTGAGACCGTCGGCAAAGGCTTTTTTATCCCGATCGCCGTAAGGTTTTTGCCCGCTCATTTCCTGCAACTCTAGGACACCAGTACCGCGCATAGTATCCATAAAGTCGCGCATATTGAGCTTCTGCTTGATGTTGTTCTTATCGTAGACCACGCCGCGCGTCGTCAATACCATGCCACCTTTGTCCAAAATGTCATTGGCCAAGGGGATATCGCTAGTGATAGCCAAGTCACCAGCCTGTATCTGCTCAACGATATAATCATCAGCTTTGTCGAACCCTGATGGCACGACAGTCATAACAAGTAGGGGCGACTTGCGTAACTTGATCGGCTGATTGGCCACAAATATGGCCATGGTCTTGGTACGTTCAGCCGTTTTAATAATCAAATCTTTGGCAATCAATGGTACCGAGTCTGCGTCCACCCAAATCTGCATTATTTATTGGCCTTCTCAGATTTTGATGTAGTAGTAGTCAGGCTGCCTGCTTGGCTGTCTTTATGGTCTAGTTCATCAGCTGTGGCATCATTTTGAATACTGTTCTGAACACTGTTTTTAGCATTACTCTTAGTATCGACGTCTACTTTACTAGGCTGAGTATCTACATTTGCATATTCTTTATCTAGACCAACCTTGTTTGGCAAGATAGCAACCAATTTTGCCATAGCAGGTTCTAAATCAGTCACATCATTAGGCATCAAGGTGATATGAGCAATCTTGCGATCGTCACGCTCAGCCTTATGATAGCTATGATAATGAGCGCCATCGATATTTAGCACTGCACTGATATCGGGATATTGACCCAGTACATTCACCATAATCGCAGGATGCACGTTATCTGTATCACCTAATGGCAAATTAACCACGGCACGGATATGGTTCTCAAACTGGCTGGTAATAGCGCCTTCGATACTCCAGTGTCCAGAGTTGTGGACCCGTGGTGCGATCTCATTCGCCAATATCGCATTATGACCGCGAGCATCTTTGGTGACGAATAATTCAAGCGCCATAACGCCAACATAATCCAAATGGTTCATGATTTTGGTGATAGCGTCTGTTGCTTGTTGAAACAGGTGACTCGTGCCAACAGCAGGTGCTTGAGTTTTGGCCAAAATACCGTTGTAATGATGATTTTCGACCAAATCGTAACAGCGTACCTGACCGTTTTGCGCTCTTGCTGCAATGATAGAGACTTCACGACTAAAGTTAATAAAACCTTCAGCAATTAACGGCGCAGGTGTTGGCGTAAGTGAGCCTTTACCACTGACAGCGTCCTTTAAATCTAGCCAAGCAGCTTTAATATCACTGTCTTGCTTGATAACGAACTGACCTTTGCCATCGTAACCACCTCGGCTGGTTTTTAGAACGATAGGCAGTCCTAACTCTTTACAAGCGTGCTTGAGCTCAGCTTCAGAATTTACTTCCATAAATGGCACGGTTGCGATATCAAGTGTGTTGAACATCTGTTTTTCTTTTAGACGATCTTGAGCGATATCAAGCGCAATCAGCGGTGGGAACATGCCTTGCTTGCTGCCAGACTTTGACAAGCTAACCAGCTGCTCGACTGTAGATGTTGGCGTGTTTTCAAACTCTAACGTAAAGACATCCGCTGCTGCGATAAAGTCTTCTAATTGATCGCTATGAAAGACACGACCGTATAAGCTGGCAGGGCATTCTGGATTGTCTTCTAAGAATACACATTGGTAACCCAGTGGCATGGCGGCTTCGGCAAGCATCATACCAAGCTGACCACCGCCTAAAATACCGATGGTACGAATGGTTTGGGTAATAGGATAAGCGTTTGCTGTAGTCATGGCAGGCTCTTTGGATAAAAGTGAATAAGGTGTTTGGGCTATTAAAATCTAAAACTCAATGGGTGAAAATAGGAAAAGGTGCACTGTATGCACCTTATCTCTACTCGGAATTGCTTAAAAATATACAGTGATAGCTTCAATCGGTAAGCTATAAATATAAAAGACGCTGCTATAAAAGTCGATCGACTTATATCTACCTAAGGATTGATAATACCTGGTGTTGGGCTAGCAAGAATAGTCTCAGTCTGAGACTGGCGCATCTGATCGAGCTTAGTAGCAATCGTAACATCATGCAATGCCAGTACTTGAATTGCAAGTAGGGCGGCGTTATAAGCACCAGCAGCACCAATCGCCAAAGTGCCAACAGCGACGCCTTTTGGCATTTGTACGATAGACAGTAGACTATCCCAACCACTCAGCATAGATGACTTTACGGGGACACCAAAGACAGGTAGCGGCGTTTGGCTGGCACACATACCCGGCAGATGAGCGGCACCGCCTGCACCAGCAATGATCACTTGTAGACCATTGTCTTTTGCGCTTTTGGCATAATCAAATAATCTATCAGGCGTACGGTGTGCAGAGACAACTTCACAATCAAAAGCAATGTCAAAGTCTGCAAGCAATTGCGCAGCAGCACTCATAGTTGCCCAGTCAGACTGTGAACCCATGATAATGCCGACTTTTGGCTGACCAGCAGGGGAGGTGATTGGACCGTTCTGGTTAGCAGCAGTATTCGTGGTGCTCATGATTGGATATCCTCAAAAAGACCATCATACAAAAATTTTGCTACACTCGTAAAGCCAAGTTTGACTTTTAATACTTGTCTGGCACTAATTGCAGTGATATCACGATTTTATATATGTTTTTCATCGTGATAATGCTGAACAAAGTGATGGGCTGTCAATGGTAATGGTTGTTCGGTATCGAGTTGATAGCATGTTAGATAGCCGCTATCTACTGCTGCAGAGTAGTCGGTACAGGCAACTTGTGGACTGAGTGGCTCAGGTGTGCCAGTGAGCCAATAGTGCCCGACAAACACAGGTTTATGAGTTTTTAATTCAAAGTCAATATTTTCAGCCAGCGCATCAGGCGGTATTTGTGCCAATGCGGACGATGGAGCACGAGACACTTCACGAAGTGTGCGTGTATTAAGCTCATCTAGCCACCAACGTACTCGCACTCGTGTACGCTCAGTACCTTCTTTATCTACCATCACAATACCATCAGGTAAGCTTGTTTCAACCCCTTTTAGTACTCGCTCTAAAGCGTCAAAGGCGATGGTATCTTCTTTAGCCGTCGCGATTAAACCTGCTGGAGTTAAACAGTTATCGTCAGTCAGAAGGGGTTTTAGTATTGCCATGCTATCTGTATCCCAGCAAGCATGTACAAAACAGGCGTAGTCGGTCTCAATCCATAATGGAGTTTCGTATAAACGCTGCAACCAGTACTCATGTTGCTCTGAGCCGAATGGTATCTCTGCTAAAAACGCCTCGTGTTGGCGTCTGTGGATGTCGTTGTGCGAGCGTAAATACTGGCTAGTATTATCGGGATCGCGCGTGGCATATGCCAATGCATTATATTCATGGTTGCCCATCACTGCATCGGCTACATCGGCATCTAGCATTGCAAAGACAATCTCTAACGTGGCTAATTGCTGCGAACCACGATCGATCAAATCGCCGATGAACAACGCCCTGTGACCTATTGGTGGCACGAAATGCTGACCGTTATGCTCATAGCCCAACTGATGCAGCAGACCGACCAGTTTGTCTGCATAACCATGTATATCACCGATAATATCTATAATCATAATGTATTACTAAATCTCAAATGTAGAAATATAATGTGCGCAAAATAGTATTTATAAAGTACAGCTGCCTTTAAAATGCTAGCTTTAATATACGTAAAAATGTCTAAAATCCTGGTGATAGTAACGCATTGATAAAATGCGGTAGTACTTTTGGTTCCAAAACAATCGTAGCGATAACGCCAAATGCGCCGCCCCACATATGAGCCATGTGATTGATATTTGAGCCACCGCGTCGATCCGCATAGATACTATAAAATATATAAGCCACAGCAAATAGTATCGCAGGAATAGGAATCACGGCAAAGAGGTAAATTCTCTCCCATGGTGCTAACAGAATAAAAGCAAACAGCACAGCTGATACGCCGCCTGATGCGCCTAAACTCAAATAACTGGCGTTGTTCTTATTTTTCACGTAACTTGGAATCATGGCAACGATAATTGCCAACACATAAAAAACCACAAAACCGTAGCCGAATAAAAACGGCTGATATAGTCCTTCGATAGCACGCCCAAAAAAATACAAAGTAAACATATTAAAGAGCAAATGCATACTATCAGCATGAATAAAGCCGTGGGTCACAAAGCGATCCCATTGCCCATTGTTGACTGCTGGCGGGTAAAAAATCAATCGATTAAATAGCGTCTTGTTTTGCCAAGCCAATAAGCTGACAATAACGGTAATAATGATAATAAGCGTCGTATGGTTTAACAAAGGAAAATCCTTAGGCCGTGCCTGATATGTGACAATGTTACAAATGACAAGCTACAAATGACAATATTCAAAGCCTAAGCGTTACGGCTGATTAAAAAGTAAGTTTGACGTCTGATCCGTATTAAGTACTAACCATTAGCAATAGACTAATACTAACAGCAGTTGCGATAACGCGAATACCTATTGTGTGACAAAACGATGCTTTTTTATGCGGTTATAGTGAATAATGTAGCAGTGTACCATGCAACATAAGTGAAACTTTTAGAGCGATGGTAATGAAGACACCAATAACTAAGGTAATGCTCAGACTAGTTACGAGTACGGCCTTAGTTAAAAAGTAACATTTCCAAATGATGTACATAAAAACAAAATAAGTGCTCAATTTTGCACATTCAAATAAGGCTGATAGAGGCAGTGGAATATGAACATTATTGACCAGCTAGAACAAACGGTAACCCCAGCTGTAATGGGTAATGATGACAGCAATAATGTCGCCTATGTCAGTCTACTTGAGCAATTTTATGCTGTTTTGGCCGCGCGTTTAGCTGTGCCACAGGTTTACTCACAATTGCTGCGTACTGATCAAGTAATGACTAGCAGCAATAATGAAAGCCCTTTATTTGAACAAATATGGCAAGATAAAAGCCTGCAAGAAATTATCGTCCAAGAATTGTCAGCCACCCACCACATTGATGAGCAGACAACTGAGCAACTACTAATTAGTGCCGCACCATTGGCATATCGTGAGCTAAAAGTATTGGCCAATGGGCAGTTTTTGCCAGCATTTTTACAAGAGAAGCAGGCTGCTTTACGTCCATATTTACCTATCTGGGCAGCAGCTGTGATTACGGCTACTCAAGGTGTAAATCAGCAAGTACAAAAAAGCTTTGGTTCAGATGATAATAATGTGCCAGTACATATGCCAGTAAGTGACGACATATCGAATAGAATTGAGGACGCTACTTTAGCTACTGGCATAGACACACCAACAACGAATAATGATGCAGAAAGTATAGAGCAAATATCAACTGCTGAGCGTGCAAACACTGAAGCGTTAGATAACGATACGATGGCCAATAGCGATGCTATTCATGCCAATCCAGCAGCCTACCATTTGGCAGAAAATAGTAATTTAAAGCATGCACAAGTACGCACTCGCAATCAACGAAACGATCTACTAATACGTGTATTTTTATTAATAGTAGCTCTAGCTGCGCTTGCACTAGCAGCATGGGCATTATTAGTGAAACCCAATAATGAAATACCAGTAGAACCTGCGGCCACAGTACCTGTTGAACCACAGCCAGCACCCGTGCCTCCTGTACCAACAACGACTCCTGTTGAGCTTATTGTCGGTGTAGACAACGGCGGTAACTTGTACACTTGTAGCGCGACCGTTGGCGATGCTGCACTGCAAAGCACGTTGCAACAGGCACTCAATACAAGCTTTGGTGAGCAGGCAAGTATTTGTGAATTAAACATACAGGATGGGGTAGCAACTACAATCGCTAATATGCCTGCCGAAATACTGTCCAATGTCTTGACGATGCTTAGATCAACACCATTTGCACGTTTGCATGTGCAAAATGATCGTCTCACACTGGAGGCGCCAGACAATATGCTGCTGCAAAAACTGGTTACAGAAGTACGCAACTTAGCACCAGCGATGGTGGTCGAGAGTACAGCACCATTACCGTTGCCTGATAATAGCAATATTGGTGATGCTACGAACAACATGGCAAACGCAAATAACCAGTTTGTAGATGATGGGGCGGGGATTAATAATCAATACAATAATAATGGGGTAAATAGTAACTCTGGCGAATACCAAGCATCAGATGATGATACTGGAGATCGTGTGATACCAACTCCTTTGCCTAACAATAATAACAGTTTTAATAATGCGCCCAACAATCTGCCTACCAATGGCGCGAGTAATATTCCCAACAACTTTCCTTCGAATAATCAAACGACCAGACCGCCAGGACCTTTTTCACCTTCAGAAGTGGATGAGATGGCAAACACAGTCATCGTTGCTGAACCAGCTCAAGTTAGGTAGTTTTTATAAGGCACGCTGTTTTATAGGGCGTGTCTTTTTCTATGGCCTATCTTTTCATGTAGCTTGGCTATAGTTACGTGTGCCATCCGAAACATTACTTACTGTATCATTTGCACAACAACGTACAGACTGTGAATAGCAGCTTAAGAATTTTATAATAATCAAAACCAAATAAAGTAGTTTGATGGATTTATTGCCACCATGACTACTATGACGATTGAATACAAAAGAATGAAATAGCTGCTTTTTGAGCAAACGAATCATATAAATAAAAATTAAGGGGAGAGCCATATTATGGATATTATTAGCCACTTGACACGCACCGTCAGCCCAGCCGTATTGGAAGATGACCGTAGCCCAGCTAAGAAAAATCTACTAGAACAGTTTTATGCCATTTTTGCTGCTCGTCTTGCAGACAATGATACTTTTAGCCGCTTTGCTAATGAAAACATTGCCCGTGACGACAATGCTTTTTATGACCGTGTATGGACAGAAGGAGCACATCGCGACCAAATTTCTCGTGAACTGGCAGGCAAACATAATGTCGATGCAACGGCCTCACGTGGTTTGATTGCGATGGCAGCGCCATTGGCTTTTCATGAAATCAAAAGCTTGGCTGGTACTACGCCTGTTCCGCAATTTTTGAATGACAACCTGAACAGTTACCAGCATCATATCCCTGCATGGGCGGGTACTGTTTTGCCTGCTAGTGCAGTCGCTGCCACTTCTACTACGGCTGGCACACCAATTTCTGATACTACCAGTACAGCGCCACTACAAAAAGAAGAAGAGCCAAAAGAGAGCTTTATGAAAGCACTGCTACCTATTATTGGTTTGATTATCTTGGGTGCATTGGCTTGGGCACTACTCAGAGGATGTCAAGAAAACCCCGAGCCTGTAGCAACACCAGCAGCCACAGTACAGCAAGGGGCACAAGGTAATGAGGCACTAGCGGTTGCCGGCGCGATTGAGCCTGCATCACTGAGCATCGCAACTGGTGAAAATAGCGAGCTGTATGCTTGTCGTATGAGCGTAGGTGATGAGACATTACAAACCAATGTTATGAATGCTTTGACTGGTGCATTTGGTGACCAAGCCAATAAATGCCGTGCTGACGTTGATGATAATTTTGCAGTAGATATGCCAGCATCCGCTCAATTGGCAACGATATTACCAATTATCAAAAATGTACCGAATGCGAGCATGATTATCAAAGGCGATAATATTACTGTGAATGCTCCTGATAAAGCCGTATTGGATAAGTTGGTTGCCGACCTACAAGCAGCTGCTCCTGCCATGACCGTGCAAGCTGAAGGTCCATTAGACCTACAAGGCGAGATTGACGATAGTCTGGCTGCTGCAGATGTGGCGATGACCAATCTAGGTGAAAACCCAGATCCACGTGATGTTGCTCGTGCTTTAAGTATTCAGGTGATTAACTTCCAAGTAGACGAAGCGGTTATACCTGAAGTCAATAAAGCGCTATTAGACCGTGCTGCAGAAATCATCAATAACGTACCTGATATGAAGCTGATGATTGTCGGTCATACAGACAGTCAAGCCTCTGATACCTATAATATGGAGCTGTCTCAGGAGCGTGCTGAGTCAGTGAAAGCTTATCTAGTATCTAAGGGAGTTGATGCCAGTAAACTAACTACCAAAGGCATGGGCGAATCAGAACCAATCGCGGACAATTCAACCGAACAAGGTCGCTTCCGCAATCGCCGTATTGAATTTATGGTCAATGATGAAGTGGTCAGCGCAAATGATGGCATGATGATAAACAGTGATTCGCTAGACCCAGATATGAACCCATTAGATAGTAATAATGATGACTTGTTACCAGATGGTGATGATGCTACTCAAGGTACTGCGGTAGACCCAACCAATTAATCTACATGTTCTTATTTTGATTATAGTTAGACTGTAGTAGCCAAACAACAAAAACCGCATCTTATAAAGGTGCGGTTTTTTGTATGCTACTCGATGACAATTTAATAAGCTATTATTTATATAGAGTAGGATCTATTGATGCTTTGGCAGTCTGAGCATCAGCTTGCCCATTAAAAAAAGTCTGAGTAACATTTTGCTTGGCTTGCTGCCAGTATTCAAATTGCTGGCAGGTAGATTCAAGATCGCCTTGCCATGTTGGGATGTTGCCGCGCATGGTTTTGATACGTTGCTGGTTAGGGTAAGGCAGATCCTGCGCAGCTTTAGCAGCCTCATGAGCAGCCACACGGTCATTGCATACGAGGGCAATATCACAACCAGCATCAATGGCCGCTTTTACGCGAGCACTGACATCACCAGCCGCCTTTGCACCTGCCATCGATAAATCATCAGAGAAAAGTACCCCGTCAAATTTAAGCTCATCTCGAATGATATCTTGTAGCCAAATTTTGGAGAATCCTGCTGGCTTGTCGTCTACTTGCGAAAATATCACATGTGCTGGCATAAGAGCGTCCAGACTATGTAGTGTTTGAGCAAAAGGTTGCATATCGCTATTAATGATTTCATCCAAGCTACGCGTGTCGATGGCTTCTGATACGTGCGAGTCAGGAGCGATGGCACCATGACCGGGGAAGTGTTTACCAGTGGTTGCCATACCAGCTGCCTTCATACCGCGCATAAACTGTGTTGCAAGCGCAGTGATGGCTTGTGGCTCATGATGAAAGCTGCGGTCACCAATGACTTGGCTAATACCATCTCTATCCAGTACGGGTGCAAAGCTCAAATCGATTCCTACAGCCAGCACTTCAGCTGCCATTAAATAACCGCAATCGTAGGCGCAGCTAAGTGCCTGGCTTGGGTCTTGATTGAATAGTTCACCCAATCGACCCATAGCAGGTAGGGGCGTGAATCCTTCACGTAGCCTCGCGACTCGTCCACCTTCTTGGTCCACACCGATAAGTATGTCTTGATTGTGATAACGTATATCGTCGCATAGTGCTCTGACTTGGGCCGCATCTGTGACGTTACGACCAAACAATATCACTCCGCCGACCTGTGCTTGTTTAATCAAGCTGACATCTTCAGCGGTCAAAGCGGTACTATCAACATCTATCATTAAAACGCCGTACATCGCATGTTCCTTATTATTTTATATATGGTTATATTATGAGAGTGACTGATTATCTATCTATGGCTGTCTTATCGCTTATCAGTCATTGTTCAGATGTCTTATTATGACAGTTATTATTAATTGAGCATAATGTGGCAGATTATTGGGGTCAAATCAATTTGCTAATAGCCAGTAGATTCAGTCATCAAATCGATGTGGATAGCCCTCAATTACTATGTATGATAAAAGTGATAGAAAGTTTGGTATGTACAGAGGTAGAGTGTAAGATTGCTTATACAGTTTGAGACAGTTCAGTATTTATGCGCATGATAATATTGATTGATTTTTGACTATATATCAGTATTTAATGATGCATAAAGTATAAGAATAAAAAACCCAGCATTTATAGGTCATAACAGATTCGAGCATTTCTAATTCTGATGAATTACCCAATACTATTAACTTCAAATAACTAGGTACATATGATGAAAAAACAACCAGCACAGTGGTTACTCAGTGCAGCGTCAGTGGGCATCGCCGGTATTATCTTAACCCAAAGCTACGGTACTGCAGTCGCCGAGACCAATACGGGAAGTTTCGTTCAGACCCCTGAGCAAAAGGTCACCACCCGTCAAGTAGCCGCTTTGCTGGATCGCAGTCATTATCTTAATCAGCCTTTAGATAGTAAGACTGGTAGCGAAATCCTATCAATGTATATTGATAGCCTTGACCCAAACCATACGTTGTTTTTGCAATCCGATGTTGATGAGCTGAAGAAAAAACATGCTGAAGACTTTGGTGCTCGCCTAAAACAAGGTGATCTATCTGCAGGGGTAGAGGTGTTTGATCGTTACCGCAAACGCTCAAACGAGTACTTTGCCATGGCCACCAAAATGCTCAAAACAGATATTGATTTGACAGGTAATGACACAATCATTCTTGATCGCGAAAAACTCGGCCATTTTAAAACCAAAAAAGAGCAGCGTGATTACTGGGAACGTCAGCTAAAGTTCCAGTTGATGAGTATTACCCTCGGTCAAGAAGACGAAAAAGCCAAAGAGAAAGTGTTTTTAAGCAATCCAGATATCACTCGTGGGCAAGACTTGGTACGTAACGATGAGCGTACGCCAAATGAGATTTTGCAAAATCGTTTGTCGCGTCAACAAGAGCAGTTTAAGCGTCTCAAAGATGATGAAATCATGGAAACCATCTTAAATACGGCAATGCTGACCTATGATCCACACAGTAATTATTATGCACCGATTCAAGCGACTGAACTGCAAATCCAGTCGAGCCTTCAGTTAGAAGGCATAGGTGTCTCTATTCGTCCAGATCGCAAAAATCCGGACTATACTCGTATTGTGACTTTGGTCGATGGTGGTCCAGCCGCTAAGTCGGGTCAGATTAAGCCCAATGATTTGATCGTTGGTATCGCAAAAGATGGCGAAACCATGACGGACGTGGTTGGTTGGTCAACGCGTGAAATTGTCAGCTTGATTCGTGGTAAACGCGGTACATCGGTCACACTGAAATTACGTCAACCTAACACGCCGGATGCTAGCGCCCGTACAGTCACAGTGGTACGAGACATTATTCAGCAAGAAGAATCAGGCGTTACTCAGCGAGTGGTAGAAGTGCAGCGTCCTAATATTGATAAGACGCCAAAGCGTATTGGCGTACTTGAGATACCAAGCTTTTACTTAAACTATCGTGCGCGTCGCAATGGTGAAGACTATCGTAGCGTCAGTATCGATACTGAAAAAGCGCTAAAAGAGTTGAACAAACAAAATATCGATGGCCTAGTGGTTGATTTGCGCAATAACCCTGGTGGCTCATTAGATGAAGTTGCCAAGATGCTAGGTTTCTTTATCAAGAGTGGACCATTAGTACAGATTCGTGATAATCGCGGCAATATTCAAGTGTATCGCGACAATGATGGTGGTGAGCAGTTGTATGATGGCAAAATGTCGGTCATTACCAACTTAGCATCGGCATCAGCCAGTGAAATCTTTGCCGCTGCTATTCAAGACTATGGTCGCGGATTGGTAGTTGGTAGTACGACAACTGGTAAAGGCTCTGCGCAGATTCAGCTCGATAGCTTAGCTTTAGGCTCTGCCACCTTAACTCAGCGTAAATTTTATCGTGTCACTGGCGGTAGTACGCAAAATAAAGGTGTCGTACCAGACGTTGAGTTAGTCAATATCTATGATGATGCAACCTTTGGCGAGCGCGCTCAGAAAAAAGCATTACCTTGGGATACGATCAGAACGGCGCCGTATAAGCCTGAAGGGAAGTTTACCAGTGATACGTTGGCGACGCTCAATCAACAGTCTAAGATTCGCCAACAGAAAGACCCGCAATTTACTTATCTGTCGACGCTAAATGATATTCGTAACATGGATGATGAAAAGAAACCTGTTCGTTTAGATATCAATAGCCGCCGAGCTAAAATGCAACTAATTGAGAAACGCTCATTAGAAGCAGAAAACAAACGCCTTATCGCAACTGGTGAGCGTCCATACTCTAACTGGAATACTTATCAAGCAGCGATGGACGCAAAGTTTGAAGAACGTAGCCGTATGAAAGCCGCTGAACGTCCAGAATTACCAGAGGATGAAGCGTTCATTAATGAGGCAGCTTACCTTATGCTCAGCGCGGAACCTAAGACAATGCTTAGCCCTGAAGAGAAGCTATAATGTGAAGTTATTATAGCGTTACGTAATCTATGTAAGCATATGCTTACATAGATTGACGTTTAGACCTCTTACCAACGAAGGGTCAATCTGCGACTATAACTGTACGGCACGATTGAACGAAACGGTTCATTGATACTAGGGATTGGTATCTTAAAGGTCGCACTAGGGATAAGTAGTTTGCTGATTAAGGATGATAAGGCTGGATGCCTGTCAGTTATGAGATGCCCCGGGATTAGGTATCACGTAACGCTAACATGGATGGTTGGTAATAAAAGCCGCATGACGCTTGTCGTTATGCGGCTTTGTTACGTCTGGATATTAATAATTTTTATGGCGTATTCTTTAAATAGATAGTATTTAAGTTGATCATATTTATATTAATTCGAAACTTATCATGAAATACGCATAAAAAAGGCCAGTAACCTGATCGGCTACTGACCTTTTAGATTAGAGAATAAATTTAATAATTTATCATCTAACTATTTTCACTATACTCTAGAAGAGATTAGTGCTCAACGCCACCTGCACCATGTACATGACCATGGTTTAGTTCATCTTCAGTTGCTGCACGTACTTCTTGGATTTCAACATCGAATGTCAAACGCTTGCCAGCCAATGGATGGTTTGCATCAACAGTAACTTCTTGATCGTTTACAGCAGTCACAGTAACTAGCATTACTTGGCCACCAGCTTCTGACTGGAACTGCATACCAGGCTGAATGTCATCAACGCCTTGGAAGTTGTCACGTGGTACGTGCTGTACTGCTTGCTCTTGGTATTCGCCGTAGCCATCAGCAGGTTCAACGACTGCATTAACTTTTTCGCCAGCAGACTTACCTTCTAATTGTGCTTCTAGGCCTGGGATAATGTTGCTGTGACCATGTAGATAAGCAAGTGGCTGACCTTCTGGTGACTGGTCAAGGATATTGCCTTCGTCGTCTTTTAGTGTGTAATTGAATTTGACGGCAGTGTCTTTTGCGATAGTAGTCATAAAATATCCTAAATATATCTATGTAAAAAATTAAATACGGTTGCAATAAACCTAAAAAAGCCAATCTGCAAGCCAAAAGGCCACGTCATTAGTCAATTATCATCAGTTTATTAAAGTAACTTTAGCAGTTAGCATCTTTAATTGAGATGGCCCACATAACTTTCAAGGCAAAAAACATAAAAAATGCCAATTAATGCCACAATTTACAATAATAACTGCTATTTTCTATAGTTAATGCATAGCGATTGGCTATTCATGGTTTAGGAGTTGCTTTTTTAGAGCAGGACTTCTAGCATAATTATAAAAATAAGGATGAGAGACACGATGACTGCATTTGCTAATACCACTACTAAACAACCAGCGAGCAATGTTTCAACCAATCATGATGATACTAAGGCTAAAATGATAGCTGATATAAGCTATCATTTTGATTTTACCCGTTTTTACGAGCATTTGGTCGATGTATCACTGAGCTTTACAGCAGTATCCGATGCGCCGCAGCTTTGGTTACCAGCGTGGATACCAGGCAGTTATCTAATGCGTGAGTTTGCCCGAAACATCACTGCGGTACATTATCAAGTAGTAGAGGCTCAAACAGCGGATAGTGACGAGCAGTCAGAGACTTATCGCGCGCAAAAAATAGACAAAAATACATGGCAGCTGCCAGCGGTGCAAGCAGGGCAGACGGTCATCGTCGAGTACGAAGTCTATTGCTATGACTTGTCTGTGCGTACGGCCTACGTTGATCAGCAACGACTTTATGGTAATTTTACTTCGCTTGCGCTAGCCGTCGAAGGGCAAGAGCAAGCGCCTGTCCACGTTAGCTTGATTGTGCCCGAGACATTTTTTGCAGACAAAGAAAGTAGCAAAGTACTGTTGGCCTGTGGTTTGGACGCTACGCACCTGCAGATTGATCAGCAGCAAAAAGGCCGTCAGCAAGCGAGCCATCAGCATATTTATAAGTTACAGGCAACGAATTATCACGAGCTGATTGATTATCCATTTGAAATCGCAGAACAAGAAAAGTTCGATTTTATTATTCATGACAATGAGCATCAGACGCTACATCATAGCTTTTATCTGTCAGGTAAGCAGAATGCCAATCTAGGTCGATTACAGCAGGATATTACTCAGATTTGTCAGACCTACGTAGATTGGTTAGGCGATGCGCCATTTGATGATTATACGTTTATGACCTTTGCTAGCGGTCAAGATTATGGTGGGCTTGAGCATATCAACTCTACTAGTCTTATTACCCCGCGCAATGACTTGCCAAATGCCAATGAGCCAAAGCTACCAAGTACAGATTATCAGCGGTTTTTAGGACTATGTAGTCACGAGTATTTTCATTCATGGTGGGTGAAGACGGTACGACCTGATGTCATGATTGATGTCGATTTGCGCCGTGAGGCATTTACACCATTACTTTGGGTGTTCGAAGGGTTTACGTCTTATATCGATGATTTTATGTTGCAAGCGTCAGGTGTGATTGATAAAGCCAATTATCTGCGACTGCTAGCCGAGCAAATCAATCGCTACTATCAGACCCCAGGGCGCGGTAATCAAAGCGTGGCAGAGTCGAGCTTTGATGCTTGGATTAAGCTGTATCGTACTGATGAAAATACAGGCAATGCGGGTATCAGTTACTATAATAAAGGCGCGTTGGTAGCTCTATGTTTGGACCTAATCTTACTCAAAAATAGCGACGGTCGTTATCGTTTGTTTGATGTGGTCAAAGCTTTTTATACTCAGGCCAAGCAGAACGACAGTAAGCGAATTGGCATCAGTAGTGCTGACATGGGCTCCGTCATTGAGCAGTTTATGCCGCTAGCAGAATGGGAAGATTTTGAGCGCCGTTATGTCAACGGGGTAGAAGAGCTGCCAATTGAAGCGTTGCTCATTGCAAATGGTGTCAAAATACAGGCGAATACTAAAGAAACGGCAGACAAGCATGTGCCTTGGGGTATGCGATGTAACGAAACGCCAGCTGGGCTCAAAGTCAATCGTGTGATGCGAGATAGTATTGCGGCTAAAGCTGGTATTTCAGCACATGACGTTATTATCGCGATTGACGGCATCAAAGCGGATACGAAACAACTTACCACTTTGGTTAATACAGCGCATCCTGTTGAATGTTATTTATTCCGTCGCGATGAGCTGATGTGTGTTCAGGTTCAACCCGAAACGACAACCAAAGTTAAGCTACGAGATGAGACAACTGGCATGACTGGAGCAGTACCTCCTCATAAAGTAAGCCTACGCTTAGCAAAAGAAGATAAGACTCTAGAGAATGATAATGAGCAATTAAAAAGTGAGGCAGGTTGGGAGACATGGCTTAATGTTATGAAGCGGTAGCTTTGATGCTATATCAAATACCTTTCCATACGAAAAACCCTTCCATATAAAAAACCCTCTTCCGAGTAATACTGCTTAGAAGAGGGTTTTTTTAAATTACTTTTAATATTGTAGATATATCCAAGCAACTTAAATGCTCGATAGGTCAGAGGTTGGAGAGATATACGTTTACTGCTCTTTAGCTCTGTTATCTAGATTATCTGAGTTATCTGGATTCTTATTATCGGTAGTTTCATGCTCAATATTTTCATCTACAGAGCTATCGTCTTCGTTGCTACTTGCAGCCTCAAGCGCAGCAATCCAGTTTTTCATCACATCAATTTCAGTTTGCTGGTTATCAATGACGTCTTGAGCTAACTGACGCATCTCTTCATCTGTCCCATATTCGAGCTGAACTTTTGCCATATCAACAGCGGCAATATGATGCGGTAGCATGCCGCGTGCAAACGCCATATCAGGCACGGGATCAGCCACACCCAAAGTCATTTCGCCATGCATATTTTCCATGCTTTTAGCATATGCTTGCTGCATCGCCACAGTATTTGGCTTAGGTTTGGCAGCATCAGGATGGCTAGCCAGCCACTTGTTTAAGACATCGATTTCAGCTTGCTGTGCCGTGATGACGTCTTGAGCAAGCTGGCGCATCGCTTCGTCAGTGCCATACTTGAGTTCTATTTTTGCCATCTCTACCGCGCCGCGATGATGTCCCAACATGCCTTTAGCAAAAGCGGTATCAGGATCGTTATACCCTATCCCAATCATCATCTCGTCATGCATTCTAGTCATCGATCTCGTATAGTCTCTTAGCATATCTGTCATCTGAGACTCATCACTGACACTGTTATCGCTGTCATTTGTTAGAGTATCGTCTGCCATATCGTCATGCTCAGCATGTGGCATATCATTCACTGGAGGAGTGCTTTCTTCTACAGGCATTGATTGATTGTTCTCTGCTGCTGGCTGACAGGCACTCAATACAAGCGCTGCAGAAATGCTAGTGACCAACGAAAGAAAACGACGAGAAGCAATCATGACATATCCCTATTGTGAAAAAACCAAACGATAAATGGATAATACCTATTATACATAATCAATTAGGTGCTGAATGTTAGCAGATAAACCTTACCCGTTCGAGACACTATGTTTAACAGGTCGTAATATATTAGTGTCAGAGCTTTATATTCGTGGCTAAATAGCCAAACAGTGTGAATTAATCAACAGTATCTAAGCTTAAAACCATCTAAACTAACTAGAAATGCCTAGCTGACGAAAGTGTTCGCTAGTTAGATGAACGCGTACAAACTCCCCAACAGCTAAATCACCTAGCTCAAACCCTGCCACTGACCAACGTATCAAACGCAGACAAGGCAGACCGACATGCGCTGTCATACGTCTGACTTGGCGATTTTTACCTTCATATATTGTCAGCATTAGCCATGAGTCCGGCACGCTTTTACGCTCACGTATTGGCGGATTACGTTGCCAGAGTACCATCGGTAGCTCATTTTCACTGACGTGTTTGACCTCGGAAGGTAGCGTTTTACCATCTTTTAAAACCACGCCACGTTTAAGCTTATTGATTTGCTCAGCAGTAGGCGTTCCTTCTACTTGCACTAAGTAAGTTTTACCTTGTTTGCGCCCTGCATTGGCTTTTGGCGGATGAGTAATTGCTTTATTAACGCGACCATTATCGGTCAAAATCAGCAAGCCCTCTGAAGTGGCATCTAGCCTACCAGCAACTCGCAAATCCTTATCGGTAAAGTATTGCGATAGGGTGGCGTGGTCGTTATTACTGTCATCTCTAAACTGACTTTGCACGCCATAAGGCTTGTTGAATAGAATGAGACTAGACGTAGACATAAAAAGGTGTTTCCTGGTTTTTGATGGACAATGAATCATTGTAACGTATGTTTTGTGATGCAGAGCTAGTATTAAGCGACAAGACTAAAGGCGATATATTTAATGTGCTGTATGCTACATGACCTGCTACAAAAGTAGGACAGCGCTTGTATAGATTTGCTGTTATCCTAAATCCGTATTCTAATAGTGGTATTTATATTTCTGATATAGAAAAATCTACTATCTACTATCTACTATCTACTATCTGCAAGCGGCAATCATTGTTTGGGTCTCTATTTTAATTTTTTTAGCTTCGAGCTATTTTTAACATTGTTTAAATCAATGCCGCAAGTGTCGTACTCATCAAAGCTTTGCTTAACCGATAAGCGCCCAGAGCGTTACAACTATAATAAAACGGTTAGCATAACAAAGTGTCTAGTTCGCTTGCGACGTCCAACATACAACCAAGGAGTATCATCGATGTCATATGATAAGGTTATCGTGCCAAGAGACGGCGAAAAAGTGACCGTAAACGCAGATTTAACATTAAATGTTCCCAACCATCCGATCATTCCGTTTGTGGAAGGTGATGGAATCGGTGTAGATATCACGCCTGTCATGATAAAAGTAGTCAATGCTGCGGTTGATAAAGCGTATCACGGCAAGAAGTCTATCATTTGGATGGAGACGTATCTTGGTGAAAAGGCAGCGAAAGTATATGACGGCGATTATTTGCCAAGCGAGACGCTAGAGATTCTAAAAGACTACGTCATTAGTATCAAGGGTCCATTGACCACGCCAGTGGGTGGTGGCTTTAGTTCGTTAAACGTCGCAGTGCGCCAAAACCTCGACCTATACGTATGTCAACGCCCCGTACGTTGGTTTGAGGGCGTACCAAGTCCAGTACAGCATCCAGAACTGACGAATATGGTTATCTTCCGTGAAAACACAGAAGATATCTACACAGGTATCGAGTGGAAAGCGGGCAGCGATGATGCCAAAAAAGTTATCAATTTCTTAAGAGATGAGATGGGTGTGACCAGTATTCGCTTCCCTGAAGACTGCGGCATCGGTATCAAGCCTGTCTCAAAAGAGGGCTCACAACGTCTGGTACGCAAAGCGATTCAGCATGCCATCGATAATGATTTGCCAAACGTGACTCTAGTGCATAAAGGCAATATCATGAAGTTTACTGAAGGCGCATTCAAGGATTGGGGCTATGAGCTAGCGGCAGAGCGTTTTGGTGCAGAGTTATTAGATGGCGGTCCATGGATGACTATGAAAAATCCAAAAACAGGTAATGATATTATTATTAAAGACGTCATCGCTGATGCGTTTTTGCAGCAGATTTTGATGCGTCCCGCAGACTATTCTGTAGTAGCAACGCTTAATCTGAATGGTGACTATATCTCTGATGCATTGGCGGCTGAAGTAGGCGGTATTGGTATCGCGCCTGGTGCAAACAAAGGCGGCGCGATCGCTGTTTATGAAGCGACGCACGGTACTGCGCCCAAGTACGCTGGTCAGAATAAAGTAAATCCAGGCTCATTGATATTGTCTGCTGAGATGATGCTTCGTGATATGGGTTGGACGGAAGCAGCTGATCTTGTCATTAGCGGTATCCAAGGTGCGATTGCCAATAAAACAGTCACATATGATTTTGAGCGTCTGATGCCAGATGCTACCTTACTGAGTACTTCTGAGTTTGGTAAGGCGATTATTAAGCATATGGAAGCCTAAGACTATTTAAACTCTAAGCATTCTATTTTATTACTATGTATTAAAAGCCACCTATTTATATAGGCGGCTTTTTTTATTTCACTCTTTATAAAACTTTTAGAAAACACAAAAAAACACCCCAACGTTCTAAGACGGTTGAGGTGTTTTTTACTAAGACTTAAACTTGCTTAATCGCTGCTAGGTATAAAAACCAAAAGCGATTAGGCTTAATGGTTTAAGAGCAGTTGCTTAAAATTATAGCGATGCCAATGTCTCGTTAAACAAAGCGCTTGGACGCATTGCTTTCTTAGCCAATTCTTCATCAGCATAGTAGTAGCCTTTGATATCTACTGGCTTGCCTTGAGCTTGGTTAAGTTCTTTAACGATAGCTTCTTCGTTCTCTTTTAGCTTTTGCGCGAATGGTGTAAATTGCGCTTTTAGCTCGCTATCTTTATCTTGCGCTGCAAGCTCTTCTGCCCAGTACATTGCTAGATAGAAATGGCTACCACGGTTGTCGAGCTCGCCAGTTTTACGTGATGGCGACTTATCGTTTAGTAGCAGTTTTTCTGTTGCTGTATCTAGCGTGTCTGCCAAGATTTGAGCTTTAGCATTGTTATCGTTGTTTGCTAGATGCTCCAACGATACCGTCAAGGCCAAGAACTCACCAAGTGAATCCCAACGTAGATGGTTTTCTTCTGTCAGCTGCTCAACGTGCTTCGGTGCAGAACCACCAGCACCAGTTTCAAACAAACCGCCGCCTTTCATTAATGGTACAACTGATAGCATCTTGGCACTGGTACCTAGCTCTAGGATAGGGAACAAGTCAGTTAGGTAATCGCGTAGGATGTTACCGGTCGCAGAGATAGTATCTAGACCACGAGTAACGCGCTCTAGGGTATAACGCATCGCACGAACCTGAGACATAATCTCGATATGTAAGCCAGTAGTATCGTGATCTTTTAGATACGTTCTAACTTTTTTGATTAGCTCGTTCTCATGTGGACGGTATGGGTCTAACCAGAAGATAACAGGCGTATTTGATTCACGAGCACGGCGTACGGCAAGTTTTACCCAGTCTTGGATAGGCTCATCTTTAACCTGACACATGCGCCAGATATCACCTTTCTCAACACGTTTTTCGAGTAATACTTCATCAGTATCAATATCGACGATACGTGCAATACCAGCATCGCTAGACTCAAAAGTCTTGTCGTGCGAGCCATATTCTTCAGCTTTTTGAGCCATTAGGCCAACGTTAGGAACGGTACCCATGGTCTTTGGATCAAAGTTACCATGCCATTTGCAGAAGTTGATCATTTCTTGGTAAATACGAGCAAAGGTAGACTCTGGCATGACGGCTTTACAGTCATACATTTTGCCATCAGCACCCCACATTTTACCACCTGAACGAATCATCGCTGGCATAGAAGCATCAACGATTACATCACTTGGAGAATGGAAGTTGGTGATACCTTTTGAAGAGTCAACCATGGCCAGACGTGGGCGATGCTCTTGACACGCATGTAAATCACGCTCAATCTCTTCACGCTTTGAAGCTGGTAGCGTTGAGATCTTGTCGTATAAATCTGCCATACCGTTGTTGACGTTGATACCTAGCTCATCAAAGAAAGCGCCATGTTTTTCAAAGGCTTCTTTATAGTAGATTCTAACCGCATGACCAAAGACGATAGGATGCGAGACCTTCATCATGGTTGCTTTTACGTGTAATGAGAACAAGATACCAGCTTCGCGGCAATCTTCCATTTCACGCTCATAAAACTCTAATAGTGCTTTTTTGCTCATGACCATCAGGTCGATGACTTCTTTATCAAGCAAAGCAATTTTAGGCTTTAATACTTTTTGAGTACCGTCATCAAGTAACAACTCCATACGTACTGTACGAGCTTTATCTAATGTCATAGATTGCTCGCCATCGTAGAAGTCGCCGCCATGCATGTGTGATACGTGCGTGCTTGACCATTGCTTCCACTCACCCATAGAGTGTGGATGCTTGCGTGCATAGTTTTTGACGGCTTTAGGAGCGCGGCGATCTGAGTTACCTTCACGCAGTACTGGGTTCACTGAACTGCCTAAGCTTTTGCCATAGCGCTTGCGTAGCTCTTTTTCTTCGTCAGTTTGTGGATCTTCTGGGAAGTTAGGGATAGCATAGCCTTTGCTCTGTAGCTCTTTGATAGCGGCTTTTAACTGCTGTACAGAAGCACTGATGTTTGGCAGTTTGATGATATTGGTGTTTGGATCTTGAGTCAGACGACCTAGCTCAGCTAAGTTGTCAGGAACACGTTGCTCTTCGGTCAAGTATTCAGGGAATTCGGCCAATATACGCGCTGCAACAGAGATGTCGCTGGTTTCAACTTCAACGCCTGCCGTTTTAGTGAATGCTTCGACAATAGGTAAGAACGACAGAGTCGCCAGCGCTGGGGCTTCGTCAGTTTTTGTATAAATAATTTTTGACATTTTAGTTAGATCTTCCTTTAGGCTGTAGTTAATAATAAAGCTCAAATATAGTGTTGAATATGCGTCAATGATACTATGCAATAATCCATGATATGGTTAGAACAAGTACTTCATATGTAGCTTCTTAGAAATTTTTAAGACAGGTCAGACATTTTCTTTTAATAATATTCATGAAAAAAGCATTTAAAGGCAACACGTTAACGGTCGGTGCAAAACTGCCTAAAAGTGAATCACTGACGCTACATTATAATCAATCCACTATAAATCCGATAGGATGTCAATCGTATACCATGAACTAAGTATACTGTTTTAGCTCGTATCCTATGGTTTCGAATTATACTAAGCTAATAACAACCTTATTCTACCAGTCATCGGCTTCGATATCATCTTTTCCATACAACTACTGTTTTTTCATGACGTTTTATATTGATCTTACTGCCCATGAGCGCATTCTTACAAACCACCCGCGTTATCGTTGGTGGTTTTCTATTGGGTGCGGATAAGTTTTTGCAAATTGTGACAGCAATGACGTAAAAATTTGCTAGTCTAGGTCATCAATAGATTGGTTATCGATAAATATATCGCGATTATAATAGTGACGGTGAATATGAGTTTAGAGTATGCGCTGATTAATGATACCAGCTGGCAGAGCCAAACAGAGTGGCAGACGCCAGATACCCCTTTTATGTCATTTGCTTTTTGGCAAGCGTTGACTGACACCGGAGCAATTGGTGAGCAGGCGGGATGGCTACCAATATTTATTTTGGTACATCGTGTCACAGGCGCTATTAATAGTGCCAATAGTCAAGAGAGCACCGATACCTTAGTAGATAGCACAGCAAAAAATACATTGCAACCTGTGGCTGTCATGCCAGTATTTATAAAAGGTCATCATCGTGGTGAGTTTGTATTTGATCATGCATGGGCAGAAGCTTATGCGCGCTATGGCGTTGATTACTATCCGCGATTGGTCACTAGCGCACCATATACACCGATTACTGGTCAAAGGATTTGGTTGGCAAAAAGTGAAGTATTAAATGAAGATATCCTCAAAACAGCCATCGCAGGTATCGATGATATCGCTCAACAAGTGGGCGCCTCAAGCTGGCATGGACTGTTTGTGACACCTGAGCTTGCCTCTATCGCCACCACATCTATGCCAACTGAAATTGATGTAGAGCATGCGATAGCGGCTCAAGAAAGCGGCGTAGAATCAGCTGCTATTGAGCTACCGATATTTGAGCGTCAAGGCTGCCAGTTCTTATGGCAAAATAAAGACTTACTTAATGACAGTAAGCCATTTGCAGATTTTGATGCGTTTTTGATGACCTTAAAAGCTAAAAAGCGTAAAACCATTCGGGCTGAGCGCCGTAAAGTTGCCGAGCAGGGCATTAGTTGCCAGCGCAAGTGCAGCGATGCTATTAGCGACGCAGACTGGAAGGCTTTTTATCATTGTTATGTGATGACCTATGCAGTACGCGGACAGCAGCCTTATTTGACGATAGATTTTTTTATGGCATTGGCAGTGAGCATGCCTGAGCATATAATGCTTGCACAAGCACTCGACGCCAGTGGTGAGATTATCGCGAGTAGTTTGTTCTTATATGACAGACCTGATAGCGACAAGGCTGATGGTGACAATGTTGGTGGTGACAATGTTGGTGGTGACAATGTTGGTGGCGATAATAATGCCACCTTATATGGTCGTTACTGGGGTGCGCTCGGTGAATATGACAGCTTGCATTTTGAGCTGTGCTACTACCAAGGTATTGAGTTTGCTATTGAGCAAGGATTGATATCTTTTGATCCTGGTACGCAAGGCGAGCATAAGCTAGTACGTGGTTTTATCCCAACGACGACACATTCTATCCACCGTATCTATGATCCGCGTTTTGTACCGGCGATTGGCGATTTTTGTGCTAGAGATCGTGAGCATATGGCGCAGTATCGTCAGCAGGCTTTTGAAGCTCTGCCTTTTAATGCTGACAATATGCCTGAATTTGATGATAGTGACTCATAGCATTGGTTCATAACGGTAATCAGCTGTGACTCACTCTGCTTTTATTCGTATGTACCTTTTAAATGTTAAACACTCTTTAAAAAATACTAGCCATAAACTATGACCAGCAATTCTTTTAGTTCTACCAATGACCTACCTCCTACTGAACTCTTACCTTGGCTAACTGCTGAAGGTTCTCTCACTGCGATATTAGAAGAGAAGGCAGGGCAGCCGCTGCGCGTAAAACGCAGCTTTGAAGGCTATCGTTCGCTGACTTTAGGTCAAAAAAAGCAGCTGGGTATACGAGGCATGATGCTAAATCGTCCAGTACTCGCATGGGTACGGGAAGTGCAGCTATATGGCAATGATGACATGCCATGGGTGCAAGCACAGAGCATCTTTCCTTTAAACAGTTTAAAAGGTCAGTCTCGTCGTCTTCAGCATCTGAAAAACACACCTATCGGCTACGTTTTATTTAAGCGTCGCCGTACCTTGCCAAATGAGCGTTTTATCAGTCATACCAGTGACGGTTGGCAACGACAAACGCGTTATGACTGGCATGGTCGCACGCTCATGATTAGCGAAACGTTCTTACCTGCATTTTCATCTAACGAGCTGTAAATTTTTTTATGCCTTTATTAATACAAAAAAGCGGTTAAGTGAAAATTCTCAGCGGGTAAATCCTTTATTTTATTGGCTATTTATCTGTGTTATATAGTCATTTAATTCGCTCATCTTAAGGTGAGGTTTTTTTGCGCTCACAGCACAAATTTTCATGTTACACTTAATCTTTCGCGATGATATCGATGCAAATGTACATCGATTTTATTGACGAATCAGTCAAGTTAATAACAGGTGAGTCGCCTGTATTTATTCTTATTTCAATCTTTGCTAATAGACTCCATTCACAATAATGGTCATACCATAAAACAGACTGCAGAAAAACAGCGTGCAGGGGTATTAATAGTACTTCAGCGACGTTGACGCAGTAGTTGTTTTATTGTGGGCAGGCTATAAGCTTCTTTTCAATGACGTTTTTTAATGACAGTCACTACTTAGGACATCACTATGTTTAAAGATATTTCTATCAAAGATTTTGATCCAGTACTTGCTGAAGCGATGGCCGCAGAAAGCGTTCGTCAAGAAAACCATATCGAGCTTATCGCCTCTGAAAATTACTGCTCACAAGCAGTGATGGAAGCACAAGGTACTGACCTTACCAACAAATACGCAGAAGGCTATCCTGGCAAGCGTTACTATGGTGGTTGTGAGCATGTGGACGTAGTTGAGCAATTGGCTATTGACCGTGCTAAAGAGTTGTTCGGTGCAGAGTATGTGAACGTTCAGCCACATTCTGGTAGCCAAGCAAACTCAGCCGTATTTTTAGCATTGTTAGAGGCAAATGACACTGTACTAGGCATGAGCCTAGATGCGGGTGGTCACTTGACCCATGGCGCACACATCAACTTTTCAGGTCTGAACTACAATGCCGTACAGTACGGATTGGTAGATGGCACTGGCCTTATTGATTATGATCAAGTAGAGAGCTTGGCGCGTGAGCATAAGCCAAAAATGATCATCGCGGGTTTCTCAGCATACTCACAAGTAGTTGATTGGCAGCGTTTCCGTGACATCGCGGACGAAGTAGGTGCATATCTATTGGTCGATATGGCTCACGTTGCTGGTCTAGTTGCTGGCGGTGTTTATCCAAACCCAGTACCTTTCGCTGATGTGGTTACAACGACGACGCACAAAACTCTACGTGGCCCACGCTCAGGTATGATTTTGGCACGTGATGAAGTATTGGCTAAAAAGCTAAACTCAGCTGTATTCCCAGGCAACCAAGGTGGCCCGTTAATGCATGTCATCGCGGCAAAAGCGGTTTGCTTTAAAGAAGCGTTAGAAGATAACTTCAAAACGTATCAGCAGCAAGTAGTGAAAAACGCGCAAGCAATGGCAAAAGTAGTTCAAGAGCGCGGCTATGAAGTCATCTCTGGCGGTACTGAAAACCATCTAATGCTGATCAGTCTCGTTAAGCAAGAAATGACGGGTAAAGAAGCGGACAAATGGCTTGGTGAAGCACACATCACTGTCAACAAAAATGCTGTACCAAACGATCCAAAATCACCATTCGTGACTTCTGGTATCCGTATCGGTACGCCAGCGATTACTACTCGCGGTTTTAACGAAGCACAAGCGGGTGAGTTGGCAGGTTGGATCTGTGACGTACTAGACAGTCGCGGTGATGAAGCGGTTGCTACTGAAGTACGCGCTAAAGTAGAAGCGATTTGTGCAGAATTACCAGTCTATGCTAAAAATCAGTAAACTTTAGAAAGGTAATAAAAAAAACCGTTAAGCTTTTGCTTAGCGGTTTTTTTGTTATTGCTCTCTATGAATATTATGTCATGTAACGCAAACCTATGTTGATATTGCTATTTAGCTCTTTTAATTATATTTAAGTCCGTTATTTAACCTGAAAATTACTACCGACATTTTTCGATAAGTGTAGTGAGCTTGATTGAGTTCCGCTATTAGTTTTAAAGAGCTAAGTTGACGTTTAATTAAGAAAAATATGTAAATCTCTTTGTTCATACAAAACTATTAGTATATAGTCAGTATTGAACATTTAGTAATAATACTAATACAAATTATAATAAATAGTTACACTTTGTATTAGGGCGTGTTGAACATTCATAATTTGAGCCAGATATAAGCACAAGCAAGAGCGACCGTATTTTCATAACTCTGCTT
>NZ_JAATTV010000040.1 GCF_013414195.1 Psychrobacter sp. BI730
ATTACGCATTTAGTTTTAAGGCTTGGAATGAGCGTGTATTTGCACCAGTCATAGAATATATCGCCATTGATGTTTTTCTCAAAGTAATCAAGCGCAAAAAGCATCTTTTCATACAGAGCACCGATGACATTGGTACGTTTTTTAGCTTGCCAATTGTAGCTATCAATACAAGGTTTACCTATCGGTGCGTAGCCATAAGGACGAATAGTTTCAGCCTCAAAGCCACTCTCATCCATATAGACAACGGGATAGCCTTGCTGCTTAAAATGATCAAGCTTATTCTTATATACCGCTCTTTTTATTGGACACGCTTTTGGATGTGCTAAGGTCTTTTTTTTGGCTAATATTTAATCTTTTTAAGGCATAGCCAATACCTGATTTACTACAGTTTAAACGACGAGCTCGCTCATACAGGTAGTCATCTGGGTATTGATTAACGTCTTGTAGAAGGGCTTCATTGGGTATACTGCTTGGCGTTTTGACTCTGGTCGTTTGGATGCTTGGGTCTATAAGCCAGCGCTGTAGTGTACTCTTGCTGATATTATAAAAAATACAGGCCTGACGGATGCTCATGTCTTTTTGCTCAATGTTTTTGATAACTTGTGCTCGAAAATCTGCTGAGTAGGTCATCTTTTATATTTCTCTTTGCTTGGTTTAAAAG
>NZ_JAATTV010000004.1 GCF_013414195.1 Psychrobacter sp. BI730
GAGACTTGGGGTGATAAGTACCCGCACGTGGTTAAGTCTTGGCGCAATAACTGGGAGGGCTTAACGGTGTTCTTTGGTTATCCTAAAGACATCAGAAAAGCGATTTATACCACCAACGCTATTGAGTCATTAAATAGCGTGATTCGAACGGCGGTGAATAAGCGTAAAGTATTCCCCTCTGATCAAGCTGCATTCAAGGTAGTCTATCTGGCAACTCAGCAGGCATCCAAAAAGTGGTCGATGCCAATCCGTAACTGGACGTCTGCTCTGAATCGTTTTATGATTATGTTTGATGACCGTATCAGTAAGCATTTAATCTAAATGGCAGTTACACAGAATCTGGGATGGGCTCTATCTTAATGCCTAGCCTATTTTTATTACTTGTCAGATGTATCGCTATTCGTTTTCTTAGCCAACGTACTGTCTTTTTTTAAGCTTACGTTAGTATCAGGCTGTTCAGTTACGGTAGCGCTTTCTGGCAAATAACTGCCTGTGGTCATTTGCAACGTGGCCTGCGTATCTTCTGCGCTGCGGCTACGGGCTTTGTCCAAGCTAGATGCAAATGCGCTGCGTATCAACTGCCATACAAAACCAACAAACAACCCTGCGACCAGTATCACCAATATTGGCAACATATTGGCAACCGCGCCTGCGTAATCTTTCATCATCACAGCATAGACGACGCTGATACTGGCTGGTGCAAGCTCGCTCGGATCGCCAAGTGCAGTACCTGGTGCTAATAATACTGCAAACAGAACCATCCAGCTCATACCGCCCAATGGCTTTGGGAGTACACGAGCAACGAGTATCCATAGCACTAGTACCAAAACAGCACCGCCCAGATAAGCATACATCGGCAAATCAGCGGGCGGGACATCCTTTACCATTTGGCCCCACCAAATGGCAATCTCACCGAGAATGTCACTGATAGACTCTAGCGGTAAGCTATGTAAGATATTTTTTAACCAGTCCATGCGTGTTTATTTACCTGCGTTTATCGCCGGTGACACAATCTGTGTCTAGCGGTATATGTGCGTTCTGTAGAATCAGAATGAGGCCAACTACATAATGAACTTATGCATTATGTAGGCTTATATCTGCATTGCGTAGGGTGTCAGTTTATCACGACTCTCTACTCAAATGCATGTGAGCAAGTGTGTTGTAGGTTTTTATCGATGCTATTTTCAAGGTAGCGTCCAGATATGTCCTACCACACTTACTTGCTGACAAATCTATTAATTATAGATGCTGTCCTGCGATTCACGAGCACGCAGCTCTGCTTGACGGCGCATCACGTCTTGCGGCGGCAACTGCACAAAGTAACCTTGAGACTGTAGTTTTGCCAGTACTTCTTCTTTGTCGACACGAGCGAGCTTATCTTTAGTTGATAAGTCCAGATGCATGACGAACTTACTACGGCCTAAACCTGCACGGAAATCTTTTGGTAATACACCAAGCCAGTCTTTGATTTCATCAGTATCATCAGGATAATCAGGACGCGCAATGTAGATATACATGTCGTCGTGTTTGGGAAATTTATAAATATCGCAATGCATAAAAACCACCTATCAGAAACTATGGGCGTAGGTTAGCATATTTCAGGCAAATACCAGTAGTCGCTTTGCGTTTTGCTATGGTAATTTTTGTCAAAACACACAGACAAAACGCTGATATGAGCGATAAAAATATCATTGTAAAACATAACCTATTTGACAGACTTCCCTATCAAAACATTATTTTTGCCAAATTTATTTATTTTAATGGCTTTGATGACTTGTAAAAGCGCTTTGAACCTTTCATAATAAAAGCGTTTTTCAGGAGAGAGTTTATCAGCATCGTTTTTGTATTGAACCCTATTGGTTATACAACTATCGCAATTGCTAGATAACCACCGAAGGCGCATCCACCCTGCCAATCGCTCAGGTAAAAGGACTGAAAAACGCATGTCACTGCTGTTTGATAGTGTTTAGTAGCATGACGCTCATAGCGCACTACTTTTTTATCAAGCATAAGGCATAACAAATCTGGAGAGTGGTAAGAACGGACGACGTCTTACCCACCGAAGGGGAGAAAATACGACATTATCAATCCTTGCTTTTATAGCGTAATCTTTCAAAGATTAATAATGATAATTCGTGTTGAAAATCTCAGGTCACAGGACAGATAGGGCTTTAGCTCAAACTGACGTACAGTGTTGGTTTGGCTTACTGCTTTATCTTTTTTTTCTGTGCTACCCTTGGTTGCAATACTTGCACCCTGCAATGTTGCTTCTCGCTACTATGATACTGCACATCGCTCATTACTCTATCGAGTACGACTGATGTACACATAAGGATTTGTTATGACTGATACCTATTCTCAAGACATCACTTCTCAAAACCAAGCCCCTCAGCGCACCCCTTTTTACCAGTCTCATATTGATAGTGAGGGCAAACTGGTCGATTTTTCTGGTTGGGAATTACCCATTCATTACGGTTCACAAATCGAAGAGCACGAAGCGGTACGTACAGATGCAGGTATGTTTGATGTCTCACATATGGTTGTGACAGATATCCAAGGCGCTGATACTAAGGCTTGGCTACAAAAACTACTCGCAAACGATGTCAACAAACTCACTACCGCTGGTAAAGCGCTGTACTCTGGTATGCTCAATGAGCAAGGCGGCGTCATCGATGATTTGATCGTCTATCTGATGAATGCAGAAGAAACTGAGTACCGTATCGTCTCTAACGCGGCCACTCGTGATAAAGACTTAACACAGTTTAATAAAGTCGCCGAAGGTTTCAATATTGAGATTACCGAGCGTCCTGAGCTTGCTATGCTTGCCGTGCAAGGTCCAAATGCTATTACAAAACTGGCTCAAGCCAAACCAAGTTGGACAGATACCTTAGCAGCACTAAAACCTTTCGTTGGTGCTGATTTGACCGATATCGAAGGCACTGATTGGTTTGTGGCTCGTACTGGCTATACTGGTGAAGATGGCGTCGAAGTCATTATGCATGCTGATGATGCCCCTGCTTTCTTTGAGCAGCTAAAAGCAAATGGCATCAAACCTGCTGGTCTTGGCGCACGTGATACCTTACGTATGGAAGCGGGCATGAATCTTTATGGCCACGATATGGACGAGAATGTTAGCCCTTACGAGTGCAACATGGGCTGGACGCTAGCGCTCAAAGACGACCGCGCCTTTGTCGGCCGTGAAGCATTGGTCAGCAAACGTAAGCAGTCAAAAGAAGACAACACTGCTATGAAGCAAGTGGGTCTGCTATTGACCACGCGCGGCGTATTGCGTGAAGGCATGACAGTGACTATCAATCAAGGCACTGATAATGAGCAAACTGGCATTATCACCAGTGGTACATTCTCCCCTAGCCTAAAAAATTCAATCGCGATTGCTCGTGTACCTGCCAGCTTATCAGAAGATGACAGCGTACAAGTCGATCTACGTGGCAAAGGTAAGTTCGTCGATGTACGCGTACTAAAGCTACCTTTTGTCCGTAACGGCAAGCAACAGTTTGACTCTTAGGTCTTATAAATTCTATCATTAGAGCGCGTTGTCATTTTGCACACGATTATAAAAATGACGACACGCCTAGCCTCCATTATTTTTGTTAATTAACCTCTATCACTTAGGAGAGAGACCATGAGCAACATCCCAGCAGAGCTAAAATATATTGCTAGTCACGAGTGGCTACGCCTAGAAGACGACGGTACGATCACTGTTGGTATCACTGACCATGCTCAAGATCTATTGGGTGATGTGGTATTCGTTGAGCTACCAGATGTGGGCGATATCATCGCTGTTGATGACGAAATCTCAGTTGTTGAATCAGTAAAAGCGGCTTCTGACGTTTATGCGCCTATTTCAGGTGAAGTGATCGCTATCAATGAAGCACTAGAAGATGATCCTGAAATCATCAACTCTGACCCATACGGCGAAGGTTGGTTCTTCAGAATGAAGCCTGACAACATCGCTGACTACGAAGCACTAATGACTGCTGACGAGTACGAAAGCGACTTATAAGCTAAGCACGCAAGCTAAGCATGCTCTCACAAGACATTAGCACTTGTAAGACTTTAGCTCGTACAAAGCACTAGCCCCGACTAAACATAGATACTGGCAACAGCTGGTATCTATACTCTCTATTTAAACTGTTTGAACAACCTTTCTCATTAGAAGTATTGGCTCATTGACCATGCTTATTATTTGAAAGCAGCTTTATATGTAGATCTCCAACAATCATTATCGTCCGATGTTATTGCTACCAAGCGTTATCTCATTGACTCGTATTAATCACCTATTCGAATCCCAATGAATACGTGCTATCAATAACGACGCAAACTGATAACCCAATTCTCAGCATGGATCCTAATATGAATGCCAACACCGATAATAAAGACCCCATTGCCACACCAAACCATACGCCGCAGCTACAAGCGTTTCGCGATATCGTAGAGTCACGCCGTTCCGTGCGCCGTTTTACTGACACACCTATCCCTGACGACGTATTGGCAGACTGTCTGCGTTTGGCCATGCTAGCACCAAACTCTAGCAACCTACAGCCGTGGGAATTTTATGTTATCGATGATGCTGACAATCGCAAACGCGCCGTCAAAAACTGTATGAATCAAAACGCCGCAAAAACATCAGCCCGTTTGATTGCCATCGTTGCTCGTACTGATGTTTGGCACGATCACGCTAAGCAAGTATTGCGCGAATATCCTGATCAGCCAGTGCCAAAGAAAGTGAAAGACTACTACAACAAAGTCGTCACAATGGACTTTTTGCGCGGCCCAGCCAACGTGGTTTCGGCTGCAAAATGGGGCGCAACGCAAGTGGTCAGACGCGTAAAAGGCCCAATCAAATCGCCTTACTATACCTTTGAAGACACCAAAAACTGGGCAACCAATAACACCGCGCTTGCCGCCGAAAACCTGATGCTAGCATTACGCGCTCATGGTTTTGATAGCTGTCCTATGGGCGGCTTTGATGAGCCTGCCATGAAAGCGTTGCTCAATCTTAGCGACGACCATCATATCGTTATGATGCTGGGCGCAGGCGAGCGCGCTGACAGTGGCGTTTACAACACCCAGTTCCGCTTTGATCAAAAACAGTTTGTGCATTACGTATAACGTACCGCTCACATTATTCCCTTAATTGCTATTTTGTTTATTACTCCCTTAACCAAGGATTGTCATGACTATCTCTCAAAACCCATCGTTTGATACCTTTCAAGGATTGTTCAACGAAGCTGAATTTGTCTATCGCCACTTAGGTTCGAACGAAACCAAGCAAGCCGACCTACTCAGCGCTGTTGGTTATAAAGATATGCAAAGCTTTATCAATGACACTGTGCCTGAGCCAGTACGTCTGCACAAAGAGCTGGATTTGCCAGTGGCGATGAGTGAGCATGCGGCACTTGCCAAACTACGCACGATGGCAGATGACATCACTGTTAACAAAAGCTATATCGGTCAAGGCTACTCTCCGGTTCGTATGCCTGCCGTCATTCAGCGCAACGTCCTTGAAAATCCAGGCTGGTACACCGCCTATACCCCTTATCAAGCTGAAATCGCTCAAGGTCGTCTAGAAGCATTGCTGAACTTCCAACAAGTATGTATCGATTTGACTGGTCTTGAGCTGGCTGGTGCGTCATTGCTTGATGAAGCAACAGCAGCGGCAGAAGCGATGGCGATGTCAAAGCGTGTGAGCAAAAGCAAATCAACGCAGTATTTCGTCGACGAGCGTGTCTATCCGCAAACGCTAGATGTTATCAATACTCGTGCTAAATACTTTGGTTGGGAAGTGGTCGTTGGTGATTTTGAAACGGCTAAATCAGGCGATTATTTTGGTGCGCTATTCCAGTATGTCGGTGCTGAAGGTGACGTTAAAGACTTAACAGACGTCATCAGTGCAGTAAAAGAAAACAAAACTTACGTCAGTGTAGTAAGTGACATCATGAGCTTGGTGTTATTAAAATCACCAGCTGACATGGGTGCCGACGTAGCGCTAGGTAGTACTCAGCGTTTCGGTATTCCTATGGGCTTTGGCGGTCCACATGCCGCTTATTTTGCGTTCTCTGACAAAGCCAAGCGTTCAGCACCTGGTCGTATCATTGGCGTATCAAAAGACGCACAAGGCAATACAGCTCTGCGTATGGCTCTACAAACGCGTGAGCAGCATATCCGCCGCGAAAAAGCCAACTCAAACATCTGTACGTCGCAAGTATTACTAGCTAACCTCGCTGGTATGTACGCGGTATACCATGGTCCAGGCGGCGTAAAACGTATTGCCACTCGTATTCATGCGTTTGCCACTGCGTTTGCTGATGCTATCACAGAATCTAACGATAGCAGCTTGAGCGTGGTACATGATCAATTCTTCGATACAGTCGTCGTTGATTGTGGTTCAGAGAAGCTTGCTACTCAAATCTTTAAAAATGCAGACAACGTTGGCTATAACTTATGGCGTCTAAGCGACACCAAATTAAGCGTTGCATTTAGTGAAACCAGCGATCAGCAAGACTTCAACACGTTGACTCAGCTATTCGTCAATAAGTCACACGATTTACCTGAAACCGCTCGCGTCTCTCTAGATAGCGCACACCTGCGTACGGATGATATCTTGACTCATCCAGTATTCAACTCGCATCATACCGAGCATGAAATGCTACGCTACCTAAAGTCGCTTGAAGACAAAGATCTAGCGATGAACCGCAGCATGATTTCACTGGGTAGCTGTACCATGAAGCTAAACGCCACCAGTGAAATGCTACCGATTACTTGGCCTGAGTTTGCCAACGTGCATCCTTTTGCACCACGTGATCAAGTTACTGGCTATATCGCGATGATCGATAGCTTGCAAGATCAATTAAAAGCCATTACTGGTTTTGATGATGTCTCTATGCAGCCAAACTCTGGTGCCTCTGGTGAATATGCTGGTCTGCTCGCGATTCGCCGTTATCATGAGTCATTGGGCGAGACCAATCGTGATGTGTGCTTGATTCCTCAGTCAGCGCACGGTACCAACCCTGCTACCGCCATGATGATGGGTATGAAAGTCGTCGTGGTCAAAACCGATGAAAACGGCAACGTTGATATCGATGATTTAACCGCCAAGTGTGAAGAGCATAGCGAGCGTTTGGGCGCTTTAATGATCACGTACCCATCGACTCATGGCGTGTTTGAAGAAGGCATCCGTCATATCTGTGATTTGACTCACAAGCATGGTGGTCAGGTCTATATGGATGGCGCCAACATGAATGCTCAGGTAGGCATGATGCAGCCTGCAGACGTTGGTGCTGATGTATTGCACATGAACCTGCACAAAACCTTCTGTATCCCACATGGCGGCGGTGGTCCAGGCATGGGTCCTATCGGTATGAAAGCGCATTTGGCAACGTTTATGGCCAACCATACCTTAAGCCCTGTACATAATGCACAAAAAGACTGCTCAGCAGTATCAGCAGCACCTTACGGTTCAGCAAGCATCTTACCGATCTCATGGATGTATATTGCTATGATGGGCCGTGATGGCTTACTAAAAGCAACGGAGCTGGCATTACTTAACGCCAACTACGTGGCAGCCGAGCTAAAAGGTCACTACCCTGTCTTGTATACAGGCAAAAATGGCCGCGTAGCTCACGAATGTATCATCGATATTCGTCCGTTAAAAGAAGAAACTGGCATCACGGAAAGCGATATCGCTAAGCGCCTGATGGATTATGGTTTCCATTCACCAACGATGAGCTTCCCAGTCGCTGGCACGCTTATGATTGAGCCAACAGAGTCTGAATCAAAAGAAGAGTTGGATCGCTTTATCAGTGCGCTAAAATCTATCAAAGTTGAAGCCATGAAAGCCAAAGCTGGTGAAGATAACTGGACGCTAGAAGATAACCCGTTAGTCAATGCACCGCATACGGCTGCTATGATTACTAGTGAAGAGTGGACGCATCCTTACAGCCGTGAGACTGCTGCATTCCCACTGCCGTACATTCGTGCAAACAAGTTCTGGCCAAGTGTCGCGCGTGTCGATGATGCTTATGGTGATAAGAACCTAATGTGCTCTTGCCCAAGTATCGAAAACTATATGTAATTATCATTTTCGATAGTTATTCTCTGTAGTAAAAAACCTCCAAGTCAGCAGCTGACTTGGAGGTTTTTATTTGTCTGACTTTTTATCTATTACGTTAGCAGGTAATATTATCAATAAAATAAACGATAAGAACTCAATGCAATAAAAGCTTATATTGATAATAAGCTATTTATCTTAAATTTCTGAAGCAATCATTTGGACAATGCTATGCAACATAAAGCGCCTAAACAAAAAACTCGCGTCATTCTAATTCATGGGCTACACCAAACTCCATGGATCATGCGGCCATTAGCCAAGCGCCTGCAAGCAGCAGGATTTGATACCCATCAGTATGGCTACCGTAGTATGCGTGATGGTATCAAAACCAATAGCGCGCGCCTAAATAGCTGGCTAGAAACAAACCATCACCCAGGTCATCCTATAGATTTGGTCGGGCATAGTTTAGGTGGTTTGATCATTCGTGACTTTGTCGCTCAGTATCCAAAATGGAAAATTGGACGTTGCGTGACTCTAGGAACACCGCATATAGGCAGTGTTTGTGCAGATTATATCTGGCGATTGACTCCTGCTGTCGTAGGTCGCTCATATGTCGACGCCCTCGACGGCACAGTCGCGCCCTTACCCAAACACGTGACGTTAGGCGTCATCGCTGGCAACCGTCCTTACGGTCTAGGTCATATGTTTTTGCAATATCATAATCGCAAACTGCGCAAATCTGACAAGCCACCCCTTAACGAGCAACTTGCACATGACGGGACAGTATATATAGAAGAGACGAAGATAGAGGCTGCAACTGATCATATCATCATGCCAGTCTCACACACTGGCATGCTAGTGAACCCAGAGGTCGCCGAGCAGACTCGATACTTTTTAGAGCATGGACGATTTAAACGCTAAGGACTGTATGAATAAGAGCTCTATGAATACTTGAGTGTCAGTTTGCAGTCTTATCGAACGCTTCCTTATTGAACGGCGCATTATTAAACGCCATATTATCGAACGATTCCTTATTGGACACGAATACCCATGCCCTGCTGCAGTTCGGTTTTATGCTTTTTGATGACTGGAATTAAGGTTTTAATGACCCAGTCGTTACGCCAACCTTTTAGCCCTTGTGGCAGTTCGCTCACATCTTCATCAAGAGCAACCACTTCATATAATTGTCCTAGCCATTTTTTACGCATCAATACACTGGCAGGTATACCGATTTCGCGCGCATGCTCATCAATCGCTTGCTGAACTGCTTTCGATAATACTTTATTTTTTGAGCGATATGGCGGCACTAGACAATCTGGATGCTCTGTAGGCGGTAGACTCTTGGCATCTCTGATTACTTTCAGCAGCTCTTCGCCATATAGTCGCAGCATACTACGGTGCATGGTTGTTTTGTGTGCCAGCTCGCGCATGCTGTTTGGCTTTTCAGTGACAATTTCACGTACTGCTTGTTTCTTTATCACAAAGGTACGCGGTTGATTGGTCGCACGTGCCAGCTCTTCTCTCCACGTAGCCACTCCTTTGAGTATCGCCATTTGCTGCGAGTTATAGCGGTAATCTGCCATCGTGAGATACATCGCTTCATCTTCGACGTGCTGCGTGTCATACAAATCACTGGCATAAAGCTGACAGTCAGCCCAAACATAATCGTATAAGCCTTGAGCCTTAAGCGCATACTCGATACTGAGATACAGCGCTGGCAAATAACGTACATCATCGATGGCATATTGCTCTTGCTCATCTGTCAACGGACGCTGGAGCCAATCAGACTGACTATGTTCTTTATCGATATGCATATCTAGCTGATCAGCCAGTGCTTGCTGATAGCCCATTTGCAATTGGCCCGTTAGATAAGACAACGCAATTTGCGTATCGAAGATATTGGTCAACGGTGGGCAGCCAGACAACAGATAAAAAATGCCCAAATCTTCGCCGCAAGCATGCCAGATAGCCACATCTACTTTGCGTAGCGCTTCCCACAGTTCAGCCAGTTGTAACTGGGGTGCATCCAGCAAATAAACATGATCGCCAGTATTCAACTGCACCAGTGCCAAGCGCGGATAATAAGTATCACGCTTGATAAACTCAGTATCTAAGGCTACGCGTCCGCAAGTCGCTAAGGCATCAATAACTTCATCTAAATCGCTTTGTTTACGTACCCAAGTAATAGCAACGTCATCGGCAATATCCAACAGTGCATCAATATCTAGATCTAGCACCTCAATATCAGGTACTTCAACATCTGGATTATTAGCAGCTGACTCAGATGAAGTGGCTGCTGACATTGGCTCAGTATTAGCGGCTTCTTGTAATAAGCCATCATTGGTATCAGAAGCATTTGATTGAGCTGAGGCGTTTGAAACGTTATTGGACACGGGCAGATACCTGCATTAATAGGAGAAAATAAAACGCTAAACCGCGCCTTAATAAAATTAAAAGATAAACAATAATAAAGTAATTATAACAATTCCAAGAAATGAATTGGGTAAGACTTTGAAGCAATCAAAACATTATAAAAAAGAACGATTTTGCATGGCTTGACCAAGCGTCATACTATCCAGATACTCAAGCTCGCCGCCCATCGGTACACCTTGAGCTAAGCGCGTCACTTTATTGACATGACGACTGACTGCCTCACTGATAAAGTGCGCCGTAGTCTGACCTTCGACAGTCGTACCTGTTGCAAGTATTAGCTCTTCGACAGGCTCTTGCTTCACTCGCCATACGAGCTGATCAATATTTAAGTCATCGGCGCTGACACCATCAATTGGCGATAGATGCCCGCCCAACACGAAATAACGACCACGGTAACCAGCTGTCTGCTCAATCGCCATCACATCTGCTGCTGTCTCGACCACGCATAGCAGACTGTCATCACGTCTAACGTCTTGGCATAGCGGACATACAGCCTCATCACTAAAGCTATGGCAACGCTGACATTCAACAATATCACGCATGGCTTCATCTAGTGCTTGGGCGAGTGCCATACCTTGTGGGCGTTTTTTACTGAGCAGATGTAGCGCCATTCGTTGGGCACTTTTTTGACCGACGCCTGGCAATATACGCAGCTGTTTGACCAGCTGATCAAATTTGGCTGTAAGCAAAGTAGCTTCCTTTAGTTGACTTTATCTAACTGAATTTATAAATCGTAGCTATAAAAATGGGGTCGTATCGTGTCGATAACAACCCCATTTTTGTCTTTAGTATGAAGTATTTAATGCTTAAAACATGCCTTGCATACCTGGTGGTAGACCCATGCCTGAAGTCGCGCCAGCCATCGTTTCTTCGTAGAGTGCATCTGCTTGACGAACCGCATCATTGATAGCAGCAGCGATAAGATCTTCAATCATATCTGGCTCATCTTCTAGCAGACTTGGATCAATAGTCAAACGCTTAACCACATGACGACCAGTCATCGTTACTTTAACTAGGCCACTGCCCGCTTCTGCTTGCACTTCTTTGTTAGAAAGTTCTTTCTTAGCGTTTTCAACGTTCGCTTCTACTTTCTTTTGCATCGTTTGTGCTTGTTGCATCAATGCTTGAATGTTCATAGTTGCCTCTTTTGTTATTTATGGTTTGTATTTTATGCTAGTGCGTATAATAATGAATAATTAATAACGTAAAGTTAATGCAATGCGTTAGTGCAGATTATACCGTTATCTTTACAAACTGTCTAAACCACGTGCCAAGTCTTTGATAATATCTTCCACATCTTCCAAACCTACCGATAGACGAATCAGACCGTCTTTGACACCAGCTTCGGCACGAGCCTCAGCAGTTAGACGGAAATGCGTGGTGGTTGCAGGATGAGTAATCGTGGTTTTGGCATCGCCCAAGTTATTGGTGATAGAGACCATTTGTGTTGAATCAATCACATGCCACGCCGCTTCTTTGGTATCGCGGCTGTCAGATGCTTTGACTTCAAAACCCATGATAGCACCGTAACCGTCTTTCATATGATGCTGATGGGTGGCAAGCTCGTGTGCAGGATGGTCACTTAGGCCAGAGAAATGCACCGTACTAACGTTAGGGTGATTGACCAAAAATTCTGCCACTTGATTGGCATTTTGGCAATGCGCTTGCATACGCAATTTAAGCGTTTCAAGCCCCTTAGTAAATACCCAAGCATTGAACGGACTCATGCTGATACCGCCTGAGCGCACCACGGTAAATGCTTCTTGCATCAGCTCATCACTGCCGACCAATGCACCACCTAATACGCGACCCTGACCATCCAAATATTTGGTCGCAGAGTGAATGACCACATCCGCACCCAAGTCTAGCGGGCGCTGCAATGCTGGCGTTGCAAAGCAATTATCGACGACGAGTAATATGTCATTGGCTTTGCATAGCTGACTGAGATAACCAATATCGCAAATCTGCGCCAATGGATTACTTGGGCTTTCGCAATAAATCACTTTGGTATTTGGTTGAACCGCATTGGCCCATGCCTCATTGTCGAAGCAATCAACGTAGCTGACTTCAACGCCAAACTTGGCCATATAGTTATTGAACAGCCCAATAGACGAGCCAAATAACTGATTGGCAGCGAGCAGATGGTCACCCGCTTTTAGGTATGCCAAGCACATGGTTAGGATTGCACCCATACCAGAGGCCGTTGCAACCGCACGTTCACCGTTTTCTAGCGCGGCGAGACGACGCTCAAAAGTACGGACGCTTGGGTTGGTATGACGAGAGTAAACGTTTCCTGTCTTTGTACCGTCAAAATGTGCCGCAGCATCAGCGGCTGATTGATAAACATAAGAGCTGGTCGTAAAAATCGGCTCTGAATGCTCGCCCTCGTCGGTACGGTGTTGACCTGCCCGCACAGCAATCGTCTGCATACCGTAATCTAATCCTAAATCTAAGGCATCGTTACGCCAGTTTGGATCTAACCCATCGTTTGAGTTTTTTTGGTTCAAATTATTCTCATCTTTCGTTTGCGACTGACTCATAGACGTTCCGTTGCTTTGTTTTGGTTGGTATAAAAGGACTGCTTATTTTTTTGATTATTAAGCAAATTCATCAGCGTTATCATAACATGCCGACTTATTCCACACATCTGGTTTCAGATAACTTCTAATTATTAATTTTGCCTATTAAAATAACTGTATGTTCAATATGACAGCCATTATGCAGATTTAACCGACAATAAATCACGATAAAATCAATCGTCAAACCTAACAAAAATAACGTATTTATAATAGGCAGATATGCTGACAGCTGCTAAGCTTAGCGACGATTTGAATTTTGGCGTTGGTGATATTTTTATAGACCGTCCAATCAATGCTATCATCCTTAAAAATAGATGAACAATTTCAGCAAATTACTTATCCATGCATTTTATTTATCAGTATATTTAGGCTCATCAAGGTAAATTCGTTATGTCGATGTTCAGTATAGAACCAAGCAGCTTATCGTTGAGTCTGACACTTGGGCTGACTTTAGGTCTGAGCGCTTGCCAGAGCCTACCCAAACAGCCACATCTACCTGAGAGCCAAGCGCTATCAGCGCGAGTCAATGCTTTATACCAACAAGAAGACAGCCCAAAGATTGAGCAAAATACAGCGACTACAACCAACAATACTGATCTAGTGGCCGCTGTTAGTGCGCAGAATGAAATTCATCCTGATTTGTCAGGCTATCATCCGATCGTCACTGGGGCAAATGCGTTTGCCGCCCGTAGTATGTTAACAGGTATGGCCACGCGCAATATCGATGCGCAGTATTATATTTGGCATAATGATCAGGCTGGCCAACTGCTATTAAAAGACTTGTGGGAAGCGGCTGAGCGCGGTGTGATCGTGCGTTTGTTGTTGGATGATTTTAATAACAGTGCAAAGTTTGATCAGCACCTATTACGTTTTGCAAGCCACCCTAATATCGCGGTGCGTATCATCAACCCATTAATGCATCGTAAATTTTCAACATTGAACTACGTCACAGGTTTGCCGCGTATCAATCGCCGTATGCACAATAAAAGCATGACGTTTGATAAACAGATTACCATTATCGGTGGACGTAATATCGGTAATGAGTACCTGAGTAACGATCAAAGCAGCCAGTTTGCGGATTTGGATGTTTTACTGATTGGTAAAGTCGTCGCAGACATTGATAATAGCTTTGCCAGTTACTGGTCATCGCCGCTGTCGTTTGACATCGAAACTTTAGCCAAGTTCGACGATGACGTCACGCCTGATTTTTTGAAGGCATTAGACAAGCTGGGTATAGATGAGGAAAATAACGAAGGCAGTAGCTTGACGGTTTATAAAGCCGCCATCAAAGACTCGACGATAGACACTGATCTGATCAACAAACGCGTGCCGTTTCGTTGGACAGACATGCAGTTTTTGAGTGACGATGTTGGCAAGCTGTCCAAAAGCGTCTCATCTGAGACCAACTTGGTGCATCAACTGCGTACGTTACTCGGTAGCCCAACCAAAAAACTGACCATCATCTCGTCTTATTTTGTCCCGACCAAAGATGGGGTCGATACTTTGGTGAAGCTCGCCGAATCTGGCGTTGATATCAAAATATTAACCAACTCATTTGATGCGACCGACGTGACCGCTGTTCATTCTGGTTATAGTCAATGGCGCCCTAGCCTACTGCGGTCAGGCGTAAAAATATACGAGCTAAAATCAACGGCAGCTGAAGAAAAACGTGACAATAAACTCTGGCGTGCACGCAGTCAGTCATCAACCAGCCTACATGCAAAAACGTTTGCGGTAGACGACTATCAAGTGTTTATCGGTTCCTACAACGTTGACCCTCGCTCTGCCAATATCAATACTGAAATGGGTGTAATCATCAATGATGATGAGTTGGCAAGACAGCTGCACGGGGCGCTGAGTGACGATTTACTAAATCAAGCTTATGAAGTTAAGCTGCTAGACAACGGTAGCTTGGAGTGGCACACCATGGAAGATGGCAAAGAAGTCGTTTACGAGTCAGAGCCACGGGTCGATATGAGTGATCATATCTGGCTTACTATTATGTCTTGGTTACCCATTGACTGGCTACTGTAATATGTAAACTCTTTTCTAAATAGTCCCTAAAATTGCAGGATGTGCAGTTTTGCTTTTGTTAAAAGCCAAATCCTGTAATCAAAGTTCTTATTACAATACACAAAATTACTGTTCCGGCGAATCATTGTTTATATACTTTGATTTGCCGGTTTTTATCATGGCCGATTATCTAAACGATGATCGTCTTAATGACCACTTTACTCCGTGGATGCGTGATCTATTATGCCGACTCGTTCTCAATACGCCCTGATGTCTAAAAAAGACAAAAATACAGTCATATTCGTAAGCTTTATCAGCGCTGTAATCTTTTTTGATTTCTTGATTTATTTGTACATTGCAGACATTGTCTCAGCTGCTATTTTCCCCGCTAATAACGATCCTACGGTTGCTAAGCTGCAAGGAATGGGGCTGTTTGTCATTGGTTACTTGGCTCGGCCATTTGGTGGTATTCTGTTCGGGCGTTATGGTGATCTCAAAGGTCGAAAGCCGACCTTTTTCCTGAGCATAATCGTTACGGCAGGTAGCTTGCTCGCAATGGCGTGTCTGCCTACTTATGCGCAGTGGGGTGCGCTTGCACCTGCGTTATTCATATTGCTGAGAATCATACAAGGTATGGCATTTGGTCTTTACGCACCGCTATCTTGGGTATTTGTGGCGGAGCATGTCCCTCGGCAGTATTTGTCAGTGGCTTGTAGCTACGTTACGGCTAGCTTTTTGGTAGGTGTACTGTTCTCTAATGCGTTTTTTCTGTGGCTGACTGACTTTATGACCACCGTACAGCTGACTGATTATGGCTGGCGTTTGCCGTTTTTTGTTGGCGCCTTACTAACCTGTCTGCCATTGTTGGTATGGCGATTGGTTAAAGAGACGCCGTTTTTCTTGGCGTTAGATAAGCCAAAAACTGGTAAGAATCTAGGTAGACCATTTACGGTATTATTCAAGCGCTGCAAACACTCTATCTTTGTCAGTATGGTACTGACTATAGTGATATCTAGTATCACCTCTGTCATTGTCCTACTACTGCCAGAACTAATAGAAATCAACTTTACTTTAGACAGTGATTTGTTTAGCTTTTCTCATAGCTTGGGCATCGTATTTATGGTTCTTGGCTGTGTCTTTTATGGCATGATCTCGACCCATGAGAACTTTGGTAAAATTTTGGTCATTGGTTCTGTTTTACTTATCGCTCAAACACTGGCGTTCTTTTATCATCTGCAGGCGGGTGGCGACTATATCTTAATCATGTATGCATTGCTAGGGTTCTGTGCCGGTATCGTGGGCATGATCCCTGCCATTTTAGTGCAGCTATTTCCGACCAATGTACGTCTCACCGGCATTTCTTTTTGTTATAATATTACCTACGGTATCGTGGGTGTGCTGATACCCTTTGGTCTTGGTTACGCCACGACACTCATCAGTTTCTCGCCAGCGCTATATATTGCCTTTGTGGGCTCTATCGGTATTATTATGGGGCTTTATTTCTATAATTTGCCCGAGTTAAAAAAGATTGACCACGTTATTGTATAAGTAAGATAGTCAATCGCCGCTTCGCATAACGCTTGAAGCTCTAGAAAATCTTGAAAATAAGGTGCAATGGGTTGTCTCATCCATTGCACCTTCTCCATTTATTTAAGACACAAATATTAAGGCTTAATCACCATGGTTGATATGACCAACAAACGCCTCTCAGTTGCGCCAATGATCGACTGGACTACGACAGATTATCGTTATTTTGCACGACTATTTAATCCACATACCTATCTATATACCGAGATGATCAGTACTGGCGCATTGATACATGGCAATCGAGCACGGCATTTGCGCTTTGATACGCTTGAGCATCCTCTTGTATTGCAGCTCGGCGGTGCAGACATCGGTGAAATGACACAATGCGCAGAGTTTGCTCAGCAATATGGCTATGACGAGGTCAATATCAATGTTGGCTGCCCCTCAGATCGCGTACAGCACAATAAGATAGGTGCCTGTCTGATGGCAGAACCTCAGACCGTCGCTGACTTGGTCAAGCATATGCAAGCTGCAGTCGATATTCCAGTGACGGTCAAGCATCGTATTGGCATCGATGACTTTGATAGTTATGAGTTTATGGTGGACTTTGTGCAGACAGTCGCAGCGGCAGGTTGTACCCGCTTTATCGTACATGCGCGTACGGCATGGCTACAAGGACTTAGCCCTAAGCAAAATCGCGAGATACCACCGCTACGTTACGATGATGTCTACCGCTTGAAGCAAGACTTTCCTGAGCTAGATATCGAGATCAATGGTGGTATCGATACGATTGAAGACATCAAGATGCATTTGCAGCATATCGATGGCGTGATGATAGGACGAGCGTTTTATCATAACCCGTATCTATTAGCAGAGGCCAATAGCTTGTGGAGTTATACAACATCTGAGACTATCCCTAAGCGTTCAGAAATCTTGGCACGGCTATATCCATATTTAGAAGAACAAATTGAAAAAGGCGAAGCACTCCCAACAATGACGCGGCATTATTTAGGGTTGTTTCAAGGGTTGATGGGCGCACGCAGATGGCGACAAGCATTAAGCGGTAAACCTCAGCTAACGCTTGATGATGTTAAAAGAGCGGCGGATGAAGTATTGTTGTTAAACCCTGATGCATAGCACAGATTGGTATGCATCAAGGTTTAACAGACTTCAGATTTTAGCCACTACTGCCGCACTGCCCCTACTATCATGTCAATTTTAGCTACGATACTTGTGAGAGATACTGCCACATCGCTGCCCCATTATTAATGATATGTAGTGCGATGGGCAGTAATAGTGATCCTGACTTAATACGGGCATAACAAAATATCAGTGCCAATACCACGATGGTGCTGATCTCATAAATACCGTACTGTACATGGATAATAGCAAATATCAAACTTGTCACGATACTTGCTACTATCGCGCCGTGATGCACAGAATATGACGGTGCGGTGAACTGCTCTGCGATCGCTGACCATAAGATGCCCCGAAAAACAACCTCTTCGTAGATTGGGGCAACGACGACCATCGCAAAGACCAACAGCCATATCGAGCTTACCGATTCATATAGTGGATCAACAAAAACCAACGGCGTCATATCTAGCATATAGGTCAGCGCTTGACTGGCGATCATAAATATCAATAGCACACCCAGCATACCCATACCTACCGCAAATGAAAACGGCTTCAATGCTAGGTACTGACGCACCTTACCACCTCGTAGACGAATAATGACAATACTGGTCACTACCAACAGTATGCAGCCTATGACTATCGAGATACTCACGACCGTTCCATCATTACTACCAAAAAAGAATATGTCCGCCATCGATCCATTTTGTGTAGCCGGTAATACCAGTTTACCAGCGATATACACGCCTACCAATTGACTGATAAAAAATGCCAATACCATGCCTACTGTTAGTACAAACGCCCCTAAGCGCGAAAACAATGGTGCACAATGAAGCAAGCCCTCCCCGTCAGACGGTTCAGCTAGGTTGTTTGGCATAGAGTTGTTGGACACAGAGTGTTTGGACATGGAAATATCACTTAGCAAATATATAGTCAGCTCACATCTAAGAGCCTGACGAATTGACGATACCTTACTTTTATTTTGGCAGTTGCTGCTCGATCAAGGCGAGCACCTGCATTGAGACAGACTCTGGATGCTCTAGCGGGAACATATGCCCCCCTTTATGAGTCTCATAAGGAATACCTAAGCGCGACTGTATCTGCTGCGGAAAGCGACGTTTTAAAAAGATACTATCTTGACCTATAATTAAGGTAACAGGCACTTTCGGACCACGATTCGGTGCTAACCAATACCAAGAAGGATTGGTGCGAAACACCTCTACTTCACTGGCTTTAGGAATGGCCAATGTAACCTTACCATCCGCGCGCTCATGCAAGCCATGATCGATGTATCCTTGAAAACTGCGTTCATCAAAGTTTTTAAAAAATCCTTTGTGTCGCATTTTTTCATAGGCCTCATCTCGACTATCCCATACATCGCGGCGATGTTTTGACACGCCTGCTGGTGATAGTTTGTCCATCAAGCGGTTATTCATAAGTGGCAATCTATCTGCTGTTTTTGCCAAATGCCACAACAAGCTGACTTTGCCATAAATCCAAGGCGGATCCATCAGTACGGCTTGAGCAAATAGTTCTGGCCGACGGTACGTTGCCTGCAAGGTACACATGGCTCCTAGCGAATGCCCCACGCCTACCACCTGTGCGACGCCATGCTTGTCACAGGCATCTTTTACACTATCAATGATCTGCTGCGTTAGGCTACGCCAATGATCGTCTACGGGATAATCGGGCGTATCACCCAACATGGCAATATATTCAATCGTAAAAAATGCGGACAATCCTGCAAAAAACGGCTCATAGACAGCACTTGGCATGCCATTGGCATGGGCAAAATGTAATACAGGCTTTTTTGTTATCTTGGAGACAGGTAGCGCAGCAAAGGTCTGCAAATTGATTTCATCACTCATAATAGGCTCTCGTGGGATGGTTTATATATTATTTTTAATAATTCAACTGTATTTCATATTAAGGTAGTTTTTAGCACTATATACAATTAAGGCTGAGCATAATTATATGCTCAGCCCCAACAATCATACACAGTATATCTAAAATATTAAACGCTTAACGCATTTTTGCATTACCTTCTTCTTGGGGCAAAAACCCATCAAGACTCATGCTAGAGCCAATGCCTGCACCCAATTGTACCGCAAAGCGATCCATAAACATTTGGAACGGATCGGTAGGGCTATAGCTGATGATCGTATCAAGATCCAATTGTTTACTGAGGCTTGTGATACTGCCCGTTTTGTCTGCCAAACCTAACTCGATAGATTGCTCACCGGTCCAAAATAGTCCTGAAAACAGTTTGTTTTGTTCAGGATTTTTCAAGCGATCACCGCGGCCTTCTTTGACGGCATTGATGAAATGCTTGTGCGTATTAGCAAGCACACCTTCGACATGTTTTTCTTCGTAGTCAGTCAATGGACGAGATAAGCTTAAGATATCTTTATACTCACCAGCCGTAATCGTACGATCTTCTACACCAACTTTGTCCATCAAGCCTTTGACGTTGTAGCTTGGCATAATGACACCGATAGAGCCGACCAAACTTGACGGATTGACATAAATCTCATCTGCGGCAGACGCAATATAATAAGCACCTGACGCACCGATATCACCAATCACCGCATAAAGCTTTTTGTCTGGGTACTCTTGGCGTAAGTCCATCATGGTCTGCCAAATCTCATCAGACTGTACCGGTGAACCGCCAGGTGAGTTAATGTCTAACGCCACCGCTTTAGAGTTACTATTTGCAAAAGCGTCTCTCAATGCCTCATTGACGTCGTAAGCGTTGGCCACGTCATCATTACTGATCACACCTTGCAGCTCAACCACTGCCAAATGCGGCGAGCTAGTATCAACGGCATCCATACCTGTTGGCGAACCACTACATCCGCGACCTACGGTCAAAAATATCAATAATATATAACCAAAGGTCAACAGTTTAAAGAAAATACTCCAGCGACGAGCACGGCGCTGCTCAACCACACTCGCTAATAAGGTGTTTTCCAGTACTTTCCACTCTTGTCCGCTCGGCGCGTTTGGTTGCTGCATTGGCGTTGGCTGATTTGCCGAATTATCAGGACGTTTGTTAGGGTCTGGTGGCCAGTTGGGCATATAACTTCCTAAGTCAGAAACAATCTAAAACAATAAAAAGATGATATTGGTAGATACGGCTAAAAATAAATATCTCCTCGCCGTGTCAATCATCGGTATTAATAGGCTACTAAGTATGGTGGTATTTCGATAATGGTTCAATAGTATAACTGTGAAATATCACTATATTGTAACGCTGATAATATCAGCCTTATTTTTGAGGGTTAGTAGTTTCGGCATTGGAAAAGCTATCAATGTTATTTAGCGATAATGCCGCGTCTAACGGTTTGTTATCATAGGTTATAACTTCATCAACTCTCTGACGACTTATGATATCGCCTGTAATCTGCGAGGCACTGTGACCAAGCCAACGTGTATTTTTGAATAGCATGTTCTCATTATTCGATTCAGCTGAACATAGTAATGACCACATTTGCCAAACGCGTTGATGAGTATCAGTATCTAGAATCAAACGCGACTGAGAAGACGCTGACTGTTTGCTAGTTAACTGATTGATGGTTATTTGCGCTTGAGGATTGTCAGGTGAATTGACAGGTAACGAATTAAGTGGGTCTGCCGCATTGTATCTTAGAACGCGTATAAGCAAATTAGTATCAAGAGCAATCGTACAGTCCCAAACGCTAGTATCACCTATCTTGGTCCAACCAGTGATGACCTGCACTGACAATTCATCGTTAGTCGACTGCCATATTTTTCCTTGCTCACAACGTTGAGCACTGATAGTGGGCGTATCTTCAGATTGCCTAACTGTTTTATAGGCTTGCTGAAATGCAGACCAACGATCAGAGCGCCCTGCTTGCCAATATTGGCTAATGGCTAAACGGTCATTTAATTGAGCAACAGTCATCGGTAGTAATTCAGAATTTTCGGTATTAGCAATATTCTTATTGTCAGGAATTAACGTATCAGTCAGGCCAATACTGCTGCTCTGTACGACAATACTCTCTAACTTATCCACAGATAAACTGCCCAATTGCTGCTTTAAATTTTCAAATAACTTGTCTGCTGTCAGGCTGCTTGGCATCGTTCGTGTAGAGGCTGGTCTATGATCAGCTAAGAACAACCAATTGGTACTGTCTTCATTAGCAGTAGGATATTGCAGCAATGCCGCCGTTATATACGAATCACCCGTTGGCAAAATATATAGGGTCGGCATCGTGACAAATGACTGCTGATTGGCATACACTGTCATCATCAGCAACGTTAATGGTGGCAACATCAACCAACGACTGAGTAAACCTCGTGGTAACAGCCAAGGCAATGCGCTTAGCAAAGCCATCGATAGTATCGCGATATTAACTGGTGTATAGAGCCATGCATCCGATAGCGCTGGCAATGACGTCAGCCAACTCATCAAATCGTGTAGATGACCAACTATCGTACTAATAATTACCCAAAGAATATCAGCGATACTTGGCACCAAAAGATAACACAACCCGGCTAATAAATTGAGCGGTACAATCACCCAACCAAATAGCCCGATAGCAAATAAATTGATGAAAAGGCCCCATAACGATGCCTTACCAAATAGAAGCAACGTAACGGGTAATAAAGTAAGAAACAGCCAAAACTGTAATTTAAACACACGCTTGATCGTTTGCCAAACACGGTTAGATAGCGCGTTATTGATATGAGTACGTGGCTTACTATCGTGTACAGTCGTTGCAGCAGTAGTCTGATGCTGATACGACGTATCGTCATACTTGAGTAATAACGCCACTGCAATAAAAGATAGCCAGTAACCTGCCTGCCACAATACGTAAGGGTCATGCCAGGCCATCAACACAGCCAGTGCCAATAGCACGCGCGTCGTACTAATAGGAAGCAATGTTAGTCTGATAAATCCAATCGCCAATAACATCCAAGCCGTACGGGCAGCAGGCACGTCAAAACCAGTAAATAGCGCATAAATAAAAGCGGCACCAATCATTACCCACCAGCGCACTTGCCAACGCGGAATACGACGATAAATCGTTGAATAATTACGATCAAACAGCAGTACAACTATACCTGCTAGCACAATAGCTAAAAACAGTACGTGCGTGCCTGAAATAGCGAGCAGATGTGAGATACCCGCCAGTTGATATAAGTCCTTAGTATCACGATTAATCAAGCTACGATCACCCGTGAGCAGACTTAATGTCACGGCTTTTGCTTGTTGCTCTGCTGTCGTTTGTGCTGACCAGTCTTGATAGAAATGCTGTCGTAATCGCCAACGCCCTTGATCAATACGAGTACGAAAGCGCTGAAGATATGAATCAGAGTCTAGCGACTGCTTCGAATATTTTTTATCGCTGATTTCATTGCTGATTTCGTTACTGTTTACCAATATAGGACTAACGGCCAAAATATTTGCAACGCCATCAATATGCCGACCTCGCAACCAGCGATAACTGTCAAAACCAGTAGGGTTATTGACTGCTTGCTCGGAAGTAGTCAACGGTGCCAGTGCTAGGCTCATGAATACCTCATCTCCAGGCTGCAAATCGTTTAAGGATGCAAACTGGCTATCATTTGCAGACTTTTTTGGATAGGCGTTAAGTAAGATTCTGTGTTCGCTAACCTTGAGAATAACTTCATTGAGATTAACATCGTGATTGATTCTTAGGCTATTTTTATTCGCATGTAAGTAGTCGGATGTTTTAGTTGCTAACTCTTGGGACGTTAGCTCAGCGCCTAACGGAGCGATATTCGTTATCACTGCTACTTGTCTATAACCGCTATCTGTAGTGGCATCATAAACACTGTCGCTCAACCCTTCGATACGCACGAGTGCTTGTACTCGTATCGGAGCAGTTATTTCATTGGTTTCTGCTCGTTGGTGAGTAACCAAAGCTTGCAGTGCGCTGCCTATCACTAACGCAGCCGCTAACAAAGCTAAGACTAAGTGTCTAATAATTCGGAAAGGAAGTTTAGTATGGCGAGATGTGTTGTTAGAGGTATTGCTATCAGCGTTGTGGCTGTCTATCGAGGGTATGTTAAATTGAGCAGACGCCAACAGAATTGTGGCAAATATAATAAGCGCCAAAGACAGATTGGATGGATCAATCATATCTAGCAAAGATAAGTCGGTTGGCATTATCACATTATCTGCGACTGCCAATACGCCCATCATAACTATAATTATGAGACTACCAATCAACCAGTACACCAGCACTCCTTGCTTGATGACTTAAATATTATTCGGCCAAATATGGTTACTTACTATAGCAAATGACACGCGATGCAATAGCATTTATATTTATATTACCCTATACTGAGGCAACGTATTAGGTGGTAACTATCTGACACCACCATTCTGTGTGTTCTAACCTTTATCCTAATCACCATATATTACTTTATACCAGCTTCTCAATACCATTGAGTAGACTGTAGTTAATGATTAAAGGCGATCCTGTGCCCCAAAAACGTCTAAAAGACCTACTTCCTACACCAGAGAAAATCTTAGAAAGTCGCACTTTAAAGCTGTTTGCACCGCACTTGGCTGATCCAAGGTTATGGCATTTCAATCGACACAGCCTAAATAAGGCCGTCTATATCGGTGTATTGAGTGCATTTTTCCCGCTGCCAGGACAGATGTTACTGGCACTTATTGGCTCGCTTATTTTTCGTGCCAATGTTCCTATGGCGCTTGGTTTGACGTGGATTACTAACCCAGTCACTAGCTTACCCATCTTCTATGCTGGATATTATATCGGTGCAAAGATTATTGATGCACCTATGATTAGCTTACGATTCATCGGTAGAATGATTGCTGATTTTAGCTTATGGGCATTATCAAACGGTGCCAATCCATTCATTACTTATCGCGGTACAGTATCGCTTGCTGCATTTTGTATCGGGCTAACGATTTTAGCCGTAGTCACCAGTCTTATTTGTGGTTTGGCGTTTAAGGCCATTTGGCGTTATAAGACCGTGGCGAGCTGGCAGAAACGTCAGCAAAAACCTTCTGATGAATCTGACAAATTATAAGGCAATCTATCTTTATTACACGGCTGTAACGCTTACGCCCTAGCTAAACTAACACAGCTTATTCTTCTTTACTGTTCTCTATAGCATTCAAAACTTTGTCAGTGAAATTACTATCCATCGGTACGATCTCAATGACTTCATCATTCTTACAGAGCGTATAACGCTTACCTGTCGCGCTGTCTTGAACTTTTAGGTCGTAATCAACCCCAGCCAAAGTGATGGCATCAAACACAGGGGTCAGTAGCTCAGTTTGTGCCTGCCTATCGAGCGTTTCAAACAAAGTTGGATCGATGTAAGGCTTTAACGGCTCATCACCCTCTTCCGCACTGCCAAAAGCTGCAATTGGATTATCATCTTCACGCATTTTACGCATCCTTATAAAATAGATAAGGCGGCTGGCTCACAACCGCTTAATCGCTAGTTTCTATGATATATTTTTTTAGTACTACAACAATAACTTTTCAATATGATAGCCATCACATCCATGACAGACGCCAATAGATGGCGTTTCGGTCAGTTTTTCAACATAACATAAAAAATTATTAATACTGTTCCCAATGCCCATTGCGTAGCAACAACTGACGATCAGCAAGAGCCGCTAAATTACGATCATGCGTCACCATAAGTAGCGCCGTTTGCATGGTACTTTGTAGCTCTGACAACAAGCCAAAGACGCTTTGTGCATTGTCGTAGTCCAAGTTACCTGTTGGCTCATCTGCCAAGATAAGCGATGGCTTAGTCACTAGCGCGCGTGCAATCGCTACACGTTGACGCTCGCCACCTGATAGCTCACCTGGTCTATGCATCAAACGATGCTCCAGACCGACATTTTCTAGAATCTCAACCGCTTGCTTACGAGCATCAGTCGTTGATACTTCTGGACGCATCAGCAATGGCATGGCTACGTTTTCGATTGCTGTAAATTCTGCTAGCAGATGGTGAAACTGGTAAATAAAGCCCAAATGCTTGTTACGCATAGCTCCGCGCTCAGTTTCATTCATGCTATTTAATAACTGACCATGCAACCAAACCTCACCACTGGTTGGCGTATCTAGACCACCAAGCAAATGTAGCAACGTACTTTTACCTGAACCGCTGGTTCCAACGATAGCGATGCGCTCACCCGCATGAACAGTCAGATCAAGACCAGTCAATACTTGTGTACTGACCGCGCCTTCATCATATATCTTATTGATATTGGTCGCCTCTAAAATGGCAGACATAGCGCTTCCTTTATTTTATTTATTTCGATATTTAGGCGTTTGGAATTACTCATAGCGTAGCGTTTGAGCAGGCTGAATCTTAGCCGCTCGGCGCGCTGGATAAATCGTTGCCAAAAAGCTCAATACAAACGATGCACCTGTGATTAATACCACATCTAACAAACGCAACTGCGATGGCAAATAATTGACAAAATACGCATCAAATAGGTTTAGACCAAAGGCTTGGTTAATAAAGCCTAAAATATCGCTGACCGTAAGTGCAAATATCACACCCAGTATCGTACCAGCGATAGTACCGATAACACCGATAACCACACCTTGTACCATAAAGACTTGCGTAATCAAACGAGGAGACGCACCAAAGGTTTTTAAGATTGCGATATCTGCTTTTTTATCGGTCACTAGCATGACCAGACTTGAGACAATGTTAAAAGCGGCAACTAAGATGATCAAAAATAGTAATAGGCCGACCATGGCTTTTTCCATTTGAATTGCTCCAAATAGATTGCCATGGGTTTGTGTCCAGTCATTTGGATATAGCTTTTCAGGTGCGATAGCAGCCGCTTTTTCCGCAGCTATCGGCGCAGTAAAGATATCGTTCAGCTTCATGCGTACGCCCTGCGCACCTTCTGGCAGACGCAGTAACTTTGCCGCATCTCCCATCGGGATAAATGCCATGAGACTGTCTACTTCTGGGCTGATCGTAAAGATACCTGTCAGAGTAAAACGCTTAAATCGCGGTATCACACCTGCTGGTGATGGTGACGCTTCTGGCAATACCAGCGTCACTTTATCCCCTATTTGCAAACCCAAGGACTGCACCATCTCCTCACCCAACACGATACTAAAGTCACCACTTTTCAAGGTGTCAATACTACCTTCAATCATATGCTCATTGATGATAGAGACGTTTTTTTCGTATTCAGGCTCGACGCCTGTCACCATGATCCCTGCGACCTGACCATTTGATGTCAGCATCCCTTGCAGTTGAATGAATGGCGCCACAGCTGCCACTTCTGGGTCTTCTTTGATCTGATCAGCGAGCTGTTCCCAGTCGCCAATAATTTCTGATGAGACCACAGTAGCCTGCGGTACCATTCCCAAAATACGGGTTTTCAGTTCACGGTCAAAGCCGTTCATCACTGATAGCACCGTAATCAATACGGCAACCCCAAGCGTCAGACCAATCATCGAGATGAGTGATATAAAGGAGATAAAGCCATTACTACGTTCTGCTCGGGTATATCGTAAGCCGATAAATAACGCTAAAGGACGAAACATATTCAAACTCTTTATCTTATCTACGTGCGACTTTATATAGGTTGCATAACGAGCAGTAGTAAATGCATCATACAGTTGCTACTACTCACATATAAATCAAACACAAAAACAGGGTGTCAGACGAGCCAATAACAGCTGTCAAAAGGGAGCTAGTTTGACACAAACTAGCTGATATGTGCCAGTCATTAGCAACAACTGAGAGTATTTTTTACCAAAAAACTGGGTTTTGTTATTATTTTTTATAGGGGGCTTGCTATTAGCTGTACCAATACCTATATATTATATGCTAAAGACAATTGTCATTAACCCCTCATTGAGGTTTCTGATCTTTTACTGGCTAGGCTGCTGACCATCATAAACCAATCATTTAAAATGTTGGATGGTACACAAGCAAACACAGTATTAGATACAAACCTCACGCTGACTTAATTTTGAGTATTTTCATGACCATAAATTATCAATACAAAAACATTCAATCTCCTACCAAGATCACGTTGACCGATGAGCAGTCTGCAGGTCACGCCGATCACTGGCGTATTCTGACCGATGATATGAGTCATGATGTGCCTGAGTGGCTACAAAAAATGATCGAAGTCGCTGCTATGCCTAAAGGCCTGAATAACAACGTCAGTGCAAAAGACAGCTGCCTACTTCTATCAGAAGATCAGCCTTGCCATATTAATCAAGTGCTCGCGATGAAGGATGGTAAGCCAGAATGCTTTATCAATGCCTATCCTTGTGTCGATAGTCCTTACGGATTGACCTGCAAAATTGAGCGTGTCATCGCCAATGACAACTCACATGATGCCGTGTTGCGCTTACGTACTGCTGATGGCAGTATCATTTATGCGTTTGATCAACTCTATACGACCAACCGCCATCTCTATCAACGCGACACCTCTTACTATGTGAACTTTAGTGCTTGGGCGCACGAAATTAAGCTAAGCGAGCAAAACGAAGTCATCATGGTCGAAGACCAAGAGTCTATCCGTTATCACCGTGCCTTTAACGACATCGTGGCGGCAAATGACGGAAAAATCCCTGATGACCTACAAGAGCAAATCAGCGAATGGAAACCTGAAACCAAAGAACAAATGGCACCTGTCGAGATTAACTTAGGCCATATGTGCGCTTACTTGTTTGGTGATACGCTAGGACAAGAAGACGAGGCTTGGTGTCAAGGTCAAGTCCTTGGCAAGCAAGAAACCGTCTTCAATGGTAAATCTATCATATTGTTTGACGTAGTGACGCTACGTGAGCAAGACGCAGATCCTTTTGTAGTGCGTATCGGTGCGCTCAACACTGCTGAAACCAATAGCATCAAAGTACATGACTACGTCCAAGCAAACGTATGGCTGCAAGCAGCAATATACAAAGAAAACCAATCAAATGCGACGCAGCAATCAAAAGCTAGCTAGTCTTTTTGAAAGACTTTTTACAGCTTTTTATGCTATTACTTATGTAAGTACCCAATAAAAAAGCCCCTAATATGAATTAGGGGCTTTTTCGTGTCTTACTGACTTACAACGCAAAAACGTAACGTAAGATTCGTATAAATAGACGATTAAGCCATCGTCGTCATTGATTTGATACGAGTATACAACTCTTTTTGCTCTGCGCTTGGACGTGCAGTCTGTACGGCCATCAACTGTGACATATCACCTTCGACACGGATTTTGCCACTCATAAACGCACCCATGATTTGATTGGTATCAAAATCAGTGATGATAGACTGTAGGATATCGCGATCTAGTAGCAGCGTCGTCGTTGCATTATCGTTTAAGCCGCGATGCAGCAAACCATTTGCAAAATTGGCTTCGATAGTTTTATCAGCTTCAGCCACTTTTAAGTTGACGACCATATTGGCAAGTACTGGTGGTAAATTTAACTCACCTGCTTCGTTGCCCATTTTTTCTACTTGCTCAAACCATTCATCTGTCAAAAAAACTGCCATATTATATTATCCTTAATTGATATTCTGTCAGACCAATATCCCTTGAGGCACTCTTGGCCTAACTATTAGAATTATTAAAATGATTGCTATCAATAGACCTATGCAATACATAGCCATTAATGACGTTCAGCCTCATTATAAAGGGCGACTTGATAAGAAGTAAAACCTATTTATCGGCTCAGCAATGTTATTGTTACAAAAATTCTTTGCAGGCCTACGCTTATGTCTAGCGAGCGCTTCCCCTAGTCAATTAAAACGAGCATCTAGAATAGTGACAAAATTGTGTATAAAATAGAGGAGTAGCACAGCAATAATAAGTTGCTCGCTAACATTTATACCAAAGAGTTTGTATTTTGGCGCATAGTTCTGATGATATTTAATTAGGATTGCGTTACAATACCCTTAAACAGAGTCGGGAGTTTTAACCAAACATTACATAATCGTGTTTTTTGTCAGCCGCCGCTAGCATACATCTATGGTCAATGCGTTTTAATAGCCCTATAGATATGGGTATCTATCTTCATTAGTACAGATTTTTTCGTAATAATTAAGATACATATTTAGCCTTATGAGATGTTTGATGCTCAAAACGGCGCGTCTTCTTATTTACCTTGATGATCTATTAACAATCCTACTATCGATTGACCTTAAGTAAGGTGTACGAAATGCCTATTTCTATTTATTAGTATTAACTAATAGACAGTAAGGGCCTAAATCGATAGTTAATGACGTCATTGCGCTAAATAAGCCAAAAAACAACATGTGTTGGCGCTAGTATAAATACAAATTTGAGAGTATTTATAGTGCAGACAACATAGATTGTTGGTTAATTCTGTTGATAATTCGGGCTGTAAAGGAATCATCCAATGAGTTTACAAAACACAGCAGTCGCCCCAGTTGACCGTGAGTATGAAATTACTGTCGTAAGATTTTTTACGATCATGGCTGTCGTTTGGGGCATCGTCGGCATGAGTCTTGGTGTGTTCATTGCTTCACAGTTAGCATGGCCAGCACTCAACTTTGACATTCCATGGCTGACCTTTAGTCGTTTAAGACCACTGCATACCAATGCGGTGATTTTTGCGTTCGGTGGCTCTGCCCTGTTCGCAACGTCTTACTACATCGTTCAGCGTACCTGTAAGACGCGTTTATTTGCGCCATATTTGGCTTGGTTTACCTTTTGGGGTTGGCAAGCGGTTATCGTATCCGCTGTTATTACCCTTCCTCTAGGTTTGACCTCAACTAAAGAATACGCTGAGCTTGAGTGGCCGATCGATATTCTAATTGCCTTGGTATGGATCTCTTATGCCATTGTATTTTTTGGTACGCTCATCAAACGTAAAACCTCACATATCTATGTGGCTAACTGGTTCTTTGCCGCTTTCATCATTACGATTGCACTACTACACATCGTAAACAGCATGGCGATTCCAGTTAGCGCGTTCAAATCTTATTCGCTATTTGGCGGTGCAACTGATGCGATGGTGCAGTGGTGGTACGGGCATAATGCGGTAGGTTTTTACTTAACGGCAGCCTTCCTTGGAATGATGTATTATTTCGTTCCTGTACAGATTGGTCGTCCTATCTATTCTTATCGTTTGTCTATCGTTCACTTTTGGGCATTGATTGCTTCATATATGTGGGCTGGTGGTCACCATTTGCATTATTCAGCGCTTCCTGATTGGACGCAGTCTCTTGCTATGGTCTTCTCAATCATCCTATTCGCACCATCTTGGGGTGGTATGATTAACGGTGTACTAACGCTATCAGGTAGTTGGGATAAGCTGCGTACCGATCCGATCATTCGCTTTATGATTGTTGCATTGTCGTTCTACGCGATGTCGACGTTTGAAGGCCCAATGATGTCTATCAAAACAGTGAATGCGCTATCGCATAACACTGACTGGACAGTTGGTCACGTACACTCAGGCGCACTTGGCTGGGTTGGTATGATTACCATTGGTTCGCTATACGTACTGTTACCACGTATTTATAACAAACCGAAGATGTACTCTATCAGCTTAATCACCACGCATTTTTGGCTAGCGACTGCAGGAACGATCTTCTATATCGTGTCTATGTGGATCTCAGGTATTGGCCAAGGCATGATGTGGCTTGCTACTAACCCAGACGGTACTTTGGTATATAGCTTCGTTGATACTGTTGAATTCTCGCATTTCCCATATATTGGCCGTGCATTTGGTGGCTTCTTATATGTATCGGGTATGTTTGTAATGGCTTATAACTGCTATAAAACACTCAAAATGCCAGAAGGTAAGCCTGTAGATGTCGCTGATCCAACGGATCATGAACCTAGTGTCGAAAAACCTTCGACAGCTAACGTATAAGGAGCGATCATGGCTGGTATACCGCATGAAATTATTGAAAAAAATACAGGCTTGTTAGTCATTGGTATCGTGATTGCTATTAGTTTTGCAACGCTAGTTGAAATCGTGCCATTGATCTATGACAACAAGGGTCCTGAAGAAGGTGGGGTGAACGCTCCCCTTCCTGCCATGGAGCCTTGGACAGCGCTTGAATTTGAAGGTCGTGATATTTATATCCGTGAAGGATGTCACGTTTGTCATACTCAAATGGTTCGCCCATTACGTGCAGAAGTTGAACGTTATGGACCATATTCACGTGCCGCCGAGTCGACGTGGGATCATCCATTCTTATGGGGATCGAAACGTACTGGACCAGATTTAGCACGTGTTGGTGGCCGTTATTCTGAAGATTGGCAAAAGCAACATTTGATCAATCCACGTTCGCTAGTGCCTGAATCAGTTATGCCAGGTTTCCCTTGGTTGGCGACTAACGAAGTAGATGGCGAAAACATTCAAGCTAAAATGCGTCTATTCCGCGATCGCTTCGGTGTTCCTTATACTGAAGAAGACATTGAAGGCGCTCCAGATGCAGTGCTTGGCGCTACTGAGCTTGACGCTTTGGTCGCCTATCTACAGCAGTTAGGTACCGCAATGGAAGGACAGCGCTAATGGGTATTGGTGAATTACAAACAATTGCGACCGTTTCTGCCTTTATTGCCTTTGTAGGCGTTGCATGGTGGGCGTATTCGCCAAAAAACAAAAAACGCTTCGAAGAAGATGCACAACTTGCGCTTGATGACGAGGATATAAAATCTCTGTCTGAAGAGCAGCGCAATAAGGATAAATGATGACATTTTTTTGGAGTTCTTGGATCACGCTAATCAGTTTCGGTTGCTGGCTTTTTATTCTTGGCGTTCTGCTGTTTGTACTAAAATACAAACCAGACGTTGAGGAAGACGGTACTACTGGTCATGAATACGATGGTATCCGAGAATACGACAAACCACTTCCTAAATGGTGGTTGGTGATATTTTTTGGTTCAATCGTTTGGGGTGTCGCATACTGGGTATTCTTTCCAGCTATGTTCCCAGCACATTGGAACGGTATAGCCACCGTAGAAGTTGACGGTGAAACTGTACCGTGGACCTCTAAAAACGAGTTGTTCAGTGAGCTTGAAAGCAACAACAAAGTATTTACCGACAACTTTGAAAAAAGCATTCTGGTAAAAGCAGATGCTGCAGGTGCGACTGCGACACTTGGTACGCTAAACGAGTTACAAGCGACCATGCGTCGTAGCGAAAACCCACCAGCAGATCTACAGACTAAAATTGACGAAAAGGTTGCAGAACTTGCTCCTTATGTCGAAAAACTGTCTGAAAACCCGAATGCTTTAAAAGTTGGTAGCCGCTTGTTCTTACAAAACTGTTCTGTATGTCATGGCTCTAACGCTAAAGGTGCGACAGGCTACCCTAACCTAACAGACAATGATTGGTTATATGGCGGCGAAGCTAGCAACATTCTGACCACGCTACACAATGGTCGTATCGGCGGTATGCCTGCTTGGCGTGATCAGATCGGCGAAGACGGTGTACGTGCAGCTTCTGAATATGTATTGTCACTATCTCCAAACAACGGTAGTAAGAGTAACGGTGAACTTGATCAAACTTTGGTTAATCAAGGCGAAGCTATCTTTAAGCAGCAGTGTGCACTTTGTCACTCTGAAAGCGGTAAAGGTATGATTTCAGCAGGTGCACCGAACTTGACTGACAATATCTGGTTATATGGCGGTGAGCGTGAGACTGTACGTAATACATTACGTTATGGCCGTGCTGGCGTTATGCCTCAGTGGGAAACTAAGCTAGGTAACGAGCGTATCATGCTACTTGCTGCTTATATCTACTCACTATCAGATAAAACAGGCAAATCACCTGAAGCAGCACCGGTTAATGCTGCAGCTACTCAGCCTGTAGCAGCTGAAGAAGCAACTGCTAACTAAGACGTTGTTACTGTACTGAATATGGACGAGATTTAATGAAGGGAGAACTGTTATTGCAGTTCTCCCTTTTGCGTATAGTGGTATTGATTTTCATTTAGAAATGACAATGATGAGCGGCTATAAACACTAGAAAACGTTCTCATATATTCGTTGCTTTTTACGATTATCACCCCATTATTAGTAGGGAGAATGTTAGAATAGCTATTTTTTTAAATAGTCTATTGGTCATGGCTTTATATCGCTCTGACTCAATCATATAACACGATAGTCAACTTCATATAAATTAGATACAGGCTTGTTTAGTCTACTATTTGTAGTACCTTTGCTTGTATCAAGATTATGTTGAACCGACTATATTTACAATCGATCATTTGGTAAGCAGATTAGAAAGTTTTTTATCGAATTTTTTATCCGCTATTTACTGACATTGATAACATCATACACTCATATACCTCGACGCTAGAGGTGTTTGTTCATCATGCCAGCAGACTGATTCTTTTTTTAAAGAGGCACGTTTATGTCAGCACAACAACCCAATAAAATTCCTGTACAACAAGTCGATCTTGATGCAACCAAACATCGTGTACACCCAAGGTTTGTCACAGGTTTTTATCAAAATATTCGTGTCATCACGATGTATGCTCTTTTGGCGGCTTTTTTACTTTTGCCATGGCTGCGCTATAATGATAGACAAGCGATATGGTTTGATGTGCCATCACAGCATTACTATATTTTTGGCATGACATTTTTGACGCAAGATTTTTATTTTATTGCTGCATTTGCCATTATTGCCGCGTTTACGCTGTTTATGGTGACGGTATATGCAGGACGCGTTTGGTGTGGTTACGCCTGTCCTCAAACGATATGGACGCATCTATACCAATATGTTGAAAAATGGGTGATTGGCGATCGTAATAAACGCATCAAGTTTGATAAAGCACCGTTAAGTGCGAGCAAAGTGTTCAAGCGCACAGTTGTCTATTCAATTTGGTTTTTGCTTTCTGTGATTACAGCAGCGACCTTTGTTAGTTATGTGGCAGGTACAGATTCTCTATATCATAGCTGGCAGTCAATAGGAGTGATTCCATTCCCTGATTGGCCAACATGGGTATGGGTCTCAATGTTTATTTTCACCTTTGCTACTTATGCCAATGCAGGCTACATGCGTGAGCAGATGTGTGTACAGATTTGTCCTTATGGCCGCTTTCAGAGTGTGATGTTTGATAAAGACACATTGATCGTATCTTATGATTATGAACGCGGTGAGCCACGCGGTGCCCGTAAAAAAGGCACAAATCCAGAGCACCTGGGCGACTGCATTGAATGTACCATGTGTGTGCAGGTCTGCCCTACTGGTATCGATATTCGTGATGGTTTGCAAGTTGGCTGTATTCAGTGTGCGGCTTGTATTGATGCTTGTAATGAAGTGATGGATAAGGTCGGTTATCCGCGTGGTCTGATTCGCTATACAACTGAACGTCAGCTAGCAGAAAAAGAGCCAAGCCGCGTACTGCGCCCACGATTATTTGCTTATTTGACGTTATTAGCTGTGCTATGTGGCGGTGTTATATATGCGTTAACCGATCGCGTGCCCTTAGAGATTGATATCCGCCGTGACCGTAATCAGTTGTCGTCTATCAATAATCAAGGCATGATCGAAAACAGCTATATCGTCAAGCTAACCAATAAGACGCAGGATGCTCATACCTACACGATAACACTAGCACCGCAAAAAGGGTTGAGTTTAGAGCTGCGCTTTAATGATGTACCTTTAGAAGCTGGCGAAAGCTTCGATATGCCTGTCAGTATTTATGGTGATCCTGATGTGATAGAGTTTGGCCAAACGCCTGTCACGCTAAATGTGAGCAGCGAAAATGGCAAGTATAAGGTAAGCAAACAAAATATCTTTACGACCCAAGGTCAGTAAATCATTAGCAGACCTATTGTTTAATTTCATATATATCATTCGGTCGTCTTTAGCTAGTGCAACAAGGTAAATAGCCAATTGTTCTAGCTAAAGACTATCGGATAAATGTTTTATCATTAAACTGGTAGCGCTTAGCCGCCAAATTATCCGTTGATACCATTTATAGATATCTAATGAGCAGCTATCTATTAAATGTGTATCTGATGCATAGGTATTTTATGTCTACTCCAGCACCGAACTTTAAACATCAAGATAAGCAGCCATGGTATAAAAATTACATGGTCGTTATCTTTGTGATTGGCATGCCTGCTGCGGTCGTGATCGCTTGTATTTGGTTTGTTTATTACTCTTACCAGATCCGTGATAGCGTGGTACGTGACGACTGGTATATGGATGGCAAAACGCTCTATCACGATGTCTCTCGTGACAAGCTCACGTATGATTTAGACTTGCATGGACAAATGCAGTTTGCAGAAAATGGCGATATTGTGTTTTATCTCAATTACCCTGAAAAAAGCGTTCAATCAGGCAAGCTGTTAAATGGTACGCCACTTACCTATCCTAATACGTTAGAGCTTTCTATTTCTCATGCAACGGATATCAAAAAAGACCGCGATGTTGTCCTTAAGCATGTTGAGGGCAATAAATACAGCGCACAAGTCGATATTGATTCGGTAAAAGCCAAGTATTACCTACAGGTTAGCAATGACGGTAAAGATGATTGGCGTATGCAAGATGTTGCAAAATTGCCTCGCTCAAAGATCAGCTTTGACCCACTACCCGTTTTTGCTAAAAGTTAATGCTGTTATTAGCATCCAGACATAAAAAAACCAGCCACTCGTCAGAGATCGGCTGGTTTTTTTGAGCTATTTAGTATTCTACTAATTAATAGGTACTATTTAATCTCGTACTAATTTATAAACTACTAAATCACTGGGTTAATCGTTGGGATTTTCTGTGCTTTACGCTCGTTTTGTACGGCTTTATCCGTCTCTGTTGAATAAGGCTTATCACTAGCGAACTTAGGATTGAACGTTTGCGTCCTTGGTGATACAGGCAAACCAATCTCAGCCAAACTCTCTGTCTGCCCGGCTTGAATATTGTCGCCTTCAAATAAACGCTCATCATTATCACGATCAAGACTGAGTGTTTCAAAATCAAAAAGCTCACGATCAGCTAATTGCGATGGCGCAACGTTTTGCATGGCCTTAAAGATAGAAGCCAAACGCTGCGGATGAGCGTCATCCCATTCACGCAGCATATCGTTGATAATAGCACGCTGTAGATTAGTCTGGCTGCCACACAGATTACAAGGAATGATTGGGAATTCCTTTAATTTGGCGTACTCAATAATGTCTTTTTCTTCGACATAGGCCAATGGGCGAATCAGCATATTTTGCTTGTCATCACTCAGTAGCTTGGGCGGCATGGATTTGAGCGCACCACCATGGAATAAGTTCAAAAAGAAGGTCGCCAGCATATCATCACGATGATGGCCAAGGGCAATTTTAGTCGCACCAATTTGTTTGGCAAAGCCATATAGTGAGCCGCGGCGTAGACGTGAGCATGCAGAGCAATAAGTCTTGCCTTCTGGCACCACGCTTTTGACGATGCTATAGGTGTCTTTTTCTAAAATATAGTGAGCGATGCCCTGCTCGTTTAGATACGCAGGTAAAATGTCTTCTGGATAGCCTGGCTGCTTCTGGTCTAGATTGACCGCAACGATATCAAAATGAATCGGTGCAATGCGTTTTAGCAGTAATAAAATATCAAGTAAGGTATAGCTGTCTTTACCACCCGAAACACAGACCATCACCACATCGCCATCTTCAATCATATTAAAATCGCGGATTGCCCAAGAAACTTGGCGACGCAGCTTCTTTTGTAGTTTACGAAAGTACGCTGATTCGGTAGGTGCTTGCGCATCGGCAAACTGCTCGTCAATCATGTCCTCATCACTGCCATCTTCAGAGACGTCATCGTACTCTCTACTATCAGTATCGGTGTCTAAAGCCTGACTATCAAAGCTCATTGCATCCGATACATCATCAGCTTGAGAAGGAATATTTGGCGTAAATAAGGTTGCTGCGGTCATAAGTTACTCAATATCTTTATAAGGGTGATTTTACTATAAAGCGATTTGCGATAAGGCTTTTAAAGCATTATCACCAATGTCAGGTGACTGATACTTTAAAAGCTGCGATTATAACAAATATTGCTAACAGATTGAAAAGATGACAGTAATACCGACTTTATTTTATTACGATGCTGTTTAAATTTGCTTTGGCAGCTTAGTGACGGGTGATTGGTCGCTTCGTGGTTCTGTAGTAGACGTATTTTTGCTAAAATAGCCGTTTTCGTAAACCAATAATAGATATCACTATGACTAACGTTACTTTGCAAAACACCCCCAATCAAGTATCAGATGCTGATTTAGCTGCTCTTACCAAAAGCCAAAATGCGGTTGTCCTTTTATCTGGCGGTCTCGATTCGGTGACTTGCTTATATTGGGCAAAAGCACGCTATGCATCAGTGACAGCAGTCAGCTTTAACTATGGTCAGCGTCATAATAGTGAACTTGTGGCCGCAAAGACCATCGCTGAGACAGCAGGCGTCAATCATAGAATCATCGATATTGATATCGCACAACTGGGTGGTTCATCGCTAACAGATCACAGCATGATCGTGCCAGACGGTGATTCGGACAAATTCCCTAGCAAAAAGCGCGACGAAATCGATAACGACGCTATCCCAAATACCTATGTGCCTGCGCGCAACACTATCTTCTTATCATACGCGTTAGCAGTCGCCGAAGTCGCTGATGCCAATCATATCGTCATTGGTGTCAGCTCAGTTGACTATTCTGGCTACCCTGACTGTCGCCCAGAGTATATAGCTGCCTTTGAACATATGGCCAACCTTGCGACAAAAGCAGGCGTTACTGGACATCGCTTATCGATTCAAACGCCATTGCAGCAATTATCAAAAGCCCAAACTATTGAGCTTGGTCTGTCATTAGGTGTCGATTACGGCCAGACGATTTCTTGTTATCGTGCAGATGCCAATGGTCTTGCTTGCGGTGTTTGTGATAGCTGCGCATTGCGTCGTCAAGGCTTTGCCCAAGCTGGCGTAACCGACCCTACTCATTATCAGTCTTAATTAATTTTAGTCAGTCCTATATAAGTTGGGTACGGTATCAGGCGCGCTTAGTCTACTACTTGTATTACGTCTACTCGCCTATCTTGTACCCAAACCATATAAAGCCGACTATGTATTAACGATAAACGCTGCGTGGAATGACGATACCCATCAACATTCGCGCAACATTCGCTTGCATTAACACAGCACGTCGTTCTTGTATTCTAATCGACATACTTGCTATCGTATGAACGATTATATTTATCGAAAGATGTACATGACGATATCGGTCACTCATATATTGATGAGTTGACTTTGCATTGAGAAAAAGATAAAAAATTGACGCTACCCGTAAGAGGAAATTTATGAAGTTTTTGCCAGTACTACCCCTAGCCTTAGCGGCCCTGTTTGCCTTGCCACAAGCTAACGCTGCTGACATTAAGCAAGATAATATCAATTCATGTGTCAATGGCGCAGTCAAATATAAAGTCGCTGACAAAAGCAACGCAACCAAACTATGTAACTGTACTATTGGTGTGCGCAGCAACATGACTATCGGTCAAATGTGGGAAATCGAAAGCTACGCACAAGATAAGAAAGACCCTTCTAACCTGCCATATGTGAAAGCGATGCAAAAAGATTTGCAGCAGTGCACCGTTGGTTTGGATTTGAAGAAGCCGCAAAAACCTGCTTAACTTCTAATCGTTTGATATACAAAAGACTGGCTATTGCCAGTCTTTTTTGTTGCCAATGAATGGGCAAAGTGTAAAACTGATTATTTATTTCTACTAATCTGCCTATGATAAGAACACTATAAATAGAACCATCATTAAGCCAATACATATAACTAAAACTAATAAGGATTTTACAATGGCCAAACCAACGACAGAAACCATTCACCTACCTGATTTTCCAGTAACCATAGTACGCAAACTTGCTGGTAACTTTATTCATGATGAAATCAATTTAAAAGAAATGGTCGCCAATACCGATAAAGGCCTTATTCTCTATTTTTATCCCAAAGACAATACGCCAGGCTGCACTACACAGGCAACAGAGTTTACCTCGCACCTTCATGACTTCGATGAATTGGGCTACGACATTATTGGCGTCTCTCGTGATAGCGTTGAATCTCATGAAAAATTTATCGATAAGTATGACTTACAGATTCCACTTATCAGTGACGCTGATGAAAAGCTATGCCAGTATTTTGATGTTATCAAAGAAAAAAATATGTACGGCAAAATTACGCTAGGCCTTGTACGTTCGGCATTTGTATTCGATAAAAACAGTGAGCTGACTCATGCACAGCGTAACCTACGTGCCAAAGACTATACCAGTCGTTTACTGACTATATTGGCGCCGTAATTATTGGTGCCATAATTATTGGTTCTGTAATTAAGTCAGTATTATTGACGTTATAGTTAAATCAATATTCATCATAAAAACGATAAAAACCGAATAAAAAATATAAGCCAAGCATTCAGTCTATTACTGAATACAACCTTGCCCCTATTAGAGAATAATATGAATAAACAATCTGGCACGACCACTGACGATACGCCGAAAGAAGTCACGCGCAAAGTATCTGTCGCTATTATTGGCGCGGGTACCGCAGGTCAAAATGCTTTTCGCCAAGCGAGTAAAATCAAAGATGACGTAATCATTATTAATGAAGGATTTTGGACCACGACCTGTATAGCAGTTGGTTGTATGCCTAGTAAGCTGCTAATTGCAGCTGCTGATCGCGCACATGATGCCAACCATTCTGCTGAATTTGGTATTCATACAACCACGCAAATAGATGGCAAACGAGTCATGGAGCGTGTACGTGACGAACGCAGTCATTTTGCAAGCTACATTAAAAAACAAGTAGACAGCTGGCCTGACCATAAAAAAATTGACGGTCGTGCTCGTATTAATGAGCAAGGACTAATCGAGGTCAATAATGAGCTGATTGCCGCTGAGCAAATCATTGTCGCTACAGGTAGCTCGCCGTTTATTCCTGATGGATGGGCGGACAAGCTTGGCGATACCATGCTCACGTCTGACATTGTCTTTGAGCTTGAAGACTTGCCAAAAACGATGGCTGTCGTCGGTGCTGGTGCCATAGGTCTAGAACTTGCGCAAGCGTTCACACGCTTAGGTGTCGAAGTCACGCTATTGAATCGCGTCAAACAAGTGGCTGGTCTAAAAGATGATGATATCAATAATAAAGCGATCGATTGCTTAGGTCATGAATTAACTATGCATCTAGGCAGCGAAATTACCGATGTAGGCACAAAAGCAGGTGAAGGTAACAAAAGTGCGTTTATCAAATATGAAGACAGCGCTGGTGAGTCTCAGCAATGGCAAGGCGAGTACGTCTTAGTTGCTACTGGTCGTCGCAACAATATTAAGCAGCTAGGTGTCGAAAACTTAGGTGTCGAGCTAGACGATAAAAACCGTCCAAAAGATTTAAGTAAAAAAACAGGCCAGATTGGTGACTTAAACGTTTATATCGTTGGGGATGCCAATGCTAATATTCCGTTACTGCATGTGGCTAGCGATGAAGGCTATAGTGCGGGCAGTATGGTCTGCGAAAACACAGAAGCGGCCTATATTCGCCCACCTGCGACGCCGTTTTCTATCGTATTTTGCTCACCGCAAATCGTCAATGTTGGTATGTCGCTACCAGAGATTCAAAAAGATTCAGAACTCGAATTTGTTATCGGTAGCGTGAGCTTTGATAATCAAGGACGCAGCCGTGTGATGGGCGTCAATTGCGGATTGCTACATATCTATGGTTGCAAAAAAACAGACAGGATTTTAGGTGCTAGTATGGTCGGTCCTGATGCTGAATATATCGGTCATATACTTGCTACAGCGATTACCAATGATTTGAGCATCAAAGACATGCTCGACACCCCTTTTTATCATCCAACGATACTAGAGGGGCTACGTACAGCGTTACGTGATGTGCAGTACAAAATGGAGATACCTTTCCAATCTTTAGACACCCAAAAGGATAATTCTTAATCGACCATTTAGCTAACTCCTCAAATCAGCAATGCCTTTAAATTAATAGTAACTAGTCTTAACCATTACTTTATTTGATTGCTTCGACGACTTGAGGTACTTTATAAATAGATATTTGTTTACAACTTTTTGTACAAACACATCCTGCATGGACGAAAAAATGCCAATCGCTAGTGTTACCGACTTTTTTGAAGAGATCGTTCGCGACTTACATACTAGCCTATATCTTGCTCTTGGCGGCTCTATCGATGAAGAGTCACTTAATTGGTCCTCTCAAGCAGTAGAATTGGCGAGCACTGGCATCAAAATCCTAATACTGCTTGCGGTATTGGGATTTTTTTATTGGTTGGCCAATTATATCCTTAGACAAAGCCGTGCCAAAATTCGGTTAAATGAGCGCCGCACCAAGATTGTCCGTTCAGTTTTACGCTATGTCTGGATTGTCGCCAGTCTGATAGCGATTATGAGTCAGATAAACTTTGAACCAGAGACCATCAAAGCCACTGCAAAGGCAAGCACTTGGGCCGGTATCTATTATGTACTTTGGGCATCATCAGGACAAATCATTCACAGAGTCCTACAGCACTATGGTCTCAATGCTTCCATAGAGCAGCTCCTCAAAAATATTTTATCTGTACTACTATTGGTACTCGGGCTTGCCAGCGTCATGGCGCAATTTGGCTTCGACATTGTATCGTTAGTGGCGGGTTTGGGTATTGTTGGTTTGGCAGTAGGTTTCGCCGCTCAATCGACGCTTGCCAATTTTATCGCTGGTATCACCATTCTGCTTGAGCAGTCTTTTCAAGTCGGTGATTGGATACATATCAATGACAATGAAGGGCGCGTAGTACTTATCGCGTTGCGCACCACTCATATCCTCACTCGAGACAACATCACTGTCATTATCCCAAACTCTAACGTTGCCTCATCAGAAGTCATTAACCTGACTTCCAAGAACTTTATACGTTTTGATATTCGTGTACGTATCGCGTTCGAAGATGATATTGAGACAGCTCGCAAGGAAATCTTGCAAGTACTCAGCGATACCGATGCGGTGCTTAATCGTCCTGAGACCTCAGCGACCGTGGCAGAAATTGGCGAGTACGGGGTATTTTTTATCGTACGTTTTTGGGTCAAACCAGCAGCCGTTGCCCGCATACCCAAAATCAAAGAAGTGCTGCAAGAAGAGATTAAAATTGCATTTGATGCGGCTAATATCTCTACGCCCTATCCGCATATGCGATTGCTGATGCCAAAGGATGTTGACTACCCTATTGCAACCAAACCCTTTGCGACCACCACTCAAATCGTCCCAGATGAGTTACCACTGACGAAGGGTGAATAGAGAATTTATTGTCACGTATTTAACTATCACATCTTAAAATCTTAAACACGGCTACTTTGAACCATCCTACTGTGAATTATGGTAAAATTGCCGGTTACACCGATTATCTTATTATTTGCTTTTTTGTCAATTTAGCCCACAGGTACCCGTATGACCGAACAAACCGCGCCCGCATCTCTAACAGCAGCTTCACCAGAGTTGTCGCTTGATCTTATTATTACCTGTGCCGATGGGCTTGAGGCACCACTGCAGACTGAGCTAACCAGTTTTGGCATTGACAGCGAAATCAAAAGTACCGGCCGTCTAGCCGTAACTGGTGGCTTGCGTGAGCTATATACCATCTGCCTATGGTCACGCGTGGCCTCGCGGGTATTGATGCTGATTAAACGTAAAAACATCAATGCAGAATACGACGTTGCAGAGCAGCTATATGGCTTGGCAAAATCGGTCAATTGGACTGAGCAGTTTAGCCTAGAACAAACCTTTGCTATTCGTCTGTCTGTCGATAAGCGTGTCGCTGTCAGTCAGCAGTTTGCCATGCTACGTATCAAAGATGCTATTGCCGATACCTTTAACGAAGTTTACGACAGCCGCCCTAACGTCGATAGCAAAAACCCAGACTTCTCTGTTTTTGCCACCATTAATGACAAGCAAGCTGAGTTGTATTTAGATTTATCCGGTACCAGTTTGCATCGCCGTGGTTATCGCGTGGCCATGACAGAAGCACCATTAAAAGAAAACTTGGCAGCTGCCCTACTCTATAGTGCTGGTTGGCACAAGAAAAACGAAGCTGGCGACGCACCTTTCTATAATGCGTTAATTGACCCAATGTGTGGCTCTGGAACGTTCCTTATCGAAGCGCTATTGATGCATTGCGACTATGCCGTGGGTATTGACAAAGCTGCCAATCAATTTGGCTTTTACCAGTGGCAGCATCATGATGAGACGCTATGGCAAGAAATGATCGATGATGCTCAAACACGTTTCCGCGAAGCATTAGAGATTGCCAATGAGCAGCCTGATACATTGCCACTTATGTTGGGCTTTGATGCTGATAGTGGTGCGATTCTTGCCACAGAAAAAAACTTAATTGCCGCAGGTTTACAGGACCTTTTACCGCTACTCGATATTGAACATCGCGCGCTTGACCAACTCAGCAACGTACTTAAGCCATTGGTCAATGATGGTCGATTGAGCAATCCTTTGGTCATTACCAACCCACCGTATGGTGAGCGTTTGGGTGATGAAGAAATGATTAAGCCGTTGTACCAAGCGATTGGGCTGATATTGCAAGACAGCTTTGCCGGTAGTGGCATTGACCCGATGCTTGGCATATTGGCCTCTCATGTCGAACAAGTAGATATTCTACCGATTAAAGAACCAAAAACGTTACGCTGTCATAATGGTGCTATCACCGTCTATTTCCGCTACGGAACACTTATTGCTGGGCAAACGGGCAATCTTGTTAGTCGTTTTAAGAAACGCGAGATTGAAGTAGAAGAGGGTCAAGACTTCATTAACCGTCTGCAAAAAAACCTTGCTAAGCTCAAGAAACTGGCCAAAAAAGACAATGTAAGCAACATTCGTGTTTACGATGCTGATTTACCTGATTTCAAAGTCGCGATCGACTTGTACGGTGATTACGCGCATGTGCAAGAATATGCGCCGCCAAAGACCATCCCACCTGAGACTGCGAAGAAACGTTTTAACTTGGCATTGATGGGTATCCGTGAAGTCTTTGATATTAACCGTGAACAGATCTTTATCAAAACGCGTGCTCGTCAGTCTGGTAACGATCAGTACAGCAAGCAGAACACCACAGAAAAACGTGGCAAGTTTCATGTTGTACGCGAAGATGGTGCTTACCTTTACGTCAATTTTACAGATTACTTAGATACTGGTCTGTTTATCGATCACCGTAATATGCGTGCTCGTATCAAGGACAATAGCCGCGGTAAAGCAGTACTTAACCTGTTCGCGTATACTTGTACTGCAAGTGTACATGCAGCGCTTGCTGGCGCGAAGAAGGTCACTAGCGTTGATTTGTCACAGAACTATCTAGATTGGGGCAAACAAAACTTTGTCTTGAACGGTTTGGACGTTAGCCGCAATAAGTACCAGTTCGTTGCTGCCGATATCTTTGAGTGGATAAAAGACAATACCGAACAGTTCGATGTTATCTTTATTGATCCACCGACCTTTTCAAACTCTAAGAAGTTTCAAGGTACTTTTGATGTGCAACGTGACCATGCTGCATTAATTAATCGTGCCATGAACCGCCTCACCTCTGATGGTGTCTTGTACTTTTCTAACAACTTTACGCGTTTTGAGTTAGATGAGCAGTTGACTCAGCGTTATGAGATCATTGATATCACGCAAAAAACCATTGGCTTTGATTTCAATATCAAAAAGCCGATTCATCAAAGCTTTGAGATTCGTCATCGTCAAAGTCTATAACTCGAAGTTTTAAATTTACAGTTTAGAATCTAAAGTCCGTAAACAGGATTTTGATAAATAAGACTATAGATTTATAAGGGCAATATAAGTACCTAAAACTTCTGTTTTTTGCCGAATGTATATAATGTATATGAAATATAACAATGGCCCAATCAGCTTTGATTGGGCCATTTTTTGTTGCTATGATAGAGCGTTACTAGGCGATGGATTTGCGCAGTTATTGCGTAAGCATCGCCTTTTTTCGATGACCTTATAAAACCACTAACGTCTAATAAAAAGGATAACACCATGGCTTTATCACTTAATAAAGGCGGTAATTTATCGCTAACGAAAACCGACCCAAATTTAACCAAACTACTTATTGGTCTTGGTTGGGATGAGCGTGCCACTTCTGGTGCTGAGTTCGACCTTGATGCTAGCGTGTTTTTGCTAAATGGCGCAGGCAAAGTACGCGGCGATCATGACTTTATCTTTTATAATCAGCTGAAGTCTGACAATGGAGCTGTCGAGCATACTGGTGACAATCGTACTGGCGAAGGCGACGGTGATGATGAAGTTATCAAAGTAAATCTCACTCAAGTACCTGCAGACGTAGATAAAGTAGTCGTGACAGTGACTATTCATGACGCTGCAGCGCGTAGCCAGAACTTTGGTCAAGTCGCAAACGCCTTTATCCGTGTCGTTAATGAAGAAACAGGTACTGAAGTCGTACGTTTTGATCTAGCAGAAGACTACTCTGTAGAGACAGCGATGGTGTTTGGCGAAGTATATCGTCACAACGGCGAATGGAAATTCCGTGCTGTTGGTCAAGGCTATTCAGGCGGCTTGCAAGCGATGTGTCAGCAATACGGTGTTGATATCTAAAACCATTATTTACTGGTATTTAGTCTGTTATTAGTCACCGTCATCACGTCCAAAACAGTAAACTGCCATCGTTGCAAATAGTCACAATTTTTAATGGCCAAATGACTAGTAATGCTTTACGTTTCGTTTAAAATTATGCATAAAAAGTGGTTAGTAATAACCGCTTTTTTGCGGTTCATGCCTATACTAGGTAGACCTTAGCTTTACGCAACCATACAGGATGTGTCATGAGACATTTTTATTTAGACTTTATTTTCACCGCAATTGCTTTGGCAATAGCAGCATGGTGGGGATATTCACATGGCGGTATGGGTGGCATGATAGCCACTCTTTCTATTACCGCTATTTTGGCCGTCATGGAGATTTCATTATCTTTTGATAATGCGGTGGTCAATGCTTCAGTCCTTAAGGGCTGGGACGAATTTTGGAAAAAGATATTTTTAACCGTGGGTATCCTAATCGCCGTATTCGGTATGCGATTGGTCTTCCCTATTGTCATCGTCGCGGTTACTGCCGACCTTGGTATGATGGAAGTCATCAACTTGGCTTTATATAGCCCTGAAGAGTATTCAGCAAGACTGATGGCACACCATGCGGAAATCTCAGCATTTGGTGGTATCTTCTTGCTATTGGTATTCTTGAACTTTATTTTTGATGACAAAGAAGTACATTGGTTTGACTGGCTTGAAAGCCGTTTAGCCAAGCTAGGTAAAGTCGATGCCATGAGCGTATTTGTAGCGCTTATCGTCTTGATGATTGCGGTATCGTGGGCTAATGCAGAGCAGTCAAGCGCTGTCCTAATCGCAGGTGTTTGGGGTATCTTGGTTTATCTGGGCGTACAGGTTGTATCAGGTATGCTTGAGGGCGATCTGGAAGAAGACCTAGAAAACGAAGAAAATGGTTCGGGCGCTGCGGCGACCAGTGCCATTATGAAAGGTGGTATCATTGGTTTCTTATACTTAGAAGTCCTAGATGCCTCATTCAGTTTCGATGGTGTGATTGGCGCATTTGCAATTACTAATGACGTGATTGTTATCATGTTAGGTCTTGCGATTGGTGCGATGTTCGTACGTTCTATGACTATCTTCTTGGTAGACAAAGGCACGCTTGACGAGTTCATCTATCTTGAGCATGGCGCACATTATGCAATCGGCGCATTGGCACTGATTATGCTATTGTCAGTGAAGTTCCATGTGCCAGAGATTATCACTGGTCTGATTGGTATTGCCTTTATTGGTTGGGCGCTGCTAGCGTCACTTCAGCATCGTAAAGCTGAAAAAGCAAGCCTAAACTAAAGCGTGTTCTCAGTGTAGTCTGTATCTAGTTATACATCTAAGCAGGTCATATCATCAGGTATGGCCTGTTTTTTTTCACATTATTTCGCCATACTGTTAGGTCTTGTGGAAGCCCCAAAATATCGGAATAACCCATAATTAAGACAATCAATGGTTAAAATTACGTTTGCCCTGTTACTATTACCCTATCTTCAGTTAAAATCCTCATCTTTAAATAACTTGTCGAAATAAGACCCTATAAACGATATGCAAAAAATTCTTGATGATATTGCCGCAGAGATGGCAAGAGAAACTGACCGCGGCAAAGTCGCAGATTATATCCCGCAATTGGCTCATATTGATCCTAATCAGTTCGGTATAGCCGTAGCGACTCCTGATGGGCATATGTATGCAGCAGGTGATGCCAGCACTCTGTTTTCCATCCAAAGTATCTCTAAGGTATTTACCTTAACCATTGGTCTTGGCAAACTAGGCGATACACTTTGGACACACGTCGGACGCGAACCATCTGGCGATCCTTTTAATTCAATTGTGATGCTCGAGCATGAGTCTGGCCGACCGCGCAACCCATTTATCAATGCTGGTGCCATTGCCGTGGTGGATGCTATTATGATGGGGCATAAACCTAAAGAAACACTGGGTGAAATCCTGCAGTTTGTTCACCTCATTGCAGATGATGAGTCAATTCGCTTTGATCATAAAGTAGCGGCTTCTGAGATGGCGCACAAGGACCGAAATGCCTCTCTGGCGCACTTTATGAAATCCTTTGGTCGTTTAAAACACGATGTGGATAATGTATTGGGTACGTATTTTCATCAGTGCTCAATTGCAATGAACTGTCAACAGCTGGCCAGTGCCGGTCTTTATTTAGTGTCTAACGGAGTTGATAAGCACTCAGGAGTAAGTGTAATCAATGAAAAACGAGCACGCCGTATTAACTCATTGATGATGATGTGTGGTCATTATGATGGTTCTGGCGAATTTGCTTACCGTGTGGGCTTACCAGGCAAAAGTGGTGTTGGTGGCGGTATTTTGACGATAGCACCTGGTAAAGGTTCTATCGCTGTCTGGTCACCAGGGCTTGATCATGTAGGTAACTCTAAGCTTGGACTAAAAGCACTAGAGCGCTTCGTACAAAAAACTGGCTGGTCGGTTTTTGCAGAATAAGAGATACATGTATATTTATCTAAATAGGTTTTTTATATAATGCCATGCTCTCATACTAGCTGCGAAGCATACCTAAGCCATGAATTAGTTTGTTCTAAGCCCATATAGTCAGTCGGTGCTTTTTAAAGCGATTGTTTTATCTAAGCTACCTTTGTGCTAAATCCCTTTTGTATGAAACATTACTTTTCATAACAATATCTTAACGACTATTGCTAAGTTGATTAGAAATTATCAAAGATACAGAAGTATTATGTCCCTTAGTAAGCATATAGTAAGCGCACAAAATACGCCTTGCTTAGTGAGCAAACGCTTAGTATAGTAAAACCTAATGATATGCAGGGCATAGCGTACAGGTAAGTTTTTATTATTTGCTCTGAGGTATCAGTCACTGCACAACTTTTAGTTTATTTTTTATCAATCAATCCACTTAACTATTAATCCAAAGGATATTTGTATGGCTATTAGCTTAACAAAAGGCGGCAACGTAAACTTATCAAAAGAAGCGCCAGGTTTAACTAACATTACAGTCGGTCTAGGCTGGGATCCACGTGCCACTGACGGCCAAGAGTTTGATTTAGATGCAATCGGTTTCTTGATTAACGAAGCAGGCAAAGTCCGTAACGACCAAGATTTTATCTTTTTCAATAACCTAAAATCAGACAACGGCGCTGTTGAGCATACTGGTGATAACCGTACTGGCGAAGGCGATGGCGATGATGAGAAAATCAAAATCAACCTTGCGAGCATCCCAGCTGATGTCAACAAAGTAGCTATCTGTGCCATTATCTATGAAGGCCAAGCACGTAACCAAAACTTCGGTCAAGTTGGTGATGCTTACATCCGCGTTGTAAACGACAATGGCGAATCTGAAATCGCTCGTTACGACTTATCAGAAGATGGCAGCACTGAAACAGCAATGATCTTTGGCGAATTATATCGTCACAGCGGTGATTGGAAATTCCGTGCTGTCGGTCAAGGTTTCAGCGGTGGTCTTGGACCATTAGCAGCCTCTTATGGCGTAAATGTGTAACGTTAAAACCAACGTAAACGTTTAGCAAGCCGATTATCATAACCAGATGTCTGGTTATGATCTAATAAGCCATCAAGTGTGCCCCTCTAACGCATTTGATGGCTTTAAGTTTAATTGGCTTATCATTAAAATTTATAAAGAAAAAAGCACACGCACACATTAAGAGCATTTAACAAAGATATTAGAATAAGGATTTGCAAGCCATGGCCGCAACATTCAGTTTAATCGGTACTATTGAACCTTTTTTGCATTGTAATCTCAAAAAAGGCGATTCAATTTATTGTGAAGCCAATGCGATGGTAATGATGGAGTCCAATCTTGAGCTGAAAGGTAAGCTACAAGGTGGCCTGATGCAGTCACTGATGCGCCGCTTTGCAAACGATGAATCGTTATTCCAACAGCAGATTGAAGCGGTTAATGGTGAGGGCGACTGTTTGCTTGCGCCCACGCTCGATGGTGATATGCAAATCATAGAAGTTGGCAAGCAGCAGTATACATTGAGTGATGGTGCGTTTGTCGCGGCCCAAACTGGCGTTGATATCAGAGCCAATATTCAGCGCAATTTAGGCGGTGCAGTGTTTGGTGATACAGGCGGCTTTATGGTGATGCAGACCCAAGGTCAAGGCCAAGTCGTGGTATCTGGTTTTGGTTCGTTGTTTGAAATTGATGTCACACCAGACAAAGACGTCATTATTGACAACGGTCATGTAGTCTGCTGGGATTCAAATCTTGAATACAAACTATCAGTTTCGACCAGTAAGAAAAAAGGCATCATGAGCAATATCATCAACTCCGTTACCAGTGGCGAAGGTATGGTTCTAAACTTCTCAGGAAGTGGCAAAGTCATTATTTGTTCACGCAATCGTGACAGTTATCAAGGTTGGATACAAAGCGTCCTAGGTAGTAGCTCAGGCGGACGTGGCGGCGGTGGTAGCTTTTTAGACAATATCTTATAACACCTTTCGCAATTTATAATACTTTTTAGCGTTATTTTTCAACGGTTTTACCCACAATTATTATAAGGATACTCACATGGCAGTTAGTCTTCAAAAAGGTCAAAAAATCTCCCTAAGCAAAGAGGCTGGTGGCGAGCTGACTCAAGTTAAACTAGGTCTAGGCTGGGATGTTGCGCAAGGGCCACAAGATAAAAAAGGTGGCTTCTTAGGAAAATTATTCGGCGGCGGTTCTGGCGGCGATTCTATCGATTTAGATGCTTCATGCATTATGTTTGATGCTAATAAGCAAGCGGTCGATGCCATTTGGTTTAGTCAGCTAAAATCGAAAGACGGCAGTATCGTGCATACTGGTGATAACCGTACTGGCGACGGTGATGGTGATGATGAAGTCATCAACGTCGATCTCTCAAGAGTACCTGCTAATGTGGTTTCATTGGTATTTACGGTCAATAGCTTTACTGGTCAAACGTTTGAGACAGTAGAAAATGCGTTTTGCCGTATCGTTAATGCCAATAACAATAGCGAAGTAGCACGTTATAACTTATCTGCCCAAGGTGGACACACAGCAATGGTAATGGCAAAAGTTTATCGTCACAATAATGAATGGAAAATGCATGCGATTGGCGAGACAGCTTCTGGCCGCACCTTCCACGACTTAATGCCTGCTATCACACCGCATGCATAATTGACTTGAGACTTTAACTGGATTATTACCAATCTAGTTAAATAGTTTATTTGAAAAAAGAGCGGCCCATCTATCAATAGTTGGGCCGCTCTTTTATATTTATTACTTATAATTAAGAATACTATTTACGTCCACGTTTCCAACTAAAGCCCCAGTTAAACGCTTTGTCCATTTCTTGATGACCTTTGAAGTATTGGTTGATACGCTCAACATTGATACTGCCTTGTTGATTGACCAAACGGGCAATGGCACACATTGGTAGATTACCAGCACCTTCGGTCAAACGTGTCTCAATCGGTGATTGCTCTGGCACATGGATAGTCACAACCCCATCGGTTTTTTCCCAGTTAGGTGCGCCTTCGTAAATAAACGCAAAGATAAATACTTCTTCAATCTGCGACCATTGCTGACCATTGATATCTAGCCATTCACCGCCACTTACCTGCCCTGTTCTATCATCCGCACGTAGGCAGACGTAAGGCGCTGATTGCAAGCTACCAAAGCGATTTCCCAACGCTTGAATAAGGGTTTTTTCACCACTTTTTAGATGAATCATAGCGCCGACATCTAAATCGATACCGCTTGATTGATGCTGCTTAAACAGATCTCCCAGTATGCCTTTTTTAGGCGCTGATTTATCACTTTGGGGGCCTTGGTTCCAATCTAAATTGACTGAAATTTTACCAAAGTCATCACGTTTTTTAAGATTAATGCTAGATTTATTTTTGGTTAAGGTTATTTTACTTAAGTTAATTGAAGGGTTAGCAGGAATCGGTGGCGGATTGTTAGCTTGAGACGTGTTGCCTGCTTTTTGCGTATTGATTGGTCGCTGCGTGTTGATAGGTTGAGGTTGGCTTTGTGCAGGGTTATGATTTTGGGCAGGCGCTTCATCAGCGATTTCCACACCAAAATGCTCAGATAAAGGCTTTAGCCCTCCCTCAAATCCTTGGGCAATAAAACGAAATTTCCAGCTTCCTTGTCTGCGATAGCATTCAGCCAATATAATGGCTTTTTCATTACGGCCTGCGCTACTCAGCTGACAGGTCATCAGCACTTGACTGCCCTGCAAGACTTGAATGTCCACATCGCCAACTTGTGATAGTGTTTGCGCGCTAGAGAACGCTAGGGCAATTTTCTCAATAGTTGCAGGCTGTGCAGACAAATTGACATCAAAAAACCCATCACTGTCATGACCACGGAAGCTAACACTACCATCATCGCTACGTGTCTGACCATAAAATATCATGTCTCCATCACCACGTACTTTGCCGTCAGTAGTCAGACGATAAGCGGCACAATCGATGGCATTTTGGCTTAAAATACGAATGCTAATATTGTCAGTCGGTAGTGGCGCATTGGCACCTGCAATTAGTTTTTGAGGTTGGTTTTGACTCATCATATGTCCTTTAGATTATTTATTATGCTGTTGTCATTGTCATGCTGACTATCATCATATAGTAGCATGGATATTATGAATTTTTTGAACCAGACAATCGCAATATAAGCGATAAAGTTATCCTTACAAATCCCTATGACTATTTTATAAGAGGCGTTTATAACGCATATCATTTGTATATAATACGTCCTATTAAACCGTATACCTTTGCTACTATTACTAGATTTACAGTAGCAATATTGACTTGCCTACTCCCCTACACCTAATGATAACGCTGAGATAATTATGAATAACCTTGCTGATAATAGTAACCCTTCAATACCAGTAGCAGCATGGTTAGCTGAAGGTCAATCTAGCCAGCGTGATATGTTGGAGAGCTTACAAAGTCTAAAGAACAAATCAATCAGTCCTTCAAAAAACCCTTTTCAAGTTATTGCCTCACACCGTCATGATAGACCTGAGATTTTCGAATTCGCCGATATGATTTATCGTGAGCCATCTGACTCGATCGTAGATACTGATATCCAAATGACTGATGAAACTGCTATACCACGCTGGCAATTCGTATTGGAACAAGCTCAAAAGCATAACGTAAAAGTACTGCTGACTGGGCGCAATGGTATTGATTATGAAGCGCATCGTGAAAAATTTGACGCTGCGGGTATTCGTTTGTTAACAGGCGCAACTAGCGTAGCGGCACTAGAATCAATCGATGATAAATTTGCTTTTATGCAGCATTGTCACACTTATAATATTCCAGTGGCAGACGCATGGCGTTTTGACAATACGGCGGAGCTTGAGGCTTTATTAGCCGAGCATGGCGACCAACCCCTATGCGTCAAACCTGTTGTCGGTATTTTTGCCCAAGGGTTTTGGCGACTAGACACTGGTAAAGAATATGACGAGCAGTACGATAGCTTTGAGCACTTATATTTCACTGAAGAGAAAAAAATAAATACAGCCCAATTTGTAAATGCCTATGCTAACAGCGAAATGGTACACGATCGCCCTATTCCAATGTTGCTTATGCCTTATCTGTCAGGGCAAGAGTACTCTATCGATGTAGTTTGTGAATATGGTGAAGTCCTAGCTGCTGTCACTCGTCATAAAACAGGGAAGATACAACACGTTGGTTATGAGCAGTCTGTCATGGATGTCGTAACCCCCCTAATTAGGGCTTTTGGCTGTGATGGCATCGTCAGTGTACAAACTAAAGCTGATGATAGCGGTCAGCACCGTGTTCTTGAGATCAATAGTCGTCCATCAGGTGGTATTGGTTATACATCTCATAGTGGGATTGATTTGACGCAAGTCGGATTTTCTTATTGGTTGGGGTTATCAGAGAGACCTAACTTAGAGACCAATATTCAGCATATTGAACCATGCCAAGTACGCTCTATTATGATGAGTGTGAAAATTGAAAAGGGTGATGAATAAATAGTCTGCTAAGCATGCACGTGGTTAGCAAATGATTTGAATAGGCATAAAAAAGGTTTTTAGATTAATATCTAAAAACCCTTTTTTATTTTCACTTTCAATTGGTATTAAAAATGAGCGTTTAAAATTACTCGCCAAATGCTAGTGTCGCTTGCTTAGGTGCATTTTTAGAAGCGATGACCCATAGTAAGCTTAATACAATTGCTGAACCGATGAAGATCATAATTGATGAAGAAATAGCACCTGCATGCGTATAATCCATAGACATCGAATGATCCGTCATCGTCATTTCCATCGCGGCTATACCAGTGTAATGCATACCACAAACTGCAAGACCCATGATGAAGGCACTACCAAAACGCTGTAATGTACCACGTAGATTGAATGCCAACCATAGCGCAGCGATAGCAGCTGCAATAGCAATCACAATCGATAGGATAAGCAGCGGTATATTGTATGACATGATAGCGTCCATTTGCATAGAAGCCATACCAGTATAATGCATGGCTACAACACCTAGCCCAGTAAGCACACCGCCACCAATTAACTTAGCAACGCTTGGTTCACCACGACCTACGATAACAATACCAACTGCAACGAAACAAATCGCGAGTAGCATTGAGACAATTGTTAGCCCTAAGTCATAAGTCACAGGCATCTTCATATCTACAGCCATCATACCGATATAATGCATAGACCAAATCGCACCACCGATAGCAATCGATGATAGCGCTACCCAAAAATACAAATCCGTTCCTGGCTTAGCAGAAGGTACTCGAATGGCAAGGTTTAAGCCAACATAAGAACCAAATACTGCAATGGCGTATGAGACCAACACCAAAAGTAAGTTATATTCAACTTCCATCATTTTTTTGCCTTTTATCTATCATAAGAATTGAGTCAAATAACGTTACTTTTATTGCAACATGGTGCGTCATTCGCTCGTTGATTTTTTTGCATAGACATGAAATTATCTACACGCAGTTTTTCTTACCCAATGGTAAATTCACAAATATTGGTACTGCCTGCGCCGCAGTTAGTCTCTTCAACTTGAACCACATCTATAGCAGGGTTGCTTGCCAAAAAGCCTTCTATATAGCCCACAATAAAATGGCATCCTGAGTGAGTATGATCTGACGACTTACAGAATGGACATTTGATTAAATAGATCACATTGTTTTTTGCTTTAACTTTAGACAGACCTTTCAGTGCTGGCACAAGCTCACGAGTGATCGTAGTAGGCATCTTCAGTGGACTGCCAAGTGAATAATCACGCTGGTAAATACCGCCGCCAACCTTACGACCCAACTCTTGCAATGCCGTCACACGTCGCTCAATAGGTAAACTATCTTCATACTGACTGACAATATCTGCTATTTTAGGGTAATAAGCACCAATGGCTGATAAGACGCTTTTCTCATCCAATGTCTTTTTTGCAGGAGCAGCTGACGAGCCACCCTCTTCATCGATTTCTAGATTAAAAAGCGTACAACCTTCAATTGAAGATAAATCCTCGATTAGATCTTCCTGCGTTTTAGAGCCCAGGCTTCTTGCGATCACATGAATGATATTACCACCATTCTCTGAAGGTTCTTGCTTTTGGGAGACTAGCTGATAACCTGCTTTGATAAGCGGCGAAATAACATTGACCAGACGAATACGTTCAGAAGACGTTTCTAATGCACAAGAGAATTTCACAGAGCACTCCTTTTCTTAAAATACTGCTACGCTTTCTTATATCAAGCTATCTAGATAAACTAATGTGAATAACGTTTCAAAGGTCCACCAACTGACTTTCTCACAATATAAAAAATATTCAGACATCAACCACACAATAGTTTTTGTATATCTTTTATATTATAAGAAATGAAATATCTTCAGTAGATGAAATTTCGATTTTTGTAGTTATTAAGCATACAAGTGCTCTAACTACTAGAAATTCATTAATCGAGAAACAGTAATAAGCTTGAAAATAAGATTAGAATTAATAGGTTTAAATCAAATACTATATTTAGAATTTACAGATAACACTTAGTCACAGTAGAGTTACTAAATAGCAATAGATTTTGATTGTATTATCACCGGAATCTTGTTTTGTAGCAATACACTATATGGCTTTGTCCGATAAGTGGCTACATTAACCGACAAATGGCTAGACTATAAAACCTCATTATTATTTTCTAAAAGTAATTAATTATTAAAAGGAATTCCGAAACTATTTAAACCTATATATCTTGATATATCTATTATGCAATTAATCTTAATTGTATATTAAAACACTTATTACTGTTTTCTCTTTGTAGAATAATAGGTTAAAAACAAAATAAAAACCCTTTATGTGGTCAGACTTTAGTCTCAAGGATAAAATCATTAAACAATAAAAATAATTATAATCACGCAAATAAACTAAGGAAATGTGATGTCGAAGCAAGTCGAATTAGTGCTAGGAGCCAATACTGTTATCGAAAACACCAAATGTTCGATCGCATTTTCTACTACTAAACCATTAGAGTTTGGACAGCAGCTTGGACTATTGTGGTTGCCATTAGATGCCCATCGTAAAGCGGTTTGTAGTCCTGCTTATTTACATGAGTCTAAAGACTGGGCTCAGCTCGATAGCAAGGATAATCCAAGCACATGGCAGTTAGATTTACCCCAGTTATTTGATACACTTGGCGTTAATTTCTTACAACTGATTGCTTATGTTTATCATGATTCAAGCCTGAACTTGCCAGCGGTAGAGTTAAACGACGTAAGCCTCACGCTCAACAACGGGGATATTCACTATAACTTCACAACAAACGAGCGGCATATCAAAGCGGCGATTATATTAGAAATATATCAACGTAATGGACAGTTCAAATGTCGAGCGCTTGGCGAGGCATCAACGCATGGCTTAGCGAGCCTTGAACATCATGTACAGGTTAGTCTGGATGTTCGTCCACCTAGCACACATACGCTTATTCAAGAAGCTCAACAGCAGCAGCGTACTCAACCAAACAACGAAGCTCGCCCTCCCCGTCATGTACAAGCAGGCGAAACTTGGACAGGAACAGCATTTGCTATTGATCCCTATCATTTGCTCACCTGCTATCATGTGATTGAGTCAGCAGCGATGGTTGGCGTACGTCAGCAAGGTCAGCCTGATCGCGAGGCACAAGTCGTACTCAGCGATATCGGAAGCGACTCAGCTATTATTAGAGTTAGCGATCCTTTGCCTAGCTACCTCCCACTGGCGCAGCAATGTGTTGATATATTGGGTGAGACTATTACCACACTGGGGTTTCCGTTATCAGGACTGAGTAGCCAACTGCAAGTCACTCAAGGCTGTATATCAGGACTGACAGGTTTAAATAACGATATCCGTCATATGCAATTCACAGCACCCATTCAGCCTGGATCTAGTGGTAGTCCTTTATTATTGCCGACTGGAGAGGTCGTCGGCATGGTCACATCCAGTCTGGTTCATGAACATGCACAAAATATGAACTATGCGGTGAAATTTCAGTTATTATCTGCCCTACTGGCGAGTGCTGGCATCAGTTTGGAGAACACGTCTGATTTGACCAGTGCTACGCCTCTTACAACACCTCAGCTAAGCAAGCAAAGTCGCAGTGCCTTATGGCTGGTTGGCTGTCAGGGTTAAAAATCTACGATGACATATAATTAAAAGCGCCAAGGAATATGAATGTTAAATGAGCAACACAGTACGACCATCACCCTACCCCGTGGTACGCTAGATCTAACTTACCAAACCAACTCAGCCACCAATAAAAATGGCGCAGAACAACACGAGCATTATCAGTTAGAAGATTTACTTGGATTTGCACAGCGTATTAATCCAAAACGGGCGTTTTTGTTTGTCTCAAAAGTGCTAGGTCGTCATATTCCCGTTGCGCCAAGCACCATGCGAGAGGCATTTACTGATTTGGCTGATTTAGTGCCTAGTGACTTGCCTGAGCCAGTACTAGTCATCGGTATGGCAGAGACCGCTGTTGGTCTATCTGCTGGCGTCCATCAAGCATTGCAAACGCGCTATCCTCAAGCTCTGCTATTAAACTCTACGCGTCATGCACAGCACGATGAAAGTAGTGATGCCAATGGTACCGACTCTTTACTGACGACGTTTTGTGAAGATCACAGTCATGCCAGCCAGCATTTGATTTATCAAAGCAAAGATAGCGTTACTCAAGCGCAGCTACTGGCCAGTAAAACACTGATTATGGTCGATGATGAAGCCTCAACGGGCAATACCTGTGTGAATGTCGTCACTGCACTACGTAAAGCAGGACTGACCCAGTTAGAGCAAGTGCATCTAACGACATTGGTCGACTGGTCATTAGATCAAGAGAAACCTAATCCACAGTCAGATGCTAAACCTGCACGTATGGCCGATCGTCTCGCTGGTATTGAGTTTCATCGCCATCATTTATTGTCTGGTGCATGGCAATGGACAGATGCCCCTAATCCTGAACCCATTACAATGCCATCGGTTGATACTACTGCCGCTGGTAGTCAGGCGCTCAGTGATACGGGCAACTGGGGGCGTTTTCCAACGCTAGACAGTACAGAGGGTTTTGCTAACTATCTTTCAAGTTTTCAGACTGCATTTACGCGCTTCGATGGCCAAGAAAACTTTGATGTTACTCAGCTACCAAGAAAAATCTTAGTCTTGGGCAGCAATGAGTTTGTTTGGTTTCCGTTTCTATTGGCTGAATGGCTTGAAACAGAGTCCGGCAAGCTCAACGAAGATACAGCTGCGACTGTCAATTTTAGCGCATTAACCCGCTCACCGATTGCGCTTGGTGGGGCGATTACCACGATGCTGAGCTTTAGCGATAATTACGGGCTTGGTATGACCAATTTTGCTTATAACGTTGAGCCTAGTGATTGGGATTTGATTGTGTTGTGTATAGAAACATCAGCTGATAGTGTGGATGCTATGTGGCGAGGTTTGGATAACGTGCTAGTGGTGAGCCCTAGTCTTTAAACTGCTCTCTAACTTTCAAACCTATTATTTACGGACGACACCATGACTACATCATTTTTTAAAGCCAACCCAGACATTATTAAGCCTTATGCCTTGATGGATTTGGATGATACGTTATTCCAAACCCAGCGCAAAATCGACGCTTGGGATTTGCTCACTACTGAGCCTGAATCTTTGGTATGTGCAACAGTCAATAAGCAAGACGAGCCTTTGAGCTTTATGAGCCAGCGCCAAGCAACCTTTTTTAATTGGTTACTTGCTAGCACTGAATTAATTGTAGTGACGGCACGGGATCGTAGTGAAATCAAACGCGTTAAGCTGCCCTTTGATAGTTGGCAAGTATTAACTCATGGGGCGATTATTTTAACGTCTGATGGAGCGCTGCTAAGCAGTTGGCAGCAGCATATGTATAGTAAGCTCGCGCCATTGCAAGTTAAGCTTACTAAGTTAAGCGAATTATTTGCCAGTCATAGTCAAAGCGAGCAAAGTCATTTAGTATTCACACCGCATATCGATAGCTTTAACAATGGTTCTGTTGATGAAGAGCTAACCATTTATCTGGCTGTCAAACATGCGCAGAAAGATCATCAAGCGCTCGTAGATTTAGCTGAAAAACTGCCCACTCTGATACGTGATTTTGATCAAGATTTCTATGTTCATGTGAATGCCAATAACCTAGCGATATTGCCCCATGTGGTTCATAAGCGTCATGCGGTACAGTTTTTATTAGAGCATCATTTAGACCATCAGCGTCCCAGTTTTGGTTTTGGTGATAGCTTAGCTGACCTGCCTTTCTTACAGTTATTAGACTGGTACGGTATGCCCAATCATGGCCAATTGCATGAGCAATACCCGTCTAAATCGTCAGGCTAAACCATCAGCTTAAACAACAGCCACGCAAATCCACTGTTATCATTCCGAGTGCTATTATTCATACTATGACTTTTCCTAATATACAGACCAAAAGAGCCGATTTAAAAAACCATGGCTCAGGCAGCTATCTTGCAAGCGATGTGACTGTCCTACTCGATATGGTGGATAAAGACGCGGTTGCCGATGTGCCCGTCAGTCAAAAAGAAGCCCTTATCCAAAGCGGCCAACGCCATTACTCTGACATGCTGACTTTAGAGCAAGCACCTACTGCAATGCATGAGCAGCTATACAAGCAGGCATTAGAGCAAGGGTCAACAAGAACCGCGACCGATATCGCTCATTTATCTCATACACTACATCATGTTTTTCAGCACAGCGTTAGTGATGAACATCCACTGGTTTTGGTCAGTTTGGTACGAGCAGGTCTGCCGATCGGAGTATTGTTGCAGCGTGCGCTGTCGGATACAGACAGTAGCTATCACCTGCCAAGCGTACATTATGGCATCAGTATCATTCGGGATCGTGGTCTTGATCCAGTGGCCCTGCAAATGCTACTGGAGGCTTATCCAAATAGTCCGATTGTATTCGTCGATGGTTGGACAGGTAAAGGTGCTATTTATCAAGAGTTGGCTCGCAGTCTAGAGACGTTTAGTGATTCTACTCATGTTAATTTTGCCAACATTTTTCATCAAGGCGCTGACGTCATTCCGTTACTGACCCTTGCTGATCCGGCTGGCGTTGCTTGGCTCGCGGCAAGTGAAGAAGACTGGTTGATCCCATCGGGTTTATTAAATAGCACCGTATCGGGATTAATTTCGCGTAGCCTATACACGGAGCCGTCATCAGGCCTGCATCGCAGTGTCTTTTATGATGATTTGATTGAGGTAGATCACAGCCTGGCATTCGTCGAGCGTATCGATGCCGTGAGACGATCATTGGTTGCAACTCCAACGCGTTTACCGATTTACCAGCAGCCACGCTACCAGACTGCGGCGTTGATAGAGACGTTGGCAGCAGACTATAAGATTATCAATCGCAACCGTATTAAACCAACGATTGCTGAGGCAACACGTGCCATATTACGCCGTGATCCCGAGCGTATATTGCTCGCCACTGCTGAGCACCCTGATACCGTACTGCTACGCCATTTATGTGCACAACGAAATATCACTATCAGTGTATTAGGTGATAAAATACTGCCTTATCAAGCCATCACGCTTATCAAGCAGCGCTCCCAGGACATTTAATAGTATTAAATGTATTCTTTTTCGTTCTCTTATACCCTCTACTTATGATGCCAATTATGTCAGATATGCTAAAAACCGAGTCAGACCTTTACAATGATACCCAATCTTATGCGCATATGATCACTGAGCGTCATGCGATGGTCAAACCACACACACACCATCCATATCAGCTTGGTGCTAGCTTGTACATGCCTGCGACTCGCCAAGATATTTGGCAAGTCATCAAGCGAGATAAACTACCAACGATCAATAGTATTATTATCTGTCTAGAGGATGCGGTCAGTCAGCAGGATGTAGAGTTGGCACTTGAGCGTTTGCGAACCCTCCTGAATACTTGGGCTGAGCATGTGAATAGCATTAATGCGCCATCTAAATCGGCAAAGATTCATGCCCAGTATCCGACGCGTCCGCTGGTCTTTATACGTCCACGTAGCCCGATGATGCTACAGCAACTGGCTGATTATACCCATATCGATCTTATCGATGGTTTCGTCATGCCAAAAGTCGATATGTATAGCCTATCTAACTGGCGCATGGCTTGTCAGAACCTAAAAGTAGATCAACTACTTATGCCGACGCTCGAAACCGCAGCGCTGTTTAATCCGCATCACAATCAGGAGCTTGCCATCGCTTTTAAAGAAGCATTTAGCCAGCCAGTTTTTGCATTACGTATCGGCGGTAATGACTTGTTTGCAGCATTGCGCTTACGCCGCCCAAAAAACAGTATTGTCTATGACTCGCCTATCGGTACGTTGGCTTATCAAATGCTGGGCTGTTTTGTGCCGCATGGTTTTTATCTTACCGCGCCAGTATTTGAGTATTTAGACCAGCCGACATTGTTTATGCAAGAGCTAAACCGAGATGTCAGCTTAGGGATGGTGGGCAAAACTGTCATTCATCCAAGCCAAATCGCCCTAGTACAGCAAGCTTACTGTGTGCCATTGAGTACATTGGATGAAGCACAAGCGATCCTTCACTCTGAGGCCAAAGCGGTATTTAAGTACAATAATACGATGCTAGAGCCTGCGACGCACCGTGCTTGGGCGACTGAAATCGTCAATCGTGCAGAAGCCTTTGGAACCATTGACGATGGACATAGCCAGTACAGCTCACGAATGTAGCTATCATCGCTGATACAGATGGTTGTCTGCTATTTAACAACTCACACTATGAAAAAAGCCGCTATCAAATACAGGTAGCGGCTTTTTTATATAGAGATTTGCTTAGGACTTCTATAGATATAAGGCTTCAAAGCTCTCGAACAATATCTATATTAAGCACAACTTTCCAAAAACTGACGAAGTACTTGGTTCACTTGATCAGGCTCTTCTACTGTCGATGTATGACCCGCATCTTTGATAATGGCAAGCTTGGATCCAGCGATAGCAAAATGCATGCGTTCAGATTTGGCATAAGGCGTGGCGGCATCTTCGTCACCTACCACAATTAGTGTTGGCGTTGTAATCTCACCCAGCTGCTCATAAGTACCTGTACGCTCAATCACGCCCATTGTTGCTTTGACCACGCCGCCCTTGCGATTGCTTTGTAGCATCGTTAGCCACTGCTTACGGTCAGATTTACGCAGCTTATCTGCCAAGAACGTACTGCCAAACATGATTGGCATCACTTTATTACTCACACGCTTCATACCTAACCAGCGAATCGCTTTCACTAGCTTGCGATACTGAGGGATATTTTTTGGATCTTCAGGGTCAGCAGAGGTTTCTAACAGCGTTAATGACAACAACAACTCAGGACGTTTGAGCGCGATACGTTGAGCCACGAACCCGCCCATAGATAGCCCAACAAAGTGACATTTATCAATACCAAGCGCTGCAAGTAAGCCAAGCGTATCTTCAGTCAGCGTCTCCATATCATAGCCAGACTTAGTAACCTGCGACTGACCTTGCCCGCGAAAATCAAAAGCAATACAACGATAGTCTGTTTGAAAATGCTCTACTTGCTTATCATACATCTGTGAGCTCCACAGTAGACCGTGAGCAAATACGATAACGGGCTTTTGTGTGTCGTTCGGTGCACTGTCTTCGTAATAAATATCAGCGTTACTTACAGTGATAGTTGGCATAACCACATCCTTGTTTGATCAATGAAAAGTTCGAGCGTACCCTTGTGTCTTTTACGACTCTTTTACGCTCAACCTGGCATATTAGCATAATCCATTAGCCCCTTAGGTCATAGCCTTTTTACGAGCCAGTCGTTTTGTCCCATTAGTTAGCATCAGCTTTTACGATAGAATAGGAAAGTTTACCAGTATATAGATGTGTCTTAAGCGCCCACAAAACACGCTTTTATAATCGTAGCAAGCTGCTATAGTAATCAGCATTGAACCATTTTTACCTTTATCTCAAAGTATTGTCATTGATACAAAATATTAAAACAGTCATTTAAAATAAGGAAATCTCAAATGTCACAGTCTCTCGTCGATTATCAAGTTGCAGAGCACATTGCTACTATTACCTTTAACGATCCAAAAAGCTTAAATGCCTTTGGCACACCCTTAAAAAACCAAGTCTTGATAGCGCTAGATAAAGCGGCTGCAGATGATCAAGTACGGGTAATTATTTTGCAAGGGGCTGGTGGTAACTTCTCAAGCGGCGGCGATATTAAAGAGATGTTGTCTGAAGGATTAGACAAGGATATTGTTTCAAACAAATTAAGAGGCATGGTAGAAGGTGCAGGCGAAGTCAGCTTAAAATTACGTCATATTCATAAGCCGATTATTGCCAAATTAGAAGGTGCTGTGGCAGGTGCTGGCATGAACTTGGCGCTTACTTGTGACTTCCGAATTGCCGCAGACAATGCAAAGTTTGTACAAGCGTTCGTTAATATCGGCCTAGTTCCAGATGCGGGTGGTATTTACTTATTAAACCAATTGGTTGGTGCAGCAAAAGCCACTGAACTTGTGATGCTGGGTGATAAACTGAAAGCCGAAGACATGGCACGTTTAAATCTAGTGAACAACGTAGTAAGTATTGACGAGCTAGAAGCCACCGTACAAGCATTGGCATTACGATTGAGCCAACTGCCAGGCAAAGCATTGGCCGCTATGAAAGAGAGCTTCAATGTTCACGCCTTCTCTGGTTTGAGCGCAGCTTTAGATACGGAAGTAGAGCAGCAGACCGTAATGGCAAAAACCGATGACTTTATCGAAGGGGTTAGCGCCTTTATAGCAAAGCGTAAGCCTGTATATCAAGGTAAATAACAAGATAAACAATGATACCATCAAAAAAGGGCTGCCAATATGGTAGCCCTTTTTTTGTCAACGCCTTTAATTAAGAAGCGGACGCTAGTTTAGAATGATAAGGTAAAGTAAATATCTTGTCAAAAATCAGAGTAAAGGTAAACGTATAAACTAAGAAAAATAGCAGTAGCGCCACTTCCATCATAAAGGCTTTTACTAGACCAACATCGTACCAAATCATATAAAGTGGCAAGCAGATCAACACTAGCCCGCCTTCAAAACCAAAAGCATGAACACTGCGTATCCATAACGTGCGACGTACAATACGTCTGCGGCGTTCCCACGCTTCAAAAGCGGTATTATATATAAAGTTCCAAACGACGGCTGCTACCGACATCATTACGGCGATTGGTAAAGATTCTGATGCATCACTGTGACTGAGTTTCATCAATATAAGGGTAGATAAGATAATCGCGATAATTTCGAAGGCGGTCACATAAATTAAGCGACGTTTAAGCGGTGATAAGGTCATCAACCAAGACTCCAAAGCACCTGTATTTAAACAGCAAGGTGCATGTCAAAGTATCGGTCCGTCCCGAGTTAGAAAAGATAAATAAAGTGCAGAGCCACGGTTTCCGCCTGCCCCTATATTATACATAACATAGCGTAGAAAATCAGCCAGTACATTTATACAGACGTAAACAGATTTATCAAAAACCGACTTTATCCTAGGCCAGACTATTTTGCTGGCGGGCCCCATTGATTGGTTTCAGGCTTAGTATCATTAGCACAAAATACAAGAAACACAATGCCGCCTATCAGTGGTATTAAGGATATTAAAAACCACCATCCTGAGCGACCCGTATCATGTAACCTGCGAATACCAACAGCAATACTGGGTAAAGCAAGACCAAGCGCTACAACTATATAAACAGGCCCTGTTTCTGCGTCAAAAATAATTGCATCTATTATCATCGCAAAAATTGCCAAGATCATATATACCAAAGAAAAATACCAAAACTCTTTACGGCGTGCCCGACCAGAGAAATTGACATAATTTCTCATGCACTTTTTGAACCAATCAATGATTCCATAATTTGCTTCAGCATTATGATTGTTAGCCATCGTAGATCTGGGCAGTGGCGGCGGAGTCGCTTTATCAAGCTTAATATTATTTTCCATAGGGCTTTTTATCTCGGTCGTGAAAAGTAGAAATCGTCAGTGAAAATTATCAACAATTGGCTTTGATTATAGATACTCAATAAAAGTTTGTAAATGAATACTAGTTTTCTTAGAGTCATTAATAAAAAACCCCGCATCATGACGATACGGGGTTATTTTTTATGTATAAAGTTTTTAGTATAAAGCCTCTAATTTTAAAAGCTTATATACTCAAGATTAGGTCAACTGAGCAACGTTAATCTTGTCTGCTTCTTCAGTATAGTCTTCCATACGGTCGAAGTTCATGTATTGATAGACTTCATCACCCATGCTGTTTAGCATACCAGCATACTGCTGATACTCATCGTTAGTCGGCAATTTACCAAGTACCGCTGCGACTGCTGCAAGCTCTGCAGAAGCTAGGTATACGTTAGCGCCTTGACCTAGACGGTTCGGGAAGTTACGAGTTGAGGTCGATACCGCAGTAGATTTCGGTGCGATACGTGCTTGGTTACCCATACATAGTGAACAACCTGGCATTTCAGTACGAGCGCCGGCTTGTGCATAGATGTTGTAGTAACCCTCTTCCATCAACTGACGTGCATCCATCTTAGTAGGTGGCGCAATCCATAGGCGAGTCTTCAGGCTTCCTGCTGGTACGTCTTGTAGCAATTTACCAGCGGCACGGAAGTGACCGATGTTGGTCATACATGAACCAATGAATACTTCATCAATGGTATCACCAGCCACGTCTGCTAGCGTTTTTGCATCATCTGGATCGTTCGGGCAGCAAAGGATCGGCTCTTTGATTTCGCTCATATCGATAGTGATGTCGATCGCGTATTCAGCATCGTCATCAGCACGCATGAGGCTTGGGTTAGCCAACCACTCTTGCATTTGCTCAACACGGCGGCTGATCGTACGTGCATCGCCATAGCCTTCTGAGATCATCCACTTAAGCAGCGTGATGTTTGAGTTTAGGTACTCAGTCACTGATGCTTCAGACAAAGTGATGGTACAACCAGCAGCACTACGCTCAGCTGAGGCATCAGATAATTCAAACGCTTGCTCAGCGGTCAAGTCTTCTAGACCTTCGATTTCGAGAATACGGCCGTTGAACTCGTTGATTTTACCTTTCTTATCAACTGTCAAGTAACCTTCTTTGATCGCTTGATAAGGGATAGCATGTACTAGGTCACGTAGAGTGATACCAGCTTGACGCTCACCAACAAAACGAACACGAACAGATTCAGGCATATCAAGTGGCATTACACCAGTTGCCGCTGCGAAAGCAACTAGACCAGAACCCGCTGGGAACGAGATACCCATTGGGAAACGAGTATGCGAGTCACCACCAGTACCAACGGTATCTGGAAGTAGCATACGGTTCAACCATGAGTGAATGATACCATCACCTGGACGTAAGCTTACGCCGCCACGGTTCATGATAAAGTCAGGTAGTGTATGCTGAGTCTCAACGTCAACTGGCTTTGGATAAGCAGCAGTATGACAGAATGACTGCATCACGAGATCCGCTTGGAAACCTAAACATGCTAAGTCTTTTAGCTCATCACGCGTCATCGGACCAGTCGTATCTTGAGAACCGACCGTCGTCATCTTAGGCTCACAGTACATACCTGGACGTACGCCTGTCAGGCCACACGCTTTACCAACCATTTTCTGTGCAAGCGTAAAGCCTTTACCGGTATCAGCTGGCTCTTCTGGCTTAGCAAAGATATCTGAATGACCAAGACCCATATACTCACGAGCACGGTTAGTCAAACCACGACCAACGATTAATGGAATACGGCCGCCAGCACGAACTTCATCAAGCAATGTTGGTGAGTTTAGTGAGAACGTTGATAGTACTTCATCAGAGTCATGCTTAGTGATTTTGCCTTCGTACGGATAGATGTCAAATACATCGCCCATGTTTAGGTTATCGACTGCCACTTTTTCGATTGGCAATGCGCCAGAATCTTCCATCGTGTTGAAGAAGATAGGAGCGATATTGTTACCAAGTACGAGACCGCCGCCACGTTTGTTTGGCACGTTAGGGATATCTTCACCCATCAACCAAAGTACTGAGTTGGTCGCAGACTTACGGCTAGAACCAGTACCAACAACGTCACCAACATAGGCTAGCGGATGGCCTTTTTCTTTCAGTGCTTCGATTTGCTTCATTGGGCCAACAACGCCCTCTTCGTCAGCATTGATGCCGTCACGAGAGTTTTTGTGCATGGCTAGTGAATGCAATGGGATATCAGGACGGCTCCATGCGTCTTGCGCAGGTGACAAGTCATCCGTGTTGGTTTCGCCAGTTACTTTAAACGTCGTGTAAGTGGTTTTCTTTGGTACTTCAGCACGGTTCAAGAACCATTCTGCGTCAGCCCAAGACTGAATCACTTCTTTAGCAATAGTGTTGCCAGCTTCAGCTTTTTCAGTCACGTCATTGAACGCGTCAAATACTAGCAAAGTTTTCTTTAGTGCTTCAGCAGCGTCTTGTGCAACTTCGCTATCATCTAGTGCAGCAACTAGTGGCTGAACGTTGTAGCCACCTTGCATAGTGCCTAGAATTTCAACAGCTTTTTGCTTGCTGATAAGTGGTGATGATGTTTCACCCTTTAAGATAGCAGCCAAAAATGCCGCTTTAACGTATGCTGCTTGGTCAACACCAGCAGGGATACGGTTTTCTAATAGGTTCATCAAGAACGCATCTTCGCCTGCAGGCGGGTTCTTTAATAATTCAACCAACTCTACTACTTGTTTTTCATTTAGTGGTAGGGGTACAGTTCCTAGCTCAGCACGTTCTTCGACATGTTTACGATAAGCTTCTAACACAATAGTCGTCCTCGTCAGTTGGGGTGTAGCACATTACGTGGGTAGTCAGCATGACTGCCTGCGTCTATATACTATATGAAATAATTATCCGTGCAATCATAGCTTAAAACGCTTTAAATGTTAATGGCTCAGCTCTGAAAAGGCGCATAGTAAGGCCATATTGAACATTTATTATAAAAATAGTGCCATCAATAATATGATTGTAGCGCTCATTATAACTGGCATTTGCCTGATTACGCTTGTCAATAAGTACTTGCTTTATGACTGAGCAGACACCATATGACTGATATACGATTTTGTAAGAAATAACTTCGATAAAATTTCGCTTAAAAAAATGTAGCAATATCGATATATTAGCAGCCGATTTATTAACAGTCGATTTGGTAAAAACATTTTGGTGTAAACATTAAGGACGACGATATGACTGATAGCAATACGGACAACAATACTAACTATGACAATGGTCTCAAGGTACGCACTGAGGTGATGGGTGAGCAGCATGTCAAACGCTCGCTTGATGCTGCCACAGGATTTACCCAACCGCTGCAAGACTGGATTATCGAACACGCTTGGGGCAGCACTTGGCAAGATGACTCAGTATTACCACGCAAGTATCGCTCATTAATCACTATTGCCTTTTTAATTGCTCAAAAAAGCCCAAACGAGTTGAAAGGACATATACGCGGTGCCATTAACAATGGGGCCAGTGTTGCTGAGATTAGAGAAGTGCTCATGCATAGCTTGCCGTACTGCGGTGCACCTGCTACTCAAGAAGCGTTTCGCGCTGCCATAGATATACTGAATGAGTTGGAAATCGATATAGATATTTAAAACTATGGTCGTCCGAGCAATCATAGTAATCTTAACAATATTGTTTAAAAATTGACGACCAAATTTCTGCTATAATATCTGCACTCATAAAACATTCTGATAATTCCATAAACCCTTATAATATAAAGGGTTAAGAGATAACTCCATTATGACAACTGCCGTACAAACACATGTACCTGCTGCTAAGGCCAAACCAAAAAAAGCCATCCAAGGCGAAAAGCTACGTGGCTATGACAAAGTTGCCCGTATCCCAATTAAGGTGATCCCGACTGTCGAGGCAAAGAAAAAGCCTGATTGGATTCGGGTAAAAATGTCCTCGCCTGCTGAAGTCGCTCGTATCAAAGCAACCTTGCGTGAGCAAAAGCTTTATACCGTCTGTGAAGAAGCAGCCTGCCCTAACCTGCCACAGTGCTTCGCTGATGGTACAGCCACCTTTATGATCATGGGTGATATCTGTACGCGTCGCTGCCCGTTCTGTGATGTAGGTCATGGTCGTCCTAATGAGCTAGACAAGGATGAGCCGCGTCATACCGCTGAGACCATTCAAGGTCTACAACTTAAGTATGCCGTAATCACCTCTGTCGATCGCGATGATCTAAAAGACGGCGGTGCGGGACATTTTGTGGAAGTGCTAAACGAGTCAAGAGCACTTAGCCCAAACTGCTTGATTGAAATCCTAGTACCAGATTTCCGTGGCCGTATGGATATTGCATTGGATTTATTGACAGAGACTGCACCAGATGTGTTTAACCACAATATCGAAACGGTGCCACGTCTATACAAAGCTTTCCGTCCGGGTTCTGATTATCAGCATTCGCTAGATTTGCTTAAGATTTATAAAGAGCGTCGTCCTGATATCGCCACCAAGTGCGGCTTTATGGTTGGTCTTGGTGAGACAGAAGAAGAGATCTATGCGCTACTTGATGATCTAAAAGCGCATGACGTGGATATGATCACGATTGGTCAGTATCTACAGCCTAGTAAAAACCACGCCCCTGTTGATCGTTATGTCCATCCAGATGAGTTCCAACGCTATATGGACTACGGCAAAAAAATCGGCTTCTTTAGCATTTGGGCAGGCCCAATGGTACGCTCAAGCTACTTTGCAGATCGTCAGTACTACGGCGAAGACTGCCCAGCACCTATCCGTAGCAAAAAAGCGCTAGAAGCTGAAGGCAAACTTGGCTGCTAATTTAGCAATCAAGTGAGATGAAAGTAATTGTGAACAGCAGTCGCTAAAACATTTCTTAAGAATATTAAAAAGGGTGAATAACAAATTTGTTATTCACCCTTTTTTTGAGCTTTGTTAGATTTAAGAATGATTAAACCTAACGCTTTACACGGTTAAAGTTGGCGTCGGCTTTCCAGCTGTTTTTATATTGAATGCAGCAATACCAAGGACGATCACACCACCTGCGATACCAGTCGTAATCTCAGGATAAATCAATAATAAAGCGCCAATAGCTAAGATGAAACGAGTCACCGTATTCATACCACCTCTGAAATACCCTTCAAGTGCCGAGCTCAGCGCAATAACACCCGTCACCGAAGTCACTACCACTGTAATGATATCTACAATAGGTGGCAGCGGAAAATCTTTTGCCGTAACTGCTAGGCCAGTTGGATCTATCATCAACATCGTTGGATTATAAATAAACATAAACGGCACGATGAATCCTGCGAGGGCAAGTTTGAGGGACAAGAACCCTGTCTTCATCGGATCACCACCGGATATACCTGCACCCGCAAAGGCTGCGAGACACACAGGCGGTGTAATATTGGCAAAGATACCAAAATAGAAAACAAACATGTGCGCTGACAAGATTGGAATATCAAAACCGGCCAATGCTGGTGCAGCCATGGTCGCCGTAATGATATAGGCAGGAATAGATGGTAATCCCATGCCCAAGACCATTGATGCCAACATCGTTAAGATAAGCGTAAAGAATAATGATCCTGCACCTAACGTGACGATAGATGACGTCATCACCGTACCAAAACTGGTCAGACTCACCACCCCAATGATAATACCAACGACCGCACAAGCAGCCATAACCGCTAGCGACTGGCGCGCACCATCTTCCAATGCACCCAGAATATCAGAAAAGCTCATGCGCGTTTCGGCACGTAGCATACTGATCACAACGGTAAAACCAATGGTATAAGCTGCTGCATATCCCACAGGTACGTTTCTGATCAATAAGAAAATCAAAAAGACAATTGGTAATAGCATATGACCGCGGGCTTTCAATACTTCTTTGACCGCTGGTAGATTTTCTTTAGCAATACCTTTTAGATCACGACGTCCAGCACGGAAATGCACCTGCGCAATGACGCCTAAATAGTACAATATCGCTGGCAATAATGCTGCTAAAGCAATCGTGCTATACGGCAAGCCTGTGGTCTCCGCCATAATAAAGGCACTGGCACCCATAATCGGTGGCAAAATCTGTCCACCGACCGAAGCACTGGCTTCAACTGCACCTGCGAAATCTTTGTGATAGCCGACTTTTTTCATCAATGGAATGGTAAAGGCACCCGTACTAACCACATTTGATAAAGCTGAGCCATTGATACTACCCATAAAGCCACTAGAGATGACTGCTACTTTTGCAGGCCCGCCCTTCTTATGACCAGCGATGGCCAATGCCAAATCATTAAACAACTGCCCCATTCCCGAACGGGCTAAGAATGCACCGAAGAGAATGAATAAGAAGATAAAGGTGACCGATGCACCAATCGCAACAGAGTACAAACCTTCTGTTTTTAAGAATAATTGACCAAAGATATCACCCATATCATAAGGACGAGTCAGTAGCCTATCGGGCATAAAATCTAAATGACTGACAAATGGATAGGCCAAAAATATGCCTGCCAAGATTGGCAAAATCCAACCAGTGATACGGCGGCTGCCTTCTAGTACGCAGACTACCGTAATCAAGGAAAATATCACATCGACCTGATTGGCCATGCCGCCACGCGAGGTCACGATATCTTGATATTCATAGATGAGATAGCCCATACCGGATAGAGACAGGGCAAACCAAATCCAGTCATACCATGCCACTCGCTTGCGACTGCTTTTTTTGCTGGCTGGAAAAATTAGGAATATCAATGCAAAACCAACACCCACGTGTACAGAGCGCTGTAACAGTGCTGGCATTGGATTAAAAGTAATATATAAATGAAACAGTGAATAGAGTATACAAATGCCAGCAATAAAATATTTTACTGGTCCTTGAGTGATATGACGCGTGATTGACTCTCGGTCATATTTTTCCAATACTGCTCGGTTGACCGCATCCGCCTCAGCATCGTTATCAACTTGAGCATCTGGCATGGTAGTCACACTACCTTGATCCGTCACTTGGGAGTTCATGACAAAAGTCCTTTTTAAATCTATCAATTAAATCATACGTCTTAGGCATGATCACCACTTCAGAATAGTCTGGCACCCACTGGTGAATCAAGAAACGATGACCACCATAATCCATTTCACCTTTGGTCAGTCTAGATACGACCCAATTAAGGCGAGGCAGTTTTTCGTTGATTTGATAACCCAGATAGCCAGGCTTTTGTATAGGAGCGAGCATTTCGGTGGAGGGTGTCCCCGCACCGAACGCTTCAAAATAGGTCGTGGTCAGTAACAGCTCCGCACCTTCTGTACTGCTGCCGTCTATGCGTTGATACTGCTCTTCCCACCACTGTTTTTCTACAGAATGTATCCAACGTAGCTGAAAGTCAGGCTCCGTGAAATAGCAGACCTTATCATCAGCACCGTCTACGCCTGCGACTCGCACTTCAACGACAGACTGAAGCGTAGAGCCTAACCATAGCGTAAAAAAAACCAGCGCTGCAATAAATGCCGCGCCAGTTGATAACCATAATGAATTACTTGGCTGCTTGTTCGTCATAGTACTTTTTAGCTCCAGGATGGATTGGGGCTACCATGCCATCACGAGCGGTTTCTAGACTGATATCATTGGCCGCTTGGTGAGCTGTTTTTAGACCATCTAAATTATCAAATAATGCTTTGGTTAGTTTATAACCATCCGCTTCAGACAGATCAGAGCTAACCAATAGTGCATTCATAATTGCTGCAGTTGGTACGGCTGTTTCGTTGCCATAAGTGCCAGCAGGAATCTCAAAGGTTTTGAAGTAAGGCTTGGTCGCGATGATTTCTTTTAGCTTGTCTTGATTGATAGTGACAATCTGTAAATCTAAACCTTGCTCTAACTCCATCAAAGATGAGTTTGGTAGGCCACTACTAAAGAATGCCGCTTCGATCTTACCTGCTTTCATACCATCAGCAGCTTCAGCAAAGCCTAGATAATCAACGGTGACATCATCATATGTGATACCAAACCCTTCAAGTAAAGTACGAGCATTCACTTCTGTACCAGAACCTTGATCGCCTACAGCAATACGCTTGCCTCGTAAATCTTCAATGTTTTTGATACCAGATTTTTTCGAGGTCACGATTTGCACCACATTAGGGTACAAAACAGCAATCTGCTGAATGTTGGTGATTGGCTGCTCAAAGTTGTTTTTACCTTCGACAGCATCCGTCACCACGTCACTTAGTGCCAAGACCATGTCGACCTTGCCTTGGGTTAATAGATTGACGTTTTCAACCGATGCGCCAGTGGTTTGAGTTTTTGAGTTTACACCAAAAGTTTTGACATAGACTTCAGACAATGAAGTACCAATGATGTTGTAAGGGCCAGATGCACCGCCAGTAGCGATGGTCAAAAACTTAGTATCAAGCTTATCTGCTGCAGTATCCGTTGCCGCGCTATCTGCAGATGCAGTATCACTGCCCTCTGAGCTTGGAGATGAGCATGCGGTTAGACCTAGCGCAGCACTCAACATAGCTGACAAAAGTAATGGGGATTTTAAAGAATTAAGCATTGAATTCATCCTTGAAGTAATCGGTTTTATACGTTTAACAATATCCGTATTTATACATAAATACGTTACAGACGAGTAATAATATAGTAATTCTGTCAATAAATAAACCTTAGCTTACTTTCTATTTTTCTTTCAATACCTTATATTTAAAGCTATTAGAGAAAATATAGGTCATTCATCAATTGTACTAATATATATATGTATGTTTTGCTATGCGAAACAAAGTTTCATTTAATAAATATTAAAACAAAAATTGTCGCTATTGTAAACCTTTATCGATATCTGAAAAATATTGTCATATCGCATTATTTCTTAGGAATCTTTAGATATAGCAAATTAATGAGAATTCTCTATTTATAACTATCTCAATTTATAACTATAAGGACAAAAGTTCTGCTATATTTTATCTGAGCTATTTTTTGGTTCAGGATATTACATGGCACTAGTCTGTGTCTCTCTTTTATTAACCCATTCGGATAGTCCTTATGACCATACCTCACACGGAAGTACTAGCAACATTATCTGCTGATATTGCTATCATCGGTGGCAGCGGTCTCTACCAAATGTCATCACTGACCAACAAACGCAGTGTGACGATACAGACGCCTTATGGCAGTCCATCTGATGATATTGTCTTAGGTGAGCTTGAGGGAGTGACCGTTGCTTTTTTGACGAGGCATGGTCAGGGACATAGACTGACGCCGTCCGAAGTACCTTATCGAGCCAATATCTATGCGCTAAAAACGCTTGGGGTACGCTATATCGTCTCCGTATCAGCAGTTGGCTCATTGCAAGCGCATCTTAAGCCATTAGATATGGTCGTGCCTGATCAAATGATTGATATGACCAAGCAGCGAGTGAGTACGTTCTTCGGTGAAGGTGCCGTCGCCCATGTGTCGATGGCAGACCCACTATGCCCTGCCCTAGCAGAACTCTTGACGCGCGCTTATGACAAAGCGGATATTACAGAAGGCACTAGTCACCCACAGGCGACTTATGTCTGTATCGAAGGGCCTCAATTCTCAACTCGGGCAGAGTCAGAATGGTATCGTCAGATGCAGGCAGATGTTATTGGCATGACCAATATGCCAGAAGCCAAATTGGCACGTGAAGCCAGTATTGCTTATGCCACGTTAGCTCTGGTGACAGATTTCGACTGTTGGCATCCAACGGAAGAAGCCGTCAGTGCCGACTATGCGATAAAGAACCTAATGAAAAATGCGGACAATGCTCAAAAAGTGATACAGAAAGCCGTGGCTTTGATTGCTGCTGAACTACCTGATTCAATCGCCCATAATGCTCTTGCACAAGCATTGGTCACACCTATAGATGCGATGGACGAACATACCAAGATCAGACTGGCCGCCTTGCTAACGTAATCTTGATACTTATTTTCCATCTTAAACTGACTACTGCTAATCGGTCTAATTTTAATCGTGCTGTTTCCCATTGAATCAAAAAAGGCCATTATCTAAAATAATGGCCTTTTTTATAATTAAGCATGTATATTTAAATTTATGCTAAATACACCACTTTAATGTTAGCAACAACCACCTGCACCAGATGCCAGCATCATAGGTTGATTAAATGGCATTAATTCACCGCAACCTGCAAAAATACCGTAGTGGCGACTGTCATCACCGATAAACTCAAAATGCGGCGCAAAGCGCGATTCTTGCAGCATTCGAAACGTATTGCCACATACTGGGAATACCCGACCAGCTTCGATAGCATGATGTTTATCTAAATCAAACCGATGCGGGGACTGCTCGATAGAGCCTTTATATATCACCGCTTGTCCGTGATCTTCGCAAGCATCCTCAAGCGAGTCGATTTTAAATAAGCGGTAAGTTGCAGAGAAAAACTGAATATCACCGATTTTAGCCGCCAAAGCAGGATCTGTAATCTCAAGTGGGCGATCTTCAACCAAACGTATGTCTAAGAATCCTGCATCTCGTGACAAACGGTTAAAATCCTTCCAATACAATGCGCCGCTCAAACACTCTCCATATAAGACTGGGTCATCGATCAGATGTTGCGGGATACGGCGATCAGCATAGACATCAGAAAAATAAAACTCTCCACCAGGTTTCAGTAAGCGCTGCACACTGGCCATGACCGCAGCTTTATCTGGTGATAGATTGATAACGCAGTTTGAGACGATAATATCAAAGCTATTAGCCTCAAGGTCTAGTTCATCTAGTTTCTCGATATAGCCATGCAAAAATGTCACATTATCATAACCAAACTTATCGACATGATAGGCTTGATGCTGTCTGGCCACGGCTAGCTGCTCATCAGTCATATCCACACCGACTACGTGCCCACTCTCGCCCACCAGTTGCGCTAATGCATAGACATCTCGGCCTGAGCCACTGCCCAAATCTAAAATTCGACAGCCTTCAAGCAGTGCTGGACACACCAGACCACAGCCGTAATAGCGATTCAATACTTCATCATGAATATTTGCGAGTAATGGCTTGAGCCACTCAGGCATATTGCTGATATCACAACAAGCCGAGGTCTTTAGATCATTGGTACCCTGTAACTCTTTTCCATAGTAATTTTGCACGACGTCATGCATAACAATATCCTTATTGAATGTGCCATCCAGTTAAAATTCTTAGTGAATCATCTTAGAATATGCAACTACATTAGTGAGTTTATCAACCTAGTTGTCACTTATCGGTTATCAGTAGTTATCCACTTTGATATTGAGTTAAAAGTCTGGCCAGCCTGACGGTAAATGCTTTAGATCTTTAGGCTCATCAATATCATGTAAAGGGTCGAATAGTGCCAGTGTCCAGCCTAATGCCGCCATGCGTTGCTTGGTGACAGCAGCAACACTAGGCGTACTCCAAACAATGTCCGAAAACATGCTGTCATTAACTTGTTTAAATCCTAACAACACATACCCACCATCAGTCGCTGGAAGCATGACCGCATCGTGTTGATCTAGCTGCTGTACCGCTGTCTGAATACGTGCTGTCGTAAGACTAGGGCAATCCGTACCAATTAATACAACCTTGTCAAAACGTTGCAATGCGAGCTGACTGGCTATCAACATACGCAAACCCAAATCACCGTCGGCCTGCGCAGACCAACGTAATGAGTCAGGCAAATCAAGCGCCTGCCAACATGGATCTATTGGTGCTGGACTCACACATAGCTCAACAGCAAAGCCCGTATCAACGGCATGCTCAATACTATGCAATAATAGTTGCCTTGCCATACGTGCAGCGCCATCTACCCCTAGCGCTGGCTGCAAACGGGTTTTTGCCTTGTTGCGTGCTGGATATTTTGCAAACAGAATGATGCAGGTATCTTGCTGTCTTGCAGATGAATCAGCTGTCACTATAACGGTCTCTCAATTAGTCAAATGTACAAGGACGAACTCTTTCTTCTGTTGTCTATCATGTTTATAAATCAAACAATCTCACTACTTATGGTAGCGTTGCTTTAAAACTTTAGGCGATACACCGCGCCAATAATCAAAGCGTAAATGCCACATCAAGAAAATCGTCCGCCATGTGCCATGCTGCTGCCAACGCCGCGCTGAGGTCGTGACTTTGCTTTTTAGACAAGCTGGTCGAGAAATTTTCTTTAGCCGTTTACACAGTTCTATATCTTCCATCAGTGGCTGATCAGGATAGCCACCAATCTGCTCGAACAAAGACTTTTTGATAAATATTGCTTGATCACCAGTGGCTATATCCATTAAGCGCGAGCGTTGATTTATCATTAATCCGACGATGTTTAACAATGGCTCATGACTATCTAAACGCACATTAAAACGTCCCCAATCGTACTGAGCTACTGCCTGCTGAACGTTATCTATCGCGTCAGCTGGCAGCTCGGTATCAGCATGTAAAAATAGCAGTACATCACCTGTTGCCAACATAGCGCCCGCATTCATTTGCTGAGCGCGTCCTATGGTAGAGTCGATAACATGCCAATCAATGATTGATTGAGCAGTCTCTATACTTTTGAGCATCTCTTTGGCGACAGTAACTGAACCATCCACTGAACCACCATCGACCAATATCACTTGCTGCGGTGCCGGAGCGAGACTGACAATCTGAGCCATAAGCTCAGGCAAGTTATCCGCTTCATTTAATATCGGAATGATGATGGAAAGTTTCAATGGATATACCGTCACGTTAATCAGCGAGCAAGATTAAAAACTGGCTTATTTTTTATTCAAATTCCAGTTGTAATCGTTATAGCTTATTTTTATCTTGCCTTGTTTGAGATCCGCTGTCTGAGCTTTACTCAATCCTAGTGACGAGCTATAACGACCTAGAAACCCTGCTAAATCTTTTGTGCCGCGCCAGTTGGTTGCAAAATCCTCTTTATACCATTTAAAAATTGGTGATACTTTAAGCGTATCGCCTTTGAGACTGTTGCGGCTACTGTCTGCTAAAAACTTAGACGTTGCCTGCTCTAACTGACTGTCTAAACGCTTGCCAGTAAAGGCATCATCTTGCAGTGCAGGGCAACCAATACTGGCACAATTGACCGCAAAGTGAATGCGCGGATCGTTGTAGCGTTTAGAACCACGAATCAGGTTATGCTCGATATCATCAAGTGAGCGCGTCTTACCAAGTAGCGAAACAAACTCTTGCTTCCATGGTGACCCAAACAGTCCGCCAATATCTTTGATAGATTTGACGTTTGGATATTTCGTCAATACCAAATCTACCGTACCAGCGTTATAAACGTTGATTAAAAATGCCAACTGCTCATTTTTACTCCAACGATTAAACTCTGATTGAGATACCTTGCTCGTCGCTTCTAGATAGCTTGTCAGCTTACTTTGATCTGCTTTCATACCAGCATAATTGACTACTGAAGCTTTGCCACCGTTGGTCATGGTCACATGCTTATTTAATAAGCTATCCCAGCTCTGATGGTTGAAGTCAGCATGAGCAGCCACGCTTGCTAATAAAATAGTCGTGGCAATCACTGGTTGGGCGAAAAACGTCTTCGCAGCAAAGTTAAATACTGACATAGGACTTACTCCGTTTACACTGATTGTTTTTTACCTAAATTTTTATGTATGCTAAAAGCACTTATGTTTAAAGTGCTTAGGCTTAAAGAATCTATGTTTAAAGTGCTTATATTGAAAGTGCTTATATTAAAATCACTTGCATTAGAACGGCTAAGGCATGTCCACTAGCACTGGCTCTACTGTCTCTTCTTCTAACGCGCCACCACAACTACTGCCTTGTCCTGCTGTACAGCCATAACAGTGGTCAGCAATGGCGATGTCATCACCAGAAGGGTTTTGCGTTAACAAATCACTTAGGTGTCGCCGTGACTTGTTGGGGACAGGTATCTCTAACTGCTGATTGAAATCACAATCAAACAGCTCACCCAACCAGTTGACACTAATGGTCGAACGGCACATGACCTCAGCTAAATTGGCAGCCATATAATTGGCTTTGAGCAAATCCATATACGGGTGGAACTGGTTTTTTGCCAATAGCACCGCCCCAAAACGCTGAATGGGCATATTTGTTAGGGCAAATAAATGATTAAACTCAATATCAAAGTGCGCTTTTAACTCACGCTTATAGTCTGCTTCAAGCTGTTGTTGATTAGGCGGTAGCGTCGCGCCTTGCGGATTGAAAACCAAGTTTAATGTCAAATCTGAACTAGGCTTGCCATACCCCAACTGATTGAGCTTTTGCAATCCCAATATACTGTCATCAAACGCACCTTTACCCCGCTGCTTATCGACATTTTCTAGGGAATAGCAAGGCAAAGAAGCCACCACTTCCACTTGATTGTCTGCTAAAAACTGCGCCATATCCTCATAACCCTCTTCCATCAGAATGGTCAGATTACAGCGGTCTATTACTTTGACACCTAATGCCCGAGCGGCATTGACCAAATACTTAAAATCCTCATGCATCTCAGGCGCACCGCCCGTCAAATCAAGCGTATCGATGTTTTGTGCTTGTAATACCTTCGGTATCAGCTCAACCAACTCACGTGACATCATCTCGGTACGATAAGGGCTTGCAGCCACATGACAGTGCACGCAGGACATATTACATAAGTAGCCCATATTGACTTGCAATATCGTCAATTGACGTCGTTTTATCGCTGGAAAATCAGTATGCTCAAGTAACTCGATAGTTGATTTCATGGTGGTCTAAAATCCTGTTAGCAGTACAACTAAAAAAGGATAGCAACGTGACATTAAAGATTAGAAAACACAGATAGCGCATTGCTTTTACTGTTTATTTATAAGGTTTACAACGTAAAACCTTATTGCTCACTTTACGGTTTATCTAATCAATCATACCTGATTATCAATAAGCATTGACAACTAATCATATGGATTTTATGGTTTATTCTAAATGAGCATTAACCTTCGTTAGTTCTTATCAGCTTCGTCAATTCTTATTAACTTCGATAAAACGCTTATCGATATACTTCTTGAGATGCCATACCCAGCGGCCTTGTAGATTTACATTACCCCAACTACCAATGGCGTATTTATCGCCGCAAGACAGTAGATATAGCGTGCGTGATTTTGGCTGATAACTCTTCATTACGCTCTCTTGTAGATAAGCCAACAAATTATCGGCTTCGACAGCACCGCCATGCACTGAGTGAACCCCCGAATGCGCCACGTATTTATCGATTCGTGTCGCCACATCACCAACCGCAAACACATTAGAATGAGAGACGCTCTGTTGCTTATCGTTTACCGCGACAAACCCATCACCTTCTATCTCCAAATCCGTAGAAGCCGTCCATGCCGAGCCTATGACGCCAGTCGCAGCGATGACAGCATTTATGGGCAATGATTTATGGGTGGTCGATAATTTACCGTCACGATAATCGGTCGCTCGTTCTCGAATTATCGTAATGCCATGACGATGTAACTGCTTAATGACCCGTTGTCGAAAGCCTGAATTAAACCCTGACAATAGATTCTCACCGCATACTAATGTCACCTGATGATTACGATTGATGTTCCGTAGCGCGACTTGAGCGGCCATCACCAACTCTATTGCCGCAGCGCCTGCCCCAATAATAGCCAATTGATACCTTTCAGATGACTGGGCATCCTTCAAAATCCGCTGCCATTGGGTGATAAATGTTGATAACGGTCGTATGGCAATCACGTCAGTATTAGCATGGGCATTAACAGCGCCAACATCAACATCACTGTCGCTTCTGTGATCATTGTGATTGTATAGCCAACGCATGTCTGTATCTGCGCCCGTATTTAGAGACAAGACATCGTAGTTAAAAACCGTTTGTTCATCTCCTTTCGTAACCACCTTGTTTGACACTGCATTTACTTGCACAAGTGACTGCTGCACGAATCGCACGCCTGCTCGCATACAAAGCGATTTGATATCGATACTGATATCATGCAATTGATAATGCCCTGCCATCCAACCCGGTAACATGCCAGAATAGATGGTTTGCGGTTGCTCACTAATTAAGTGAATGTCTGTATCTGTCGTATCGGTATTCTTCAAACGCGCTGTGCTAAGTCGGCGTAACATGCCAATGTGAGCGTGACCTGCGCCTGCCAATAGTAGTGTCTTTTTCGATGGAAATTTTGTCATAGATGATTTTATCAAGGCGGTTGGTTGCTGTTAGTGTTTGATCGAATGTTGATTAATATAAATGACTTTAAAAACTCATTTAAAAGTATCATATAAATAAGACCAGTCTGTTGCGGATGAACAGTAAGAGCGTAAATGGCTTATGTGGTTTATACAGACTCAGCGATAGTCACTGCTTTAACCGTTATTGTTAGAGCGATACCTTGTATAACTGAATTAAAATCATAAAATAAGGTGAAATTATTTATCATCGCCCAGTACAATAGGACAGTATAAGAGCCGCAGGATAAATTGCGCTACTTGACTCATTATTTGAGAAATATCGTCAAAACCGTTAATGAAAATTATAAGTAATCAAGGAACATTACATGAGTACCAATATCGATACCAGTAACGATCACATTTTGTCTTCTGACAATATTCACTACTTGCACCATGACTTTTTTGAACCAAGTAGCAAAGACGTCGAGATTAGCGCAACTTTACTGATTGTGCATGGCATGGCAGAGCACAGCGGTCGCTATAGCGATTTTGCACAGTTTTTGGCAGACAATGGTATCGCTGTGGCCACTTACGATCATTTGGGTCATGGACAGACTATCAAAACTGAGGCCGATCTCGGATTTTTCGGTGAAGAGCATCCGGTACAGTCGCTTTTGAAAGACGTGATTGTGATGGCCGATAGCCTAAAAGATCGTCATCCAGACGTTCCGCATTTTGTGATGGGTCACTCGATGGGCTCATTTATCGTGCGTAATGTACTTAAGCATCATGCGCATAATTTCACAGGCGCCATCTTAATGGGTTCCGCAGACGCCAACCCACTGGCTAAGGTTTTGTTACCTATTAACAAACTACTGGCCAGAGTCGCCCCACGACAACCGAATACAGTTTTTGCCAAGGTAATGAATAAAGTCCTGAACAGCCAACTATCTGATCGCAATTCGTCCTCACAGTTTGCCTGGCTGAGTGAAAATACTGCAAACATTGAAGCCTATGAAGCCGATCCTAAGACTGGTTTTGACTTTACCAATAATGGCTTTATGACATTGTTTACGCTCATGGATACTGGGCTGAATAAAAATTGGGCTACCACTATCGCCAAAAACTTCCCGATGCTGTTTATTAGCGGTGAAGATGATCCGATTGGTGAAATGGGTCGCGGTATACGTAGGGTTGTCACACGTTTGGACAAGCGTCATTTCAGTCATGTCGATATTCAGCTGTATCCTAATATGCGCCATGAAGTGCTGCACGAAAAGGATAAGCAGACTGTGTATCAAGATATTTTAGAGTGGATAGAGACCAACACGACAGACGATTAAATCATGATAAATGAGTTGTTTTGAGAGGATACCTGAAAACAACTCATTCAATATTGTCATAATAAGACCCTCAACGCGTTTGCTAAAAGTGGTCAAATTAGCGACAATACGGCAAGCAAGTTTTTGGGCCAAGCCATACCTTGAATTTTCTTTAGGCTGGGTCATATAAGTCTTTAACCATAACATTAAGATCACCCTCCCTTTCATTCATTTTAGGAACCTTTATGTCATTACAACAAACCATCGAACAAGCATTTGAAAATCGCAACGAATACAGCCCAGCTAATATGCCACAAGATGTGCGTGATGCTATCAATCAAGTACTTGAGAAACTAGATAACGGTAGCCTGCGCGTAGCAGAAAAGAAAGATGGCGAATGGGTCGTCAATCAGTGGGCCAAAAAAGCCGTACTATTGTCTTTCCGTCTAAACGACAACTACGTCCAAGCCGCTGGCGAACACGTACAGTTCTATGACAAAGTACCGACTAAATTTGCTAACTGGACAGAAGCACAGTTTAAAGAAGCAGGCGTACGCGTTGTACCACCAGCTGTCGCGCGTAGAGGTTCATTCATCGCAGCAGGCGCAGTATTGATGCCGTCATACGTCAACATCGGTGCCTATGTCGATCAAGGCGCAATGGTTGATACATGGGCGACTGTTGGTTCATGTGCTCAAATCGGTAAAAACGTGCATTTATCAGGCGGCGTTGGCATCGGTGGTGTATTAGAGCCATTGCAAGCAAACCCTACTATCATTGAAGACAACTGCTTCATCGGTGCGCGCTCTGAAATCGTTGAAGGCGTTATCGTTGAAGAAGGCGCTGTCATCTCTATGGGTGTCTACATCGGTCAATCGACGCGCATCTATGATCGCGAGACTGGCGAGATTCATCGTGGCCGTGTACCAGCAGGTTCTGTTGTTGTACCAGGTAGCTTACCGTCAGAAGACGGCACTCACAGCTTGTACGCTGCTATCATTGTGAAAAAAGTTGACGCGCAAACTCGTGCAAAAACATCAGTAAACGAGCTATTACGCCTAGCCTAAATACTTAGTACGTACCATTATTTGGTACATAATATTGTTTTATATGAAGATGCTGGAGGATGACTCCAGCATCTTTTTTGCAGCTTAATATAACGCGTTACGTTATAATCCTCTTTTAGTTTGTCTTTATACAAACACAAAATCATTCGTACCATCCCCTGCCTTTTTATTACGATTGATAAGCGCTTCATCGTCTTATCGACCTTTAACTGTATTTGAAATATTATGAGTGAATCATCATTACGCACCGCCGCTATCCCTGTCACTGACCCTGAAGCAGGGTTGCGTCTGACTGAGATTTTTTATTCCTTACAAGGTGAGGCAATCACTTCAGGCTTGCCGACGATATTTGTGCGTCTAACAGGCTGTCCGCTGCGCTGCGTCTATTGTGATACCGAATATGCTTTTACTGGCGGCGAACGTCAATCATTAGAAACCATCATAGAAACCATCAAAGGTTATCCGTGCAAGCGCATCTGTCTGACTGGCGGTGAGCCGTTAGCACAGCCAAATGCCATTGAATTGATGAAACGTTTGCTGAGCGATGGGTATGAGATATCCCTTGAAACCGCAGGCGCGCTCACGGTAGAAAACGTGCCAACAGCAGTCAGTAAGGTAATGGATCTCAAAACGCCAAGCTCAGGCGAAGTCGATAAAAATCTATGGTCAAACCTCGACTATCTCACTCAGCACGACCAGATCAAGTTTGTCATTATGAATCGTACAGATTACGACTGGGCAAAAACTAAATTGACCGAGTATAAGCTAAACGAATTGGTCGGTACGGTGTGGTTCTCTCCGATGTTTAATGTCGCAGATGATGTCGATGAACAGCTTAGCCCTGAAGTACCTGTACTGGCGCGCGAGCTAGCAGAATGGATGTTGGCTGATGCCTTGCCAGTTCGCTTTCAGCTGCAATTGCATAAGATCATCTGGGCAGATGCCAAAGGCAAGTAACTATCAGCAAGTAATTATCAGCAAGTAACAAACAAAAAGTATGAACACGTTGAGTGCCATGGATAAGGTAGCGGTATGATCAAACTCATTTTATTGGGCTTGTTAGCAGGTGCGTTTTTTAGCTCGACATTTATCTTAAATGAGCTTATGAGTAGCGCAGGTGGACATTGGTTTTGGTCAGCAAGTCTACGCTATGTCTTTATGCTATTGATTATCACCGCCGTTATTACGATGCAACATGGCTTTGGTCGTGTTAAAGCGCTAATGAGAATTTTTCTTCAGCATTGGGGCTTTTGGTGCATTACTGGCAGTATTGGGTTTGGACTGTTTTATACTGGTATTTGCTATGCCGCAGATCATGTTGCGGGATGGGTAGTAGCAGCTACCTTTATGTTTACCGTCGTCACCAGTTTGCTTGTGCTATCGGCATTTGGTCAACGTTTTGACAAAAAATTCATCGTATATGCTGTCATTGTCTTTATCGGTGTAGCACTCGTCAATATCAGTGAAGGTCTGCGTGCTGCCTCTATAACTGACGCCGTCCCCTTGTCTGACATGCTGCTTTACGGTGCGCTACCTGCTCTTATCGCTGCTTTTAGCTACCCAATTGGCAACCAGCTGGTTTGGCAGGCTTCTCATAATGCCCGCCAGCGCAATACTGAATTACAGAAGGCAGCAGAGTTTAACGATCAAAAAGCTAGCATCAGTATTAGTATTGATATCAGTGAGCAGAATGAACCACTCATATCCGAAGCTTATGATTTGCCAGCTACGACATATGATGCTACCGACCTCGATAGCGTACTTCAAAGTAACAACACTGCGGCAACCTCATCCCTACAAAATCTAATTGCTCGTATTCCTTCTATCGAAACCACGCTACTGCAAAATGCCTTTAACAAAGTGTGGCTAATGACTCTTGGGTGTTTGCCATTTTGGCTGTTTTTGGGCATTATAGTGCGCCCTGACCAGCCCCACCCCTCACAAATAATCAATACGTTGCTCGTTGCTCTATTGGCAGGCGTGGCAGCGACCACTATATTTCTGTATGCGCGCGAGCAAGCTGTTACTTCAAGCGAGGTTGCAGGCGTTGACTCAACCCAAGCCAGTGAAGTTATCTTTGCTTTGATTGGGGGTATATTATTATTAGATAACGCCATACCTTCGGCGATGGGACTGTTCGGTATAGGGCTAATTATTGTAGGGCTGATATTATTTGCAAAAGATGGCTAAATAACACTACGCCTATTTCGTCAAATTTATACATTGAATAGCCACCTAAAAAACACCTATCACTTTGATGATCTCGATTTGGCAATATAACCATGGGTAATGCTTTGATTTTTCCTGATATTCTATTATATTTATTGGACATGGTTGGCATTGTTGCCTGCGCGATTGCAGGGACTTTGCTTGCGCAGCATAAAGGCTTTGATATCGCTGGGTGTATTCTAGTGGCGATGGTCAATGCCATCGGCGGTGGAACATTGCGTGATATGGCTCTCGACCGTCATCCTCTATTTTGGATGACTGATCTTAATTACGTGATCGTTATCACGGTGACCTCCCTTATCTTACAAATATTCTTTCACCTTTATCATAAGATTGATAATGCGTTAAAGCTCTTTGATGCTATTGGGCTGGCTGCCTTCAGTGTCATTGGTTTTAAGGTGGCCTTAACCCTAGATACGTCTCCCCTCATTGCTATTATGATGGGCGTCTGGACTGCCATCATTGGTGGTTTGCTACGTGATATCATTTGTAATGAGATTCCGCTGGTACTACAGCGTGAGATTTATATTACTGCCAGTATCGCAGGGTCTGTGACCTATTTATGCTTACAGTATTTTGGGGTGGGCGCCAGTCTCAACGAATTTATTATGCTGTTTGTCATCTTCGCGGTACGTATGCTCGCGCTCAGATTCGACTGGCATCTGCCTTCTATTCGGCTCGTAAACTGATTAATTGAGCAAGACTCTGCTGAGATAGCCTTTGTTTGACTGACAATAATTGAAAATAGTGAGAACTGCCCATGTTGGCTATCGTATTGGACCCTACCGTACTGATCACTACTTTTGACCCGCGCTCTTTGATATATTTCTTCGATATGATTGGCATCATCGCCTGTAGCGTCTCCGGAACGATACTTGCCAAGCACAAAAACTTTGACGTCTTCGGCTGTCTGCTCGTGTCTATTGTCACTGCTATCGGTGGCGGTACGGTACGTGATGTCATTCTGGATCGCCATCCGTTATTTTGGATGGTAGATATGAGCTATCTGACCCTCATTACGATTTCATCGCTAGCGATGCAGATATTTTTTCATCCAAACTCCAGACGAGTGGATAAATTCCTCAAACTATCTGACACCATTGGCTTGTCAGCATTTACGCTGATCGGTATCAAAGTCGCTGATAGTATGGGTGCCAATGTGCCTGTAGCACTATTGTTAGGTGTGATTACCATCGTGGTTGGTGGCATCATTCGCGATATGATTTGCAATGAGATTCCATTGGTACTACAGCAAGAGATTTATATCACCGCAGCGTTGACAGGTGGGGTTCTGTACTTTGCTCTAAAGAATTTAGGCGTGACAGATTGGGTAGCTGACATCTCTACGATGAGTACGATTTTTACTTTGCGTATGCTGGCTATTCGTTACGATTGGCAGTTCCCCACATTAGAGTGGAAATACTAATACTAGGGCGTGTCTTCATTTCAAAAATACCAACGCGCCCATATTTGAGCGCGTTTAGTATTATCGGTTTGACATTGTCGCTTTACCCTTGCTCTACCACAGCCAAATCCTTGACCATCAGCTGTAAGCTTTGTTTGCCATTCCATTCATTGATGTCTAGCTGAAATAACAAATGGACTTGCTTAGCACGGTAATCCCACGCCTCATTATCGAAGTTAAAGCAAATTGCCTCTATCGGATATTGAACGTCTGGATAACGCAGCGATAACTTAAGATGTTTGTCTTTTAAAATCTTAAAGCTCAATACCTCAAACACACCGTCAAATATCGGTGGCGCAAACCCATGACCCCAGATACTGGCATCGGCTAAATGCTCAGCAAACCATAAGCTAAAGTCACTCGCTTGCAAAGGTCCATCGGTGAATTTTTGCTCTGCAAATACCTCATCATCCATCTGAGCCATCACTTCATTAAAAGCGGTGACAAATGCCTCAAAGTTACGGCGCTTGAGGGTCAGGCCTGCTGCCATCGCATGCCCGCCGAAATGACTGATTAAGTCTGGATAACGCTCAGCAACTTGTTCAATCGCATCACGGATATGTACGCCAGCGATAGAACGTGCAGAGCCTTTAATGGCACTATCTTCATCGGTTTGTTCAGTATCTGCTGGTGCAAATACGATACTGGGTAAATAATGGCTTTCTTTTAAGCGACCAGCGACAATGCCAATGACTCCTTGATGCCAGTCATCTTGATACAGGATAATACTACGCGCGCCTGCATTGCTGGCTTTAGCAGTAGAGACAGCTTGAGTAGCCATATTCTGAGTAACAAGCGCTTGAGTAATTGTGTCATCGTTACTAGTATTATCATTATCCTTGATATCGCCACTCACACTCTCGTCGCTATCATCTTTATTAGCCAATGCTTGTACGATACTATCAGCTTGCGCACGCATCTCGCCCTCTACATGACGACGCGTACGGTTCAGCTGTTCAAGCTCTTGTGCCAAACGTTGTGCGGTGCTCCAGTCTTCAGTTAATAAGCACTCGATACCGATGCGCATATTGTCCATGCGCCCAGCTGCATTGATACGTGGGCCTAATACAAAACCGAAATCCTGCGCATGAAGCTGCTTGGGATTACGGCCCGCTTGCTCAAGCAATGCTAATATTCCCATACAGCAGCGGCCTTGACGAATAGCCGATAATCCATGATATACCAAGATACGGTTGTTTTTATCGAGTACCCCAACGTCTGCAATCGTCCCAAGTGCGACCAAATCCAAATATTGGCTAACCTGTACCGTAGACTTGCCAGCTTCGCGGCGCAGCTTTGCTAAGCGTCCGAGCACATAAAACGCGACTCCAACTCCGACCAGTGCTTTACTGGCAAAGTCACAACCTAGCTGATTGGGATTGACTACCGCTTCCGCAGGTGGCGTCTCTTTGGTCGTGAGATGATGGTCAGTGATAATCACCGTGATACCATCAGCTTGGGCTCGCGCTACCCCTTCATGACTTGAGATGCCATTATCAACCGTCACTATCATATCTGGCTGAAAAGTCTCAATGCCTAACTCGACAATCTCTGGCGTCAGGCCATAACCGTACTTAAAACGATCTGGTACTAGGAAATCAACGACCGCACCCATCTTTGTGAGCGCACGCATCATTAAGGCTGTACTGGTGGCACCGTCACAGTCAAAGTCACCAACGATCAAGATGCGCTGACGCTCATCAATGGCCACATCTAATAAGCGCACGGCTTCAGTGACACCGTGCAGGGCCTCAGCAGGCAATAGACCTGACAGGCTAGTCTCCAGCTCATCAGGCGCAGTGATACCTCGCCCTGCATACAGACGGGCAAGCGTGAATGATTGAGCGGCAAATGGTTGCAGCGCGGCGGGCAACTCGTCGATGCGAGTGCTGGTATAACGGGGGGTTAAATTTAGCATGAGCGTATTCTACTGGCTTTAGCAGAGGCTCACAATGACAATTTATACTACCTCTGTGTATCATTAGGCATTGTGCAACCTGATGAATAATGCCTGTAAATTAGCAATAATTGATACTGCCATTTTTATAGCTCATGTAAACTGCCTTCGTTTAATCACTTACAAAAAAGGTGCATAGTATGAGTAATTTCATTCATTTTGCTACAAAGCAATGATTGTAAGCCACGCATAAATCCATAAAATAGTAAGCAACTGAAGAATTTGTTGTTTATTGAACTTTTTATCATTTATATTTTAATTATTTATAAGGACACTTTATGAAAACCACGCCACTTGCTGAAAAACTTCCAAATACGATCGACCCTAACCTAGACCTTGAGAAGGTTAAAAAAGAATGTCAGGGAATGGTAAAAAGACGCGCTAGAGTTTCTGCTGGTGTAGCGGTTGTGCCAGTACCATTTTTTGATGTGGCAGTTGACGCGGGGATGTTGACGCAGTTGATTCCAGAGATTAGTGAGCGTTTTGGTCTCATTGAAGACCGTCAATCAGCCATTAACTTGGAATCTCGCGAAGTGCATTGGAGCGCAGTAAAAGATCGTACTGTAGATTTCGCTGGACTCATGGCAACACGCGGTATCGTTAAGAAAACCATTCAAGGTTTCGGTGGTCGTATCGCTGCCAAACAAGTGACTAAGTTTATCCCACTTGGCGGTCAATTAGTTGCTGCGACTATGGGCTATACGATTTTTAAGAAAATCGCTAATGACCATATCAACGAATGCTATAAATTGGCGAAAGATATTCAGCAAAAAGAACACGGCAAAAACGTATAAATAAGCCGAATAGCTTAGTCTATATCAAGCCAGTTAAGTGATTACTTAGCTGGCTTTTTTGTGGTTAATACATATAGGTTATAGAGTTCTAAAATAAAATGCGCCTGTGGTTAATGATGTCATTGCTAGGTTTTACTGATAAAATACAGCTTTATTTATGACAGACACCTTAAAGGGCTAACTTATGAAAAAAATCTTGGCTTCAACGATGATGCTAGCGACTTTTGCCTTGGCGGGATGTACCTCAACAGGTACTACAAACAACGGTACAGGTACAGCAATCGGTACCGCAAACGAGATCGGCATGAATGTTTTTAGAGCTGCGATCGACAACCAATGCCGTAGCCAAATTGAAAAACAAAACGCATGGCGTGTTGCAAGCGTCGCCATGACAGAAGCACAGCAAGAATCTGTTAAAACCAATGTTTGTGGCTGTGTCAGTGAGCAAGCACCGCAGCAAGTAACGATTGTTGAGCTGGGCAATGCCGCGATTGACTCTCAGTACCGTACTCAGTTAGTCGCACAAGTCGTCGCCAAATCTCTACAGAGCTGCTATACAAGCTTTGTTCAATAGAACAATTAAGTTATTTATTAGAATAAAAAATAATAAAAAGGGTGCGTTATACATAATGCACCCTTTTTATTGCTAATAGATTGGTTAAATTAATTAGCCTAAAATTTATTTGTGTCAGATGCTTGAGACGTTATAGAAGCCGTAAAAGGTAATGATTGGCTGCGACGGAAATACTTCGAGGTGCTATCTATAATTTTATCTACTTCCTTAATTAAATCATTGATTACATCATCATAAATACCATGATATAGCTCTTTTTCAAATGCTGTAAATGGGTGCTTGCGCGACGCTGAACCCACCTCAGTGACACCGTCTTTACTATAAAAAATATCTACGCGACCATCACTATTCAACACACAATTTAATAGTCCACCTTCAATTTCCATCTCTACGCGTTCTGGCATAAAAATATAGTCATCTACATTGATAAGCTTTTTCTCTACTTCTCGTTTAAAAAATGATTTGATATCGAACATAGGTACATCCCTAACTTTATAATTATAAGATACGTGAGCATGCCGAGCACTGTGACTGTTACCCCGTATTAATCTACGTGATTAACGGGTCATGCTTTACTCAGTTATCCTATAAGATAGCGTTAGATTATTTAAGGTGCGATATGTAAAACTGCGTTTGATGTTGGTAAAAATGTGCGATTCATCATGGCTTCAATATAGGCCTAGCAAAACAGGCTCAGAAAAACAGACCCAACAAAAAAGGAAGCTGCCAATAAGCAACTTCCCTTCTATATTATAGAACTGCATGAACTAACTTAATTAAACCCAACCCTTTTCACGAAATGATTTAAGCACTTGTACAAATACTGCCATCTCATCAGGTCTGCCAAGTGTTAAGCGATTAAAGCCAGTGATTGGCGCAAACTCACGCCCGACCGCAATACCATGTTCGCGCATTCTATCGATATAGGTTTGCACATCGCCTTTTATTTCATGGAATATAAAGCTTGCCTGCGATGGCAAGTAGCGTAAGCCAAGCTCATCTAATATTTGCTCAACCAGCTGACGCGATTGATTGGCCGTACGTAAGCTCAATGCTAGAAAATCTTCATCATCAAGAGTCGCTAATGCAGCCACGGCACCTGCCAAGTTGGTATTATCAATCGAGATGAAAGCCTCTAGTTTGCCTATCATTTGCGGGCTAGCAACTGCATAGCCGACACGCATGCCAGCGAGTGCACATAGTTTTGAAAAAGTACGCACCACAACGATATTTTCTGAGTACTCCTCTCGTATCCATGCGACACCACTCTCAAAACTTGGATCAGTCACATACTCCGAATAAGCTTCATCTAATAAAAAGTAATGGTTACTTGGTGCATTTCCTACCCATTCTTTGAGCTTTACTGTGTCAGTAATAGTCGACGTTGGGTTGTTTGGATTGCACAGATAAAACAAGCTAATACCGTCAAAGTCATCAGCCACTTTTTGCATACTTTGCAAGTCAAAGGCGTAATTTTCAGTCATCAGCGGTACTTTTACCACAGGTACATCGATAGATGTTGCATATAACTCAGCATAGGCAAAGGTTGGATGCGGCACAATAACTTGGAATTTTTTGCCTGCTACCAATGCTTGATTTTGTAGCATTTGGACGACAGTACGAATATTTTCACTAGAGCCACTGCCCAGTGAAATTTGACTCTCTGTCACACCGTTTATCTCAGCGACTTTGGTAATCAGAGCCGCACGTTGGTCATCGGGATAACGAAAGCCGATGTCTAGAGAGTCGATAACCGCTTGTTTGGCAGCATCTGACATGCCGAGTGAGTTTTCGTTAGAGTTTAATTCTATTAAGTTATTGGTAAGCACAGTGAATAATACGCCTAGATTATGTCCATTCCAAAAATTTAGTCTGTGTTGATAATGTGAGCTATAAAAACAGTAAGCCTAGCCTACCAAGAACATTACACGTACTCGGCTTATTAGCTTGTGCCTTAAATTTTTGAAATATTATATGGATGGTGAGGTTTATGCGGATATGGTAAGTGGCAATGCGGTGTATTACAAGTATTCTACACATTCCGATATTGAATAAACCATAAAAAAGTGGGGTACTCAAAAAGCACCCCACCTTCGATATTACTTAGCCTCTTTTTAGCTTCAATATTCGACCTACGCTATCAGATTAAATGTGCTTTTAACTCCAGCACTTTATCACGCGTTTTTGCTGCTTCTTCAAACTTCAAATCACGCGACATTTGCTGCATTTGCTTCTCTAGACGTTTGATTTCTTTGGCAAGTAAGTCAGGACTACGTAAGATATTGATATCGACATCAGGTAGATTACTCTTAACTGGGATAGCTTGATTGTCATTGGCATCCAAGCTTTCGCCCGTATCAATCTTGTCCGTGATACTACGGCGAGCACCTTTTGGCGTGATGTTATGCTCAAGGTTAAAGGCAATCTGCTTATCACGGCGGCGATCCGTCTCATCTATTGCCTTTTGCATACTTGGCGTAATGCGATCGGCATAGAGAATGGCTTTACCATTTAAGTGACGCGCTGCACGACCAATGGTCTGAATAAGTGAACGCTCTGAACGCAAAAAGCCTTCTTTATCAGCATCAAATATCGCTACCAATGATACCTCTGGCATATCCAAGCCTTCACGTAATAAGTTGATACCGACCAGCACATCATGCACGCCAGTACGGAGCTCATGGATAATCTGCATACGCTCAACAGTATCGATGTCCGAATGTAGATAGGCGACTTTGACATCGTATTCTTTCAGATAACTGGTCAGATCTTCCGACATACGCTTAGTCAATGTGGTAATCAGTACACGCTCGTCCTTTTCACGGCGTTTGGTAATCTCTGATAGCACATCATCGACTTGCGTCAAGACTGGACGTATCTCAATCTCAGGATCAATCAGACCCGTCGGACGGACGACCTGCTCTACGACTTGCTCGCTATGCTCAAGCTCATACAATGCTGGCGTGGCACTCACATAAATAGTTTTGGGCTTAATACGTTCCCACTCTTCAAACTTCATCGGGCGGTTATTCATCGCACTGGGTAGTCTAAAACCATAATTGACCAAGTTTTCTTTACGCGATCTATCGCCTTTATACATCGCGCCAATCTGTGAAACCGTCACATGTGATTCATCAAGGAACAACAAGGCATCTTCTGGAATATAATCAAACAACGTCGGCGGCGCTTCTCCTGATGGACGACCAGAGAGATGCTGTGAGTAGTTTTCGATACCGTTACAGTAACCAAGCTGCTGAATCATCTCCAAGTCATATTGAGTACGCTCTTTGAGACGCTGTGCTTCAATAAGTTTGTTGTTGTCACGGAAGTACTCTAAACGCGGCTCTAACTCAGCACGAATAGTATGGCTAGCAGCTTCTAGCTTATTACGCGGCGTCACATAGTGCGACTTTGGATAAATGGTAATACGTGGCACACTGCGCACCGTCTTACCCGTTAAAGGATCAAACCACGTAATCTTTTCAACTTCGTTATCGAATAAATGCACACGTACGGCTAGCTGCTCAGACTCAGCAGGATAGATATCTAATAGCTCTCCACGCAAGCGATACGTACCACGGCCAAAATCTAGCTCGTTACGTGTGTACTGCATCTCAACCAAACGCTTGATAGTCGCTGTACGATCGATGTTATCGCCTACAACGACATGCAATAGCATTTTTAGATAGCTCTCTGGATCACCCAGACCATAAATGCATGATACCGAAGCGACGATAATCGCATCACGGCGTTCTAGCAAAGCACGCGTGGCTGACAGGCGCATCTGATCAATATGATCATTGATGGCGCTGTCTTTTTCGATAAAGGTATCACTAGCAGCGACATACGCTTCTGGCTGATAATAATCATAATAGCTGACAAAATATTCGACCGCATTATTAGGAAAGAACGATTTGAACTCACCATATAGCTGAGCCGCTAACGTTTTGTTGTGCGCCATGATAATGGTCGGACGCTGAGTTTCAGCGATGACCTTCGCCATGGTATAGGTCTTACCAGAGCCAGTCACACCTAGTAGCAACTGCTCGTCCATGTCCGAATTGATACCGTTAACTAGCTTTTTGATGGCTTGCGGCTGGTCGCCTGCTGGCTCAAAGTCAGTCACCATCTCAAAGGCACGACTTGATATTTGCGTCCCTGACGCATTAACACCACTAATTTCAGCTTCGCCTTGGAGCTGAGTGGCCAATTGATTTAACTGACGCGATGAGCGCGGTTCAGGCATTCGCATAATGGCTTTCTTCTTCTTAAGGTTTATAACAATATGGGGTCTGAGCAGCAGTTTTTAAAGGAGAATAAGGAGTCTTATCCTATAGTCGAAACGCTCTCTCGCTGCCCAAAATATAAGTATATAAATGTACAATTTATCAAAAGTTAAAGCCTAATATTAGCGGATAAAACTTACATCGTTATAAAAAACGCACACAGTATTCGATAAATTTACAAAGCTTTTCACGGTTAACAAACTCGTTACACGACCACTCAACAAAGCCTAACACTCAAGGGTTCCAACACTGAGTTAAGCTGCTATTATCGTTCTTGAATTAACAAGTTGATGACTTTTGAGTATTAGTGAGCAGTACTAGTGAATAAATAGCTTTATAGCAATTCGTATCATTAGCTTTAACTTGATTGTCATCGAATAGAAGACCAATAAAAATACATTGAACTTTCATTCAATATAATAATTTTAAATAAATGACGGAGTAAAATATGAGAGAACGTTACGCAAGTGGTATTTCAGACGAAACTGCGAAAAAAATGATTGATTTGCTAAACGCTAACCTAGCAAACGTTATTGATTTAACCTTAGATGGCAAACAGTGCCATTGGAATCTACAAGGCACTGGCTTTATCGGTGTGCATCAATTATTAGATGAGACATCAGATCGTATCCTCGAAGTATCAGATACTATCGCAGAGCGCATTGTGATTTTAGGGGGTCAACCAAACGGTTTGGCAAGTCGCGTAGTCAAAGAGTCTATCTTAGATGATTATCCAACTGACATCACTGAAGTAGATCAGCATGTGCGTGAGCTAACTAGCCGCTATAAAAAAGTCGCAGAGACATTGCGTGAAGCAATTGCCACAGCTGGCGATGCAGGTGATGAAGACACCGCTGACTTATTTACAGAAGCTAGCCGTATCGTTGATAAAGACGCATGGTTCATCGGTGCAAACGCACCAAAGAAATAATAGCATTCAATTTGACTAGTCACTAAGCACTAAGCACTAAGCACTAGAGTTATAAAAAAAGCCGTCATAGTTGACGGCTTTTTCGTGTCTAGGTTTTTGAATTTAGCAAACGTACTTAAAAGCATTCGATATGACATACATATTACATATTCAATCCATCAAACCCCCAGATTAAATATTCTCTAAACTTAGCAGCTCAGCGTTAGGTTCGGACAGCGTCAAGATAGCCTCTTGAAAGACTGGGTTACCTCTAAATAAATTTTCAATCTCTTCAAACTTCTGAGCGATATGCTCTTCTTTTTGATTGCCTGCGATATCTACTGCCGCCACCATAAATATCTTTTTTGGGCCGACCCACTCTAAGTGCAGGTAAGACACACTATCGATATCTGGATGATTCAGCAGCTCGCTCAAAACGTATTCGTGCATCCGGTCAGTGACTCTATGCCCGACTAAGAAATCTCGGTTACGACTAATCAAGAATATCGCGACGACGCCCAATAGTAGACCGACAATGATAGACCCTAACGCATCCCAATATGGTTCGCCCGTATAAGCGTGCATACCCATAGCAGCAGCGGCAATCACCAAACCGATGACTGCTGCTAAATCTTCAAAGAATACGCCGCGCAACGTTGGGTTGGACGTATCTACGACATAGCCAAGTGCACTGATATCGAGCGCTTCACCATGCTTTTTACTTTGTCTGTATGCCTGAATCAATGAGATCCCTTCGAGCACAAACGCTACTGCCAATACGATAAAGCCAATCGTATAGTTAGCCTCAGACTCAGTAGCGTTCCATTCCTTAATACCGGTATAGATAGAGACAATCGAACCTGCCGTAAATACACCGAAAGCCGCAATCATCGACCAAACATAAGACTCTTTGCCGTAGCCTAACGGATGGCTTTTATCAGCAGGTTTGATAGATTTTTTTTCTGCGACGATGAGCAAAGTACCATTACCAGCATCTGCCCATGAGTGAGCTGCCTCTGCAATCATGGAGGCTGAGCCTGTCATAAAGGCGGCAACGGTTTTTGCGATTGCAATAACTAGATTGGCCCCGACTGCAATTAACACAGTGATCAGTGAGCCTGAATGCTCATCATTGGTTTCAGGGCTTTGATTAAGGGTATGTTTTAATTCAGGGTCATTTGGAATTTTAGGATTGCCCGCCCCACGCGCGCGAGGTGTTTGCGCCTTAGGAGAGGCTGGTAAATGACGCTGGGGATTAGCAATAGATGGCTTTAGACTCATGCTAGACTCACTGAAATAAGGTATTGATAGTAGAATTTTTCGCCGTAGATGAATGGCTTGAAATATATATCAGCTTAAAATAAGCGCTCTACAATATCAGTGTCTTTTTAGTGAGTCGTTGTATAAATTATTAATTCAATAAACCTAGATAACTTTATACAATTTTAGATAGTTTTAAATAACTTTAGATAGCTTTGAATAACTTGGGCTACTTTTCCACCTCGGCATCTTCTTCGTTCTCGCCAAACTGCTTATTAATCTCTTCGAAGTCACAACTAGGACGATGTGAGCTTTCCATACGCAGTTTCTTTCGTTCTTTGGCTGCATCAGCTCGACACTGCTGCATCTTGTTTTTGATATCGAGTGGTGGTGCAGAGGTTGGTTTACCGTTGTCATCGATAGCCACCATCGTAAAGTAACAGCTATTGGTATGACGAACAGTACGACCCCGCACATCTTCTGCTTCGACGCGGATACCTACTTCCATTGAGGTATTACCAACATAATTGACACTGGCTGCAAAAGTAACCAGCTCGCCCACATATATCGGCTCACGGAACATCACCTGATCGACAGACAGTGTCACCACATAGTTACCACTATAGCGACTGGCACAAGCATAAGCGACCTGATCAAGCATCTTGAGCAAATCCCCACCATGCACATTGCCAATGAAATTCGCCATATCAGGCGTCATCAGTACTGACATGTATAGCTCATGGTTTAATGGGGCTTTTTTGGCAGTGGAGCTGGTATTGTATTGCGGCATAATATTCCTTAATGGTTTGACACTTATTTATTATGTCTACCATTTATACAGCAGGTCGCCGTATAGCACAAACAGACCTCTGTCATTAGACAGTCTAAATTGTGTAAATCAGGGCTATTTAAACAGCGTTATATAGGCCAAGATATAAGCATTAGCTTAACCAGTGAAAGCGATACGCAAGCCACGCTACTATGGCGCTAACCGAACCGGTCAAAATACCACCCCATACAAAGTCAACCAACGCTGTATCTAGCGTAAAGCCCTTATACAGTGCTAAATTGGTAAAGTCGTATGTGCCATAAGCCATCAAGCCAATCAGACCACCAAGCAAGAAGATATGACCAACGGATGCGCCAGCTTTGATTTGCGGATACAGAACCAAAATACAAAGTGCCAATATATAAAACATATAAAACACGCCAGCGGCCATCATGTTTGGCTCATCAGCCAATAGATGCCCTATACGCGACTCATAAAAGGCGCCTTTCATGGTCGTCAGCCATACAGCATCGACACCCAAAAAGATAACCACAGCAGCGAGATAAATAAAAACGTAACCCATGATGTCATCCCTTATAAAATGAATAAAAACGTATAAAAGTTATAATGTCAGTCGTGGTTGAATAAAGTCTAAAAATGCCAGAATACGCGAAGATACAGCACTGTTTTTATAATATACTGCCTGTATGGCTTCACGGTTGTTTGGTCTGACTATCGCCTCAGGCAATACTTCAACCAATCGTCCAGATTCCAAATCTTCACCAATCATAAAATGTGACAATAAAGCAATACCTTGATGATTCAAACATAGCTGACGTAAGGTCTCGCCGCTACTGCCAGTCATATGAAAATTCAGTTTAACTGGAGTTTTTAGTGGCCAGCTATTTAGTTTTGACGCATCGTTAAAGCCAATTAATTTATGAGTGCTTAAATCATCAACATTCAAATTATCAATATGAGTCACTTCATTATGCTGGTGTAAGTATTCAGGACTGGCTACTAGCCGCAGCTTACTTTTACCTAATAGACGTGCATGCAAATTTGAGTCTTTTAAGTCGCCAATTCTGATAGCTAGATCCGTCTTATGCTCAAGCAAATCAATAATATTGTCATGCGAGGTAAGGTCGAGAGTGATATGTGGATACTGCGCCACAAAATCACCAACCAAAGGCGTCAGTTGATGAAAGACAAACGGGCTCGCGGCGTCAATCCGTAAATGCCCACTCGGCGCTTGTTTTAACAGCTTAATCGCTTCTTCACCGGTATATAACGTATTTAAACTCTCACGCGCATATCTTATAAAGACATGCCCTTCCTCCGTCAGCTCCAAGCGCCGTGTCGTTCTATTTAGCAGCGTGCATTGCAGCGTGTCTTCGAGTCTGGACACCGCACGAGATACTTTGGCAACCTGCTGATTCAGTAAGTTGGCAGCGCCAGTAAAGCTACCCGTGTCTACTACCGTCAAAAATATCTCTATGTCTTCTGTTTTAGCATGTCCCATCATCATGATTACCTTTACAAAATCGACAAAGGTATTTTGTCATTTGTGCTGTTTTTTGCAAACTATAAATCCGTCAAACTACGCGCATCATTTAATTATTAGGATGTCGTTATGCCACTCGCTTTATGGGCGCTTACTCTAAGCGCATTTGCAATTGGGACAACCGAATTTGTCATCGTTGGTCTGGTACCAACTATTGCCGCAGATCTAGGCGTGAGCTTACCTTCAGCAGGGTTACTCGTTAGCCTATATGCTGTCGGTGTTGCCATCGGTGCCCCTATACTTACCGCACTCACTGGCCGCTGGAATCGCAAAATAGTACTGATGAGCCTAATGGGTCTGTTTGTCATCGGCAACTTGCTGGCTTGGCAAGCCCCAAGTTATGAAACCTTAATACTTGCCCGTATCTTGACCGGTCTGGCGCATGGTGTGTTTTTCTCTATTGGTTCCATGATTGCTACCAGCCTTGTCAGTAAAGAAAAAGAAGCCAGCGCGATTGCCATTATGTTTACTGGGCTTACCGTGGCGCTCGTCACTGGCGTACCCCTTGGTACATGGATTGGACAGCATTTCGGTTGGCGCGCTACGTTTTTGGTCGTCTCAGTACTGGGTTTAATCGCTTTAATCGGTAGCGCAATATTGGTACCGAAAAACCTTAAGAAATCTATCCCTGCAACGTTCAAAGAACAATTACAAGTCATTGTAAAACCACAACTACTGGTAGTTTATCTAATGACTATCCTTGGCTATGGCGGTACGTTTACGGCATTTACCTATCTAGCCCCTATCTTAGAACAGCAGACCAAATTTGCACCATCAGCCATTGGGCTTATCATGCTCGTATATGGCGTGTCCGTTGCTATTGGTAATATCTGGGGCGGAAAACTTGCAGATAAACGCGGCCCTATTAGTGCGCTTAGCATTATATTTAGCGCCTTAAGTGTCATTCTTTTACTGTTCACCTTTACTATGCAGTCCAAGATTGCTGCTGTGCTGACTATTTTGGTATGGGGTGCTTTCGCCTTTGGTAATGTACCAGGTCTACAAATCTACGTGGTCAAACAAGCTGAAAAATATACGCCAAACGCTGTCGATGTTGCTTCTGGATTGAACATTGCTGCATTTAATATCGGTATTGCACTAGGCTCAATCATCGGTGGTAGCGTGGTTGAAAATATGTCATTGCAAGACACGGCTTGGATCGGTGCTGTTATCTCTTTAATGGCACTGGCGGTAACACGCTACTCCGGTCTGCGTGATAAGCGTGCCCTACAAACATCATAGAACTTTTCAATATATAACCTTTCGATGTACAACCTCTCAACATATGGGTCTCAAACTGTTAGTGCAGTATGAAATCCTATGAAGGTTATAAACAAACCATATCTATATCACCTAACTTATACCGATGCTGTGTCTAACGTATCTGCATCGTTGAAGACAGTCTCATCGTTCAAAACCGTTTTATGATTTAAGACGGCAGATGGCAGATCAGAAAAATGTAGCGTATCAATGTTGTTAGGCTTCACCGCTGTAACTTGTACCACACCGATCGTGCGCTCCAAAAACCCACCTTCGCAATAGCAAAAGTAAAACTCCCATAGGCGGATAAAGGCATCGTCATAGCCAAGCGCTTGAATCTCTGCACGCTGCGCCATAAACGCAGCACGCCAGTCACGCAGCGTGTACGCATAATCAAAGCCATAATCATGTAATTGCTTTACGACCATATCGGTCTGCTTAGTAAACTGTGTCGTCAGCTCTTGGTTTGAGAGCAGACAACCACCTGGGAAAATATGCGTTTGGATAAAATCGACTGAATCGATATAGTCTTGATAATTCTGATCGTTAAAGGTGATGGCCTGTAATACCATAAGACCTGTCGGCTTGAGTAAGCTATTACACTTAGCAAAGAAAGTCGGTAAGTACTCATGCCCCACCGCTTCAATCATCTCGATACTGACTAACTTGTCATATTGACCTGTCAGCTCGCGGTAATCTTGCTTAAGCAATGTAATCTTGTCAGACAGACCTGCCGCCTCGACTCGTCGCTGTGCTTCATCATACTGGGCATCAGAGATAGTCGTGGTAGTCACATGGCAGCCGTAATGCTTGGCCGCAAAGATAGCAAAGCCGCCCCACCCTGTACCAATTTCGATCACATTATCATCAGCACTAAGCTGTAAACGTTGGCATATAAGCGACAGTTTGTGCTGCTGAGCATCGCTAAGCGTCACGTCAGGCGTAGGATAGACTGCTGATGAATACATCATCGTATCGTCCAAAAACCGCTCATACATGTCATTACCCAAATCATAATGCGCTAGGATATTGGATTTGGAGCCAGATTTGTCATTGCTACGAAGCTGATGCTTCGCTTTTTCAAATGCTTTACTAATACCAGCAAAACGATTTTCTAGTTTATTGAGCACTGCTAAGTTACGAGCCGCCAAACGAATCAAACCTGTTAGATCATCCGTATCCCATTCACCATTGATATAACTGTCTGCTAGCGCGATAGAGCCACCAAGTAATAGCTGACGATAGACAGCGCTATCATGAATCTGTAGCGTCACATGTAGCGAATGGCGACCAACCGCCGAGCTACTAGCATCGTTAGTAGCTACTTTACCAAAACTTCTTGTCTTAGGTTCCTGCTCGTCAAACGTTTCAATCAGCGTGAGGCTACCAAACTGAACATGCTGTAACGCACGAAATATAAGCTTTCTCGCTAAGTTATTCACACTATTGCTGACTGGCTGTAGTACAGCACTTTCATTAACCACTTTGCTCACACGAGCAGTTAATTTTTCTAGTTTTGTGACTGGTGCTCGATCGGTCGGTCGTGCTGGCATCGTGTATTTATCCTTGTTTAAATGCTTTGTTTTTTAGTGATTCATTTTTAGTATTACATTGACAAAATTTTTGGATTGTTGATATTTGAAAATTGCTGTAACTGTAAGACATCTTTTTGCGATCAAGACTGCTGGCTGCTTTTCTGTTGACTGTCGGCCAATTTTTCATCGTAGTTGATATATGGCACTTTTTTTATCGCATAGAGCTTGAACGCGTGCCAATAAATACGGGTTAATGATGTCATATTCATCAAAGGGTTTTTTCGCAAGCTATGACGAACAGCCTCTTCTGTCATCGGTACGCCTGATATCTTTATACCAGTTTTTAGAACTTCACCGCGCTCATCGCTGATATTGATAGCGATACGCACTTGTAAGCCAGTATTAGGCAGCTCATCCGTTTTAGTACCTTTTACCGTAACCTGCCAGCGGTACAGCTGGTCAATAGGGTTAAAAGGTGATACGTGAAAGTCCTTGTCACGACAGAACTCAGTATTCTCTCCTTCTAACAGAAACCCGTAGTAATGACGCTTGTCCCATGGCGTATTAGACACCTCAGCTAATAGATGAGTGGGCGTTTGCTGCGCATTAAACCCCAAGTAAAAATTGACTGGGCTAAAGTACATGCCAGCATTACGGCAGACGAGCAATCCCAACATATCGCCTTCAGGTGCGCTACCTGCATGTTTTTCAAATGCCTGGCTTAGACGTTTTTTCAGCGTTTGAACAGACTCTACATTACTATCAAGTTTTTTATCATTGCTTAGGCTATTATTACTCTGTATGTCAGTATGCTGTAGATAATCATTAGGACAGAATCGTTGTAGCGCCTTTTTCTTTGTTGAAAATAGAGGCAGACCTTGCGCTAGTAGCTTTTTCGGTAATACTTTACGCAATGGTAATTTTTCTAAAAACTTACTCTCGTCAAATGACACCGTGCTAATTTCAGGAAGCTCCTTCCCTTTCGCAAGCACGCTAATATTAACGCCCCAATAGCGATAAGGGTAAACGAATTTATTTACACTAGGTAGCAGCCGACTGTGCCATGTCGTACCCTCAAACAGCTGATGCGGCAATGCATTTGTATCATAAGAATACTCATGACTTGGCATAGTATTGGTATCTTGAGCGGGCGTGGTCATAAATAGTCTCTTGGGTAACGGTGTGCTTTTCGTATGGCGAATCTTTCAAAACACTTAGAATACATAATGGCGTTAATCGTCATATTATTTGGTTTTACGGCGACCGAATAAGCCACGTTTCTTATATCGGCTCGTCTCAGCAGTTGAACTCTGCAAACGATTAGCATACTCAACCAGCTCCTGATTAGTAGTCGCAGTGATAATTTGACGCTTATCAAGTTTGCGTGCCTTTGTGTCAGCCTTTATCGGCAAGTCTTTATAACGAAACGGCGTATGTGCACTATCCGTATTAGGCAAATGCGCTGGATCAACCTCATCTTTTATATCGATATCATGGCCGAGCGCCTGACATACACGTAGACCGCTGCGTACGCCATCTTCATGAAAGCCATTAAACCAATATGCCCCGCAAAAATGCGTGTGCAACCCAGCGCCAGAGATGCTTGACCATTTGGTTTGCGCCTCAATCATCTTTAGATCGAACACTGGATGACTATAATCAATGCTTTTGACGATTTGCTTATCATCGACTTCATGATTAAGCGTAACCAAATAATTATGCTTCTTGGTCAGACGCTGCAAGATATTCATATGATACGTTAGCACTGGTTTTTCAGGTGGTTGTGTATTTACGCCAGCTTGATTCTTGTCTGTCACATTGGCTGAAGTTTTTTCATCGATAAGGTAATTCCAGCTTGCCCATGCCAGTGGCTTCTTAGGTAAGACACTCGTATCGGTGTGCAATACTGCCGTGTTTTTGGTAAAGCGGAAGTGACTCAGCACCTCTGACTCATCGGTACTGGCATCTTTTAGAATCTTCAATGCGGTGTCTGCATGGCAGGCAAAAATGACTTCATCGAATACAAGATTTTCGCTACGATTGTCAGCGTTACCTTTATCCTGCACTGTCAAAGCATTCTGTACTGTCAAAATCACTTGCTCACCATCACGCGTCACAGACTGTACTGGACTGTTAACTCGCACTTTACCGCCCGCTTTGATAAAGCGTGGGATCAGTTTATTAACGTATTGTTTTGAGCCACCTTTGATCGTAAACCATTGCGGACGATTGACCACATCGAGCAAGCCATGATTGTCAAAGAATTGCGCAAAAAACACCAATGGGAAATCTGGTACTTCATCCAGACTGGTTGACCAAATGGCTGAGACCATCGGTAGCAGATAATTATTGGTCAATAGCTGACCATAGTTTTTTTGTGCTAGATAACCACCGAGTGTCTGCTCAGTAAGTCCGCTAATGTCTTGCCCCGCAGCACGCGCATTATCATAATCTTGACGTAGCTGCTTAATGTGCTTATTAAACTGCAAGATATCTTTGATAAATTGCCAAAATTTCGGATTGAGTACGTTTTTGCGCTGCGATAATAAGGTGTTGAGCGTATGCCCATTGTATTCAAAATGACGTGCAGTGTTTTTGACAGAAAAGCTCATGTCCGTTGCCTGAAAAGGCACCTGTAACTCATGAAGCAAACGAAAGAAGTTCGGGTATGTGCGCTCATTAAAAACAATAAATCCTGTATCTATCGCACTACTCTCTACATTGCTACTCTTTGCTTTTCTACCGTCTTGTAGCACCACATCAATCGTGTTTACATGCCCGCCGATATAATCATTGGCTTCAAATACCGTCACATCATGTTGCGTACCTAAATAATGGGCGCATGTCAGTCCTGATACACCTGAGCCGATGATAGCAATACGTTTTTGGGCAGTCTGATGGTCAGAATCTGTTGCAGCATCGGTAGCATTTTTTTGGTTACTTGCACGCTTGAAACGAGTAAACGGCATAAAAGCATTCCCTTCTGTATTTTTCTGTCGATATGATGGCTGAGAGTTCTACTGATAGTAGATTATTTTTTATTAAGTTTTTCACTAACTTGCTGCCAGACCAAATCAGGCAACGTACCTAAGGCTTTTAATGGCATAGTTAATTTCTTTGGGAATTCAATCACCTCATGCCCGCTTTCGATACCGTCACGTATGGCTTGACTTGCCTGCGCTGGCGTCTGGATAAATGGCATCGGAAAGTCATTCTGTTTGGTCATCGGTGTCTCAACAAAACCAGGTACGACTAAGCTAACTGACACATCATGCGGAGCAAGGCTAATCTGTAAGGTCTTCATCAGATAATGGATAGCAGCTTTTGAGCTACCATAAGCTTCAGCGCGCGCAAAAGGCACATAAGCAGATGCTGAACCGATACCGACCAAGCGACCTTTTGAAGCGATTAGCTTTGGCAGCACTCCTTCGATCGCATGAGACAACGTTCCCATATTGACTGACATGACTTTCATAAACACACTGCTATCAAAGTTCGGCATATCTAAGTACTCGCACATGCCAGCGCCGCAAATAGCTAGATCGACATTGTCGATTTTTTCAAAAGCTTCGATGACCTTTTCTCGATCCATGAGGTCTAAATCAATCGTATCTGCGCCTAACGCCTGAAGCTCTGCCAACGCTTCATTGTCACGGCCGACCGCATATACATAATGATCTGCTAGCAGATAGTCTTTTGCCAACTGCTTACCAATGCCTGACGTTGCCCCAGTAATGAGAATATGTAATTTTTCAGTAGAATCTGTCATCGTAAATATCCTTTTTGAGTATTCTTATCTTTTTAAGTATTTTCATAATATGGAATTAGTGCATTTGAACTGATTGCTTAATAAAAAATCAAACCTTTGATAACAGCTATCTATTATCGTTATTCTTGGCAGATATCATTGGTCGCATTTCATTAAGCTATAAGCCATTTTATTTAACAAATCTAAATAATTGTAGTGGTCAGCTATAGGTTTATTGTTGTGTCTTCGCAATCATATGGGCTTAAGCTTAAGCTCAGCGTGTTATTTGTCATTTCCACAAGTACCCTGCTATCACAAGCAACAACACAATATTCTGTTACTAGCGTCATAAGACAGCTCAATATCAGCATGCTACAATGCAAAAACTAATGCAAAAACTAGCAATCGCGTCGTTTGCCGAAGCATCATCAGCATCATCTATAATCGAATGAGCGCCGTACCACGGTAAGATGACGCTATCTTTTCTTAAACTATCTGACATCTTATCCTGATAGCAATGAAAACGTTATATAATTAATATCAGATTTTCACCAACCCCACACTCATATAAAAAAGGATCTCTCATGAGCGAGTTGCAACTGTCTGACCGCGTCAACAACATCCAACCATCACCTACGCTAGCGATTACCAATAAAGCCAAAGAGCTAAAAGCAGCTGGTAAAGATATTATCGGTTTGGGCGCTGGTGAACCTGATTTTGATACCCCTGAACACATCAAAAAAGCAGCAATCGATGCAATCAATGATGGCTTCACTAAATATACGGCTGTCGATGGTACGCCAGAGCTAAAAACAGCCATCATCGAGAAATTCAAGCGCGACAACGACATCAGCTATGAGCCAAACGAAATCCTAGTATCAGTCGGTGGTAAGCAGTCATTCTTTAACCTTGCCCAGGCATTTATCAATCCTGGCGACGAAGTCATCATCCCAGCACCATACTGGGTCAGCTATCCTGACATGGTTATCATCGCAGAAGGCGTGCCAGTCATCGTCAAATGCCCAGCTGAACAAGACTTCAAAATCACCCCTGAGCAGCTAGAAGAAGCCATCACTGACAAGACTAAATTGTTGGTATTAAATAGCCCATCTAACCCAACAGGTATGATTTATACATTAGATGAGCTAAAGGCCATCGCTGAAGTATTGAAAAAGCATCCACAAGTCTATGTAGCTTCAGACGATATGTACGAGCACATCCGCTGGACAGGTGATAAGTTCTACAATATCTTAAACGCGGCACCTGAGCTAAAAGATCGCGCCATCATCTTGAACGGTGTGTCTAAAGCATATGCAATGACAGGCTGGCGTATCGGCTATGCGGGTGGCCCTGCTAAGCTAATCGGCGCCATGAAAAAGGTGCAGTCACAATCTACCTCTTGCCCAACGTCAATCAGCCAAGTAGCTGCCGAAGTTGCTATCAGTGGTGATCAAAGTGTACTAGAGCCAATGGTAGCCGCTTTTGAGAAACGCTGTGACCTAGTCGTAGATGGTCTAAATGCCATCAAAGGCATTACTTGTTTACGTCCTGATGGCGCATTCTATGTATACCCAAATATCGTACCGCTAATCAAAGCAGCTGGCCTGTCGTCATGTACTGAATTCTCAGCATGGTTATTGGACAAAGTAGGCGTAGCAGTTGTACCTGGCGATGCATTCGGTCTTGGCGGCTATATGCGTATCTCGTACGCTACTGATGAGGCAACATTGAAAGATGCCCTATCGCGTATCGAAAAAGCAGTGGCTGACTTAGACGTTGCTGAATAAATTTTAAAAAGCAACGAGTCTTACCGCTGTTCATAAAAAAGACGCCATATACATTCTATAGGGCGTCTTTTTTTACGCGAGTCTTGGGCATAACTAGGAAAAACACGCTATCTCATCATTAAAATGATAATTTTTACTAATTATGCAAAAAAAGGCTTGACGTATTTTTTAACTTTGCTAGAATACGCCCCACTTAGCAAGAACTCGTTAGAGACTTCTAAGGCTCGTTGTAAGCGATTAAACACTTACAGCCTATTCTCCAATAGCTCAGTTGGTAGAGCAACGGACTGTTAATCCGTGTGTCCCTGGTTCGAGCCCAGGTTGGAGAGCCACATTTTAGTAGTAAATTTCTTGAGTCAATTTTGATTCAATTATGGCATTTGCCAAAACCCTCATCAATTTGATGAGGGTTTTTTTATGCGTATCATTTAGGGTCTGTTGAACATTCAAATGTGGTACTGGCAGTGACTATTTTTTAGACAATACGCAGTGAAATTTTTGACGCCTAGTCGTTCTAGGTTAGACAATTTCGCCATATATTGGCAAAAAACAGCCCTGTCCTCCACTCGAGCACAGCTCTCGTCTTGCAAACGGGCAAAGCAGTGCTTTACTCGATCCGTTCTCAAGGCTGATGCTAAAATCACCTCAAACGTTGTTGTAAGCCTAGTTAAGGTCTCGACATTATCGTCGGTTTACGCCTAGTTTGATGCGATTTTCGCGATCAGCAGTCCTAATATTTGAATGTTCAACAGACCCTAATATTGTTTATCTATTTTGCCGCTTTGATAAGCGCTAATCACTACTTTGTCTCATACTTGATTATGACCATAATATTTAAAAATGAATATCATTGTCACGATAGGATATTACTGTAGTAAGTTTTTCATCAGTTAGCTTGGCAATAGTGGTAGCCAGAATACCAATGCTAACAGTGTCACTAACAACACAGGTGGCGTGATCAGTAGACCAATTTTTATGTACTGTCCCCAGCTAATTTTGTAGTCCTTTTCTGCCAACACATGTAACCATAGTAAAGTAGCAAGACTACCAATCGGCGTAAATTTAGGGCCCAAATCATTACCGATGACGTTGGCATAAATCATTAGCTCTCGCGTTGCGGCAGGCACTTGTGCTTGATCAATCGCAAGCGCGCCGACTAAGGTTGCTGGCATATTATTCATAACAGAAGCAACTATCGCTGATAAAAACCCAGTCCCAACGGTAGCAATGACTGCGCCTTGTTGTCCTAACCAGTTAAGTACCTGCACACCATAGGCAGTAAGTCCTGCATTACCCAGACCATATACCACCAAATACATGCCGATTGAAAATAGTACGATTTGCCAAGGTGCTTTACGTACTACATCGCTCACAGAGACCACGGAACCTCGCCCGCCTTGCCATATACGACCAGCGATTGCCATTAATGCAACAGCAGCGATGCCCGTGACCAGTGAAATAGGTAGCCCCAACGGCTCTGTTGCAAAGTAGGCGACCAGTAGCAAACCTAATAACGGAAAGGCAGCTCGGAATACCAATGGATCGGTAATGGCAGACTCTGGAGCGCTTAGCTCGCTAGTCGAGTAGGTTTTTGGAATATGACGTGCATAGACAATCCACAACACCAGTAGCGTCGCTAATACAGACATTATATTGACTGGTACCATCACAGCCGCATAACGACCGAAACCAATATCAAAATAATTGGCACTGACGATATTGACTAAATTTGAGGTGACCAATGGCAGACTTGCCGTATCAGCGATAAAACCAGTCGCTATGATAAATGCCAGCGCTGATGGTGGCGAAAATTTCAGACGTAGCAAGATAGCGATGACAATCGGGGTCAGTAGTAGCGCAGCACCATCATTGGCAAAAAAGGCAGAAATAAAGGCGCCGAGCACGACAATCATCGGAAACAATAAGCGCCCTTGTCCATTGCCAAGGCGTGCCACATGTAATGCAGCCCAGCCAAAAAACCCTGCCCGATCTAAGATAAGCGAGATGATGATCAGCGCTACAAAAGTAAAGGTCGCATCCCAGACAATATTCCAGACGATACCCACATCTGATAACTGCACGACGCCAAGCGCTAACGCGACTAAAGCACCACCCATGGCGCTCCAACCGATGCCCAATCCTTTAGGTTGCCAAATAACTAAGACTAAAGTGACCACAAAAATAGCAAATGCAAGCATTGTACAACCTTACTTAAGCTGATTTTATTCAGGCGATTTAATATAGGAAATTAGATCGATTAGGAGGTTAGATCGATTTTTGATTGACGCGGCTCGATACTTCTTCAGCACTCTCAACGCGTTCTGAATAACGATCAGTGAGATAATCTGAACGTCCGCGTGTGAGCCAGGTAAACTTCACTAGTTCTTCACAGACATCGACAAGACGCAGATATAACGGAGACATATCCATGCGATTGTCGTCGTTGAACTCTAAGAACGCTTTGGGTATCGAAGATTGGTTGGGGATAGTAATCATCCGCATCCAGCGCCCGAGAATACGCATTTGATTAACTGTATTAAAGCTCTGACTACCGCCGCTGACTTGCATCAGTGCTAGGGTTTTACCTTGAGTTGGACGCACGCCACCTAGTGACAGCGGTATCCAGTCGATTTGCGCTTTCATGATACTGGTAATACTGCCGTGACGCTCTGGACTCACCCACAGCATGCCTTCTGACCACTGCGCCAGCTCCCGTAACTCTTGCACTTTGGGATGGTCTGCGTCTACATCGTCAGGCAACGGCAAGCCGGATGGATCAAACATTTTTACTTCACAACCATACCAACGTAGCAATCGGCTAGACTCTTCAGCGGCCAATCTAGAAAACGAGCGCGCACGGACAGAACCGTATAGCACTAATATTTTCGGTGGATGACGTGAGTCATTTGGCGCAACCAAAGAATCAATGTCGATAGGCTGAAGATTATCTATATCAATATTGGGCAAATCGTCTAAGCTAAATTCTGGCGAAACAGTAGGATCAACTGCTACTATTTGGTCAACCTCAGTGTTTGTCATGAGTAACAACCTCGCCGTCTTCTTTTGTAAAGCTACTTACTGGATTTGCTAACAACTCAAACACACGCTCTGACGGACGGCATAGAGCAGCGCCTTTATCAGTCACTACGATAGGACGGTTGATTAAAATAGGATGCGCAATCATGGCATCGATAATTTGGTCGTCAGACAACTCAGGATTATCCAGACCAAGCTCATCATTGATAGCTTCTTTGCTTCTTAACAGCTCTCTAGGCGAAATCTGCATTTGTGCCAACAGCTCCACTAAACGGTCGCGCGTTGGTGTATTTTTCAGATATTCCACCATTTCTGGCTCTTCACCTGACGCCTTAATAATGGCAAGTGTGTTACGAGATGTACCACATTTAGGATTATGAAAGATTAATGGCTTCATAGTATTTACACCTATTTTATGTATTTATTGAATTGATAATTGGTTTAATCATTACTTTGCTCAGCAGACTCATTTACTCTGCAGCCACTCAGGCTATCCATGAGTGACGCACACAGTTCTGGATGTCCCGCACAGCAATCTTGCAACAGGAACTGAATGACGTTATCCATATGTGATAGCGCGGCCCGATAGATAATCTGTCGGCTATGACGCTGTGAGACCACCCACCCTGCCCGTGCCAGCACCGATAGGTGGGCTGACATTGTATTATGAGGGACAGAGAGCTGACGGGCTATTTCGCCCGCAGGTAGGCCTTCAGGCTCATGGCTGACTAGCAGCTTAAAAGCCTTTAAACGAGTATCTTGAGAGAGCGCAGCAAAGCTTGCGATAGCATTAGTTATTTCCATATGTCCGATAATATAGACATATTAAAATAATTCAATGTTTGACAGATATTTTTAATCTAAAAAAGATATATCTGTGTAATTAAACTATATACATCAACGAGTAAAAGCGATTAACCAAATAGTGGAAATAATGATCACCCCACCTTTTCAACCTAAAATTCTCTACGTTTGGCCTTATGTAAATAACAAGTTTAATATATGTTATTGTATATTGATGATACTTAGAAGTTCATGCTAGATTGAATGCAAGTTTATGCAAGAGTAAAACTAGATTTGGCTGGTAGCTCTCGCTCTGTACTGCCAATAAACCTGATTAAAATAACTATTATGATTAAAACAACAATAAGGAAATGACCATGCTACTAGAGAAAATTAAGACACCTGGACTTTCGCACTTATCCTATTTGGTAGGCTCTGGCGGTCAAGCAGCGGTAATTGATCCACGTCGTGACTGTGCGATATATGTAGAAAAAGCGCGTGCAGCAGGACTTGAAATTACTCATATTTTTGAAACACATCGTAATGAGGATTTGGTTTCTGGCGCATCTATCTTGGCTGCAATGACAGGGGCAACAGTTTTGCATGGACCCAATCCAGAACAACCTGTTGTCTACGCTGAGACCGCACGTAATGGTGATTGTTTTCCAATTGGCCAATTAGAAATTCATGTCTTAGAAACGCCTGGTCATACCGATGATCATCTTGCTTATGCGCTGTTTGACACGGCGTACCCAGATAAGGCGGTTGGCGTTTTTACCGGTGATGCGCTCTTTGTAGGTGATTGAAGAAGGACAAAGCTTGGCACTGATTGCCTCTGATGAAGATCAACTGGCGACTGCGATGGAGCATCTGGTACGTATTGCTTTTGATAATATTGTCGGTGGCTATGTGGGTGTCGTCCCTGCCGCTGCCAAAGGGGAACAGATGCAGCAAACCCCTATGATCGATACAACTGAGGTAGAGAGTCGCCTTAATAGTGCTCAAAATTGGACATTGCTCGATGTACGCGATATCGATGAGAGGAATACCAATGCGATCGAAGGGTCACAGCATATCTATGTTGGTCACCTGAATGAGCGTTGGCATGAGCTTGACCAAAGTCGTCACTATACCTTGATGTGTGCCAGTGGTGCTCGGGCAACAATAGCAGCAGGATGGCTTGCTAGTCGAGGTTTTGAGCACATTGATATCTATTTAGGGTCAATGGGTGCATGGCAAGCAACGCATGACTAACCCTTTATTCGTAGATAAAATTTGCAATGAGCTAAAACGCGTCTCAAGTTTTAAACAATGAGTTTTAAGCAAAGACATTTTAAAGTGCTATAACTAGGATAAATACAACGACCCTTCTTTTACTCAGTATAAGACTGATATAAAAGAAGGGTCGTCGTTTTAGCTGACCTTTAAGCGATATGAATTAAGTAAATATCAGTCATAATACTAGACTCTAACTCTTACTTTATTTCCTTATCTGACTTATCACTCATAAAACATAGATACAAAAAAACCCCAAACAACCTAATGCTTGAGGCGAAACTTGCTTAAACTTAACCGTTTAAATTCGTTTTGAATATGGCGCAGCGGACGGGACTCGAACCCGCGACCCCCGGCGTGACAGGCCGGTATTCTAACCAACTGAACTACCGCTGCTTAGGTCTCTTAGCTTGTTTAGCCACTTGCTAAGAAGTGGTGGGTGATGACGGATTCGAACCGCCGACATTCTGCGTGTAAGGCAGACGCTCTACCAACTGAGCTAATCACCCTTCGAATAACTGCTATGCAATTTATTCAACAGCAACTGAGCTCTTAAGTTTGTCACTAAGCTCCGTTGCTGTGGGAGTGTATTATATAGATTTACTGTTGGGTGTCAAACAGTATTTACCACTTTTTTAGATATTTTTTCGATTTTTATTAGAATATCTAGCAAGCATTTGTTTTTATTGATTTTATATTTTCATATAAAATCAATGTTTTTTAGATTTAATGCTTATTTATTGGCTAATGCTTGCTCGATGTCATTTTTAATGGCTTCTGGCTTGGTCGTTGGTGCATAACGGTCAATAACCTGACCTTTACTATCGACTAGGAACTTGGTGAAATTCCACTTGATACCATCTGTCAGCACGCCACCCTTTTGTTCTTTTAGCCATTCATAGATAGGATGAGCATTTGCGCCATTGACATCAGTCTTTGCCATCATTGGAAAACTGACACCATAGTTCTTTTGGCAAAACGCACCAATCTCATCATTACTACCTGGATCTTGGCTACCAAATTGATTACAAGGAAAACCGATAACCACCAGTCCTTGATTCTTATATTGTTGATATAGTGACTCTAAACCTTCGAACTGCGGCGTAAATCCACATTTGCTTGCGGTATTGACGATTAATAATACTTTATCTTGGTAATCTGAAAATGCTTGTGAGTTACCATCCATGCGCTCAGCCGTAAAATCATAAATTGTGCTCATTATTTATCCTTAAATTGAGGTTTTTATTGTTTTGGGTGTTTATGCGCTACTTCTTTTTCTATCATACACCTAATAAAACTATTGAAAGGGAAGCACCTTGTACTTCCCTTTCACATTTCTAATACTACTTAGCCTACTTACTTCTCAGACTTATCTAAATCGATAGATACTGAGTTGATGCAATAGCGCATGCCTGTTGTCTCAGTAGGGCCATCAGGGAATACATGACCCAAATGTGCGCCGCAGTTACTGCAAGTGACTTCAGTACGAGTCATGCCTAGCGAGTTATCGACGTGCTCTTCAATCGCGCTGTTATCGATACCTTGGTCAAAACTTGGCCAGCCACAGCTAGCATCAAATTTATTGCTTGAGTCAAATAAGCTTGCACCGCAGCCCTTACAGCGGTAAACGCCATCATCTGTCGCATCATTATATACACCTGTAAATGGGCGTTCAGTGCCCTTCTCACGCATAATATGATACTCATCAGCGGTTAAACGCTCTTTCCAGTCAGCTTCAGTCAACTGGCTGATTTCTTCTTTGCTTAGTTGGTTGTCTTGCATAATTTATCCTTATTCGAGTATTTATTATCTAATCTCGGTAACTATTTTATCGCCATATGATTATGAGAACGACGTGCTCTATCTGTTGGTTATCGGCACACTATTCAAGGCATATATAAGAAAAGTACTCTCTATATTGGGAGATAGAAAGCATGATTGAGGAGATTAACTGAGTCAAATATACCAAATTAATTTTGGATAATGATGGGTAAAGATGTAATTTTAATACCTATACATTTTATGCTCTATATAAGGGATTTAGAGATATAGAGAAATAAACCAAATGTTAATTGCAAGATATACTTGCAATACATAATTGAACCGATTATAAAATCATTTGCAAATTAACTATCAATGCAATAATATCTTGCATTAGTATTTAAATAAAATGTTTAATATATCTCTACTCTGAATAATTACTGATTAACAAAGGCTCATATAACAATGTCTGACGACAATGGCAAAGGTACGCAAGCGGAACGACTGGTACAGTTGCGCCGTGACAAAGGATTTACTGCTGAGCAGCTAGCGCAAGCCATGACAGCCGCTGGTGCAAAAGTGAGCCGTGGTGCTATCTCAAACTGGGAGCGCGGTACCAATGGCATTGTCTCATCCAAGCTGCCTACACTCGCACGTATTTTGGGCTGTAGTGAAGGCTATCTGTTACGCGGCGACCTCAACAATGAGGTTATCTCTATTGATACGGACAAATTAAAATCATCTATAGAGCGCAGTGAATATCAAAAGCTAGATACGATTTCCCACACCCAGTCAGATATTAAAACAACTGATGCTCAGTCCACGAAACCTTTTACTGCTCCTAAAGGCTCAAAAACCAATTCGACAACCAATCCGAAAAACGGTCATGCTATGAACACCATAAAAAAATCTGATAAATTACAAAACGTTTGCTATGACATTCGTGGTCCTCTATTGCAGACTGCGAATAAGATGGAAGCAGAAGGCAAACGCATATTAAAACTAAACGTGGGCAATCCAGCACCTTTTGGTTTAGAAGCCCCGCATGAGATTTTGCGTGATGTCGCTATGAACTTATCTGAGGCAACTGGCTATTCAGACTCGCAAGGGATTTTCTCAGCGCGCAAAGCCATTTTGCAATATTATCAATCAAAGGGATTGCTGTCGGCCGTTGACGTACGTGACGTATATTTGGGCAATGGGGTTTCTGAGCTTATTGTCATGACTATGCAGGCGTTGATGAATGATGGTGATGAAGTCCTGATTCCGATGCCAGACTACCCTCTTTGGACTGCCGCGGCCAACCTCGCTGGCGGTACTGCTGTGCACTATCGCTGTAATGAAGAAGACAACTGGCACCCTGATATTGAAGATATTAAGTCTAAAATCACGAGCAAAACGAAAGGTATCGTGGTTATTAACCCAAATAACCCGACAGGCTCCCTTTATAGCGATGAGTTATTAAAGCAAATTATCGAAGTTGCTAAAGAGCATGATTTAATCATCATGGCTGATGAGATTTACGATCGTATTCTCTATGATGACAATGTACATACCCCAATGAGCACCTTAACTGACGACGTGCTCGTACTCTCTTACAATGGTTTGTCGAAGTCGCATCGTATTGCAGGATTTCGCTCAGGTTGGATGATGGTATCAGGCCGCAAACAGCACGCAGCTGACTTTATTGAAGGCGTAGATATGCTAGCATCCATGCGTCTTTGCTCTAATGTGCAGGGACAGTATGCTATTCAAACAGCGATGGGTGGGCATCAGAGCATGCAAGATCTGACTTCTGAAAAAGGTCGCCTATATAAACAACGTGAGATGGCAGTCTCACGTCTTAATGCTATCAAGGGTATTTCTTGTACCATGCCTCAAGGCGCGTTTTACTGTTTTCCGAAAATGGATCCAGAGGTTTACCCTATCACCGATGATATGGATTTTATGATGGACTTGCTCGTTGAAGAAAACGTATTGATGGTTCAAGGTACTGGGTTTAACTGGGACAGACCCGACCATTTCCGTCTGGTGTTCTTACCTAATTTGCTTGACCTAGAAAATGCGATGGATAGGTTGGACAGATTTTTTGCCAAGAAACGTAAGCAATTTGGTACCGAATAAATCGTCGTACATCATTAAAAAAACGCTTATCGGCATGATGCTGATAAGCGTTTTTTATTGCGTTGAACCTAGTGATTAAAACTCAATTATGATAATTCACTGATGAAAACAGCGCATTAAAAAATGTTGCTCAATACAAGATAACTGATGGCAGACATAGTAGCCGCTGCAGGTAGCGTCACAATCCAAGCCAAACCAATCGGCTTCATAAGCTTCCAGTTCGTATCTCTGTTGACAATACCGATACCTAATACCGCGCCTACTAGCGTGTGAGTACTTGATACAGGCAGACCCATAGTCGATGCGCCCATCACAACCGCCGCCGCCGCCAACTCAGCTGAGAAACCTGAAGCTGGATGCATTTTCGCTAGATTGGTACCAACGGTTTGAATCACTTCTTTACCAATGAACCAAAGACCAACGATTAGTGCCACACCAAAAGTCAGCATGACAGCAGGTGGCACAGCAGCTTCAGTAGCGATACTATTAGTACGGATCACATCCATAATGGCGGCAAAAGGGCCAACGGCATTGGCAATATCGTTTGAACCATGACTAAAGGCAAAAGCTGACGCGGTAAAGACCTGCATCCAGCTAAACATAATGAATGTCGCTTTGGTCAAATCTTCTTTATGCTTACCGCGGATACTCTTGGTATAGATATAAGTCGCTAACCATACTAGCGCCGCTATCATACCCATAATCAAGAAGCCCTGCAGCGTGGTCAGGCCGCTATTAACATTTTTTAGACCTTTAAAGACGACTAGAGAAGTCATCACCGCACCACCTGCGGCAGCAATGATAGGTACCCATTGCTTAAGTGCTTTTAGAGTATCAAGGCTACTACGCTCATTCTCAATATCATAAAGCTTTTTGTAGTAATCAGTTTCTAGGTCTTCAACGACACAATCGTCATCTTTATAGATTTCCTGATCACGTAGCATCGCTGACGTATAGGCCAATTGCTCAGACTCTGTCAAACCATCCAAAAACTCTTTATGGTTTTGCTTTAAGACTTTTTTATTGCCTTTTAGCGTCGCAATATAAGCTTCGGTTTTATCATTATATTCAATGATGTTTTTCTTAATTTGTCCATATAAAAGATAAGACAACACGCCACCTAGTAGCGGCGACAACACCCAAGAAATAGCGATAGTTCCAACCGTTCCCCAGTCTACCGTTGATAGCGCCATGTCCGTACCACCTAACGTGATACCTAAAACGATGGAGCTACCAATCACACCGCCAATAATGGAGTGTGTGGTCGAAACAGGCAGACCTTTTTTGGTCGCAAATAACAGCCAAAATGCTGCTGCAACCAATGCGGAGAGCATGACATAAATGAACTGATTGGGCGTCACTGATAGACCATCTAGATCGACAATGCCGCTTCGAATCGTATCAGTCACCTCCCCGCCTGCAAGGACTGCCCCCGATACTTCAAATATCGCGGCAATACCCAATGCTTGCGGGATAGTCAACGTCCCTGCACCCACCGAAGTACCAAAGGAGTTGGCGACATCGTTACCACCGATATTGAATGCCATAAAGACACCAAAAGCGGTCGCCACAATGAATAGCGTCGTTTGCTGACGCATGGTGTAATCTAAACCCCACCACAAAAAGTAGGAAGTCATCGCAATCAGTAAAATGGCAAAAAATAGATTGATTCTCATAGAGCCAACTGGCTTGACTGACTCTGTAGAACTGCTGCTAATACCCATACGTTAGTACGTCCTGCGTAAGCTGATTAAAATTATATGAGGTTGATAATATTGCGCTGCTACTCACAGTGCTTGTCGCAGCATCTAGTGAAGTAGCAATGGAAAATATATAACATAAGATTAGAAGGCCTTGAACCGACTAGAGCGAAAGGGAAAGCACATCCTTCAACATGTCACAAAGCCGCAAGTGATATTGCCAAATCGTCTGATTACAGCATCTTGCGGCTTATATATTTCTTAGCGATATTTGTGGTACTACTAACAGCTATTGTAACAATTTTTGTCGTAATTATTAAGTTATCTATACTAAATAACCAAAACACGTTGTTTGCTAAATTAAAATTATTATTTAGCAGGAGCTGTTTTGCGCTCTATTATATTAAATATGAGCACATAATGCATGATGATATTGCGAGATTTGTAACTGCGGGTGTATACGGACAAGACCACACTCTGTAAAAGACAGGATGGCTCGAATATGGTTCGAGCCATCCTACTTAGGAAACACGTGGAAAATACAATTATATAAATTTATAAGAGTCCTTAAACTTCAGGCATCTTTGACAACTATTTGCTTTCAGAAAATGCAGACAACTGCTCAATAGCATGATCTAACACGTCTAAACGCGCCTGACGCTTTTCGTTGGTCGCAATAACACACCATGGCGCTGTCGTTGTATCCGTGCGTGCCAGCATATCTGCTGCAGACTGCACATAGTCTGACCATTTATCACGGTTACGCCAGTCATCATCCGTTAGTTTAAATTGCTTATGCGGTGTTTCTTGACGATCTTCAAACCGTTTAAGCTGCTCTTTTTTATCAATCGCTAACCAATACTTGATAACCAACGTTCCTGCTGCTGCCAAGTCCGCCTCGAAACGATTAATTTCATCATATGCTCGTTGCCATTCATTAGGAGACGCAAATCCTTCAATGCGCTCAACCAACACACGCCCATACCAAGTACGATCAAAAATGGCGATACGGCTAATACGATTCGTTTGCTCGTCAGGCAATCTTGTCCAGAAACGCCACAAGTAAGGATGCTGAGTCTCATATAACATCGGCGCGCCAATATTATAGATTTGATACTCGCGAGGATCTAGCGGTGCGACCAATCTTTTGATTGCGCCGCCCTTGCCGGCGGCATCCATCCCTTCAAAGGCAAACACAACATGCCGACCTTGGCGTGCACGTAGCAACTCAGCAAGCCGCGCTTGCTTCTCTGCCAATGCCTCACGATAGTCGGACTTACTGATTTTTTTATCTTTAATAGACGTCAGCTGCTTAGGTATCGACACAGGCTCAAACTGTTTTTGCTTAGTATCTGAGTTAAGTTCCAGTTTCTTGGACTGGGAATCGTTTGCTGATATTTCATTATCATTGTCATCGCTATCTGCCTGACTACTCGCCAGCGCGGTTTGCATAGCATGTAGCACCAAATGACAAAAGTTATCAGCGGCCTCTAACTTATCATCACCATCAATAATGACCCAATCATCCTGTTGACGCAGCAAGGTTGCAGCCACTTCATTAAACTTCTCAATGACTTGTTTATTATTCCAGTCAATTTGATACAAAAACTGCGGATCTGCCTCATCATCCTTTAAGCGACTGTGCAACGTTTCAATATCGACATGAAACCAACATTTTAATAACTTGGTTTGATTGGCACTGAGATCGTTTTCAAATGCTTTTAGCGTGTCTAATTGCTGCTGTAGATAGTCTTGCCACTGAGCGATAGGAAGCGAATTTTTACTTTTTTGACTTTTATCATTTGATAATGCTTCAAGGTTCTCACTATCGGATGTCGCCAGTCGCATGACATTGTATAATAAATCAGCATACCAGTTGCCGAAATATACCATGACATCGCCATGACGCGGCATAGCGCTAGTATGCGCTTGCCAAATGGGTTGATAACTCAATGGCGAATGACCAATGGTTGCCTCAACTTTAAGCAGCCTTGGATCCACCCATTGCCTCAACTGTTTAACGGCGGTACCTTTACCTGCCTGCTCCATTCCATTAACTAGTACTAACAGACCTGTTGGCTTATTGAGGGTCGGAGGCGTTTGCTGGCGAGTGGCTTTTAAAGCATACTGAGCCGTCACCAATGCCAGTCTAAGCGAATCCTCATCCAGTGAAAACTGACTTAAAGGATTAGGCTTTAGACGCTGCTCCACAACTTGCTCGCTAAATTGTGTACTTACCGCTTGTGGTGCTTTTGGTTCAGTAGTATCATTTTTTTGAGACATGATTACACTCGCTATTGTTATTGGGCTGCTTTACTAATGAATGACTTATGGGATAGCTCTCGATAAGATAACTCTCAACATTTTTATCTCATCGCTCATTTTTATCTCATTTAATCATAGCACTGCACCAATTGAGTAAATAATATTGCTGTGTAACAGATTGGTATTTGTATTCTTAATTATTTTCTTTTAAGGTGAACACAATTTTGGGTATAGGGTAGAACAGTTGTTGCAAGCCTTATAACCCTGACTCACAATATTTAAAACAACTATACTTAAATTTGATTACCCTATTTACTTCTACAGGATTCACTGCCATGACCGCTTTAGCTGATTTACAACAGCATTTGACACGTTTTTGGGCGATGCCTTATCACCAAGATGATGAATTAAATGCTAAGCTCAAAGAAGTACAATCATGGCAACAAACACGTCTCCAGCAGACGCATCGCGAGCTATTTGAACAACCTAAAAACCAACTAATGGCAGATTACTTTCTCACTCAGCTATATGGTGGCGAAGAATTCAAGTTATTGGCGGAGCAGTTAGCACGTATCCTGCCAAAAGCGAAAAAGCTAGAACGTCTTGCTAAAGAGTCAGCCCTAGAGGCTGGTAGCATGGGCATCCAAGCAGCGATTTTTGCCATTGAGCTAGATCTGCATTTAGCCCAGTGGTTACTCGCTCAGGATTTACCAGTAAACGAAGAGAATATGCTAACCGCCTACCGTACTGTCGATGAAGAAGACGAGCGCCGAGTTCAGATTGCTAATCTAAAAGACGTCTGTTATCGCACGGACAAACACCTAAACTCGTTTATGCTCAAAAAAGCCTTTGCACTAGCAAAAAGTACAGCCTATCGTCATGGCTACCAGCCGCTTTATGATTTTATTGATACAGGCTTTAAGGCCATGAAACCTCTGAGTAGCGTCAGCGATTTTATTGAGCCGTTCTGCGAGCGTGAACTGTCCATTATCGATCAGGTTCATGATACGGATAATGGCAGTAAGCCGGTAGCGTTTGGTGTATCATAAACTCAATATGTTAAATAGCTAATTGACGCTTACTATTTAACGACTTTCTCCGATAAAGACAATCATAAAAATAAATTCTAGGACAACATGATGACTGATAATGCAAAAGATAGCAGCGCTCCTTCTAATCAAGCCACAACGACTAATGGTCATTTGCAAGACAAACTGGTAAAAGACAGTATTGCTCATAATCAACAGATCAGCGCGCAGATATTACGTAATCAAACCACCAATGTCGTGCCGAGCAAGAATAACAGCGTTGCTAGTGATGACAATAGCGACTTTACTAAAGTTCAAGACCTACCTACTGGAACGCCGCAAGGCCAACAAACCACTATGCCAAACAACGACAAAACGACTCGCACAAATACTTCAGAGCAAACCATAAAACAAACGCTATTCAATCAGCGTGATGATATCAATAATCCGCACACGCCTGAAACAGATGGTAATGAGCAGACGCATTTTGGCTATAAGACCGTCAATAAAGCAGAAAAACAAGCACGTGTGGCTGACGTATTCACTTCTGTTGCCAAAAAATACGACATCATGAATGATTTGATGTCATTTGGTATTCATCGTCTATGGAAGCGCTATGCGATTAGTCTATCAGGCGTGCGTGCTGGTCAGCATGTCCTTGATATCGCTGGTGGTACGGGCGATTTAGCCAAAGTATTTAGCCGTGAAGTCGGTAGAAATGGCCACGTAGTACTATCTGATATTAATGCTGCGATGTTAGAAGTGGGCCGTGAGCGCCTGATCAATGCTGGCTGTAACAACGTTGATTTTGTCTTGGCAAACGCTGAGACATTAGCGCCTTTTGATGACGAAAGCTTCGATTTAGTCACTATTAGCTTTGGTTTGCGTAACGTCACAGACAAAGATGCTGCCCTAAAGTCTATGTATCGCGTCCTAAAGCCAGGCGGTCGTCTCTTGATTTTGGAGTTCTCCAAGCCAGTCTTTGAGCCACTATCTAAAGCCTATGATTTGTATTCATTTACTGCATTGCCAGTGATGGGTAAGCTGATTGCTAATGACGCTGAAAGTTATCAGTACTTGGCTGAGTCAATTCGTATGCACCCTGATCAGCAGACACTTAAGCAGATGATGCAACAAGCTGGGTTTGAGAACTGTGACTATCATAACCTGACTGCTGGTATCGTGGCTGTCCATCGCGGCTTTAAAGCGTAACGCTAAATTACGATTGGCAAGACCATTACGTTTAACAGACCCTATTGAACCTAACACGAACACACGATGCGCTGATGCAGCTAATGCAAAGGCGCTCACTTAACGATGCGAGAGCCTTATGCTGACTGTCCTTCTATTAGCTAGTGCCGAAAAGCTAATTAACATTGCCATTGCTAGTGATGAGATTACCAAAGCAGGTTTAGCGCCGCTTGCAGGTAAGGTGTTACGTCTTAATATGGGACTGCCTGAGATTCATTTAGACATCCTGTTCACTCATGAGCGTTTACGCTTTGAGCCAGTCACGACGGAGAGCGTATTTGAGCCAAGTGGCCAAATGAATGAGCGCCAAAAAGCTAGCATGGAGCGCGCACGTTTTGGTCATAGTCGTCCAGATTGTACCATTACCGTAGATAATGCTGCTCAACTGCTCAATTTGATGCGTGGCGCTGAAGGCAACCTGCCAATTGCTGGTGATTACAAGGTGCTAATGCAGCTCAAACAACTGGTTGCAGGATTTGATCCTGACGTGGCTGGACAGCTTGAACCATTTATTGGTAAACCAATGGCTAGCCAGTTACACCTTCTTATCTCTCAGCTTAAAGGTAGCTGGCGGCATAGTGCCAAACGTGCTTTTGATGAAGTCAGTGATTGGGCCAATGAAGTAGCTGGCAATAGCACACCTGATCCTATCGAGGTGGCTGAAGCAAATGATCTGAAACAGCAACTGTTAAAATTACGTGCTGACGTCGAACGAGAAGAAGCCAAACTTGCTGCTATCAAAGAAGAGCAAGCGCAGTTTCTCAATAACTCGTTTCATCAATAGCCGATTGCATCAATCATAAATGAACGCTATTACCGATGGCAATATTTGTGATTAAGCACAGCGCTTACCCCATTTTCGTCTTTGTTTAGAGTACCTAATCCCATGCTATTATCGCACCGCGCTCGTCTACTTCAGCTTTGGCGTATCGCCGCAATGTATCGCCTTGATACCCATTTTTCTATCGAAGAAGCACCGCAGCTGCAACCTTTGGCGCGATTAATTCGCATGCATCCAGCAGCATGGGGCAAAAAGCACCAACCAAATGCGATTAAATATGCGCTTGAGGACATGGGTACGCTGTTTTTGAAACTTGGCCAGTTACTCTCAACACGTCGCGACTTGGTACCGCCTGAGATTATCGCTCAATTGATTCAGTTGCAGGACAAAGTTAAGCCTTTTGACGCTGATATTGCTGTCGCTCAAATTCAGCACCCTAAACATGGTCTTGGCCAGTCTATTGAAACCTTGTTTGCTCGGTTCGATATCAAACCGTTAGCGGCCGCTTCTATCGCCCAAGTTCATACGGCTGCCCTACATGATGGGCGTGAAGTCGTGGTAAAAGTGGTTCGCCCCGATATTCGCACTGTGATTGTTTCTGACTTTGAACTATTGCGGGAATTGGCAAGTTGGGCATCTGCGCGTATTGAAGCAGCACGTGCCGTTCATATCATCGATATTGTCGAAGACTATCGGCAAGTCATGCTCAACGAGCTAGATTTGACGCTTGAGGCTGATAATACTACTCAAATGCGTAATAACTTCTTGGGTTCAGCATTGATGTATGTGCCTGAAGTTTATGACGCTGCCAAAAACGTGATGGTCATGGAGCGTATCCAAGGTGTCCCTATCTCACAAGTTGAGGTGTTCGATCAGTTAGGCTATGACCGTGCAGCGCTTGCAGAAAAAGGCCTAACGATATTTTTTACCCAGGTCTTCCGCGATAACTTCTTTCATGCTGATATGCACCCAGGCAATGTGTTCGTAGAAACACCACCTGTGCAAACCTTACATGCAGGTATGTCAGCAGTTGATTTAGGTCATGAACCACGCTATATCGGGCTTGATTGCGCCATCATGGGCACTTTATCAAAAAACGATCAGCTCATCGTGGCGCGGATGTTACTTGCCGTGATGAACAATAACTTTACCGCTGTGGTTGATATTGTTAGCCGTGCAGGTTGGATACCACCAAATGCTGATAAGCATGCCCTGATGCGTGATATGAAACGTACCGTCGGTCCTATGCTACAAAAATCAATCGATGATATCGACTTTGCTGGCGTACTGATGCAGATTTTGGACATTGCGCGTAGACACCATATGAGTATCCCGCCGCAGCTGATGCTTCTGCTAAAAACCTTGGTCCATGTGGAAGGACTCGGTCGTGATTTATATCCTGACCTTGATATTTGGTCACTTGCCAAGCCAATTCTAAGCAGTTGGATTAAAGAGCAGTTAGATCCTATGCGTAACCTACAGCAACTGCGCCAACAACTGCCTGAAATGCTCCTATCTACCACTGATATTCCCAAACTATTAGATCAAGGGCTACAAAGCCTTGCCTCACAGGGCTCTCGTCAGGACAGTCAACTGCGGGAAATACAGCAAATTCGCGCTGACATGCTAAACGACCGTCGTCGTGATTGGTTGGCACTTGCAGGGTTTGCTATATTTATCGCTATCGCTACGCAAGTTATCGGCTGGCTATCACCTATATTTTATATACTGGCGGTCTTGGTAGTTGTTTGGCGAATTTTAGCTTAGAAATCAGATTTATTTTTACTCAATCAGTTCAGAAAAATTTTCATAATTTTAGATTTAAACAAAAAAATGCGCCTACTTCTCATCAAAAGCAGGCGCATTTTTTATATTGAATACTGATTACTATAACATCTGATCGATTGCCATCTGTGTCAGTACGCGGCCACGAGCAGTACGCAGCACATAACCTTGTTGAATCAGATATGGCTCAATCACATCTTCAAGCGTACCACGGTCTTCAGCCATCGCTGCTGCCACTGCTTCAACACCAGCCGGACCACCGTCAAAGCGCTCGTGCAATATTTCGATATAGCGTCTGTCTAGATGATCAAGACCACGTCTATCCACTGCCAGCATATCTAGCGCGCTACCTGCAATCGCGCCATTAATACTACCGTCGCCTCTTACCTCGGCATAGTCACGCACACGGCGTAATAGGCGGTTAGCAATCCTTGGTGTACCCCGTGCACGGCGCGCAATCTCTATAGCGCCATCTTCACTCATTGGTACACGCATTAGACGTGCTGCTCGACTGACAATCGTCGTTAGATCAGCGATGTTGTAAAACTCAAGGCGCTGTACAATCCCAAAACGGTCACGTAGTGGTGACGTCAGTAGCCCTGCTCTAGTCGTTGCTGCTACCAAGGTAAACGGTGGCAAATCAAGCTTGATAGAACGCGCAGCAGGCCCTTCGCCAATCATAATATCTAATTGGAAATCTTCCATCGCTGGATAAAGTATCTCTTCAATAACCGAGCTTAGACGGTGAATTTCATCAATAAACAGTACGTCACCCGCTTCTAGATTGGTCAGCATGGCTGCCAAATCTCCTGGGCGCTCAAGCACAGGCCCTGAAGTAGAACGCAGATTACCACCCATCTCACGAGCGATAATATTGGCGAGGGTCGTCTTGCCTAGACCCGGTGGACCAAATATAAGTGTGTGATCTAGCGCTTCGTCACGGCCACGAGCAGCACCGATGAACACTTCCATCTGCTCACGTACCACCGGCTGACCAATATACTCAGCCAATAATGCTGGTCGGATATTGGCATCAGGAGCATCACTTGCGCCTTCTAGCGGATTAATTAAGCGATCTTGCGTCATAGAATTTATCATTATATTAAAAAATTAGTTAACAAATAGCATAACCAAACGCTGCGCATAAGTCATGCAAAACCTCATTAAGCGAGCACTAAAACGAAAATAAGCGACATTCAATGTCGCTTATTACTTTGATACATTATGTGGTTGTCATCGATAGACGGCTAATTAATATGAATTAAAAGCCAGATAGTTGCTGTAAAGTAGCTTTTAACAGACCTTGAGTATCAGCAAAAGTATCTCCTTTACTCTTAGCAGCTTTGATCGCTAGCTGAGCTTCTTTTTCTTTGTATCCCAAGCTAATCAACGCGCCTTCCACTTCAGCGATGATACTGCCTTCGTGAGAAATCGTAGTTTCCTGAGGTGTCAATTCAAACGTACCATTATCAACGTCGATATTATTTAATTTGTCTTTCAGCTCAATTAATAAGCGTTGCGCCGTCTTTTTACCGATGCCTGGGATACGAGTTAATGCCGTCTCCGACTCTTGCTCGACGTGCATCTTTAGCTCAGCTGCTGACATTGCAGACAGCATAGCCAAGGCCATTTTTGCTCCAACACCATTAATTTTAATTAACTGGCGAAAGACATCACGTTCTTTTCGATCGATAAAGCCGTATAGCAACTGGGCATCTTCGCGAACATGGAAATGTGTCCAGATGCTAGCCTGCTCATTGAGCTGTAACTGACAAAATGAAGACAATGGCAGTTCAATATCATAACCCACACCAGAGGTCGTCATGATGCAAGCCGTCGGTGCCATCAAGTACTGCACCTGTCCAGTAATCAATCCAATCATTACTTATGACCTCTTATGTGAGATATTATAAAATCAGCTGCTACTTCGTGATTAACAACTACGTTCTACCACACAGTCTTATTGGTAAAAATTTACCATACCTTCAAGACTGGTTGGGCGAATTTTGTGTGCTTGACCTGCAGAGCCGAACGCTTCAAAACGATTGGTACAGATATCTGACATCGCTACCATAGACGCTTTGAAATATTTGCGTGGATCAAATTCACTTGGATTTTTTGCAAGGAATTCGCGGATAGCACCAGTTGATGCCAGACGTAAATCCGTATCGATGTTTACTTTGCGCACACCATGCTTGATCGCTTCAACGATTTGCTCAACTGGCACGCCATAAGTTTCGCCGATATCACCGCCATTTTCATTAATAACTTTTAGCCATTCTTGTGGCACTGATGAAGAACCATGCATGACCAAATGCGTATTAGGAATACGGGCATGAATCTCTTTTACGCGTTCAATAGACAAGATATCGCCTGTCGGTGGACGTGTGAACTTATAGGCACCATGACTAGTACCGATAGCAATCGCTAACGCATCGACATTGGTATCTTTTACAAACTGCTCAGCTTCATCAGCACTGGTCAAAAGCTGCTCATGATCCAATACGCCTTCAGCGCCAGAGCCATCTTCTTCGCCAGCCATACCAGTTTCAAGACTACCTAGGCAACCGATTTCGCCCTCTACAGAGACGCCGCAAGCATGAGCCATCTTAACAACTTCGCGCGTGACGCTAGCATTGTAATCGTAGTCCATTGGCGTTTTGCCATCTTCACCAAGTGAGCCGTCCATCATCACTGATGAGAAACCTAATTGGATTGAGCGTTGGCAGATAGCTGGCGACATACCATGATCTTGATGCATTACCACTGGGATATGTGGCCATTCTTCAATCGCAGCGATAATCAAATGACGCAAAAATGCTGACCCTGCATAGTTACGTGCGCCTGCACTGGCTTGAACAATAACAGGTGAATCACAAGCATCCGCAGCCATCATGATTGCACGCATTTGCTCTAAGTTATTGACGTTAAAGGCAGGAACACCATAGCTGTGTTCAGCGGCGTGATCTAGAAGTTGACGTAAGGATATTAGGGCCATAAGACGCTCTCTGATTGGATTTTGAATAGTATTTTAAAAAACAGCTTTATAGCAATCATTTCACTGTATATTTGACCATACTGACCGTATATAGGCTAGTAAAGGTCTGAATGATATTGGATATGATTACCACGCGGTGATTATAGCAAAAATTGTTCTGTCTTCGTAGCGGTTGACCGACTATTTGTCAGTCTATACCGTCTCTTGATATCAGTTTAATTTTATAAACTGTAACTTTATAAACTACTATAATGACATACAACGCAAAAAGCCTTGGCAATCACCAAGGCTTTTTTAGTATTTTGAGGCTTATAAAGCAATGACTATTCTTAAAGGTTACATATCAATCGATAGCTTCCCAGTAAATCAGTCATTATAGTGCTTAGTCATCGCGTAGCTTAGTACTGTTGCTCTGCATCAACTGCAACATCATTTGCGCCATCAGCGACAGCGTTAGCGCCATCAGCAACAGCTTCAGCAGTATTTTCAACCGCTGTGTTAGTGCTTTCAGCAATAGCATCGCCAGTGTTTTCTAGAGCGTCTGTCGCAGCTGCACCAGCAGTGTCAGCGCCTTCGGCAACTTCAGTACCAGCGTCTTGAGCAGCAGCTTCAGCTTCAGCAGCAGCAGCTTCTGTTTCAGCGGCAGCAGCATCAGCGTTTGCAGCAGCATCATCGCCAGCAGATTCAACAGCAGCTTCTGTGTTTTCTTCTGTTTGTTGGCTACATGCAGTGATTGCAAAGGTACCAGCAAGTACGCTAGCAAGTAATAAATGACGTTTTAACATAATAAACCTCTCGTAAATAATGCATGTCAAAATACATGGTCGCGCTATTTTATAGAGTGCGAATCAGACATGCAATAATAATTTTCAGTATATAAATAAATAATTACTGCTTAATAATAATCGTTAGCTATTGCACCTACTTATGCTAATAAAAACAAGCAAATCAACAGCCAAAATATTATTTTTACAGACTACCTTAGTTATTTAAAGTTAGTTGTACGTCTAATGTTACTAAGCTACAGAGTATCGTTAACTAATTAGGCATCTATTTGCAGCGCAGCGACAGCTGGAAGTACTTTACCTTCAACAAACTCTAAAAAGGCACCGCCACCCGTTGACATATAGCTCACGCCTTCAGCAACTTGATATTTATCGATAGCTGCTAATGTATCACCGCCGCCCGCGATAGAGAAACCGTCACTGTCTTTTACAGCAGTAGCTAATATCTGTGTGCCTTGCCCGAAAGCATCAACTTCAAAAACACCCACTGGACCATTCCACAAGATAGTTTTTGCATTAATAATAGCATCGGCAAGCTGTTTTGCGCTTTCTGGTGCGATGTCCAATATCATGTCATTGTCACCGATCGCATCAACTGATTTGATCGTTGCGGTGGCTTTTTGCAATGAGCCAGTAAAATCAGCGAAATCGATGTCATTTTTATCAGCGACTACGACGTACTCAGGCAGCAAAATTTCAGTCTTGATCATAATGTCACGTGCAGTATCGAGTAAATCTGCTTCATACAATGAGGCGCCAATACTGTGACCTTGTGCTGCTAAGAAAGTATTAGCAATACCGCCACCAACGATAATCTGTGTGCAAACTTCAGCCAAGCTATGTAGCACTTCTAATTTTGTAGACACTTTTGACCCACCAACGATAGCAAGCATTGGTTGTGCTGGTGTTTCAAGCGCTAGGCTCAAAGCATCAAGTTCGGCGGCTAACAATGGCCCTGCACACACAGTTTTATCTGCTTGACGCATCGCTTGCGTAACACCCTCTGTTGATGCCTGTGCACGGTGCGCTGTACCAAAAGCATCCATCACAAATACATCGCACAAATCAGCGTACTTTTTCGCTAGCGTGGCATCGTTTTTCTTTTCACCGTCATTGAAGCGTACGTTTTCTAATAGAACCACTTCGCCCGATTTTACATTGGCACCTTGGGTAAGGTAATCAGTATTAAGACGTACAGGTGTCGATAGTTGCAAGCTTAATTTTTCCGTCAAATAGTCAGCAACCGGCGCTAATGAATATACAGCTTCAGGATTGCCTTCTGTTGGGCGGCCTAAATGTGAGCAAACAATTACCGCAGCGCCTTTTTCGAGCGCCATCTTGATGGTAGGAAGACTGGCTTGCAAGCGCGCATCGCTCGTGACCTTACCATCTTTAATAGGCACATTTAAATCTTCTCGGATCAACACCACTTCATCCGTTAAGTTCAACTCACTCATACGCAAAAAATTCATCACCTGCTCCTATGTATCAATATATCTGTTAATTTGCGATTACTGTCGTTACTGATAGGACCATTATAGTCAGCTCTATATAAATCAGATTCAGTGCTAAGCTCGATCAATCTACTATTTTGTAGCACTCTCGCTCGCCTGTCTTACAACCACGCTATCTTATAGCCAAGCTATATAGTCATTATCAGCTTTATTACGTTTTAATGTTTTTTAACGCTTGGCTCTGACACTTATCAGACCACTCTGGTGAGTCGATCAAGTAAGCAGAATTCAGCGGCGGTGTATTCTACCAGTTTTCTACAGCAGTCTCACAAGCAACCTGACACAAATTTCAGTACATTTTAAATATTGAGCCCCTATCTTCAGACCATTATTCGATGGCAACAACTGAAGTTGCTAGCTTTCAGCATAGTCAATAAACCGTAACATTTCGTGGTGGTACTCAGCAGTCAAGCTCTTTATGATAGAAACATTGACAATAAAAATAATCCATTAGGAGAAAATAATGAGCATCAACTTAGACATTGCTAAACAAAACCTATTAAAATTAAAAGATGAGTACGAATCTCGAATTGATAAGATAGAAGATCATATTCAGAATCCGCAAGATGATCTCAATGAACACTGGGAAGATCAGGCTATATCCTATCGTCAAAATGACATGCGTAAAAATTTGATGAGTGAGGCACGTCAAAGCTTAATCTATGTCGAAAATGCATTAGGTCGGATTGAAAATGGTACTTATGGCGAGTGTGAAGTCTGCGGTGAACAGATCGAAGAGCAACGCTTAGAAGCGCTGCCCTATGCTACCTTATGTATGGAACACGCTGAGTAGCACTGTCATATTAATACTATATTGTAAGACTATTGCTACTCTAAAACTTCTCTAAAAAGCATGTTTCAAGTAGGTATTTTCCATCTAGAAAATGCCTGCTGCCATTGGTGACAGCGCTGAGCTATGTCTGCTACTGGTAGATCCATGATATCCCCGACTACTGCCACAAGCGCAATGGGCAAATCTACCAGCTCTGAGACATTTTCTGCGGTTAACCCCCCTATCACACATATTGGTATGCCTTGCTGACACCCTTCCACAAGCTGCTGACGCGAAATGATATTAGCATTTGGCTTAGTTGTAGAAGTAAATACAGCACCCATCGCAGCATAACTTGCGCCGTCATTTTTTGCTTCTTTAATCAGCGCTACATCACCATGGCAGGTACGACCGATGATTTGATGCGGTGATAGAGACTGTAGAGCATCACCGATACTGCCGTCTGTTTGACCAAGGTGTACCCCAACGCCAAGCTTTTCGGCCAACTTCACGTCATCATTAATAACAACTGGCACGTTATACGTTTTAGCTAACTCAACGATTCTTTGCGCCTCATCAAAAAGCTTCAAAGCTCCATCAGGTAGACTAAGAACTTGCTTACGACGAATTTGTAATAGCGCAATTAATCCTGTCGATAAGGCTGCTTCTAGCTTTTGATATAACAGCTCAAATTCATCATCGTTGGTCAATAAATATAGCTTAGGCATAACTGAGGAGAATGATGAACGACTCATAGCGTGTATCCTTAATTCTTAAATTCAACACAATAAAAAAGCCGTTATATGATATAACAGCTTTTTTATACATTTAGAAAAGATAGCTTATACTGTACGGCGTGTAGCCAAACTATTTAAGATATTTTTAGCATCGCCCCAACGTGTTGCTGAGCTGTTTGCTCCTAAGATAACGATAATCGCAGGACGATTATTGACCCGAGTTTCCATTACCACACAACGTCCGGCTTCATTGATAAAGCCTGTCTTAGAGATACCGATTGGATAGCTGCCGTCACGGACCAACGTGCTGGTATTACTGGCTTTATAGGTACGGTTACCACTTGAGTAGTTTGAGACAAAAAAGTCATAGCTCTTAGTAGTAGAAAAACGACGAATAACATCATAATTACCAGCAGCACGTACCATCTTGACCAAATCTTTTGAAGAAGCTACGTTGCGCTTATCAAGTCCAGTTGGATCACCAAAAAATGCCGTATTCATGCCCAAGTCTTGTGCTTTACGATTCATCGCACGCATGAAGGCATCATAGCCACCTGGGTAATTACGCGCTAAACTCTTCGCTGCTGGATTTTCAGACTTCATCAACGCCATCAATAGCATCTCAGCGCGGTTTAAACGATCACCTGATTTCAAACGTGAGCTTGCACGCTTAGGACCAACAAAATCCTCTGGATCAAGCGTGATTTCTTCACGCATATCAAGGCCTGCATCCAATACGACCATAGCCGTCATAACCTTGGTGATACTGGCCATTGGGCGCGCGATATCAGCATCTTTTTCGTAGATAGATTCGCCAGTTTCAGCATCGATCACCGCAACACTACGTGAATCGGTGCTAATCGGAATCATATCACTGCTACCGAAAGCCCCACGATAGGTTGTGTTATAGCGAGCATTATTAGTGTTATTACTACTAGCAAAACTATTAGTATTCGTAATATTGGTAGTACCATAGCCATTATCGACTTTCTTAATAGCAGAGCCATTAGACTTGTACATTATGTTGCGGGCTTCAGACAAACTATCAGCGCCGCCCCAACTCAGGCGTGCACTAGAGGCAGTGTCAGTGCTACCATTAATTGTAAGCGCGGCTTGTGCAACACTGCCCAAACTCAATGAAATCATAGCAGCGATCAATTGCTGTTTGGTTAATGGTAGTTGCTTCATTATGCCTCCTGCTGTCGCTATTACGCCAGTTACATATTGTCTGACGCCAAAAACGTACGTAGCGTTTATAGATGTGTTTGTAAGTACTCACATAGAGCTTTTGTATTTTTAGTGTATCATGGTTTACATTTAAGTTTAATCTATCAAACTGATTTAGTAGTTTTTTTTGGCTTCATTCAAACTTTGCTACAACCAATTTATATTATAGAAACATCAATTCACACTGCAGCAATATAATTTAACTTCGAATGTTATGATTACTCGTATTTTGTTATATTAATCAGCGGTATTTTGAATATACAAAGATACAAAGATACAAAGATACAAAGATACAAAGATACAAAGATACAAAGATACAAAGATACAAAGATACAAACAATGGTTGAAATATATTCGTTTTTTATACTATTTGAACCTAATAAAGCGTTCATTCTGACAATCAATAAAGAGTATGGTTATGATTAAAGTATTAGTGGTAGATGATCATGATTTGGTACGGATGGGCATTAGCCGTATGTTGTCAGACAGCCCCGATATTGAAGTGGTAGGTGAAGCAGACAGCGGTGATATGGCTATCAAACAAGCCAAACAATTACATCCTGATGTGATTTTGCTAGACGTCAACATGCCGAATATTGGCGGGCTTGAAGCAACCAAACGTCTGATACAACTTGATATGGGTATCAAGATTTTGGCGGTCAGTAGTATGTCTGCACAGCCCTATCCCTCAATGCTGATCAAAGCAGGTGTCAATGGTTACATTACCAAAGGCACGCCGCTTGATGAAATGATACGTGCGGTCAAAAAGATTTATCAAGGAGGTCGTTACTTCAGTCAGGATGTGGCTGAACAGTTAGCAGATGTTTTATTGTCTGATAATGCAAACTCACCTTTTGACTTATTAAGTGACAGAGAAAAACAAGTGGCCATGATGGTTGTTAATTGTCAAAGCCCTCAGCAAATAGCCGATCAATTATTTGTTAGCGTCAAAACTATTAATACGTATCGCTACCGTATCTATGAAAAAGTTGGGGTTGATAGCGATGTTAAATTGACTCATTTGGCCATTCGCCATGGTCTGATTCAACCATAAAGCATCTACTTATTACGGCCAGTTTATGAAATCTGCTACTACCAACATTAGGTCTGTCATTACTCACTACGTATATGATGAAGATACGCTGCCTTTACCACAATTGCGTAAGTTAGGACTGATTTATAATAGCTATCGTTTCGTTGTTAGCCTGTTCTCTATGCTCATGCTATACATCTCTGCTCGTACTGACGGCAGTGCCTCCCTACCCAGCTTTTTGCAGCAAACCACTTTAAGTTTTTATATGCTGTTAAGCTTGATACTGCTTGGGCTATTTTATGTTGTTAGAAAACATATGCGCCGCCAACTGGCATTCGGACTGGCCTTAGACGTTATTATATTAAGTCTGCTGCTCTACACGACAGGTAACCCTGATTTGCAGTTAACCATGCTATACATGGTGGTCGTCGCAGCTAGCTTTATGCTACTACATGGTTCACAAGCGCTAGTTATTACTTTACTTGCCATCATTCTCGTTATTTATCAGCAATTTTTCTACGCTATTGCTAATAGCATGAGTCTAGCTAATCTAGGTGATGCGCTACTGATGTCAGCGAGTTTTTTGGCAGTGGGCGGTTTGAGTTGGTCTATCTCTCAACGATTGGTACAGCTTGAAAAAGTCGCGGCAAACCATGCTAAGGAAGTCGAGCGACTAAACGTGATCAATCAAGAGGTTATCACGCAGATGGTGAATGGTGTTATTGTTATCGATAAGCAACATATTGTCTTAGCAAATCTTGCCGCACATCAGTTGCTGAGCCTTTCATTTGTCACGCCTGCCACACCTACCACAGCGCAGAATACCTTTGAAGATGTGAAAGAGACTCAAAACAAAGCGCTTCTCTCTAATTTCGAGCAGCAACTCAATAAGCAGCATTCCCAGTTATTTAATGCCTGCTTGTCGGTAGCATCTGGGCAGTCACGCGCTTTTACCTACGATGTTCCGGCTGTGGCAAATGCCTCAATATTTGGCAAATTACGCGTACAGATTATTCCACTAAAAGACGATAGCAAACTTGTCATATTAGAAGATTTACGCCGTGAGCAAGCCAGTGCTCAACAGTTGAAACTGGCTTCTTTAGGGCAATTAACTGCCAGTATTGCCCACGAAATCAGAAACCCATTAGCAGCGATATCGCAAGCCAGCCAGCTATTAATAGAAGATGTTGCAGAACAAATGGAAGATGACAGTGCATTAACAAGTGAATCGAATGCTGCCATGACCGGCAACCATGAGCTTTATGAAATGATATTTTCACAGACAAAACGTGTAAACCGTATCATCGAAGATATTTTAAAGCTGTCTCGTCAGCAGACGGCTACCCAGCAGGTGCTCGAGTTAGCTGAATGGATGCCATCGTTTTTGGAGAATTACTTTCAAGGACACGACATTTTTCTACGAATAAAAACCAAACCCATCATATCATTTGATACTCATCAGTTAGAGCAGATATTGATCAACTTAATTAATAATGGCCTGCGTTATAGTAGCTATTCTCATCCTCATGCTTATGTAGAAATCGACATTTACTGCGCAGACAACGATGTTATAATCGATATATTAGATAATGGTAATGGTGTTAGTGCTGGAAATTTAGAACTTTTGTTCGATCCATTTTTTACAACAGATAAAGCTGGTACAGGGCTAGGGCTCTATTTATCACAAGCATTTTGTGAAGCCAATCAAGCACGTTTACTCTATATTCCTGAACATGAGAAAACATGCTTTCGATTAATTGTACCTTCTATTAAATCTGATAATAAATTTCAAACTATCGAAGAAAATCTTACCTAAATTTACCTTTTGAAAGCTATTACGCCCATTTAGACCCAGATATTGATTTTATAGCCATAAAATACAATGAGATGATGTATGACAACAACTGCGCTAGTCGTCGATGATGAAGTAGATTTATGTCGATTGATGCAAATTACCTTGACTAAAATGGGTATCAAAAGTGATGTGGCTTATACATTGTCGCAAGCAAGAACATTTTGGCAAGACAATGACTACGATTTCTGTCTGACGGATTTAAAACTGCCAGATGGCTCGGGACTTGAGCTGGTAAAAGAAATTAGCAATAGCTCTAATATTCCAATAGCGGTGATTACGGCTCATGGCAGCATGGATTTAGCTATTGAGGCATTAAAGCTTGGTGCCTTTGATTTTGTCAATAAACCGCTAGAACTACCACGTTTGCGCCAACTGGTAGAGAATGCCATAAAAGTTATTCATCAAGATAACGAAGTACAGGCTGCACCGGAATGCTCTCCTGAACAAAAAATGCTAGATAGTAGATTGATTGGTAATTCTGCTGTCATGCATCCCCTCAAAAATACTATTTTAAAGCTAGCACGCTCACAGGCACCTGTGTTTTTATCGGGCGCTTCTGGCACAGGCAAAGAAGTGGTCGCCAGATTGATCCATGATTTAAGTCCACGGCGTGATGGCAGCTTTGTACCAGTGAACTGCGGTGCGATACCATCGGAGTTAATGGAGTCGGAGTTTTTTGGTCATAAAAAAGGCAGCTTTACAGGGGCTGTCGCTGATAAACAAGGCTTATTCCAACAAGCCAATGGTGGCACGCTATTTTTAGATGAAGTGGCAGATTTACCTTTAGCCATGCAGGTTAAATTGTTACGTGCCATTCAAGAAAAAACAGTAAGGGCAATTGGTGATACAAAAGAAGTGCCAGTAGACATCCGTATTTTGTCTGCCACTCACAAAGACCTGAGCCAATTGGTACAAGATGGTGCATTTCGACAAGACTTATATTATCGCATCAATGTCATTGAGCTAAAGCTTCCAACGCTTAATGCACGCCGTGATGATATTCCTGTATTAGCAGACCACTTTTTGGCGATGATCGCCGATGACTGGCAATTAGAGTCGCCGCCGTCATTGACGATGGAAGCCTGCGAACGCTTACAACGCCACGATTTTGCGGGTAATGTCCGTGAACTACGCAACTTGTTGGAGCGTGCAGTTACGTTAGCTGAAACCTCATACATTGACGTTAGTCATTTAGGTCTTCCTGACATTGAACCTGAGCTTGTAGATATACAAGAGCAAAATCATAGCTCAGCTGTCGATAGCTCTGATCTACCTGCTCGTAACGTAGAAAATCAAATAGACGTTCAATCTACAGTCCAATCAACAAAGGACGATGAGCAAGTCATTCCATCTAGCAATATGGCGAGGCCGGTTGAGCAAAGAGCTATCAATTTACATCTCTATCGTACTAACACCAACCATTACCCATCAATGGTGCAGCATTCGTCAGCTAGTAATGACAGTTCGTCAACCAACGTAGCAAGTACTCATGACGAAGAGTCGCTCCTTGACTCCAACGTCCAACAAGAAACATCTAAAGACATATCGGGTTTACAAGAATTGTTTGACGGTCAATTACCGCCTCAAGGGTTAGAACATTATTTGCAGGAACAAGAAAAGCAGCTGATTATCACGGCACTCAAACAAACTGGCTGGAACAAAACCCAAGCAGCTGAATTATTAGGAACCACCTTTCGCTCTTTACGCTACCGTATGAAAAAGCTCGAAATTTCTGAAGATGCGTTCGACTAGTTTCTTTTGAACGTCATCATCAAATATTTTTAAGCGTTGAATGGTATGTACTGTTAATTGAATGCTACGAAATTCTATTCTTTCGTAGCATTTTTTCTAACAAAGCGAATACCCGAATCAAGCGCACGCGCCTTTACTAATTCTAAAGCTTGCTGCTCCCACGTGTTCTCGCTGCCTGATAAGGTCACATCAGGCTCTACACCGAACTCATCTATTTGTTTGCCTGCTGCCGTCATATAATTGGCCACAGTCAATTTGACGGCTTGCTCATCGTTTAACGGTATGACTGATTGTACTGAGCCCTTACCATAGCTAACTTCACCGATAATAGTAGCGCGTTTTTGTGCTTGTAAACTACTGGCAAGCACCTCTGCTGCTGATGCTGAATAGCGATTTTGTAATACCACTAATGGCAAAGGCTTAAGTATCGCATCACCTTGGGTCGATAGTACGCGTGATTTATTTTGACGTGCTTGCACCTGCACTACATCGGTATCATCCATAAATAAACTGGCCACGCTCACTGCTGATGTCAGTACGCCACCTGGATTATCACGCATATCTAGTAAAATTCCTGATATCGGAGCGTTTAGGTTAATTAAACCTTCTAGTAATTTCTCACGGCTGTTGTTTTGAAACGCCGGTAATTTGACAATGGCAATACCATCAACCAGTTTGGTCTCGATAATCTGCGGATGACTATTATTACGCTGCAACGTCGTTGTGTGCTTACGGCGGCCAGCTTTGGAAGTAATAATATCTACCTGCGTACCGGCAATACCCGTTAAGAGCTGCTCAACATCATTGACCTGTCGCCCTTCGTCTAGCTTAAACTCATCAACTTGATGCAAATAATCACCAACTGCGATGCCTTTTTTGTCTGCAGGTGAATCATCGATAACCTCTGTCACGACCCAATAGCCCGCCTCTGGCTGGTAATTAACCTTAATACCAATATCACCAACGTCGCCCTCAGTAAAAGCACGCAGGTTCTCATAAGCTTCTGCATCCAAAAACTCAGCATGGCTATCAAGTTTGGTCAGCATACCGCTCATCGCATTGCTAAACAACTCTTCGTCATTGACCGCATCAACGTATTGACGACGTACTAAATCCACCACCGCCACAAATGTCTTTAGCGTCTCAGGAGAGATAGCATTTAGCGAAACTTGTGCAACTTCTGCTGGAATCTCCGTATCAATATCATCGGCATCATCTGTTAGCGCGCTTTCATCTGGCACACTATCTATCGAGTCATCTGGCTCATCGGCAACATCTAACATATCAGCAATGTTAGATAAATTATCAGCGTCGTTTTCATCCGCTATCTCATCTGCATTTAGACTAATGAGCTGTAGACCATTCGTAGGATTATCATTATTTGTAGAAGCTCCCACTGCTGCTTGTGCATTTACGCTAATCGCACAACCAAGCACACCTATTAAAATTGCAGGCTGCAAAACCTTGGACGCGACGGATGCCTTCTCTACTGATTTACTTAACCCTTTGAATAAAAAAGAACGTGCGAAAGAAATAGGCTGCATAAAAGAACTCATTTGAATAATAGAGAATGCGAATTTATCGTTATATAGCGATTTATAAGATAGCACCAAACGCATATTTCGAACTAGCATAGTATTGCAAGTAAATTAAGTAAAATGTATCACAAAAAAAGGAAAGGATAATAGGTTATCCTTTCCTTTTCGATATCTTCTAGTACAGCTGTCAAATCAGTATAAACCACAGTCATTCAAGTACTGTAGTTTAATTCGACTGATCTAGACTGCTGGAACCAATAAGCTCTCACCTGTCATCTCAGCAGGGGCATCGACATTCATCAATGATAAAATAGTCGGCGCCACATCACTAAGTTTACCGCCACGGCGTACTTGCAGCTTTTGGTCACCTACGTAAATTAATGGTACATGTTCTGTCGTATGCTGTGTATGCACTTGACCACTTTCATAGTCTTGCATCTGCTCGCAGTTACCATGATCGGCTGTGATAAGCATATCACCACCAGCAGCACGCACCGCTGACTCGATACGGCCAACACATACATCTAAAGCCTCTACCGCTTTTACCGCTGCATCAAAGATACCTGTGTGTCCAACCATATCACCATTGGCATAATTGACCACCAATACATCATAATTACCAGACTCAATCGCTTCTACTAATTTATCAGTGACTTCAGGTGCACTCATCTCAGGCTGTAGATCATAAGTCGCAACGTCTGGAGATGGCACTAATATACGGGTCTCGCCCTGATACTCTTCTTCGCGGCCGCCACTAAAGAAAAACGTCACATGCGCATATTTTTCAGTTTCAGCGATACGCAGCTGGGTTTTTCCTTGATCCTGCAAGTACTCTCCCAATGTGTTGGCCAGAGACGTTGGGTAGTAAGCAATGGTGGTTTTTGGATTGTCAGCTAGGACATCTGAATACTTAGTTAACATCACAAATGCCGCCAGCTTTGGCTGTTTTTGACGCGCAAATCCAGAAAACTCATGATCTGGCAGAACAAACGCTTGGGCAAGCTCACGAGCACGGTCAGCACGGAAATTCATAAAAATAAGGGCGTCGTTATCATTGACAGTATATGGCACTTCATCACGTCCAATTACAGTCGTTGGACTGACAAACTCATCGGTCTCACGCGCTTTATAAGCAGCTTGAACAGCGCCATCTGCCCGTGTCGATAGACGATCAGCTTTCCCTTCAGTAATCAGCTCATAAGCTTTTTGCACTCTATCCCAACGATTGTCACGATCCATTGCATAGTAGCGACCGATGATACTTGCAATCTGTACGCGGCCACCTTCGTAATGAGCATTCAATTTATCAATATAGTCGCGCAGACGATTGATGTACTTATCAGCAGATTTAGGCGGGGTATCACGGCCATCTAAGAAACAATGAATAAAGACATTCTTGGCACCATGGACCAATGCTGAATGACACATGCCTTCGATATGGTCTTGATGTGAGTGGACGCCGCCATCAGAGAGCAAGCCCATAATATGGACGTTACCGCCACGCTCATTAGCCGCTTTTACGGCATTGACCAATGCTTCATTTTTATAGAATTCACGATTGGCCAACTCACTTGAGATACGTGTTGAGTCCTGATAAAGAACACGCCCTGCGCCTAAGTTCATGTGACCGACTTCTGAATTACCAAACTGACCATCTGGCAAACCAACATCTTCCCCTGAAGCTGAAATAAGCCCATGAGGATATTGCTGATAAATCTTGTCTAAATTTGGCATATTGGCAGCAGCGATGGCGTTATCTTTATCTTCTTCACGATGACCAAAGCCGTCCAATATCATCAAGACATGCGGTATTTTTTTATTCTGTGCACCGTCTTGGTTATTGCTAAGCTGTGTTTTATTATTATCAATAGAGTCTGATGCTTGTTGGGTACTGGTCATATATTACCGCTCCTCGAGTGAATGAACGCCTATAATGCTGTGTAAGGGAATATAAAGCCCTCTATATTAACACACATCTTGAAATAGCTGAAAAACTGAGCATTTTTCGTGAGTTTATGAATAATTTTATAGGGTTATCTTATGACGTTTTTTCTAGATAAGACAATATAAGTGCGGCCAACCAACCAAGCTACGTATCAATCTGTAATTCAGACTTGCAATCACTCTTTTCATTGGTTAAGATAAAACTATTCTGAAGTGTTGGCTAGTAGATGTTTATTCCCTGAGCCGATAATGCTTTACCAGGATGTGGTACCTATTGTCTCATTGTGTATGCCTGCACCGCTTGCGGTGTATCAGGAAACCTGCAGAGATGATGACGCATCCGCCCTGAACTTCACGGTTCATGGGTCACCATCTTACAGCGGCACTTCGGTTGTTTCATTCGGTTAGTAAATATATTTCTTATAATTTATTTACTACCACTAAAAAGCCCCTTTCGTCATCGACGAGAGGGGCTTTTTTTATGCTTACGATTTAACTGAATAGTTATTCGTCATTAGCAGACTTGGTAATTTTCTTGACATCTTTAGGGATGTTTTTGGCAGTACCATCAACCGTAGTATGCTGTTTAAACACGTCACCAAATGGGTTTTGCTGCTGTTGACCAAACGGATTCTGGCCATTCATGCCACCTGCGCCACCGAACGGGTTTTGACCGCCCATACCACCAGCACCGCCAAATGGATTTTGACCACCACCCATTTGACCACCCATCTGCTTCGCCATCATTTCCATCATTTTTTGCTGATTATTCATGACATAATTATTGGCCAAGTCTTTTAGCTTTTTCTGCACAGGTGGCAATACCACCAACAGCGCCATCAAATCACTAAGTACCCCAGGAATAAGCAATAAAATACCTGCAGCTGCCATCGCGATACTCTTAATCATCGTGGTCTCTGGCGGACGCATCGCAGGGTTCATCATGCCACCAGCTTTCATTTGCTGTGCCATTGGATTAAGAGCAGCCATACCTTTGCGCATCAAAGAGATACCGATAACCGCGGCGATAATAAACCACATAAACACCCACCAGCCGCTCATAAACTGAGCAAGCAAATACCACAGTAGCATCTCGATAATAAACCAAACGATGGCTATACCAACTATCTGACCCATAAAGTGTCGTCCTATAAAATAAAAACCAATAAATTGAGCGCCATGAAAATTAAAATGGCTAACATATGATGTATATGGGGATTGGTTGCTATACTATCAAACTTAAGGCTAATTTTTAAGCCATATAGTCGGTACAATATAATTTGGATACAAGGAAGACAAACGTCAGTGCTACTAGCAGTAGGCTAAGCGAGTCTGACTCCATATCCGATTTCTATAGGACTGAATATAAAATGACAGGTAAGCAAGACGGAATATTATGGCAATTATTATAGGCATTGACCCAGGGTCACGCATGACTGGTTATGGGATAGTACAGCAGACAGGTGACAAGCTGACCTATATCGATGCAGGGACGATTCGTACAGATACCAAAGAGATGCCTGAACGCCTCAAGCGTATCTTTAATGGACTAACCCGTATCACACAGCATCATTTAAAATACGCAGACGAGCCTATCTATACGGCGATTGAGCAAGTATTTATGGCAGAAAACCCTGATTCTGCACTTAAGCTTGGGCAAGCACGAGGTGCAGCGATTGCAGCGATGGTTGCACTAGATTTAGAAGTATCAGAATATACGGCTCGGCAAATCAAACAAGCCGTCTGTGGCTATGGAGCAGCGGCCAAAGAACAAGTGCAAGAGATGGTGTGCCGGATATTAGCGTTAGAAGTCGTACCGCAACAAGATGCTGCCGATGGTCTTGCCTGCGCCATCTGTCATGCTCACTCAAGCCATTCAATGAACAAACTGATATTGAATAGCGCCATGCGTGGCCGCGGTGCTTCTAAAAAGAAAGGCCGTTGGCGTTTGACCGAAGAAGATTTAGGTAACTTACGTTAAAGATCAGCTTTAAAATAGCGAGGTGTTAAAGAAAACAATCGTCAAAATAGATAAACAGCAAATTAGACACCCCATAAAAAACACGCGCTATTAGACGCGTGTTTTTTATGGCTATGAGCATTTCAAAGCTCAAACTACAGTAAGCTACTCTACAACTGCACTTTCAATCACAGCATCTAGTATATAAGCATACTTTTCATCAGCAGTATCATCTTTAGTTGGCTCATTAGTCTCTGATAATTCATCGATATATAGTGGATAGCGTTGTAAGCGTAATACTTCTTCGTGTTTGCTGTCATGCTGATAGCCATCGATTTCACCAACGAATACTCGCCACTGTCCTTCGTGAGTTTTAATGCCCTGATCATTATAAGTAATAGGCTTAACTTGTAAGCACTGCTCAGAGTTACCTGCTTCGCAAGGTACAGTTTCAGAGTTTACTGCCCAAAATACTGTTTCACCCTTACTGTTATATTTCGCTTGTGCAGTAAGCCTACCATTCCAAACCAGAGTTACATCATCGTCGGTAAACTGGGTTAATACTGGGTTATCGCCTTGATCAATTTTGAACTCACTACTGCCCTGCATCAACGTATTCAAGGTGTTTTCAGCCACATCTAGCTCGCCACAAGACATCTTGGTACTCATACCCTCTTCAGTAGTTAAGGTATGCCCTTTTAACTGATAGCCAGCACTAATCGTATTACAGCCTACGCTATAGCTTAGCGTGTCTTGCCCTTGATACTGGTTGAATGCAAGCGTTACCTGACTGTTGATATTCGCAAATTCAGCCATAAGTTGTTCATTGGCGTCGACTGCATTTACTAACGTCCAACGATGATGAGATAAGGTGGTCGTCAGCTTTTCTTGAGCGGTTAATTCAACAGGTTCAGATTCGTCTGATGTAGGGCTCATACTAGATACCAGATCTTCACTTACGGCTGAGTCTGTCATCTCGCCAGCTTCAGTACCCTGCGATGTATCATTCTCGCTAGACGCCGCTTCTTTTTGACACGCACTTAGCATCAAACTAACTGCCATCATACTGGGTAATAGCAGTAGTTTTAACGTTGGCTTATTTCGGCTACCTACCATATTACATACCTCTTAGTAAGCTTGTACAACTTATCTCGCGTACCATCTATGTTTCAAAAATCTATTCAAAAGAAGCCATAATTTAAACGCATTCTTCTTTAGTGAACAATTTAAAAACATAATTGATATAACTAAGCTAGATTAACCACTATAACCTTGGCTCTATTAACCTATGTAACGAAATGTTGATTTTTATTATATTTCATAAAAAAACAGCTAACGATTGAGGTTAGCTGTTTTGCTTTATAGCGAGCAATTTATCGGATAGGTTAATAGATAAATTTTATGATTTAAACTATTCTCTAGAACCTTTTAGTCATTCACACTGGCAGGTTTGGCTTTAGCCATATTTTTAATACTGAAGCGTTCATTCATCTTTTGATAAAAACGAGCCAGGTTTCCGCCTTGCTCATTAGGATTGACCTTGAGTATTTTACCAAAGTCTAACCCCAGATATAACACGATATCAGCAAAACTTAATTGTTCACCTACTAGGTATTCGCGATCTTCTAATATCGTCTCAAAATACGCCATGGCTTTGACAGCACGAGCAATTGATGGTGCGACGAACTCGGGCACTTGTTCAACACGTTGTGCTTTAGATGGATGACTGTGCTGAAACGCGAGCATCAAGTTGTACAGGACTTCAAATTCAGCAATACGGCGCATAGAGCAAACTTGCGCACGCTGTACCACATCATTACCCATAACTGAACGCTCACCGTAAACGCGGTCCAGATACTCACAAACTGCCTGAGAATCATTCAGTACTGTACCATCATCTAAGGTCAAAACAGGTACGGTCTGCATTGGATTCATTTGCGTAAAGGATTCTGACATTTGCTCATTTGCCGCAAAATCAATATCGATCACATCGACATCATCCATGTCATCAACATCGATACCTTTTGAAGCCAATAAGATAAGCGCTTTACGTGGATTGGGCGCTGTACGGGTAATATATAATTTTTTCATAGCAAACTCCTTGTAAGAATGATTGGACAGCGATTTGGCGCTGATACACCTTATTATGATGGTGGCACTAATGAGCACCTATCTATTGATACTCCATACCATAGTTATAGCCTACTCTGACCGTCATGGCAAAGGCTTATTATTCATGAGGTAAAAATAGCAAAAGCCCCATAACCTTGAGTCATGGGGCTTTATTTAATCACATTTATACATCAGTCTAATTATTTATTTGGTGCAGGTGTGGTGCGTAGATACGGTTTAATCTCTTTGTGACCTTTTGGATATTTTGCAGCGATATCTTCGTTTTTCACACTTGGTGGAATGATCACGTCGTCGCCATCTTTCCAGTCTACAGGTGTTGCAATGTTATACTCATCCGACAACTGTAGTGCGTCGATTACGCGGATAATTTCATCAAAGTTACGGCCACAACTGGCAGGATATGTCAGCGTTAGACGAACTTTTTTCTTAGGATCAATAATAAACACACTTCTGACCGTCGCTGTATTGTCAGCATTTGGATGAATCATGTCATAAAGATCTGCAACCTTGCGCTCAGGGTCTGCAATGATAGGGAAATTGACAGCAGTACCTTGGGTTTCTTCAATGTCACTTACCCAACATTTATGATCTTCTAAACCATCAACCGATAGCGCGATTGGTTTAACATTGCGCTTCTGGAACTCACCGCCTAGTGCTGCGGTACGTCCAAGCTCAGTGGTACATACTGGGGTAAAGTCTGATGGATGTGAGAAAAAAACCACCCAATGATCGCCTGCCCACTCGTGGAAATTAATATCGCCTTCTGTGGTCGCAGCGTCAAAGTTTGGTGCGGTATCACCTAAACGTAAATGTGCCATGCTTGATTCCTTAGCTATGTGAATGAACGCTTATATCGACACGTCGGCCTCGCGTTCTATTATTGTCATCGACGTGCTCAGCTATCAAATATAACATAAAGCACATCGGCAAAAACTGACTTTATCTTAACAAACTGGTTATGAATGTCTTGTGACGGATTGTAATGCGGTTATTCCATTTACCTCTAAGCTGATGGACAAATTTTTTAATGAATTTTTATGGACAAGCAGCTTTGATAAATAATTAAACCACCATACCTGCATCCCATAAGCAAAATTCGCACCATAATCATACTTAACTTTATAACTACACACAAAAAAACCCATCCCTAGCGTACTAGAAATGGGCTAACTTATAAACTACTATTGTTCAGTATTATTTCAAAATATCTATTTGGATAAGGATACTTTTAAATACTAAGCCAACATAAATTAAGCTGGCTTATAGCTATCACGTAAGCTAACGATTTGGTTAAATACTGGCTTATCAGTGCTGTGATCTTCGCTATCAGAGATGAAGTAACCTTCACGCTCAAACTGGAAACGCGTGCCAGCATCTGCATTGACCAAAGATGGTTCAACCACTGCATTTAGCTCAGTGAGCGAGTTCGGGTTTAGCGCTTGATAAACATCAGCAACGCTACTTGGATCCTCAGCACTGAATAGCTGCTCATACATACGTACCGTCGCTGGCACACCTTGACTGGCTGATACCCAATGAATCACACCTTTGACCTTGCGCCCTTCAGGGTTGTTGCCCAAAGTAGCAGGGTCAATCGTCGCTTTTAGCTCAACGACATTGCCATTTTCATCAGTGATATGTTCAGTGACGGCTAGCACGTAAGTATTACGCAGACGAATCTCTGGCTTTTCTGGAGAGAGACGCTTGTAGCCTGCAGGCGGTTCAATTTCATAATCACCTTGGTCAATGTATAGCGTTTCGGTAAATGGAATCTCACGCTCACCCATATCGACGTTAGGATGGTTCGGCTGAGTCAACCAAAGCGTCTGAGTCGCATCGTCAAAACGTGCATTAACGCTATCGGCTTTTTGCGACTCCCAACTGCTGACCGCTTCGCTAAAGTTAGTAATGGTCACTTTTAATGGCTTTAGCACCGCCATACCGCGACCAGTTGTCGTCTCTAACGATTGACGAACGCTAAACTCTAGCAAACGGAAATCAACCACACTATCCGCTTTGGTCACACCCACACGCTCACAAAAATCACGCAAGCCCTCTGGCGTATAACCACGGCGACGCATGCCAGCAACGGTCGGCATACGGGGATCATTCCAACCACTAACGATACCTTCATCTACCAGTTGCTTTAACTTACGCTTACTGGTCAATGTATAGTCAACGTTTAAGCGGCTGAACTCGTACTGATGCGGCGGTACGTCAAAGCCAATCTTGGCGATGACCCAATCATAGAATGGACGATGATCTTCAAACTCAAGCGTGCATAATGAATGGGTAATCCCTTCTAACGCATCCGAGAGTGGATGAGCAAAATCATACATCGGATAGATGCACCATTTATCACCAGTCTGATGATGCTCTTGATGCATCACGCGATAGATAACAGGATCACGTAGGTTCATATTTGGGCTAGCCATATCAATCTTGGCGCGCAAAATAGCCTTTCCTTCAGCGTATTTACCGTCTTTCATATCGTTGAAAAGCGCTAGGTTTTCTTCAACACTGGCATCACGATATGGTGAAGGCGTGCCCGCTTCATTGAATGAACCACGGTTTTCTTTGATTTGCTCAGGAGTTTGCAGATCAACATAAGCGTCGCCTTGCTCAATCAACTGGATTGCCCATGCATGTAGCTGATCAAAATAACCTGAGGCATGATGTGCCTCTCCTGCCCACTCAAAACCTAACCACTGCACATCGTTTTTAATATTGTCGATGTAATCTTGCTTTTCGGCAGTTGGGTTGGTGTCATCAAAACGTAGGTTGCACACACCGCCGAACTCTTTGGCCACACCAAAGTTTAAGCAGATAGATTTCACATGGCCTAAATGCAGGTAGCCATTTGGCTCAGGCGGAAAGCGCGTTACAATTTGCTGGTATTTTTGCGCATTGACATCGTCACGAATGATATTACGAATAAAATCGTTTTTTGCTTCGTCTTTTTGTGCATTGTTGCTTGAGTGATCACTCATCGGGCATTGCTCCTAACGCAAATTGTCAGTTCATGGTGCGTGCCATCACGCATCACGAAACGTTTAAACTAAAGTGCTAAAATAAAGCGAGAATATTAAAACTTAGATAGTGCGACCGCATTATCAAAATTTTTCAAAAATGGGTAAAGTTGCGTTATTCTATCAGGTTTCGCAAACGCATTAACAGCCTGATACATGACACGGGATAAAAAAGCCGTTAGACTACCCGTAACTTTTTAATCACTAATTTTTAACCACCACTTGACAGCGTCATTTAAGGCGCTGCAACAAAAAAGGAATATCCCATGGTAGACATGCCACCAGTAGTAGAACTAGAAACCAATATGGGTGCGATCGTTATCGAACTCAACGAAGAAAAAGCACCAAAAACTGTAGAAAACTTTTTGAACTACGTAAAATCTGGTCAGTATGACGGTACAATTTTCCATCGCATCATTGATGGTTTCATGATTCAAGGCGGCGGAATGGACGCTGAGATGAATGAAAAACCAACCAATGCGCCTATTGAAAACGAAGCGGACAACGGTCTAAAGAACGATAAAGGTACTATCGCAATGGCGCGTACCCAAGATCCGCATTCAGCGACTAGCCAGTTCTTTATCAACGTAAAAGACAATGACTTCTTAAACCACTCTGGCAAAAACATGCAAGGTTGGGGTTACACCGTATTTGGCAAAGTAACCAGCGGTATGGACGTTATCGAAAAAATGCGCAGCGTACCAACGGGTCGTTTCGGCATGCATGCTGATGTGCCAAAAGAGCCAGTTGTAATCAACTCAGCAACCATCGTTACTCAGTAATAGTCATTCAATAGCAGCTATTCAGTAATAGTTACTTAGCAATAGCTATGAATGAGCGAGTATTTTCTAGTAGAATTTACTAATTAATGCTCGCTATACGATAAGTCACGAGGACAAAGATAAATGCAAAGTTTTAATCATTTAATCACGACCCGCCCTCATCAAGTGCGGCAAGTATTGATTAGCGATTTGCATTTATCGCCTCAGGAGCCTGCCTTAGTGCAGGCTTTTTTGGCGCTGCTTGATGACTGCCTTGCCCTGCCAGTGCTCAAACGCCTCTTTATATTGGGCGACTGGTTTGAGGTGTGGCTAGGTGATGATATGTATTTATCCCTATTAAAAGAAGAAAGGTTAGAGGACGAACAAATAACGCACTGGCTAACGCCGCTTATCGCCAAACTCAAGCAGCTACGTATCAATGGTTGCGAGGTATTGGTCATGCATGGCAATCGTGACTTTCTACTGGGACAGCCGTTTTGTAATCTGTTCGGCGGTGAGCTGATTTATGAGCCATATACTTTGCCTGTCGGTCAACAAAATTACCGCTTAGAACACGGTGACGCACTATGTACTGATGACAAGAAGTATCAATTCTTTCGCAAAATCATGCGTAACCGTCTGACTCAGTGGTATTTGCTTAATAAGTCATTAGAAAAACGCTTAGCCATCGCAGATAATATGCGTCAACGAAGCCAGCAGAATAATGCTCATAAAGCTGCTCATATCATGGATGTGAATGATAAAGCTGTACGTCAAGCCATTACTACTAGCGATGCATTATTACACGGACATACTCATCGTCCAGACATTCATCAGGCGACTGATGATAAAAAGCGCTACGTGCTTGGCGACTGGCGATTATTAGATAAAGACACTCGCCAGCCGAAAGTCAATGCTGTGATTGGTGCAGTGACAGATGACCAGCATTCAAATGACGGTTTTAGTAGTAACGATTTAAGCAGTAATGATGCTAAGTTTGAATTGTTTGAGTTTACAATGCTTGTTTGACTTGATCTTTGAACCTATCTAAAAAACAAAAGGGTCTGTTGAAATATCAACAGACCCTTTTTATTTTTTACTACAATTCTTTTACTACACTTTTAAATAGCTTATCGCCTACTTGCTGTTTAAGGTATTAGCTTAAAGAAATGCTGACGGTAGTGCTTTAGCTCACGGATAGAGTCACGAATATCGTCTAAGGCTAAATGACTGCCACCTTTTTCGAAGTTCTTTAAGATATCAGGACGCCAGCGGAAACAAAGCTCTTTGATAGACGACACATCAAGATTGCGATAATGGAAAAACCGCTCAAGCTCTGGCATTTGCCGCGCCATAAATCGACGATCTTGGCAAATAGAGTTACCGCACATTGGTGACTTACCACTATCAACCCACTTGTTTAGGAACTTGACGGTCTCAGCTTCGGCTTCTGCCAATGTCACCGTACTACGACGTACACGATCGACCAATCCTGACTGACCGTGTTGCTTGGTATTCCAGTCATCCATTTTATTTAAGACTTGATCTGATACCTTGATAGCAAACACCGGCCCTTCAGCAAGTACATTCAAATCTTCGTCAGTAACGACAGTAGCAATCTCGATAATCTCATCGTTTAAGGTATCAAGTCCGGTCATTTCTAAATCAATCCACACCAGCCCTTTTTTGCCTTGATTTTTGATTTTAATCTTGTTGGGATGGTCACCGGTAGTCATACAATATCCTATGGTCATTAAATTTTGGGACAGTTTTAAACATAATTTAAAAAACGTATTACGGTTGAATACTCATATTCAAGCAGCATTGTAATGCACTGATTGATTCAAAAAATCTAGCAAGCAGCCAAAATATTACAAAACCACTGTCTGCCGCAGACGCTTTAGGCTGTATGTTAGCAAATTTTCACGCTACACTTAGCAATATTTTTATAATAGGTCAAAAACCCATGGCATTAATCCGGCAACGCAAACTGACTAAACAACAGATTCGTCGCATCGACAAGCAGCAACTGTCCAATCAAGATAGTATTGATGACAGTTTGATGGATGGCGTGGTCATGGCGCATTACGGTAAGCAACTAGAAGTACAAGTCACTAGCCTGCCAGCTGTCATACCTGAGCAGCCAGAGATTGCGCCTGATGATCCTGAGCCGTTTTGGCAAACGCTTGAATTGAATGATATCTGGCGCTGTCATGTGCGTACCAATCTACCGATGCTAGCTGCTGGCGATCAAGTACGCTGGAATGCCGATTCTAATACTGGCTTTGGACGTATCGAAGCGGTCAAACCGCGTACATCGCTGGTTTCTCGTCCTGACCGCTATCATAAGCTCAAACCTGTTGCCGCCAACGTCGATATTTTGGCGATTGTTTTTGCACCATTACCTGCCGCCGCACCAACGCTGATCGATCGCTATCTCGTGGTATGTCATCATGCAGGTGTCAAACCACTGTTGGTACTCAACAAAGCCGATTTATTGGCAGAAGAGAACGGCGTGGACACCAATGAATTATTGGCACAGTATGCCGCGCTTGGCTATGAAAGCGTTCTGACTTCGGTCGACTGCCCTGAAAATATCGCTGAGAGCGATGAGCAAGAAGGCCTTGATGAACTAAAACGCTATATAGATAAAAAGCTGGTCATCTTTGCGGGTCAATCTGGCGTCGGTAAAAGCAGCTTAATCAATGCTCTTCTGCCTGACTCTGGACAGAGCGTCAATATCATTTCGCAAAACTCTAAGCTCGGTCAGCACACCACGACGACCAGTAGACTGCTGCCATTCAACCCCGAAGACCTCACCCAAGGCGGTATCGTCGATACACCAGGGATTCGTGAATATGGCATTTGGCACCTTACCCCTGATGATATTATTTCAGGCTTCGTTGAGCTAGCACCATTGGCCGGCGGTTGCCAATTCCGTGACTGTCGCCATACTCACAACAGCAAAGGCTGCGCGCTATGGCAAGCAGTAGCTGATGGTGAGGTATTGCAGCGCCGCGTTGAAAACCTCGTCACGCTACGAGAAGAGGCAGATACGAAGCCTTATTAATATTTGGCTTGTTAGTGTTCGCCTTAATTAAAAACGGTATTGTGAGTAGATATTTTTATTAGGCTGAGAAGCTCCATAGATAAGTACAATAACCACCCAATTATTGCCTATATTATCGCCCGTTTACTATAGATGGCCTTATCGGTATAATAGCGCCTTGTTCACTATCATTGGGCTGTCTTCTCAGCTCAATAGAACACTTATTTTTTTGGAGGTATGGTTTGGATCGTGCGCTGGAATTTGTGGGCAACCACCCGTTTTTATTTGGTATATTAGCCGTACTTGCTATACTGTTTTTTACGATTGAAAACAAACGTAGCGGTAGAAAAATATCGCCTAACACGCTTGGCATGATGGTCAACTCTCAAAACGCGCAGCTTATCGATATTCGCGCTAAGAAGAAGTTTGAATCAGGCTATATTCAAGGCAGCCGTAACATACCGTTCACTGACCTCAAAGACCGCTTAGAAGAGATTCGCGCGATTGAGCAGCCAGTGATTATCATCTGTGACATGGGCGTCCAAGCAGGCGCTGCGATTCAGATGATTGGTAAAGATAGTGTCTATCGCTTAGAGGGCGGTATTGGCGGCTGGCAAGGCGCTGGCATGCCATTGGTTGGTATAAAAGACGCCAAAGCAAAGGCTAAAGGTAAAACAAAACCAAGTCTAAGCAAGTAATAGACCTGTATGGGCGCTTAAGTGAAGCGTTTATACACATCGCTTACCTGATGTTTATGCGACCTGACTAACATTATCAGCTCTATAAAAAAGACACCTTTTTATCAGGTGTCTTTTTTTGTGGTTTATTTTTTATATTCTATTTATCATGTTTTATAGCACTAAAGGACGTTTTGAGCCAAAACGGCTTGAATTTGTCATGCCCATCCCCACTTTAGTAATGAGCATCACCGAATGCATTTTTACTTTACTCATTGATAACAGACTATACCAACGCTTAGACTATGATAATTTATCATGCTCTTTATAATACGTTTGTTATCTCATCAATTTATAAATAAGGATTTATCATGACTGTATCTGTGAAAGTTTACACTACCCCTATCTGCCCATACTGCTCAAACGCCAAACAACTACTAAAAACCAAAGGCGTTGATTATGAAGAAATCGGCATGCATGATATGAGCAGCGAAGAGCGCCAAGCGTTAATGAAGAAAACCAATAATTACCGCACTGTGCCGCAAATCTTCGTTGGTGAAACCTTTGTCGGTGGTTTTGATGAGCTCAACCAAATGAACCAGCAAGGCAAACTTGACGAGCTATTGGCAGGTTAATCTGCTACCTTTCTTTACTGTCTGTCTTTATTTATGTAAAGATAGACAGTGGCATGTTTTAATAGAGCAGTAAGAAGTAACGATAAAAAATATCGAGACAATACCAAAAAATAGTCTCGATTTATATTACAATGAACTTTTATTAAAATGACGATTTGCCCAATCATTTGATTTAATTTTAGAGGATTTACCATGGCTGAAGAACAAGCACAACCACAATTGGCACTAGAACGCATCTACGTAAAAGACATGTCACTTGAAGTCCCAGGCGCTAGCGTATTCACCAAAGAGTGGAACCCAGAGCTTGATATCAATTTGTCTAGCAACGCTGAAAAACTAGATGACGATCATTATCAAATCATCCTAACTGTGAGCGTTACTGCCAAAAATGCGGAAGAAGCAGCATTTATCGCTGAAGTGCATCAAGCAGGTATCTTCTTACTAAAAGACATTCCAGAAGATCAAATCGGTCAAATCCTAGGCGCATACTGCCCTAATGTGTTGTTCCCATATGCTCGTGAAGTCATCAGCGACATCGTGACACGTGGTAGCTTCCCACAATTGCTACTAGCACCTGTAAACTTTGATCAAGCGTATGCACAGAGCCAACAGCAAGCACAAGTTGGTGCTCAAGGTAATGCATAAGCATTAATTAAAATATATGAGTTCTACCAGTCGTATATTTGATAAAAGGCCGTTTACTTATAATGAGTAAGCGGTTTTTTTGTGGGTATGTTTTATGAGGCATAAAATTATCAGCCATAAAAAAACCCTGCTATTAAACAGGGTCTTCAATGACTACATCGACTGGCTAAATCAATTAGCTAACCTCGATAGTTAGCCTTTTAGTGCAGATAGGATTTGCTGCTTAACGTCATCGATACCTTGCGTACCATCAAACTTGTCATAGTTAGGCGCATCACCGCCTTCTTTAGCTTTGTCTTGGTAAAAACCAACCAATGCTGATGTTTGCTCATGATAAGTAGATAGACGGTCACGAATAGTCGCTTCTTGGTCATCTTCACGCTGGATGAGCGCTTCACCAGTGACGTCATCGATGCCTTCAACCTTTGGTGGATTGTGATCGACATGATAAACACGACCTGAACCTGGATGCTGACGACGGCCAGACAAACGGCTCACGATTTCGTCATCAGGTACGCTGATTTCGATAACATGGTCGATAGCAACATCAGCGTCTGCAAGTGCTTGCGCTTGAGGAATAGTGCGCGGGAAACCATCTAGGATACAACCATTCACGCAATCAGGCTTAGCGATACGCTCTTTCACTAGGTTGATAATGAGGTCATCAGAAACCAAACCACCAGCATTCATGATATCTTTGGCTTTTTTGCCAAGCTCGCTACCTTCTTTGATTGCTGCACGTAGCATGTCGCCAGTTGAGATCTGTGGAATATCATATTCTTTAGAAATAAACTGGGCTTGGGTACCTTTACCGGCGCCTGGTGGTCCTAGTAAAATAATACGCATCATTACACGACTCTCCTTAATAGATAGGATTTTAGGATTAATAAAACTCTGGGATTAGTTGTTTGCAAAGCTACCTTACCTTGTGGCCCTGCAAAGCTCAAGTATTTTCATTATTGATGTGACAAGTTGGCATGACTTATCTGTTCATACATGGTCAATTCAAGATAAAAAGTAGCAGAATTGACTGCGTTTGAAACGCCCATTTATACATCTGGGTTCACTTCATATCCCTTTCAAATTAGAACAATCATAGCACTGCTGCTCGAGGCTATGCTGAGCAACAGCGTTTGTATGATAAATACCATTAGCGTCCGGTATTTATATGACTACTATGACTATGGCACTTGTTGATTGATTTCCACGTTGACCTGATTTTGTTCTGCGCTGATAACCACTGGATTGCCCGAAAGGTCGCCTGACTCTGCGGTAGCATTGCCACTATGACTGATACGAGCGATGACCGCTAGCTGCACTTTATCAGAACGAGCCGATCCTAGGGTACGTTCTGGCATCATAGCATCAAGATCACTTAGGCTAATAACTGCTTCGCCTTGTTTGATATTGCTAATTGGTAGACGCTTAGCCGCAAATGGTGGACCACCTTTCACGTCACGTATCGCTACGAATAGCGTATCGTCAGCTTTTACCAATGGTAACAGACTAGCATTTATTTTAACGGTCACTTCAACGCCTTCAGAGGCTTGCTGCTGCTGCATCACCACATTAGCACTAAGCTCGTCTAGACTTGATAGCGCTTGCGTATGATCGCCTGGTTTGGCCGCGATACTGTCACGCAGACGTTTAATCCAGCCTTGCGCTTGATCGAAGTTGCTAGCACGTGCCTCACCCATCGCCATAAGCATTTGTGCGCCCTCATGCTCTGGGTTTTTGGCCAGTATGTTTTCTAACACTCGGCGGCTATTGGCATCTAACTGACCCTTATTAGCAAAGAAACTAATCTGCGCATAAGTGGTCGCAATCTCTTCGTTATCAGGTGATAGACGATAAGCGCGCGACAAAGCCTCTAATGCCGAATCAGTCGCCTCTAATGACAAGAACAGCTCCGACAGGCGCATCCAGCGATTGTAGTCACTGGCATGACGATAGACGTTAGTCTGCATGGCACTAATCAGCTGATTACCATCTTCAATTGCCCAAGCCGGTGGCTGATCGATTCTACCTGTTAATAGATCGTCTGCCACTTGACCGACTTTGTCCTCAGCAGCCCATAGCTCAAATACAGGTGTGCGATCACCGACCATCAGATATGCCATGGCCGTTAATACAGGCACCCAAACCATAATAATCAATCGGCTTTTGATACCTGGCGTGACCATTGGTGACACTTCACGCTGAGCATCCAAAAGCTGACGTTCAAGCTCAAGCTTCTGGTTTTGATAGTGATGGTCATCAATGATACCACTGTCTTTGTCTGTTTTCAGCTCTGCTAGTCGCTCACGAAACACAGCAACGTTGATATCCAGCAGTTGATTGTCCACAGGCATGCTATGCGAACGCGGTGCTCTTAACCACGGCTTAATGGTGATAACACCCAATAAAAGAGCGACAAGTAAACTTAGCGCAATAAATAAGCCAACAGTAGAAAATATGGTCATTTTTTGCCCCCAAGGCTTGTAGTGTCGTCTTTGTCATCGTTATTGGCTCGTGACAATAAGCGATCAAGTTCTGCTTTTTCAGCGGCAGACAACGCTTTGACATGGTTGTCTACTGCTACACCACTCTCACCGCTGGCGACAAGCTGACGGCGTTTACTTTGCCAAAACCAACCGACCAATAAAACGATCAATAATAACGGTGGGAAAAACCATAAAATCCATGTTGAAGGACGTACTGGCGGCTTATAACTGATAAAGTCGCCATAACGCTCTTGCATATAGGCTCGAATCTCGCCGTCGCTACGACCATCTTTTATCAAGTCATAGGTTTTTTGCTTTAAGTCTTGCGCAATTGGCGCATCAGACCCTGCCAAGTTCTGATTTTGACATTTCGGGCAGCGTAGCTCTTCGATGAGACCGCGATACTGGGCTTCTTGTTGCACAGAATCAAAATCGTAGACATCAATGGCAGCAAAGCTTGCCATGCTGAATAGACAAGCGATAAACAAGCTTACTAACTTTATGGTCGCGTTTCTTATTTGGTAGGCTATCATTTGCACGCCTCCGCAATTTGGCTCGGATCTGGACTGACACCATTATTACTAGCGTCATTGAGTACCATTAAGCAAGGCGTAATACGGCTTTGCCAATTGCTCTCATTGATTTCACCGATGATATGCTGACGAATAATTCCATCACCATCGACGATGAAAGTCTCAGGCGCACCAGTCAGACCTAAGTCAAGAGCGAACTGTCCTGACAAGTCTTGAATAGACATAGAGAACGGGTCGCCACCGCGATTCAGGTACCCTAACGCATCACCAATATCATCTTTGTAGTTTACGCCCACCAAGTTAACACCGCGCTCTTCTAGTTTCATCAAAAAAGGATGCTCAATGATACAAGTTGGACACCAAGAGCCCCAGATATTCATGAGGAATGGCTTATCTGGCAAGTTGTCATTGGTCATGATACGGCTGGTATCTGATAATAATGGCAACTCAAAGGCAGGTACTGGACGCTCAAGTGCTGTATTGGTTACGATATCAGTCGGCTTGCCCAAACGCATATAGAGCATAGCGACCAAACCAATAAAGATAACCAGCGGAATCAAAAACCCAATTTTCAGTTTTTTCTTAGTTTTTACTTTATTGCTGCTTGGCGTTTTAATCTCGTTTACAGATTTTTGCTGAGCTTTTTTATCAGGTTCATTGTTTGAGGTAGTCATACTAACGCTCCCCTATCTTTGTAGCTGACGTATCCAAATCTGCAACCGTCGCAAATCCTGATTTTTTGGCCGCGATTTGCGCAGGTGTTTTGGTTTTTTTGATACGGTAACGATTGTCTAGCATACTGAGCAATGCACCGAACGCCATGATAAGCGCACCCAACCATATCCAGCGGATAAGCGGTTTGACATAGATACGAAACGCCCATTCATTGCTATCTTCAGCAATCGGCTCACCAAGTGCTACGTACACATCACGCATCAGATTGGCATCAATCGCAGCCTCCGTCATCGGCATCATACTGATAATATAGTTACGTTTTTCAGGATATAACGTGGTCACTTCTTGACCGTCTTTACTGACTGTTACTTCTGCTTGCGTAGCGTCAAAGTTACTGCCTTTTACTTCACTAAAACCTTTTACCGTAAAGTCATAGCCTTGCACATTGACACTGTCGTTGGGCCCTAATGCCACATCGCGCTCAATGCTCAACGTAGTGGTAAATGCCACGCCGATAACTGCAATGATAACGCCAATATGAGCGGTTTGCTGACCCCAGTAGCTTAGACGCAACTGACGTAAGCCGTTTAAACGACTTGGGGCATTTTTGGTCTTGTCTTTGAAATCGACAACCATCCATAACAATACCCAGAAGCTCACGGCCAGTGTGACACCGATATTTAGCATAGCTGATGGACTGGTGAAATAGGTGATAATGGCAGCCAATACCAAACTGCTCACCGCGATAACCATACCAGCACCCAATAACGGGCGGCTGTCTTGTTTCCAGCGGATATTAGAACCCATGCCCATCGCCACCAGTAGCAGCCATGTCAACGGCACAAACAGGGCGTTGAAGTATGGAGGGCCGACAGATACCTGACCTAAATTAAAGGCATCAGCAATAATAGGATACAGCGTACCAAGTAGTACCACTAAGGTTGAAATGAGAATGATAACGTTGTTAATCACCAAAAATGATTCACGTGAGATGAGTCGATACTGACTCTCGACCGTCAAACGCCAACCACGTACAGCAAACATCAATAGACCACCACCGACGATGATACCGAGTATGACTAGAATCACTAGACCACGCGTCGGATCAGCGGCAAACGAATGCACTGAGGTGATGACACCTGAACGTACTAAGAACGTACCAAGCAAGCTAAGCGCAAAAGCAAAGATTGCGAGCATAATCGTCCATGCTTTAAATACACCGCGTTTTTCGGTGACAGCAAGTGAATGCAGTAGCGCCGTCCCTGCCAACCACGGCATCAATGAGGCGTTCTCTACTGGATCCCAGAACCACCAACCGCCCCAGCCAAGCTCATAATAAGCCCACCACGAGCCAAGCGCGATACCGACTGTTAAGAAACCCCAAGCAGCCAATGCCCATGGACGCGACCAACGTGTCCATACCGCATCCAAACGCCCTTCCCACAATGCTGCCATACAAAACGCAAATGGCACAACCATGCCCACATAGCCCATATAAAGCATCGGTGGATGAATAATCAGACCAAAATCTTGCAATACAGGGTTTAGATCTGCGCCATCAACAGGTAGATTAGGTAATGTGCGATCAAATGGTGATGAGGTAAAGATAAGCATCGCTAACATCATCATCTGCACGCCTGCCAATATCACCAGCACTCGCGCACGCATAGACAACGGTAATCCACGACTGAAGTAAGAGACCAGCGCACACCAAGTGGCCATGATGGTCATCCAAAGCAGTAGCGAGCCTTCATGCCCGCCCCATGTCGCCGACAGCTTATAGTACCAAGGCAGCAATGTATTGGAATGCTGAGTGACGTAGACGAGACTAAAGTCGTTGTAATAAAAGCCTGCCATCAGCGCAGCAAATGAGGTAATCATTGCCGCAAATTGTGCCCATGCCAGACTTGGCGCCAAACGCTGCCAAGCGACGTGGTCACGCATGACGCCAATGGTTGGTAGTACCACCTGCAAAATCGCCAATATAAAAGCGGCCAGCAAGGCAAAATAACCCAATTCTGTGATTAACATACGGTCTAACCTTGTTTACCTTGGATACAATTAAGGGTTCACCGATGGCATTGCTAGCCACTGGCAAACGCTAATAGTCCTTTATGCGGTCATAGTTTACGGTTAAAAACTGAGGTTTCAATTGCTGTAGAAGCACATAAAACCCGCTACTATCATTGTGACGTACCAATATGAATGATTGATACAAAATGCTTATCTGTTGTTAATTTTACATTTTTTAGTTATTCAAAGCTTATTCAATACAGCCGTTCATGACTAATTAAAAATACTTATTGATGCATTATTGCATCGAGGGGAAAAATACTAACACTAAATGCAACCAACCTGCTAGAAAACCAGTCAAACCGCCCAAAACAATCAACGTCATCTCATCCTCGCGGAAAGCGGGACGCAATAGGTTCTGAAACTCATTTGGCGTGAGCGCACGTATTCTATCGCGAAACAGACCAAATATCTTACTGGCTCGGCTTTCATTTAGCTCAGGATCTCGCAGTGGCACCATCGTTGCGACAATAGATTTGTCGATAATGGTATTTTTAAGTTGGCCATAATCACGGCGTCCCAACCCCACACGTAGAGTCGTGCTAATCACTGGTGACTCTAGCACCGTATATAGATGCGATTTCATCAAATCACGAGTTTGCGCTGAGCGGTCACCATACATCATCTCATTCATGATGTTTTCTAAAGTGACCAAATCCTTTACCACAATTTCAGCAAAAACCTCAGAAACTTCCTCTTGGCGCTTCATAAAGCCGCCTTGCAAACGATACTTTGCAATATGTGGTATGACGGGTTTGATAAATGGAAAGCGACTCTGCACCGAAAACAGCTTTAAATAAGGTATAAAGTGCGGCTCTACTGGATTAAACACCATCCAAATGGCAATCCAATTGGTGAGAAAACCCCAAATCGCAGCAAAGAACGGCACAGTCCAATGCTGCGGCACCACCAAAAATATAAACATCTGGATAATACCAAACACTAGACCAATCAACGCACTGATGTGCCAGATAAAATCGATTTCTTTTTGGCCGACCTTTAAAAACATATTGACCATCAGGCGACGATCGTTTTCCATGGTGTTGACAATCATTTTACGCATATCGACCAAGTCTTCGACATGATAAGTCAAATCTGTCACAAGCGACTGCATAATACTGGGCAGCTCTTTGTGTGCTTGCGCATAGACACGGCGCTTTAGGGCGTAAGGAAGGTTGCCCCACAATGCTGGCGAGTGATCCAACATAATCTCATCAATCAATGGCTCAAGGTTTTTGTCTACCGTATCAGTGACAAATATCGCCATTTGCTCAGGCTCCATCGCCTTAAAAAACTCATCAAGCGAACCGAGTTTTGAGAGCGTCTGGTCAACGATAACTCCTGATATCTTGCCCGCTTTGCGCGGAACGATACCTTGCCAACCGATACCTGGCAACCCAAAAAACGGGAAGTTAGGAATACGAATACCCCAGAACTTAACCGGATAAAACAGCATCTTGAGCGCCATCCACACATGTACCCAAGTGACGAATGCCGTCACTGGTGGAATGGTCAGCATGGCAAAGAACTCTGGATGTTCAGCTATCGTCTGCCATAATGAATTTACGTCCATGACTTATCTAGTCCCTGACAGGTTGATTGTCGTTGCTAATATTGTCGCTACTGATAACGAGACTTTAGCAAAATGAGAACGTTTCAAAAGACGCTCCGCCCATAATAACTACTATAAAATAAATCGCTTGATTTTAGCATACTTGCCATTTATTAGCACATATAGACCAGCGGCAAGTTGTGACTAAAGATGACATGGTTGATATCGTCTGCTCCCCAATAAAAACCTAAATATAAGCCAGTGCTTGGTCAGTAGATAATCAAGACAAAATATATGACTGAGTACTGCGCCTGCTCATTTGTTCTGTTATAATTTGTAGTGAAATAACAAAAACTACCTGCGTATAAATGACTGCATGACGATTTCACACCATACCCTTCTATGTGATTGAAACCATTTGCATTATCTTTTAGACTCACCGCACTTTGGTTAACCAACCTGCCCTCTTATTTTTCTTTTATTGACTCACTGACCGTTTGGGCTCTGATCTTCTATGAATAAACCGATAACTCCCAATACCGAACAGGTCAACAGTACCTTTACCAATCGTATTATCATCTTTGGGATTATAATATTGATTGGTTTGGGCGGTTTGATAACACGTTATGGGTATTTGCAAGTCTACGCTCATGATCAGTACACAACGCAAGCCGATAACAACCGTATCAAACTGATATCTGCGCCGCCTAGTCGTGGGTATATCTATGATCGTAACGGGGTAATACTGGCAGACAATCAGCCTGTATTTACAGCGATGCTCAGCCCTGATGAGGTCGAAAATCCTGAGCGCACGTTGCATCTGCTTGCGCCGATTTTTGATTTAACCGATACAGATATTACTGATATCTTGGCGCGTCTAAGTAAAAATAAAAACGACCCTGTAACCATCAAGATTGATTTAACAGAAGCACAGTTGGCTCAGTTTAGCGAGCGTAAGCCATTCTTCCGCGGGGTTTCTATCCAAAGCAAGCTTACGCGCTCTTATCCTTATGATGAGCTGTTTGCTCATGTCATCGGCTATGTCGGGCGTATCAATGACAAAGAGTCAAAGCGTATCGATAAAGATCGTTACGCTGGTACTGACTTGATTGGTAAAATCGGTATCGAAGACTACTATGAAGATATTTTGCTTGGGCAACCGGGTTATCAATCGGTAGAGACAGACGCACATGGGAATATCTTACGTCAACTGGATACCAAGCCGCCAATAGCGGGTAACGATATTACGTTGAGCTTGGATTATGGTTTGCAAACCATCGCCCAACAGCAACTCGATGGACGCCGCGGTGCAATCGTCGCGATAGATCCCAAAAACGGTGATGTATTGGCATTTGTTAGTAATCCAAGCTACGACCCTAACCCTTTCATATCGGGTATTTCTTTCAAAGACTACGACGATCTACGCGAAGATTTAGATCAGCCACTATACAATCGCGCACTCCAAGGGATGTACCCCCCTGCTTCTACTATTAAACCGTTCGAAGGTTTGGGCGGTATTCATTATGGTCTACGCGATTGGAACAGCACTATCTATGACCCTGGTTATTTTAGCTTACCTGGTGACACGCATCGATTCCGTGACTGGAAACGTGGCGGTCATGGCACGGTAGACCTCAAAAAATCCATCATGATGTCGGTCGATACGTATTACTACAAACTGGCCTACGAGATGGGCATACAACGTCTACATGATTGGATGACACGCTTTGGTTTTGGTCAACAAACAGGCATTGATTTGCCCAACGAAAAATCAGGCATCATGCCATCGCCAAAATGGAAAAAAGACACTTACGATAAAGACTGGCTACCGGGCGAAACCATCTCGGTCAGTATTGGACAAGGGTATTTCTTGGCAACGCCGCTACAGATTGCTAATGCTACAGCCATGACTGCCAGTAAAGGACAGCACATTACCCCGCATTTATTAAAGAGCAGTGACGGTGCTGCGGACGTCAAAATCATCACTAAGCCAGATGGCAAAATAGACTATAACGGTAAGCCGTCTGACTGGCTACGAATGCATGATGCTATGGAAGACACCGTCAAAAGAGGGACAGGCCGCGGCATCTATACTCCACGCTATCGTATCGCTGGTAAAACAGGTACTGCACAGGTAAAGTCTATCGCTCAAGGCCAGCGCTATGACAAGTCGGCAATCGATAAGCGTCACTGGGATCATGCTTGGTTTAATGGTTTTGCCCCAGTAGAAGACCCGCAGATTGCCCTTGCAGTATTGGTCGAAAATGGCGGCGGTGGTAGTGCTGTTGCAGCGCCTATTGGCCGTGCTCTGTTTGATTACTGGGTATTACAACGTAAGACAGATCCAGTGCTGCCACCTTCTGCTGATGAGCTAAAAGTCATTAAACGCCAAAAGGCTTTTGAAAAAGCGATGCGTGATGCCATTCGTGATAAAGAAGCAAAAGCATTGGAAGAGAAAGAAGCGGCGGAAGCTGAAGCGGCAGCAGCGACGTCTGAGTAACTAGACGTTTAAGTGATTAATAGTATAAAAAGCAAAACCTAGTGAAATAAGACTTAGTAAAGTAAAACCTAGCAAAGAATTGGTAAGCGAGACACGATAATGAAAAAAGCCTCAAATGGACGCGCACCAAAGAATAACCGTAAGGCGAAAAGTGCGGCAGCGGGTGATGTGCGCATCATTGGCGGTCAGTTTAAGCGCCGTATTGTAAGTTTTATCGATGCAGATGGCCTGCGCCCGACCCCAGATCGCTTGCGGGAGACTTTATTTAACTGGCTACTCGCTGACATTCATGATGCCCATGTGCTCGATAGCTGTGCCGGCAGTGGCGTACTGGGGTTTGAAGCGCTATCTCGCGGTGCGACCCACACGACATTTATCGAAATTAATCCAGCACAAAGTAACATGCTACGTCAGAGTGCTGAGCAATTACGCCTCGACGCTGATACCTATCAGATTATCAATGGCACCGCAGAGCAAGTATTGATGCAAAGTCACCTTGTCTCGCGCCCTTTTGATATTGTCTTTATCGATCCGCCCTATGCTGAAGATTTGTGGCAGCCGATTTTAACGACGCTTATCAGCCAGTCGCTCATTAGCCCCACGACCCTTATTTATTTAGAGGCCGATAAAGACTTAGCAGCACAATTGAATCAGCTAGCGAATATATTCAATGAAACATCAATGATACAAGCGCCAATCAGCTTTAATTGCCTCAAACAAACCAAAGTCGGACAAGTTGTTGCTGGACTTTATCGTCTATCATCGTCATAATTGTCGGGTTAATGAAAGCCGTTAACGTATTTTACAAATGTTTAGAACCGCTAAAAACTGGCCGACGCTGCAGTTTAATGTATATAAGGCGAAAATAAACCCCAATGCAGCTTGCAAGCGTAGGCGCTACTGCTTATAATGTGCAGTCTGTTTTTTGAGAGCCCCGTTCCCAGCTAAACTCTCAACGAATTCTAATTTTAAGGTTTTATCATGAAAACACTTAGTGCAAAACCAGCTGAAGTGACCCATGACTGGTATGTCGTAGATGCTGACGGCAAAACCCTTGGTCGCTTAGCCACTCAAATCGCAACTCGCTTACGTGGCAAGCACAAGCCTTCTTTTACTCCGCACGTTGATACTGGTGACTTTATTGTTGTCATCAATGCTGACAAAATCACGGTAACGGGTAAAAAAGCACAAGACAAAAAGTACTATCGTCACAGTGGCTACCCAGGTGGTATTAAAGAAACCAACTTCAATAAGTTGCTTGCACATAAGCCTGAAGATGTTCTACACAAAGCAGTTAAGGGTATGCTTCCAAAGGGCCCTCTTGGCTATGCGATGATCAAGAAGCTGAAACTTTATGCGGGTACTGATCATCCACATACTGCACAGCAACCTAAAGAACTAGACATCTAAGGATATACTTATGGAACGCAATTACGGAACTGGTCGCCGCAAGACGTCTACTGCTCGTGTATTTTTATCAAAAGGTACTGGTAGTATCGTTGTTAACGGTAAGCCACTTGACGAATACTTCAGCCGTGAAACTTCACGCATGGTTGTACGTCAGCCATTAGAACTACTAGACTCTGTTAACGCATATGATTTATATGTAACTGTTGCAGGCGGTGGTATTAGTGGTCAAGCTGGCGCAATCCGCCACGGCATCACACGTGCATTAATCGAAGCTGACGAAACTTTGAAGCCTGCCCTAAAAGCAGCTGGTTTTGTTACTCGTGATTCACGTCAAGTTGAACGTAAGAAACTGGGTCTACGTAAAGCACGTAAACGTCCACAGTTCTCAAAACGTTAATCAAAACTATCTCTTATATTTTTGCTGCTGTTGTCTTTTTCTCAGAGCTTCAGTAGCAAAGTTAAATAAGAGTCTGGTTTTGCAAAACCTTATAAGCTGGTCACAGCTTATAAGGTTTTTTTATGCCTACTGATAGCGTGTTGATTATCTGATTGTCTTCATCAAACCAGCTTTGTTTTGCGGCAATAACTAACATGGGCACTTTGTTTCGATCCTACAGAGTAGAGCCTCTGTAGAAATTCTAACTTGCAAAGCGTTTAACGCTACCCCATCATATCAGTAACTTTTTATTATTAGCCATGATGCCTCAAACCGTGCCGCAGAAGGATATTATGAAAGCGCCAGAACAATTCGACCCTAGCAAGCCATCTGCCAATAGCAGCGTGCCACCTAGCATGAAACAGTCGGCTAAGTCGCCTGCTATACCTGCTGGCACACCGACGATTACTCAAAATCATAAGCGTACAGCGCAAGCAGATAACAAGCCATTTCAGTGGCAGTTTTTATCACCAAAGAATTGGGGCATTTGGTTATTATTCTTAATAATGCTACCCATGATATATCTGCCGTTACGTTGGCAGTTTTGGCTAGGTCGTAAGCTTGGTATATTGATTTATAAAGCTGCTGGCTCACGTAGACGCGATACATTAATCAACCTGAAGTTGGCTTTTCCAGAGAAGCCTGAAGCTGAACGTGAATTAATGGCCAAGCAAGTATTTGTCAATCAAGGCATTGGTGTGTTTGAAACATTATGCGCTTGGTTCAGGCCAGATGTATTTACTAGAACTGTATCCATCTCAGGGTTACAGCATATTGTTAATGCGCAAAATGAGCAGCGGCCAGTTATCCTGCTCGGTGCGCATTATACGATGCTAGATTTGGGCGGCCTATTATGTGCGCAGTTTTTCCCAGTAGATTGTATGTATCGTACGCAAAACAACCCTTTGCTGGACTGGTTTATCTATAATGGTCGTACCAATATATTTGGTAAGCAAATCTCTAGTCGTGATATGCGAAGCTTAGTTACTTCTATCAAAGCAGGACACGTCATTTGGTACTCTCCTGACCAAGACTATGGCCTTAAGCAAGGGGTCATGGCACCATTTTTCGGTGTGCCCGCCGCGACTATCACTGCATCGCGTCGCATGGCAAAACTGGGTAGCAAAGCAAAGCCACCAGCTGTCATGGCATTGCATACTTATCGGCAAACGCCTGACAACTTGCCGCGTGGTAAACGTCCCCATTATCATTTAACAATTACGCCAGAATTAGACAACTATCCAAGTAAAGATGAAGTCGCTGATGCCACTCGGGTCAATGAAGTTTTAGAAGGGCTCATTCGTATTGATCCTACGCAGTGGATGTGGTTCCATCGTCGTTTTAAACATGGGCCAAACGGTCGTACTGATATCTATAAGTAAGCCTTTATTCCCAAAAATACTGGTGAAGTTTGCTATACTTTGCGGCTAATATTTTGCATTTTAGCTATGCACTGATAATAATTTGATAAACAAAATAACGGATTTTCCATGAGCAATAAAAGTACTCCTGACAATCAAAATTCTGATACTTCAACCGAAGCTAAGCGTATTCTGACTGGTATCAAACCAACTGGTATTCCGCACTTGGGTAACTATGTTGGTGCGATTCGTCCAGCGATTGAGTCTATTCAAAACAGTGATCATGAAGCGTTTTTCTTTTTAGCAGACTACCATGGCATCATCGGCTGCTATGACCCTGCTATCATTCATGAATCGACTAGAGCCATTGCCGCTACGTGGATTGCTTGTGGTCTAGACCCAGAGCGTGTGACATTCTACCGTCAGTCAGACGTACCTGAAATTCCAGAGCTTGCTTGGATTTTGAACTGCTCATGTGCCAAAGGTTTGATGAACCGCGCCCATGCCTATAAAGCAGCCGTTGATATCAATACAGAGAAAGCCGATGTCGATCCTGATCAAGGTGTCACCATGGGTCTGTTTGGTTATCCAGTGCTAATGGCGGCTGATATTTTGATGTTTAATGCGACCCACGTGCCTGTTGGTCGTGACCAAGTGCAGCATATCGAGATGGCGCGTGATATCGCAGGTACTTTTAATCATCGTTATAAATCGCTTTTTACGTTACCGTCCGCAGTCGTTGATAACGATATACCGCTGCTTACTGGGCTTGATGGCCGCAAAATGAGTAAGAGCTATAGCAATACGATTCCCCTCTTCGGTGAGCCAAATCCACAAGTCAGTCCTGAAAAACAAATGCATAAAGCCATCATGAAGATCGTGACTAACTCACAGTTACCTGATGAGCCAAAAGATCCAGATGACTCAGCTATCTTTGAGATTTATAAAGCATTTGCGACCCCTGAAGAGATTGCTGATATGCGTGCGCGTTATGCCGCTGGTATTGGCTGGGGTGACGCTAAGCAAGCTCTGTTTGATAAGATTAATGACGAAATCGCGCCATTCCGTGCACGTTATGAAGAGCTGATGGCCAATCCAAAAGAGCTAGAAGAAATCTTGCAGATGGGTGCGGATAAAGCCCGTCGCCATAGTCGTAAGCAACTAGACAAAGCTCGCCGTGCTATCGGTATCCGTCCGCTTGCTAAGCTTAAATAATCGTTGCTGGAATAGTCGTTTTACTGGCGCAATTTATTATCAAAGCGGGTGCTAAACGTGCAAACTGAACCAAACACCAAACAGGCGGCTTTGTCTAAAGCCGCCTTATCTGCTATGGCTGATTCAACTTCTGAGCCTATGGACAATCAGAATGAGCCTGATGAATCAGTCAACCATGATATGTCGCTACGTATCTATCAAACGCCTGTGCAGCATTTGCCAGAAGATCTATATGTACCACCGCAAGCCTTTGCTATTTGGTTAGAGCAATTCGCTGGTCCATTGGATTTTCTATTGTATTTGGTCAAAAAGAACAACGTCGATTTGACCCAGATGCCCATTCTGCCCATCACTGAGCAATATTTAGCTTATATCGGTGAATTGGATACCGAGCACTTTGAATTAGCGGGTGATTATCTGCTAATGGCATCAACGCTCATCGCTATCAAAACCGAACTACTATTACCCGCCCCTGACACCCCAACCGATGAGCGTGACCCAAAAGCAGAACTGATCGAACGCCTCGAAGAATACGCGCAAATCAAAGTGGTCAGTCAGCGCTTAGACAATCTAGTACGTCTAGAGCGCGATGTGTTTTTGGCAATGGTTAGTATGCCTGGTCAAGATGTTATGAATGCGGAACTGCCAAGCTACTCACCTAACTTGCTGATTGATAGCTTATTTAAAATGCAACTACAGCCTGACTATCAAATGCATACAATCAAAGTTGATGCAGTACCCCTTGCCGATCGTATTGCCAGTATTAGCAGGCAATTAAGTACAGATGGGGCGCGCTCCTTTTATGAACTACTAGATAAAGCACAAGGTAAAATAGGCGTGGTCGTGAGTTTCGTCGCCGTACTTGAGCTTATAAAGCGACAGTTGGTTGGTGTTGTCCATACTGAGGTAGATAGCGATATCGTCAACTCTGCTCTCAATGACGAACCGTCTGATATGGATAGTGAGCCTACCGCACTTACGTTACAGTGGCTTGCCTAGCAGGCTCTAAGACTGTCTCCTAGCCCATTCTCTATCAAAATCACAATATTGAAATAAGAGCATACTTTAGATGGTAGATATTGAAGACCCAAAGCAACATGACGAAACCCAAGAATCAACAGCTATGACTACATCACCATCAGCTGAAGCGCAGCATGATTCTTTGGAAGAGATGAGTAAACGTATTGAGGTGCTGCTGCATGCCTCAGAGGCACCGCTGACAGCTCACTCGTTAAAAAAACATTTGTCATTATCTACTAAAGAATTAAAGCAAACTTTGGAAGTACTCCAACAACGCTTAGATACAGGTGTGCTTAGGCTACATGAGACCGCCAGCGGTTATCGTTTACAGATATCTGATGACTATAGCAGTCTAATTCAGCGTATTTTTCCGCAGCGTCAGGAACGTTTGAGCCAAGCTTTACTTGAAACCCTAAGTGTCATTGCTTATAAACAACCTGTGACACGCAGTGATATCGAGCATGTGCGCGGAGTAACATTATCGAGCAATATACTGCGCCAGTTGTTTGATAAAGGCTGGATTGTGGAGAAAGGCTTTAAAGATACTTTAGGCCGTCCTGCATTGCTTCATACTACTGCGCAGTTTTTAGATGCCTTTGGATTAAGCCATTTAGATGAATTACCACCTATGCCAGATATGGAAACCATACGATCCATGTCTTAAATTTTCTGCTGAACAAACTATAGTTACTCACATAAAAAAGGACAGACCGCATAGGATCTGTCCTTTTTATTATGTTGCTAATTTTGAACTGATATCAAAACCTAGCAATATATCTGTTAATTACTGATTAATCACATCAACACCCTTTGGCGGTGTAAATTTAAACTGACTGCTACCAATACTTGGGTTCATCTTAATACCGCTGAACTTGATAGAAGTTGTTTGACCCAAGGTGTCATTCAATACCATCATGACAGGTTTGCCACCACTAAAGCTTATTGAGAGACTTTTAAAACTTGCACTGTCTGACTTAGGATAGAGTACATAGTAGTTTTTGTTGTCATATGGCTGAGTGATTTTGAAGTTTTGATCAATTTTGCTCGGATCACCTGACAGTAGCAAAGCTGGTGTATTACCTACTTGGCTGTCGACGTTTTGCTTGGTCGCTTGCTCTAAATCCTTGTCATAAACCCACATAGAATTACCATTAGCAACGATCAGCTGCTCTGATGGTGACTTGGTTTCCCAGCGGAAGTTATTTGGACGTTGGACACTCATAGAGCCTTTAAACGTACCACTACTCGCGCCTTTAGTTGTTTGACTAAAATTGGCTGTCATACTCTTGGTATTGGTCAGCAATTTGTTCAAACGTTTAGCAGCTGTTAGGTTGTCAGCAGGAGCTGCTGTAGCCGTTTGAGTCAATGCCATCATTGGCGCTGCGACACCTAGCGATGTCATTAATACACCTGCTAAAGCCCCACTCATCATTTTTTGTTTGGTTGATTTTTTCGTAGATAAGTTCATCATAAATCCTCTCTAAAAAAGCATAATCGCTTTAAAGTTGTCGCTAAAAATAAAATATTCTATTGAAATTTTTGTTTTCTATAAATACTGATTTTACCAAGCTAAAGCTGGTAACCATCAGCAATGGCAACAGTGTGCCAGTTTTTTTATTACGCGCCTAGTCATGATTTGCAATCTTTACTACGGCTGCCATACACGCTTGTAACCAATACAGTTACACGGTAAAAGTTTGCATTTATAATTATTAGCTACAGTAATTATGCTAATAGTGGCTTTAAAGATATCGCTTAGAATTATTATTAATTTATATCACCCCACAAACGTAAAAAGCCCCTACTACCATAAGGCAGTAAGGGCTTTTTTAATTATCTAATCATTCTATCCAAAGAATAAAACGATCTAAATAGATAATTATGCGTTTTCAACCGTAACATAACGACGGTTAAATTTACCTTTGGTCGCAAACTTTACAACACCGTCATTCAGTGCAAATAAAGTATGGTCACGACCCATGCCAACGCCTTCGCCTGCGTGGAATTCTGTACCACGTTGACGAACGATGATGTTACCAGCTGTGATAGCTTGGCCACCAAAGATTTTTACGCCTAGCATTTTTGGGTTTGAATCACGACCGTTACGGCTCGAACCGGCAGCTTTTTTATGTGCCATGAGAAAATCTCCTTGTTAATTTGACTTACCGCTGATGCGATAACTCTTAAGCATTTAGTGCGCTATTTAGCAATAATTGCTAAATGGATAATTAGGCATTAATCGCTTTGATTTTTAACAAGGTGTACCATTGGCGGTGACCTTGTTCTTTGTGATAATGCTTACGACGGTTGTGCTTGATGATACGAATTTTTTCGCCGCGACCATGCTCAACAACTTCAACTTCTACGCTAGCGCCGTCAACAACAGGCTGACCGATTTTGACGTTATCACCGTCAACAACCATCAACACGTCTTCAAATTTGATTGTTTCGCCTTTTTCTGCTTTTAGTAGTTCAACTTTAAGCAACTCATCGACGACTACACGGTGCTGTTTACCACCAGTTTTGATTACTGCGTACATTGTATGACTCCGTTTAACCCGTGTGCCGTGGCTGATGTTATACCAACGCTTTTACGACGAACACGACAGGGAAAAATTAAAGGCAAGATTTTACGGCTTTTTGCTCATAAAAGCAAGCCGCGCCTCTTGTTTTTGCAAGGTGGTTACACTAATGACCATCTCTCATTTAGCTATAACGGCTGCTCATCAAAGAAAGTCCATAAACGACAATACGAATATAAACATGAGAAATAGTAAAGATAAGTGATAGATTAAGCCCAACAGCGGCCATTATAACTTATGCAATCAGTTACTTACAGCCTTTTATGAATCATTTATGTGACCAATAAGCTTAAAATGCGCTAGAAGATATATCTGTAAAACACAAGACATTTCTTATCGTTTTTATCCTATTCAATAGGCATAGTAAGCCCTATATATCATACGCTTTACCTACTTGTACTATATACTTTAACCAACAATTTAAGCAGATAGCTATGCTATCATAAGCGAAATAATACCTTACCTATAGATAGATAAAGTCAAGGTTATACCAACTCTCTTTACTCTTATTAATATGACTATTTATTATGACTAGTACCTCTTTAAATAATACCGTGCCTGCCTCTCAATCGACGCCTAGCTATGCTGATATTCAAAGTATTGTAGCCAACGACTTTGAGGTAATGGACAAGCAAGTGTTTGGCAGTTTGAACTCAAAAGTACAACTCGTTATGAGCGTCTCGCAACACGTGATAAATGCTGGTGGCAAGCGTATGCGTCCGCTGATTACATTGCTTTGCGCACGTATGTTTGATGACAATCCTTCAGAAAAGGCCATGCATCTAGCAGCTATCACTGAAATGCTACATACCGCTACCCTAGTCCATGACGATGTCATCGATGAGTCAGGGCAACGCCGTGGAAAACCGACGGCAAACGCGACGTGGGATAATGCCACTGCTGTGTTGGTCGGTGATTATTTGATTGCTCGCGCCTTTAACCTTTTGGTTGGTTTTCAGAGCTTGCCGTTGTTACAAGTGTTCTCAGATGGGACTTGTGACATTGCCGAAGGCGAAGTATTACAGCTACAGCACCAGCATAACCCTGCCGCAACAGAGGAAGATTACTTACGCATTATCGATGGCAAAACATCACGCCTGTTCATGATGGCGACCCAAGGTGCTGCTATCTTGCAAGACAAGACAGAATATATGACGGCATTGGGCGATTTCGGACAGCATTTTGGTAATGCGTTCCAAATTATCGATGATGTGCTCGACTATAGTGGCGACAGTGAAGTGATGGGCAAAAACTTAGGCGATGATCTTGCTGAAGGCAAACCTACCCTACCGACTATCAAAGCACTCGAGCTACTCAAAGACAGCGACACTGAAGGCTATGAGCAGTTACGTATTGCCGTTCAGACAGGTAAGACACCAAATGCTGAACAGCTTATTGAATTGGTACGTAGTTCTGGCTCATTGGCTTATTGTAAGCAGCGCGCTCTAGAAGAAACTAAACTGGCACAAGATGCCCTTAGTACGTTACCAGACAACCGTTATCGTACAGGCTTATATCAATTGACTGAACTCGCTAGCGCCCGATTAGTATAATTAACGCTGAGTCGTCTGTGTTATTAACTAATTAAGGCGACTCTTTTTTTTGACAGGATTTTTTAGCATGGCTTTTTAGCAAACTCCTTCAGCAATTGATAAATAAAAAGCACATAAATTAGAAATCACCCTCTTAAAAACTAGCATGTCAGCCAAATCGTTACCTTTCTTTAAGTTTCATACATTCTTGCAGTACTATAATCGTATAAGGCTTTTTGACAGTCGGTTAAAGTTTGATAACGCTAGGTAGAGAGATACTGATAGTTATTTTTTATGACTGTAATTAGGGGTTGCTAAAATTGTCATTTTGTTGACAAAGTCGATTTTCTATCGTTTAAAAACCTTAGTTACTATAGGGTTTTAGATTTATAACAAAAGTTTACAATATATTTTGATACTAGGTTGTGCATGGTTCTATTAGCTGTTAATAGAGACGACGCTTACTATGACGGCAATCTATTAATTCGTAAACTGTAATATTACCGCTTTTCGGTCCAGCTCATATCTGAAACTACTTGACTGTGGGGTTACCCCAATAGTTTATAATGACTCATTAAATTTATTAATCCATTCTGTGGTTTGCTTAAACAATTAATGCTAAATAATCCTTTCGATACTTAATCCATATCGATGTCAGATTTTCTATTAGTCGTATTTCACTGACGGAATAATCTGAAACTGGAATAAATAATGCTAGCTTAGGCTATTTATTCTTTTTATTTAGCATTAGTAAGTTATTTAGCATTAGCAAGACCCTTATATTCAGTACGCCAAACTTATTGATCGATTTTTATACTGTCACTATTTATATATATTGCCGAGGACATTGATGAAGCACTCTTATCTTGCGCTTGTAATAGCATCTGTACTATCTGGAGCTGTACTGGTTGGCTGTGACAAAAACGAGGACGCCGCTGGTGAGCAAGCCGCACAGCAGCAAATGCCGCCTGCGGTTGTCAACGTTCAGACAGTCACTCTCGATACCGTCCCTCAAGTACAAACTTTTTCTGGACGTACTGCAGCTTATCAAACTGCTGACGTCCGCCCACAGGTCAACGGTGTGATTGACGAAGTACTATTCCGTGAAGGAAGTAACGTCAAAAAAGGTCAGCCACTATATCGCATCAACACCGACAACTATGCCTCATCTGTAACGAGTGGCCAAGCCGCCGTACAGCAATCACAGGCTAACTATCAAACTGCTGTGGCAAACAATGCCAATGCAAAAGCTGAGTTGGTCAGTCGTCAAGCGTCATTAGCACAAGCACAAAACGACTTACAACGTCTGCAAGGTCTGGTCAGTATTGATGCCATCTCAAAGCAGCAGTACGATCAAGCACAAACAGCCGTACGTACGGCACAAGCAGCTGTACAAAGTGCCGCCGCCGCTGTCGGTCAAACTCAAGCAGGTATTGAGAGTGCAAAAGCAGGCATTCAGACCGCAAAAGCAGGTTTAGAAGCCAGTACCTTAGATCTAAACCGTACAATCGTACGCGCACCGCTTACTGGCCGTACTGATCGCTCTAGCGTCACTGCTGGTACTCTAGTCAGTGCTGGTCAAGCAGATCCATTGGTAACTATTTCACGCTTAGACCCTATCTACGTTGATATCAGCCAGTCTTCTTCTGAGTTGCTAAAGCTTCGTCAGCAGATAGCAGATGGTACTGCTCAGCCAGGTATGAACTCAGTTGAATTGGTACTAGAAGATGGTTCTGTCTATCCAGTACGCGGTAAGCTTGCACTGTCTGAAGCCAAAGTTGACGAGTCAACAGGCGCTGTCACCTTGCGTGCTATTTTCCCAAACAGCAATAACATCCTGCTACCAGGTATGTATGTCACGGCACGTTTGACACAGAGTGTTATTACCAACGCAGCCCTTGTCCCGCAAAGTGCAGTCACTCGTACGCCGAAGAGTGAGACGCAAGTCTATATCGTTGACGAAAATAATAAAATCCAAGTACGTCCGGTCACCATTAATGGTACTTACGATGGACAATGGGTCGTTACTGAAGGCTTGAAAGCAGGTGACAAAGTGGTTGTGATTGGTGGTGCTAAGGTCAAGCCTGACCAAGAAGTGGTCGCTAAACCATTAGAAAGTGCAAATCCAGCACCAGCTGCACAAAGTGCGCCTAATACCAAAACGCCGCAGCAAGCCGCAAAAACGATGGATAAAAAGCCAGCTGGCGATGAGACTTCTACCAAAAAACCAACAGAAGCCGCTGCCAACTAATTCCATTCAAGACAGGAAGACTTAGGGATATACTATGTCACGTTTTTTTATTAATCGCCCTATTTTTGCATGGGTGCTGGCTGTTTTGGTCATGCTCATCGGGGTAATATCCGTTATCAATCTACCGATTGAACAATATCCACGTATTGCACCGCCGACTATTTCGGTCAGTGCAAGCTATCCTGGTGCTAATGCGCAAACCGTAGAAAACTCAGTCGTACAGATCATTGAGCAGCGTATGAAAGGCCTCGATGGTCTGATGTATATGTCGTCATCGAGCTCGTCAAATGGTAGTGCTTCAGTGACGCTTACCTTTGAAAACGGCACAGATCCTGACACAGCTCAAGTACAAGTACAGAACAAACTGCAAGCAGCGATGAGCTCCTTGCCTGAGTCTGTTCAGCGTCAAGGTGTCAACGTCAATAAATCGTCTAGCAGCTTTTTGATGGTGCAAGCATTTATTTCTGAAGATGGCACCATGGATCGGGCAGATATTGCCGATTATATTAACTCTAATGTCGTCGATTCGATCAGTCGTGTAGAGGGTGTGGGTGAAGTTCAGGTCTTTGGTTCTACTTATGCGATGCGTGTTTGGTTAGACCCATCACGCCTACGTAGCTACAACATGATACCTTCAGATGTCGTCAATGCGATACGAGCACAGAATGCTCAGGTATCTGCTGGTCAATTGGGTCAAGCACCTGCCGACACAGACAAACAAGTTATCAACGCCACTGTTACTGTACAAAGTTATCTACAAACGCCTGAAGAATTTAAAAACATTCTACTAAAAACGGATACTTCTGGTGCACAAGTGCGCTTGGGTGATGTAGCAGATGTTGAAATCGGTAGTGAGAACTATAGCGTTGTCTCTCTCTACAATGGTCAAGAAGCAGCCGGTTTAGGTATTTCACTCGCTGGTGGCGCAAACGCCCTTGAGACTCGTGAAGCCGTCGGCGCACGTATGGCTGAGCTGGAAAAAAACTTCCCAATTGGTCTAGCCTCAGTCGTTCCTTATGACACCACACCATTTGTACGCTTGTCTATCGAACAAGTCGTTATGACCCTCATTGAAGCGATTGTGTTGGTATTTATCGTTATGTTCATTTTCTTACAGAACTGGCGTGCCACCATTATCCCGACCCTTGCCGTACCTGTCGTACTCTTGGGTACCTTTGCAGTGTTGTATATTGCAGGCTTTAGTATCAACGTCTTGACCATGTTTGCCATGGTATTGTCCATCGGTCTGTTGGTCGATGATGCGATCGTCGTCGTAGAGAACGTCGAGCGAATACTAGAAGAAGATCCTCACATCTCTATCAAAGATGCAACTATCCAGTCGATGGGTGAAATCAGTAAAATCGTTATTGGTATTGCGCTTATCTTGTCTGCAGTATTCGTACCGATGGCCTTCTTTGGTGGTTCAACAGGTGTGATTTATCGTCAGTTCTCTATCACGCTGATTACCAGCATGGTGCTCTCTGCCATGGTCGCGCTTGTATTCACCCCTGCCCTATGTGTAACCTTGCTAAAACGTGGCAAAAGTCATGAAAAAGGCAGTACCGAAAAGCAAAAAGGCTTCTTTGGTTGGTTCAACCGCGGCTTCTTCAAACTTAGCCGTTCGTACGAAAACTTTGTCGGCAAAAGTATTCGTTTTAAATGGTTATACATGATTGGCTACGCAGCCATTATCGGTATCATGGCGGTCGTATTCTTACGTATTCCAGGCTCGTTTTTACCAGAAGAAGATCAAGGCATTATGTTTACCTTGGTACAGCTTCCAGCTGGCTCTACGTTAGATGAGACGCAAGACGTATTGGATAAAGTTAGAAACTATTACGATACTCAAGAAACCGATAATATCGCTTCGGTCTTTACCATTGCAGGCTTTAGCTTTGCGGGTCAAGGTCAGAATATGGGTCTGGCGTTTGTGCGCTTATCAGACTGGGAGGAACGCTCGGGCGATGAAAACACCGCTCAAGCTGTCGCTGGTCGAGCAATGGGGTACTTCTTTACTCAGCTGAACGAAGCACAAGTATTTGCCATCGTCCCACCAGCAATTACCGAGCTTGGTAATGCCAGTGGTTTTGACTTAATGATTCAGGACAGTGGTAACCTCGGACATGATGGGCTACTTGAAGCCCGAAATATGCTCTTAGGTATGGCCGCACAGAACGAGCAAGTGGCTGGCGTACGTCCTAACGGTCAAGAAGATTCGCCACAACTTAAAGTAAATATCAATCAAGAACAAGCGGCAGCTTATGGCTTGTCACTAAGTAATATCAACAGTGTCATCTCAACAGCGTGGGGCTCAAGCTACGTTAATGACTTTATCGATCGTGGCCGTATCAAACGCGTCTATGTACAAGGTGAAGCCAGCAGCCGTACCAACCCTGATGATATTGGTAAATGGTATGTACGAAATGACATGAACGATATGATTTCGTTTGATGCATTCTCTAGTAGTGAGTGGCAGTCAGGCTCACCGCGTCTTACTCGTTACAACAGCCTACCGTCAATGAACATCCAAGGTAGCGCCGCACCAGGTCTAAGTACTGGTGAAGCAATGAGCTCAATGGAAGCGATGATAGACAAGCTACCTGAGGGCATCAGTTATGAGTGGACAGGCATGTCGTTGGAAGAGCAAAAGTCAGGTGCACAAGCGCCGATGCTTTATGCGCTTTCAATTCTAGTTGTATTCTTATGTTTGGCAGCGTTGTATGAGAGCTGGTCTATTCCTGTCTCTGTGCTACTAGTGATTCCACTTGGGGTATTGGGTGCAGTGATATTTACCTGGCTACGTGGTTTTGCCAATGATATCTACTTGCAAGTTGGTCTACTGACTGTCGTTGGTCTATCCGCCAAAAACGCCATTTTGATTATCGAATTTGCGAAAGAACACCAAGAAGAAGGTTACAGTCTCAGAGAAGCCGTCATGACCGCAGCACGCCAACGTTTGCGTCCGATTATCATGACCTCGCTTGCCTTTGGACTGGGTGTTGTGCCATTATTCTTGGCGAATGGGCCAGGTTCAGGCAGTCAAAACGCTATTGGTACTAGTGTTGTTGGTGGGGTAATCACAGCAACCCTCTTAGGTATCTTCTTTATCCCAATGTTCTATATCTGGGTGCGTAGTGCGTTCCCGCATAAATATGAGAACAATACACCCAATGATAAAGATGGTGGCAATGGTACGCCTAACTCGCATAACCCAACACCTTCTGAGAGTTATCAGCCTGCAAGTCTTGGAGACAATACACAATGAGTGCTCAAAAAACACCTATCATCAACTCGTCATCGGTAGCTATTACAGCTATCGATGCGCAGCCAGCACTATCTCGTTTGCGCAAAAACAGTGGCCGCCTGTTAGGGCTGACTGCATTGGCAATCAGCATGGCCGCTTGTAACACCATTCCAAAAGCGGATATGCGTCCTGTGCTAGCAGAGCCAAATATTCCTATGCAGCAATCTTACGGTGCATTTGATAAAGAGACTGTCAGTAGTGCTGACCAAGCAAGCATTGCTAGTCAGCGCTGGCAGAATTTTTATAGCGATGAGCGCCTAAAGGGTCTGATTGCTCTCGGTCTTGAAAACAACAAAGACTTTGAGAGTGCGCGCCTAGCTATTGAAAAAGCACGTGCACAGTATCAGATTACCGATATTAATGACTTGCCAGCTATCAACGGCAGTGCTGGTTATACTCGCTCAGCACAGAATCGTACTGATCGAAACGCTAGTAGTAGCTACAGTGTCAACTTAGGTCTTGCTAATTATGAGCTCGACTTTTGGGGTAAAATCTCAAGCTTAAAAGATCAAGCATTGCAGAATTTCTTGGCGACCACAGCAGCCAAAGATGCGACCCAAATCAGCTTGATTAGTAATATCGCACAAAGCTACGCCAACCTAAGCTACAGCTTGGCGCAATTAAAACTGGCTGAAGCCACAGTTGAGAGTCGTGAGCGTTCGCTCTTTATCGCGGATAAACGTTTTGAAGCAGGTATCGATCCTAAGCTACCTTCACTACAGTCTTCTGCCTCGTTAGAGAATGCCAAGCTTGCCGTATTACGTGCACAGACCAGCGTTCTCCAATCACGCAATGCATTGCAGTACTTGGTTGGTGGCGCTATTCCAAATGAGCTTATCCCAACACCTGCTGTCAGTAATATCACCAGCCAGCAGATATTTAATGCTGGTCTACCAAGTGAATTACTACGTTATCGTCCTGACGTCCTACAAGCAGAATATAACCTAAAAGCTGCTGGTGCGAATATCGAAGTGGCCCGTGCCTCTTACTTCCCATCTATTAGCTTGACCAGTAGTGTGGGCGTCAGTAGCGGCAGCCTAAATGACTTGTTTAAAAATGGTGCCGTTGGCTGGTCATTTGGACCTAGCGTGAGCGTCCCTATATTTGATGCAGGCCGTTTAGATGCCAACTATGATGTGGCTCAAATCGAACGTGAGCAAACGCTTGCTAGTTATGAGAGCTCTATTCAAACGGCATTCCGCGAAGTGTCAGATGTACTTGCTACACGTGCGACGCTCGGTGAGCAGTTAGAGGCGCAGTATCGTCTGCAGGATAATTTTGAGCAGACATATCAGATAGCAGATGCGCGCTTTAAAGCAGGTATCTCAAACTATCTGGACGTACTTGATGCGCAGCGTTCACTATTCTCTACTCAGCAAGGTATTCTAGATTTAGAGCTACAGAAAATCGTTAGCCAGATTGAGTTGTACCAAGCGCTTGGTGGCGGTGCGAACCTTGATGTACCATCTGTCATTCCTGTACCGCAGCATACTAACTTGGCGCAGATTGTCACTGGAACTGCTACTAGTGCAAAAACCAAAGCGACAAATGCCATCAAAGCAGCTGGTTCAGCGCGTGTGACTACGCCGCAAGAAGCTGTCGCCATTAAGCAGTCGCAAGCGGTAGAAACGACTACTTTCAAACCGACTGCTATCGTTGATGTTAATGATGATGGTAAGAAAGATGCCGCTGTCGGCGTGGTCACTGAAGAGACTCGCTTTAATAACGATAGTGTTGAACAAGTTCCTGTGACCCAGATTGTTGAGCCTTAAATGACCCAGCCTTAATCTGATGACGCAGCTCTATCATCACATTGACAGTCGATACGTACTATCAGCCCTACCGACTTAACGTGGTGGGGCTTTTTGCTTTTATTGACGTCTTTTGGTTATAGTAGGCTCACTTTATGTAAGCTCTCTTTATATGAGGTCGCTTTATATACAGCCACTTATAAAGCACAGATTTTGATAAACTAATTCTATAAAATACCGCTTATAGCGATATTATTTTAACCATGTAACATGATAACTATTAAAACAATCATAAGGAATTATTATGAGTTATACCTTTAACCGTCAATACCCTGCCACTCGCTTACGTCGCCTGCGCTATAACGACAATGTACGTTCAATGATTCGTGAAGTGGAGCTGCATCCTAAGCACTTTATCGCCCCTGTCTTTGTATTAGAAGGCGAAAACCAGCGCGAAACCATCGCTAGTATGCCGGGCGTTGAACGCTTATCGATTGATTTGCTAATCAACTATGCCAAAGAGTTATTAGCAGAAGGTGTCACAACCATCGACCTTTTCCCTGTGATCGATAACGCTTTGAAAACACCAGACGGTAGCGCCGCTTATGACGAAAACGCCCTGACTGCACGTACGATAAAAGCGGTCAAAGACGCTGTGCCAGAGATGGTCGTCATGACTGATGTAGCGCTAGACCCTTATACCTCACATGGTCAAGATGGTCTACTTGATGACAGCGGTTATGTCATCAATGATGCAACCATCGAAGTACTGGTCAAGCAAGCACTGGTACATGCGCGTGCCGGTGCAGATATCATCTCTCCTAGTGACATGATGGATGGGCGTATCAAGGCCATGCGTGATGCGTTTGAAGCAGAAGGTTTTGTGAATACGGCTATCATGGCTTATTCAGCCAAATATGCTTCTGCTTACTACGGCCCATTCCGTGATGCCGTCGGCAGTGCTGGCAACCTAAAAGGTGGCCATAAGAAACAGTATCAGATGGACTTTGGCAATCGTGCTGAGGCGTTACATGAAGTGGCTATGGATATCAACGAAGGCGCAGATATGGTCATGATCAAACCAGGTCAGCCTTATCTTGATTTGATTCGTGAAGTCAAAGACACCTTTGGCGTACCAACCTTTGCGTATCAAGTATCTGGCGAATATGCCATGCATATGGCTGCCATTCAGAACGGCTGGTTAAGTGATGCGGTGATTTTAGAGTCACTGATTGGTTTCCGCCGTGCTGGTGCTGATGGTATCTTGACCTACTTTGCTCTAGAAGCGGCTCGTCAGCTAAACAATGCCTAATAGTAGTTGTACTACCTTTTATAATGTAAAAACCCCAGCTACTAATAAGTAGCTGGGGCTTTTTTTGAATATTTTCTGATCAATAAAACTATAGACGCGCACGGTCATGTGGCTCATTAAAATCAAGCACTGGGCCAGCAGGGACAATACGAGTAGGATTGATATTGGCATGACTGGTGTAATAATGCTGCTTGATATGGTCCATATTTACCGTCTCTGCGATACCAGGTACTTGATATAAATCACGCAGATAGCCCCAAAGGTTTGGATAGTCAACGATACGGCGCAGATTGCATTTGAAATGCCCAACATAGACAGCATCAAAACGAACCAACGTCGTAAACAGTCGCCAATCTGCCTCAGTTATAGTGCTTCCTGTGAGATAACGCTGATGTGCTAAGCGCGTCTCAAGTGTATCTAATGCTGCAAATAGCTCAATCACAGCCTCTTCGTAAGCCTCCTGTGTGGTAGAGAACCCTGTCTTATACACGCCATTGTTGATAGTTGAATAGACGAAGGTATTGATGTCATCGATTTCTTGCAATAACTCTGCTGGCACAAAATTACCTGCTAGCGCCCCAACCTCATCAAAGGCAGAGTTAAACATCCGAATGATTTCAGATGATTCATTACTCACGATTGTGTTTGTTTTTTTATCCCACAAGATAGGTACGGTGACACGGCCTGTATAGTCTGGCTTGGCCTTGGTATACAGCTCATAGGCATAGTCTGCATTGATAACTGGATCAGCAACGACGCCTGCACCTTCTGCAAACGTCCAACCATACTCACCCATATATGGATGTACTACAGACAACGGAATGATGTCTTCTAAGCCTTTAAGCTTGCGGTAGATAAGGGTACGGTGTGCCCAAGGACAGGCTAGCGACACGTATAAATGATAGCGGTCAGGTTCGGCTTTAAAGCCCTCAATACCTGTTGGCCCTGCGCTACCATCTACCGTTACCCAGTTTCTAAAACCAGCATCTTCACGCTGAAAGCGGCCGCCTCTCTCTTTTGTCTCATACCACTTGTCTTGCCACTGCCCGTCTACCAAGAGACCCATGTTATTCTCCAACTGTTTTTAATATTTGTTTAACGCTTAGTCAACATGACTGACTTGAAGTCATTATTATCATGACCATTACGTTGTTTAGAGAGATATCATATCAGTTATAAAGGTTTAATCATTAACGTTACCCTGTTTATTAACAATAAAAACTAAACCTATTAAATTCAGTATTTAGTAAATATACACAAGAATATATCTAAATAACTAATATAAGCCTGAATAGCAGATATTATGATAATAAAAGAGGTTTATGCTAAAAAAGACTTGCAAAGTCTGGGAAACTTGCTAAAATGCTCAACCTAAATAGGCGTATAGCTCAGTTGGTTAGAGCGCTACCTTGACATGGTAGAGGTCGTTGGTTCGAATCCGATTACGCCTACCAGATTCGAAAAGCCCCAATCTTAAGATTGGGGCTTTTTTTTGTCCGTGAAATATGGGCTGTAGGGGAAAATTCTTGCTTGCATCGACTCATAGTCATGATTATACAATCAGATTTAAATCATTTAAAAAAGCGAGGGTGACCAAATGGTGACCAAAACGTGACCGACCCTTAAGAACCATTAAAATTAAAACCCTCTCTTTGACCTCTACTTTAAACTGTAAGCTAAAACCTATTTCTGAGTATTTTTCTCTTTATCCTCTTTTACATATTCAAAAATATCCCCCACCTCTACTTCTAAATACTCACAAAGCTTATCTATAGTATCAAAATCAATTCTAGATGATTGATCGTTATATATCTTATGTAATGTCGTCTTGCTTACCCCTGTTGCTCGTACGGCATCCGCTACTTTTAGCCTTCTTTCAGCTAGTAAAGTTGGGAGATGGTTAACTATCATCTTACAAACTCCAATTATAATTATAAAAAGTACTTGCATAGTTATAAATTTATGATAAATTACAACTATGGTGTTTAAAAGTACCATTATGGTTAAACTTTATATAAGGAACATATTATGTCACATACCTACCTAACTACCCAAGAGCTTTCTGAACTCATCAAATACAACCCTCGTACTATCCGTAATGAGCTCAAGGATAGTGTGCTTATCGAGGGTATTCATTACATACGCCCGTTCGGTGGTCGTAAGATTTTGTACATTTGGGAAGAAATTGAAAAAGATATGCGCACTGGTATAGCTGGTAGCGTCAATGCCATGGCACTTCAATAAGGAGAAATAGAATGGCTAGTATCAGAAGTAGATACGGCAAGCTGATTGTAGATTTTTACTATATGGGTATACGCTGTCGGGAGACGACAAACTTAACAGACACGCCAGCGAATCGCAAGAAGCTTGAGAAGGTGATTGAGAAAATGGAAGCAGAAATCATCCTAGGTTTATTCAACTACGCTAAGTACTTTCCAAAAAGTGATAAAGCGGCACAGATGGTAGCGTTGAACGATCGCAAGGAATGTATCAACACTAATACACCTTCCTTTGAGCAGTTTGCAAAATTATGGTTTTCTGAAAAAGAAATTGAATGGCGTGATACTTATAAGCGCAAAATAAAGGAGATTATTGATATGTACTTGATTGCTAAGTTTGGGACTAAACCCATTCATCTTATAAAAAAGACAGATGTATTAGCCTTCCGTTCATCCCTCGCCAAAGTGACTTACGGAAAAGCTAACAAACATCTGTCAGCGGCACGCATCAATTCGATAATGGTACCTTTAGGTATGATACTAAAAGAATCAGCTAAACGCTATAAATTTGATAATCCTTACTACGATATCAATGCGCTCAAACAGCCTAAAACGGATATTCAACCATTCACACTAGATGAGGTTTGGACATTTATTAATGGTGTAAGAGCAGACTATCGCAATTATTATCTGGTACGTTTTTTTACAGGGATGCGTACGAGTGAGATTGATGGGTTGACGTGGGAGAACATTGACTTTAATCGACGTGAGATTGTGATCAAACAAGCTTATGTCAAAGGCAAAATTGTTCCTCCTAAGACTCAAGAGTCTTACCGTGCAATTCAAATGTCACCTTGGGTCTACGATGCTCTGAAGCAACAGCAGACCGTCACTTATAAGCGATCTGACTATGTATTTTGCGCGCATACCGGTGAGCCACTTGATTATAACAATGTGAACAAACGCGTTTGGCACCCAACTCTTAAGATTTTAGGTCTGAAGAAGCGTAATGCTTATCAGACTCGTCATACCGCAGCAACGCTATGGTTGGCTGCTGGCGAAAGTCCTGAGTGGATTGCCAGTCAAATGGGACACTCTACAACTAAGATGCTGTTTAATACGTATAGCCGTTACGTACCGAATATGACTCGGCAGGATGGTAGTGCATTTGAAGCATTGGTCAATCGCAGTCAGATTGCTCAAGTATCTACCGATAAGGGGGCTCACCATGAAGATGATTGATTACGATAAGCTGCATGCGACGTTTAAACCTAGTGGCTATGTCAGTAATGGTGCAGATAATATTGCTAACTACCTTATCTGTGAGCTCTGTATTCAGTCAGGTACTGGTTTGGCTAGGTTCCTGAGTATTGATAGTTGCTTTGATAATCATACGGCGCTGCGCATATGGATACAGAAGCGCTTAGAAACTAATCTCGACTATGTCTTTGATGATATGTGTACTCAGCTACAGAGTGAGCTCTACGAGCTTCTACCTCAAACTGGCTATGGATACTAAGGAGGGTATTATGAGCATGAACTTCGTCTTTGATTCAGCTCTAGAGGATACAGCAAAGCGTTTGTGCCATGAGTATTGGTCCTATGTGTCGCCCAGTGATTATATAGCGCATTTAGAACTGCTTTGTTATGAACACAACACGGAGACTGATGTTTTATTTGCTACACTTGCAAAATGTCAGGTTTATTTAGATGACGTACACTGTGAGTACTGTGGTCGTCCCTACCAATTAGATGTCCCAGCAGATATTCCTCATGCAAGGAGATTGAACTCTTGGTTTTGTGAGGGGTGTATTAGCTTTTCTGGTGGACAGCTTATTGTAGACAGATAGGTTTTTGGAAGTAATTTATTACCAGACAACTTAGGTTGTCTGGTTTTTATTGCCTTTTAAATTTTTAACGACATTTGTTGTCGTATTAAAAACCCTACCTGTTGTTTTACAAACAAAGTTTCGTTAAAGTGAATTTATATTCGATTTTTCTCACTGTTAATAGACGGAACTATAATGGCGAAACTCAATAATGCCTATACCGATAATAGCTTTGTCTCTTCAGATCTCAAAACCATTTTGCACTCCAAACGTGCCAATATCTACTACCTCTCGCACTGCCGAGTAATGCAAAAGGACGGGCGTGTGTTGTATCTTACTGAAGATGACAAAGCCAACCTCTATTACAACATCCCTATCGCTAATACCACCTCAATACTACTAGGAACCGGTACGTCTATTACTCAGGCAGCGATGCGTCTTCTATCACAAGCAGGCGTGTTAGTTGGCTTTTGCGGCGGTGGTGGTATGCCGTTATTTATGGGCACAGAGCGTGAGGTCTATGTTGAGTGGATGACTCCGCAAAGCGAGTATCGACCGACTGAATATATTCAAGGTTGGATGAGCTGGTGGTGGGATGATGATAAACGCCTTGCTGCAGCCAAGCAGTTGCAAATAGCTCGCGTTGCTTATCTGCAAGCAGTATGGAATAAAGACAGCGACCTTAAACGTTGGGGTTTTGACAGCAATATCGATGCGATACAGAAATTGCTCAATGATAATATTCAGCAAATCGATAAGCAGACAGAGGTCATGCATTTATTGCAATTGGAAGCCCGCCTGACCAAGCAGCTGTATAAGCTAGCTGCCAAAAATACGGGCTATGATGGTTTTACCCGCGAACACGACGGTATCGATAAAGCCAATGGTTTTCTCAATCATGGCAACTATTTGGCGTACGGTCTCGGTGCCACAACTGCATGGACGTTAGGAATTCCGCATGGTTTTGCGGTGATGCATGGTAAGACACGTCGCGGGGCATTAGTGTTCGATATTGCCGATATTATCAAGGACGCGTTGGTGCTACCCCTCGCCTTCATCTGCGCGAGCGAAAACATGAGTGAGCAAGAGTTTCGGCAAGAATGCCTGAATATGTTTACTCAGCATAAAGCGCTAGATTATCAGTTTGAGGTGGTAAAGCAGTTGGCGATGACTAGCGACTGGAAGGTGTAGAAAATGATTGTCACCTTTGTCTCTCAATGTGAGAAGAAATCACTCAAGCGCACACGACGTATCTTGGATTCCTTTGCTAGTCGTATTGGTGATAACGTTTGGCAGACGGCTATTACAGAAGAAGGACTAAAAACGGTTAAGCAGCTCCTGCGCAAGTCAGCGACCAAGTCTACAGCGGTAAGCTGTCATCGTAATAAAACTCGTCAGCTGACGGAGTTGGTATGGATTGTGGGTAATAAGCGGCGGTTTAATGAGGTTGGCGTGGTTCATGTAAACCGTACCAAAAGAAATATTCTGCACAGTGAGTGGGAGAATGAATGGAGTTATGCCAGTAGTATTCAAATTATCGCTACACTTGCTGCATTACTCCACGACATTGGCAAATCAACGGTTGGTTTTCAAAAGAAACTCCTTGTCGGTAGTAAACAAGGCGACTCTTATCGGCATGAATGGATATCATTAAAACTGTTTGAGCTGATGATTGGCGATTGCAGCACTGACGAAGCATGGCTTGACCGTTTAATGAATTTAAATAAATGGTTAGAAAATAACAATATAGAAAATCTACTATCTAATGCTAATAAAGATGTCGTCAATATAAAAGCTATGCCGCCCCTAGCACAGTGGGTTGCTTGGCTGATTGTCACTCATCACCGCTTGCCACCTATCAAAAAGGTTTTTTACCCTTACAAAGATATTCAACGTTTGCAATTACCTCAAAATACGTTAGAGATTAAAAGAGACTTAAATCAGTTTTATGGAAAAATTGAGCCGTTCGACTATTGGGTAAAAAATCCTAAGTCGTTAGAGCAGATGACCAAAGCGCAATTAAAGGACTTTTGGCAATTTGAGCATTTAGTCATTAATAGCCCAGCTTGGCAAAAGAATATCAAGCGTTGGTCTAAAAAAGCCTTGAATGACCCGACCTTAATCCAATTAAGCCAGCAAGCGGTTGATGATAACAAAGCCATTAGCGATCCATTCTTACTGCATATATCACGGTTATGCTTGATGGTAGGCGACCATAATTATTCTAGTCTCAAAGAAGACGACTCTCGCTGTATCACAGTCGACAGCAGCTTTAAAAATTTAGCCGCTAATACCGACCGAACCGCCAGCATGCCAACCGTTAAGCAATCTCTTGAGGAGCATCTATTAGGTGTCGGAGCTTTTACAGCACATTTTTGTCGTGCACTTCCTATCATTGCCAGTGAAATGCCAACACTACGTAATCATGATCCATTAGCTAAACCTACTGGGATTGAACGTTTTAAATGGCAGAATCAAGCTTTCAAGATGACTTATGGTTTGCAAGAAGCCACGCGCGAGCATGGGTTTTTTGGAGTTAATATGGCATCGACAGGTGCAGGTAAAACCATCGGTAATGCACGTATCATGTACGCTCTAGCTGACCCAAAAAAAGGAGCGCGCTTTACTATCGCTTTAGGACTGCGGATTCTAACCTTGCAGACCGGTTTAAGCTTTCGTAAAAACTTAAAATTGGCAGGTGACCAGTTAGCCATATTAGTCGGTAGTAGCGCCAATAAAAAATTGTTTGAGCTGGCATACGATAACAAGACTAATGATATTACTGACATTATCGGTGAATACAAAAAGAACGATGCGCCTGATAGTGAGTCTGAAACTTTTGGTAGTGAGTCCAGCGAAGATTTGTTAGATGAAATCGTCGATAGCGACATTGACTATCAAGATTATGAGGCGCTGAATCTCGATACGGTCATCGCTAGCCCTAAAGCACGCGATTTAATATTTGCGCCTATCGTGACCTGCACCGTTGACCATATTATCCAAGCCTCTGAGTGCAAACGTGGTGGTAAATATATTGCCCCCATGCTGCGACTGCTCAGTAGTGACTTAATACTCGATGAACCTGATGACTTTGATCAAGCGGACTTGCCTGCGTTGTCGCGTTTAGTGCATCTAGCAGGACTTTTTGGTACGCGAGTGCTGCTTTCATCTGCAACCTTGACCCCTGACTTGGTGACAGGACTGTTTGAAGCCTATATGGAGGGGCGAAAACTATTTAATCAAAGTCAGAATAAACCTACGCCAAAAGTAGTTTGCGCATGGTTCGATGAACAGCCCAAAGCGATGCTATCGGAACAATGCAGCGACGTTAACGGCTTTCAAAACAGTCATAAACAATTTTGTGAAAAACGTGCCAGCTATTTAGCCCAGCAACCTATCAGACGTAAGGCAGAAATACTGCCTTTTTCAGCTAACTATACAAAGGATAAAGCGTCGCAGTTTTATAGCACTTTGGCGCAGACTTTGGTTGATGCTGCCATAGGCTTGCACTATAAGTATCATGAAGTGTCTGATAATAAGCTTCAAGCTGATAAAGATGTGCGGGTAAGCATTGGACTCATTCGCGTTGCCAATATTAACAACATTACCAGTATCGCTATGCAGTTATTTAAAGCAGACAGCATAACGGTGCCAGATGACACGGTTATACATGTAGCGTGCTATCACGCTAAGCAGCTTTTACTACTGCGCAATGCTTTGGAGAATAAGCTAGATAGAATTTTAGACCGTAGCGATAGTAAAGTTGGCATTTTTGATCATTCTGAGATTAAGCAAGCCATTGCTAATAACCCTAATAAAAATCATATCTTTATGGTACTGGCTACTCCTGTCGCAGAAGTCGGGCGCGACCATGATTATGACTGGGCAATCGTAGAACCCTCCTCTATGCGCTCTATCATTCAGCTGGCTGGGCGTGTCTGGCGACATCGTCCTGACAAGGTTGCTAATGAGCCAAATATCCTGCTGCTGCAATACAATATTCGCTACTTTAAGCACCCTAATGGCAAGCGCCCTATCTTTACCCATCCAGGGTTTGAGACCACGCTGTTTAAACCACCAAGCTACGATTTGAATGAGCTCATGACAGCAGAACAATTAGCACAAGTTGATGCCAGACCTAGAATTAAAGCAGCTCATGAAAAAACAGTAGAAACGCTGAGCGACCTCGAACACCAAGTTATGCGGCATCTACTTAACAACCCTAAGCTCAACTACGTTAATGCTTACTGGGACAGCAAAGCCACAGCCAATCGTACGCATACTCATCTACAGCAAATCAGTCCTTTTCGAGCGGGCACTCCGCAAGACGATTGGTTATTAATTCCGCGCATGGTTAATGATGATGAAGAAACTGATGTGCCAACGACAGGATTTGATGCTTACTATGCAGAAGATGTATTTGAAAAAGGTTTAGTTAAATCTACCATTCATAATAAAACCATTCAGCCGCTGGATTTTAACTTTGAACACGCGCAAATAAAGTCGTGGTTAAGCACTTCATTGAATGACGTCTTGCAGGACTTACAAGTGGCACAGCCTGATAAGAGCTTGCGTTCGTTAGCCATTACCTACTCGTCAGTGTCACTTGATAGCATTAAAGCTAATAACAGTCGCGGCTGGACATTTCATGAGTTTTTTGGTTTTGTGCGGGAGTGAGTTATTGGCATGAAAAAAGCATGATTCTAAGTAAATACTTTCTATTTTTTGCTAATAATTACAAATACTTCAGCTAAAGACAGCATCACAGATTACTAATTTAAATGACTAAACTTTGCAAATGATAAAAGGAGCTAATCTTGAACGATATACCCCCAGAGGCAACCCAAGAAGAAATTCATAACTCGATAGTTAAATATCTTGAATATGAGCTCGAATTGGAAACGATGAAAGCGTTTAAAGATAAAATACCCACTCAAAAATCTATTGATAATAAAAGAGCTAAGCTCAAACCAGACTTTGAGTACCGCTTATGGTTACTATCATTACAAGACTCTCTAGAGTTTATGCAAAACCATGACTTGAGTCTGGCTACACATATCTCTAAGGGAATACATTCAGCAGTTAGAAGCGATAACTTACTACTAGAAGAATCTGCTACAACTTCTTCTAGGTTTGTTAATTCTTATTGTGTACCAAATCCTAAACTAGATGCCAATAGTAATAATACAGGTAGTCATGCTGGACACCTCAAAATCATAATAAATTTTCTAAATATAGAAATTTTAGATGGACGTTTTTATTCATTAATTAAAGATAAAAACCCTAATATACAAGTTTTTTTCGAACAAAAACTAACCATGGAGTTTTTTAACTACCTAGTAAATTTGCTTAACTTCAAAGTTGAGCGACCAATAACAGACGGTAGAAATAAACAAACCTTATTTCCAATAGAAAACAACTTATATCATTGTGTCATTCCTTTGTTCCCGTCATCCTTAACGCATTATACGCATCAAAATATAAATGAAATAAAGTATTCCAATGCTTCGAAAGAAGCAAGGAAAGTTAGATTTAGTAGTAAGGATGAAAAGGGAAAAATCGTAGCTTATAGAGATATTCTTAATTTAGCAGTGATTAAATTAGGGGGAGAAAATGCACAGAATGTAAGTAGATTAAATAACGTTCAAGGCGGTTTTCACTACCTCCTCCCCTCTCTGCCTCCCATCATTAAACAAGACCGCGCTTTTAAGTTGTCTAAATTTGCCAATAGTATCTTTAGCACTGGCATGGAATATAATGCCCGCGAAGCCATCCAAAATATTTTTAAGTCCATTAATGATACGCGCAATATTGTCGATGTCAGAGACGCGCGCAAACGAGCTATCGATGAAGTGTTATATCAGATATTTGCCGCAGCAGAAGATATACGCAATACCCTACATGCTGGCTGGTCAACAGACTATGAGCTTGACCACATTGAGAAGCTTTGGCTCGATCCCAAACGCGCCGACCTTGATGGTCAAGCTGAGTTCAAAGCAGAACGTGAAGAAGATGACGCTTGGCATAGTCAAATTATTCATCGTTTTGCGCGTTGGCTCAATACCTTAATGCAAGCTGAATTTAAGCAAATAGCCAGCGATTTTGGTGATGCTGAGCATTTGGAATGGGAGCGTGAGATTGAGGATATGAAAAAACGCTACGAGCGCGCAGGCAAAGGAGTATTTTTATGAGCCGCATAGATGATGACAATAGTATTGGTGTGGTTGGCTATTTGATGTTTAAAAAGGTCGTCATTGAAGGAGCGAATACTATCTCAAGTCCGCTGACTTATGGCTTCCCCGCTATCACTGGGTTTTTGGGTAGCTTTCATGCGATGTCACGAAAAATGGTAGATGATGAGCTGCTCTCTGATGTCTGTTTAGGCGGTGTACTGCTTGCCTGTCACGACTGCCAACCACAAATGTATCGTCCTAATAGTTATAACAACTACACTTTTAACCAAACGCGCAATCCCATCAAAAAAGATGGCAAAACCGCCTCTATAATTGAAGAAGGCAAATGCCGATTGGTGATGACCTTTGTAGTCGAGATATTAGGTACAGATACCTTAACTAATGAGCAGCAAGATTATGCCATGCAAAAAACCAAGCAGTGGCTACAGCAGCAGCGTATGGCTGGTGGTAGCGTAAGAGGCTTGGCAAGGTTTGAGCCCGTGCAATTCTTTGATAAAGATGACGTCAGCTCTATTACTGCGCAATTACTGCCGGCTTTTGTACTAATGGACGCGCAGGACGACTTTGCCGAGATTATCGATAAGGTGCAAGCAGACAACCCAGACGCGACGCCACTAGACGCTTTGATAGATGTTTGTACACTACATCATATTCCTGAAACCCAAAAAAACGGCGATACAAAGTGGCTAACTACCTCACGTAAAAGCGGACATGGCTGGCTAGTCCCTATGCCGATAGGTTATCAAGGTATCTCTGATTTATATGACGCTGGCATGATGCAAAACGTGCGCAATCCTGAATATCCTAGTCAATATGTTGAAGCTATATATAGCCTTGGTAGGTGGGTTTATCCGCAGCGTCTAAATAGTGTCGGCGGTGATAATGATATTGCTAATGCGTTTTGGCATTACCTTTATGATGCTGATGAATCACTTTATTTAGTCACTCAAAATCGAGAGTTTTAATTTTACTTTGTTCTAATCAATAACCCGTTCAATTAACTTTTAATTTCTTACAATCATGGAGAATAATATGTCAAAAACAGCCCTAAAAACTGCATCCGTCCTAGCCTTTGAGCGTAACCTTGATATCTCAGATGGTTTCTTTGCACAAACAGACAGCCAAACTGCTAACGCTAAAATTAGTCCTGTAACCATTAACGAAAAATCTGTCAGAGGTACGATTAGCAACCGTCAAAAAAGCGCCATTGCTAAAGACCCTGCCAAGCTCGATGCCGAGATTCAAAAAGCCAATCTACAAACGGTAGATTCAGCCTCATTAGATGAAACCAATGATACTCTGATTGTAACGTGGAGCTGTAAGGTGTTGCCGTTCACCGGTAAACCAAGCGTCTGTAACGACCAAGATTATCAACAGGTCTTAGTCTCAACGGTACAGGATTATTTGGATAACCAAGGCGTTAATGAGTTGGCTCATCGCTACGCTAGTAATATTGCCAATGCCCGCTGGTTGTGGCGCAATCGTGTAGGCGCTGAAAGCATTAAGGTTAATGTTAAATGTGATATTGATGGCACTGAACACGACTTCGAATTTGATGCAAAGTCCATTTCACTAAAAGACTTCCATACAGAGGATAGCAAAATCAATGAATTGGCTAAGCTGATTGAAAAGGGCTTAAATGGCGACACTTTTATCATTTTATACGTCAAAGCCGCTGCCATAATGGGTTATGGTCAAGAAGTTTATCCTTCGCAAGAACTGGTACTCGATACGGGCAAGAGCAAAAGTAAAATCTTGTATGAGATCAATGGCAAAGCAGGCATGCACTCTCAAAAAGTCAGCAATGCCATTCGCACTATCGATGACTGGTATCCTGAAGCCGAGTTCCCTATCGCTATCGAACCTTATGGTGCGGTCACGACTTTGGGTACAGCGTTTCGCCAACCTAAAGATAAAATGGACTTCTACAGCCTGTTTGATAACTGGGTATTAAAAGGTGAATCGCCAGACGTAAACCAGCAGCATTATGTCATGGGCGTACTTATCCGTGGCGGCGTATTCGGTGCCAGCGGCAAGGAGTAACTTATGAGTCAGATGACCCATTTCCAAGAAATCACCATCATCCCTGACCCTGAGATTGCCCCTCACTTCATTTGGAGCAAACTATTTACCCAATTTCATATTGCATTAGCGGAGATGAAAAATGATCACAGCATCGACTCCGTCGGTGTCAGCTTTCCTGACTATCATTATGACGAAAAGGGTAAATCATCCAAGCTTGGTCTAAAACTTCGAGTCTTTGCTCCCAGTAAAGAGGATTTAGAGACTTTAGATCTCAATAAATGGCTAGAGCGATTGACGGACTATGTGCATGTGAAGCGCATCAATGAGGTTGGTGACAAAGCCAAAGGTCACGTTATGATCAGACGCTACCGCCATAAAAACGTGCTTAAGCAAGCTGAAGCATTCGCTGAGCACAAAGGCATTACGCTGGAGGCGGCACTGATACACTGCGCCAAACACAAGCAGGATAATAAGCCCTATCCGTATATCAACTTAAGGAGCATCAGCAACAATCAACCCTACGCATTATCTATCATTCAAGAAATGGCAGATAACGAAACTCAAGGGTCGTTTAACAGCTATGGCATTAACAATGCGGTAGCTAAGGTTACTGTGCCCCATTGGTAAGCTACTTATAAGGTAATGACGAATTACCCAAAAATTGGGACAAAAAACCCTTTTTTTGAGCTATTTAAAAACTTATAATGAAATCAATCAGTTACACTAGGTCGAAAAACGGAGGGTAAGATAGGGTATTTCACTCTCCACGCCTTATTGTAACTGAGTTTTTTGAGGTATAATTCCTCTTCCTCACCGCATAGGTGACTTAGAAAACCTTGTGAGCTAGTTGCATATCAATCAGCGCCTTCCTCACCGCATAGGTGACTTAGAAATACCATGCAAACAATTGATATCACAGCCATGCCTTCCTCACCGCATAGGTGACTTAGAAAATAAATAAGGCCTCAGAGCCATGCTGTGACATCTTCCTCACCGCATAGGTGACTTAGAAAAACAATGAAGTGGTATCAGTGTTGGTTCAATGCTTCCTCACCGCATAGGTGACTTAGAAATTCAATCTTTGGCTCGTAGTCTGTGACTTCTACTTCCTCACCGCATAGGTGACTTAGAAATCACAAGATGCAGCCGTATGTTAAGCCTGACTCTTCCTCACCGCATAGGTGACTTAGAAATTATAGTAATCTACGTTCGTCTGCTCATAGCCCTTCCTCACCGCATAGGTGACTTAGAAATGAAGAAAATATATCAGCATATGTAAATGGACCTTCCTCACCGCATAGGTGACTTAGAAATAGTGCTAAGAAGTCGGCTGGGTGTTTGATAGCTTCCTCACCGCATAGGTGACTTAGAAATGGTCAATCCGCAGTCGTCGTAAGTTAGTCATCTTCCTCACCGCATAGGTGACTTAGAAACTGAACCAGCCACTGGCTTTGCAACAGTTGAACTTCCTCACCGCATAGGTGACTTAGAAATGTATTATCACCGTTGAGCAACTGCTGTTCTTCTTCCTCACCGCATAGGTGACTTAGAAATTTTGTAGCTCGCCGCACCTGCCTTAACGCTTCTTCCTCACCGCATAGGTGACTTAGAAATTGCGCTGCATCAGTTACCGTGACTACCATAACTTCCTCACCGCATAGGTGACTTAGAAATTTCCAAATGACGCGCATACCTGTATCAATCTCTTCCTCACCGCATAGGTGACTTAGAAATCATTAATAAATAGATAGCTCGTATCGTGAGCCTTCCTCACCGCATAGGTGACTTAGAAAAAATAAAAGAAGCGATAAACCATCTTGTTAATCTTCCTCACCGCATAGGTGACTTAGAAAGTGTCGTCTAAATACTCGCATCTAATAGCAATCTTCCTCACCGCATAGGTGACTTAGAAATTTGACAATATCAAACCTTAAAACTCCATCCACTTCCTCACCGCATAGGTGACTTAGAAAGTTGGCAATACCGAGGTGCTGACTTGCCATACCTTCCTCACCGCATAGGTGACTTAGAAATGCACTTCATCAAGCCCTGTGATTTCGTTAGCCTTCCTCACCGCATAGGTGACTTAGAAAGACAGCAACAGCAAACCCCGTATGGTTTTTTGCTTCCTCACCGCATAGGTGACTTAGAAAATGTGTATATTGATGAGGAATTATAAAATGATCTTCCTCACCGCATAGGTGACTTAGAAAGACAAAGATATTATCGTCTATAACGCACCGGTCTTCCTCACCGCATAGGTGACTTAGAAAGATGAACCGTTACTTGAATCACCAATGTTGCACTTCCTCACCGCATAGGTGACTTAGAAATTTGTCACCCTTTAAGCCGGTATCGCCCTTTACTTCCTCACCGCATAGGTGACTTAGAAACGCACAAAGCGCAGTACGAACCTACGGTCTACGCTTCCTCACCGCATAGGTGACTTAGAAAGATGAACCGTTACTTGAATCACCAATGTTGCACTTCCTCACCGCATAGGTGACTTAGAAATTTGTCACCCTTTAAGCCGGTATCGCCCTTTACTTCCTCACCGCATAGGTGACTTAGAAACGCACAAAGCGCAGTACGAACCTACGGTCTACGCTTCCTCACCGCATAGGTGACTTAGAAAAACAGAGCGTCAAGAAAGGCTATGAATATTGTCTTCCTCACCGCATAGGTGACTTAGAAATCTGACTGCTCGCCCTGTGCGCTTATCAAGTCCTTCCTCACCGCATAGGTGACTTAGAAACTCACGTTTGTCAATGTCATCTGATTTGTGCCCCTTCCTCACCGCATAGGTGACTTAGAAATATGGTGCATGGGTTAATGATGATAACAGCGACTTCCTCACCGCATAGGTGACTTAGAAATTGCTGCCAATGCGGTGCTAGTCCACGGAGTCCTTCCTCACCGCATAGGTGACTTAGAAATAAGTATGGTTATGATGAAAAATACATGAGGCCTTCCTCACCGCATAGGTGACTTAGAAATGTGTACTATCATCGCCGTTCACCACCTCTTGCTTCCTCACCGCATAGGTGACTTAGAAATCTAACTAAATCGTATTTTGTCAAAAAACCATCTTCCTCACCGCATAGGTGACTTAGAAAATAGCTGGCTGTGATTCGATAAACATTGGGTACTTCCTCACCGCATAGGTGACTTAGAAAAAAGATGATGTATTGATAGCTAGTATCAACGACTTCCTCACCGCATAGGTGACTTAGAAATGCTATGGCAGCAGGGACGGCACTACACAAGCCTTCCTCACCGCATAGGTGACTTAGAAAACAAGACGCTGAACAGCGTTGATGAAGCTAAACTTCCTCACCGCATAGGTGACTTAGAAATCACATGGGCGACCTGAAGGAGTCTTCAGCAACTTCCTCACCGCATAGGTGACTTAGAAAAACTGCCAGCTGCAACCCAACTCAAAATAGGACTTCCTCACCGCATAGGTGACTTAGAAATGAACGATACTTCGATGCTTGGCAGTGGCGAACTTCCTCACCGCATAGGTGACTTAGAAATCAAAAAGCTCTTGAATAGCCACATCTGCATCCTTCCTCACCGCATAGGTGACTTAGAAATTCTACAGGCTTATAACCTAGTTCTGCCCTAGCTTCCTCACCGCATAGGTGACTTAGAAATTTAATGCTAATGTTAAGAGTTCAGAAGATGACTTCCTCACCGCATAGGTGACTTAGAAATAAAGTATCGAACCATTCTTTAGATTTCTTATCTTCCTCACCGCATAGGTGACTTAGAAACGTACCACTGTTAGCTATTACAGGTACTTTAGCTTCCTCACCGCATAGGTGACTTAGAAATTTGCGCTTTGGGGGCTTCCCTAGTTCATCTTTCTTCCTCACCGCATAGGTGACTTAGAAATTTGATAAAAAATATAGCACTGGCCTTTCCCCCTTCCTCACCGCATAGGTGACTTAGAAACTAAACTCAGAGAGATACAAGGTTATGAAGCGCTTCCTCACCGCATAGGTGACTTAGAAATAGCCCTAAACCGCTTTCCGTTCTTACTAACCCTTCCTCACCGCATAGGTGACTTAGAAAGTCCACTACATTGATCTAGTTCAGGATTAGTACTTCCTCACCGCATAGGTGACTTAGAAAAACAGTGCGGCATTATCGCGCAAGGCTTAAAACTTCCTCACCGCATAGGTGACTTAGAAACATACCGTAATCGCGAGCGAAGTAATCGCTTGCTTCCTCACCGCATAGGTGACTTAGAAATAAAATAGCTAAAGATTCAGTATCTAGTCTATCTTCCTCACCGCATAGGTGACTTAGAAAATAGCAAAGACTGCTCTAGCTGCTGTAGATTGCTTCCTCACCGCATAGGTGACTTAGAAATGTGTATTCAAATGCACCGTCTATGACGTTAGCTTCCTCACCGCATAGGTGACTTAGAAATACAGCTAAACCTACAGCTTCTAATACCTTAGCTTCCTCACCGCATAGGTGACTTAGAAATAGCAAAAGCGTTGATCGGTGTATTCATGGGTCTTCCTCACCGCATAGGTGACTTAGAAATGAATACGATAGTCCTAGCGCCAGCACACTAGCTTCCTCACCGCATAGGTGACTTAGAAATGACGAAATTGTTTACGTTGAGCCAAACATAACTTCCTCACCGCATAGGTGACTTAGAAACATTTGACCCTATGGCGTTATTCGCAGGTGGTCTTCCTCACCGCATAGGTGACTTAGAAAAAACAGGGCTTTACTTAACAAGCGAGGTAATTCTTCCTCACCGCATAGGTGACTTAGAAATAGACATAACACTAACTCGGTAACTCTTTCTTCTTCCTCACCGCATAGGTGACTTAGAAAGTATCGACGCGACTCAATAGCGATACCGCCCACTTCCTCACCGCATAGGTGACTTAGAAATATTCTTTGTGCGTGGTGTCACATCACGAGGGCTTCCTCACCGCATAGGTGACTTAGAAATTGATGCCTTTACCCTTGCCATGTACGCCAAACTTCCTCACCGCATAGGTGACTTAGAAAATTGGCAGACACAAGGCAGAACGGTCATGAAACTTCCTCACCGCATAGGTGACTTAGAAAGTTGTATTCAACACTGAGTACAACAGCCACACCTTCCTCACCGCATAGGTGACTTAGAAATAGTAGGGTTACTAAAGAGTACGGTAAAAATACTTCCTCACCGCATAGGTGACTTAGAAATGTAAGAATGTAGCAGAAGACCCTACTAAATACTTCCTCACCGCATAGGTGACTTAGAAATACAGGTGCAGGTGGTGACACTTTCAGAAGTGCTTCCTCACCGCATAGGTGACTTAGAAAAATGATGTTTAAGAAGTAACCTCTACTTAGCACTTCCTCACCGCATAGGTGACTTAGAAATAATCGCCACACTGAATAGTCATCATCGCTCACTTCCTCACCGCATAGGTGACTTAGAAATATAAGACAGCCGATACAGTTTACAGAGCACTCTTCCTCACCGCATAGGTGACTTAGAAATACAGGCTGGGCATTAAACCTTGGGCTGTTTACTTCCTCACCGCATAGGTGACTTAGAAATAACACGGTGCAAATCAGCGTCTTGCATTAATCTTCCTCACCGCATAGGTGACTTAGAAAATCATAAAACCCGTTACTGGTAGTTGCTTTTGCTTCCTCATCGCATGGGTGACTTAGAAAACTATCAGCTCACGCGCAACAAAATTTGAATGCTTCCTCACCGCATAGGTGACTTAGAAAGATGATTTGACGGACTTAGAACGCGCTCAGTTCTTCCTCACCGCATAGGTGACTTAGAAAGACCATCAAGAAGTGATTTTGCCAGGTCAACCCTTCCTCACCGCATAGGTGACTTATAAAGTGACCTATTACAAGCAAATCAAGTAGAGCACATTCATCATCAATTTATCAAATTTGTCTCTACGATCGTTTCAATATAGTACCGTCTTATTTTTCATAGTAAACCACTGAGACTATTTAATGACTGCTAAGGTCTAGTAGTTGATATTTGTTTATATCTCTGTTAGATTTTAACTCGATACATAATGTATCGTTTTATATATAACTGTGTTTAAACAATGGCAAACCTTTCAGTGTTTGCACATCACATTGTTATAACAGTTGTATTAATCGTATTTCATTCCTGCTAAGGATAGCAATTATGAACAACCATTCAATCAGTTCACTCTTATAAACCAAACTTCTTCAGGCACCGATCAAATAGTATTAACTTAAGCTATAAAGCCCTAATAGTGTGTGTTTAATGTATGAGTACGCTTTAATATCGAGAATAATTCGAGTCATATATATCGCTATAAATATGCTAGGCATTAGCCCTAATGCTCTATCTAAGAAATAGTTAGATATTAGTAACCCTTTACGCTATGGCATAAGATATTTTCATCCATTCATTACTCACTACGACATGTTCCCGTCTAAATAGCAACTACGAAGAAGATCCTAGAAATTTTTATCACGTAATAACTAGACTAAATTCTGTTTATCAGAAGTATTATCTTGTTCACAAAGTATAATTTTACAGCGTATTTTTCCATGGAAGGAAATTGAAACTATGAGCATCTTTGCTATTTTTTTGTCTTTATCACTCTTAATATATTTTGCCTATAGAGGTGTCAGTGTATTAGTCTTAGCGCCCTTACTCGCTATTTTAGCTGTTGTTTTAAGTGGTGATAGTAGTCAAACCATGGGTATTTATACTGAAGTATTCATGCAGGGGCTTGGCGGATTTGCTGTGAAATATTTCCCACTATTTATCTTAGGTGCGATTTTCGGCAAGTTGATGGAAGATTCTGGTTATGCCTATAGCATCGCACGCAACATCGTGGATAAACTGGGTGACAAACATGCTTTGTTAGCCGTCGTCTTAGCCTGTTCAATCTTGACTTATGGAGGTGTATCAGCCTTTGTCGTTACTTTCGCAATATACCCCATTGCTGCCGCCTTATTTAAGCAGACGAACATACCTAAAAGACTGATACCTGGAGCCATTTGCATCGGTGCCCTAACCTTAACCATGACGGCATTGCCAGGTTCACCTGCCATTCATAATGTTATACCGATGCCTTATTTTGAAACCGATGCATTTGCAGCTCCCGGTTTAGGCATTATTGCCTCGATAATCATGCTAGGCGGAGGTATGTTGTGGATGAATCGCCAAACGCGCATTGCAAGTGCAAATAATGAAGGTTATGGAAATCATACGCTAAATGAAAAAGAGCCTCATTCAGGTATCGACATACCCAATTTTTGGCTCGCATTATCGCCTATTCTCATTGTAATAATAGGCAACTATGTTTTTTCAAAAATTATAATACCGCTATGGAACAACAGTTACTTAGCTGACGAAAAGTTTGGTGGTGTAGCGTTAAGTTCAGTTATTGGCATTTGGGCCATTATTTTATCGTTGTTTTTAGCTTGTGTGTTTGTTATTGCTTCGAGTTTCAAAAGAATAGATAGTGTGGCAGAAAGTTTAAACAAAGGTGCTACCGGGTCTTTACTGCCTATTTTTAATACAGCTTCAGAAGTAGGCTATGGTTCTGTGATTGCAACTCTTGCAGGTTTCGCGATTATCAAACAGTCTCTCATGGGCATTTCACCTGGAAACCCTCTCATATCAGAAGCAATCATGGTTAACGTTTTAGCAGGTATTACTGGGTCAGCTTCAGGTGGTTTGGGTATAGCGTTAGAAATTATGGGCGCAAGCTATATGCAATTGGCAGAACAATATAATATTGACCCCGAATTAATGCATCGTATTGCTTCTTTGGCTTCCGGTGGTTTGGATTCATTACCACATAATGGGGCAATAATAACAATGCTAACCATTTGTGGTTTGACTCATAGAGAGTCCTATAAAGACATATTTGCTACTGCTGTGGTCATTCCTTTAATTGCTCTCATTCTAGTCATCATACTCGGTACCCTATTCGGATCTTTTTAGAAAGTGCGATTTCCTGTCTATGTAGCTATGGACGTTTACCATACGTCTTAGCTACAACTGCTCTTTTCGATAAAGCTCTATCAATAAGTATAAGTAATAGCACGCACTATCGCTTGATAGCTGGAAAATAGCATCACAAAAATCAAAGCCACATGGTGTCTCAAAGCCATATAACACACTTTTCTTACCAGTTTAGTAAAACCTCCTAGCTTTCTTATTTCATCATAAACACCTTCTAAATTCTTAACATTAAGACTTTCAGTCTATAAATAGGATTGTCATCAATTTTGTCTATGAAAGCTTAAAAGCGTAGCAAGACGTCATTTGCTGTCGCTTAATTCAAGTGTTTGACTTAAAACCTCATAAATTGGCTTTCAATTGTTTGCTAATACTCGTAAATTATTAGTGGAGGTCAATACACAGGATATAACGACCAAGTCATCAACTCGATATCTTAGTGGGAAAGACATGAAATCACTATCGATTGCTAAGCTACAAACACTCAATGTGCTTGTATATTCAGAAATCATTAGTCTGTTTGATATTTATACCTGCCATATCAGACCACTTCTAAATAGCCAGGCTATCGAACTTGAGCAAAGTAATGCTTGCTTAAAACTTACCTGCTTTATAAAAGAGGAGGAAAAGTGGTTCTTGCTCAATAACTTTGAGCTATTTCATATGGCAAAAAGCCCTTATATTGATTTTGATCTATTAAGAGAAGAAGTAGCCGTGAAATATATATCAAAGAAACAGTCTAATTTTGACATCAGTTTTTACGAGCTTATTGATCTCATCGCAAAATACAACAAAAAAATAAATATCAAGCTCATTTACACGCAGCTAAACGAGAGCTTGGATCAAGAGATAAACCAAAAATTATTTGGCAAAAATATTTTTGCTATTACTACATTTTGTCGGCTTATAAACATAAGTGAGCAAACTTATTACAAGCGACCTTCTGAGGCTGTTTTATGACTGAGAATGATGATACCTCTCCCAATGAAGAACACTTGCTGTCGGCACAGACCATTGCTCATATAAAGAATAATAAAGCACTTGTTTACCCAGAATCTGTCTTAAAGGCTATCTCTACCATTATTGCTACAGTAGATGGTAGTTATGAACGAGATGACGATGCGATTGAGTATTTATCAGAAACTGTCATACAAACACTACAAAAAAGGCCAGTTGACGATCAGTATATGCAAATCAATCGTAAAGATTTGGCACAAAAACCATTGATGATGCAACTGCTTATCCTAATGCAAGATATCGTCATTAAACGGCAGTTAGGTCAAGCAGTGCAACAACTAGTTTGGTTATCCATAGCGATGCACACAGCAGCTCTACTTATCTTTCACAATAGAAAAACTGACACTGATAATATATTAATGCAGTTTAAACAGGCTCAGTTTTCAAGCTCTGTAAGACGAACGTGGATTTGGCGTGAACTACCCGATTTACCTCAGATGACCATAAGTGTAGAGTACATATCTAACACCCTCAATGATCTATTAAAGCAGAAAAAAAGTGAGAAAGTAAAAAAAGATGAATCTGATGAAAAAGCCAAACTGAGCCAAATAGAAAAAATAACGACTGCCTATCAAAATGCGCATACGTTACGCAAGCCTAAACCCGATCGTAAGAAGACACTACGTAAGCGTAGACCCAAACGTAAGAAGCCACCTAAACATATTAAAATTACAGCTATCAACTTAGCAGATAACACATCGAGATTGCCCTTAGACTCTACTGCAACGAGCCACAACTGGAATACCACGCCTAGCAATGATGCATGGGTTAACACACGTGATGATATAGAACACAGCGCTATCGCCATAGATCTTGCATTTTTAGACGCTAATACTGAAAGCTATGAAGGGTTAACCACTAGTTTTGAAGAGCGTATTGACCACTATGAAGCACCCTATGTCAGCTATGGCGAATATCCAAACCCGTTGATCAAAAACTCTATACCGCTCCAAACTATAGATTTATCGCTACAGCAAAACTACATGTCTCAGCGCAATCTAGCGCTTAACTCTAACACGCGCTTACTCTCCCTTGCCGGATACCAAGCGTTATTTGCTGCGCTCAACCAAGATGCAAGCACCTTACCAGAATCAGAGATTGATAAAACGTGTGCGGGTATTTTACTGTTATCTATGATTACCGGGCTGCCAGTTAAGTCCTTACTAATACCCGGCTATATCGGTCATCCTAGAATTTTCAATCTTGAAGGCAAAAAGTATTACATTAAACATAGCTTAGGTATTACTAAAAGGTCCACAAGCCAAACATTGCCCGAAAAGGGTTATGAAAATACTTTGGATACCATCAAAGTTCCACTGCCATTGTGGCTTGTATATGATTTACTTGCTAGCGAGTTGCCATCAAAAGAAGACTTTACGGCCTATCTTGCCGACTTGCGTAGAAACCTTGGATTGCCGTACCTGTCCGTCAATCGTATAGAGACCGCACTACATGTCATGCTCTCTCGTTATACACCTAATTGTCATGCACATATCGCCGATATCATCTGTCGCACGCCTGCGTCCCATGCTCCTGCAATGTACTATAGTAGCCACACCAGCGAAGCACTTATGACACACTATAAATCAGTACTGGGCATATTTAATAGCAACAGTGATTTTGACTTAACTTATATCACCCCTTGGCATAAATATAAGGTAGGCTCAGCGTTTGCGCTAACGATTGAAACCGTTTGCGACATCGTAAATGAGATGAAGTACTGGACTGATCAAAGTTCAAACGATGAGGAGCACTTTAATAGAACCAGTATTTTTGTATGGTTTGTCTTTTGCCTTTTAACGGGCGTGCGACCAAATAACGGTCTTGGCAAGATGTACGATATCGATCTTGATATGGGTTGGCTGCTCATCAATGACAAGCCTGTCAAGAAGGTCAAAAGTGATCGTCTCATTCCGCTATGCCCCACACTTATACGCCATCTAACAGACTATAGAGCGTATTTGATTAATTATCAGGCAAAGCACCAAGGTCATCATGACATCAGCGCTATTATTGACAATATCCGTTTGGGTAATGATGAAGCACTATTAAAGCTGTTATATGAGCGAGCTCCTAGTGCTAACTCCCCTACTCTTAAAGACATTAAGCGTGGCGATGCTTATCATATGACTAAGCACATCATTGACGCCAACCCTTATTGGACACGTCATTTTGTACGTACTCAGCTTGAGAAACGTGGCGTTCAGCTTCCACTCATCAACACCATTATTGGTCATGAAAAAGCTCGTCAAGAAATATTGGGACGTTTCTCATCAAGTAGTAAGGCAGATATTAAGCGTGTAGCGTCCGTGTTTGAAAAAATCGCAGCACAGCTTGGGTTATCAGATGTCACAATCAATTATTACCCTAATTCAAATCATGTTGGCACAAGCACTGCAGAGGTTGACCATGCTAATAAATGAAATACAGCTGCCAAAAATTATTGATGGCTTAGCAAAATTTGATGGTAGAAAAAAGCGCTATGTACCATATCCTTCGCTACTTAACGATAGTAACCCTGCAAGAAAACGTGAATTACAGCTATTAGTAAATCTACAGACCCAGTGGGAACTCTTACTTGAAATACATCCTGGCAACATTAGGTTCGTCCAATCTTTTAATAAATATTACGGGCACTACGAACAAGTACTTTGGCCAGATAGTCGCACCTTTTTAGCTATACCGAACCCTGTAAGTTTTGCTGATGAGTTATGGTTACCAGAAAGCCAGATGCTAGGTCAGTTTCAGCGTGATTTTAATAATAAGCTAAAGCCTTTATCGGGCGAAGGGTTCGATAAGTTTCAAGAGATTGTTCAGAATAAAATTTCTCAAGCTTATAAAACTACCAAAACACTAAAACAAGCATGGCAAACCGTTAGTCAGTTTATCGATTATCAAAATAAGCACTATATGCTTGCTGAGCATCACTATCCTAAGATAATCGCGCCACAGCCTATAAAGTTTAACCCATTAATTACTGATAAAAGCTGGGTTAAAAACGGTAAGGTGCTAGTCAAAATTGTTCGCGCAGTAGAGCATAATTGGGAGCAAACAGCCGATTATAGCCAAGATCAGATTATTGGCTGGCTGATATTCTCAGGAATTGTATATGGCGGTATCAATGAGGTGCAAATGCTACAATGGTGGCTTACCTCATTGCTCGCCAAAGAGTATCAGCCATTTATCAAAGAAAGGATAATGGTCTCGCCGCGCTTTGTGCAAAAGCGCTTTGGTAACGAGCGCGAAGAAGGTAGTGACAAGCTTTATAACACCAAGCAAATCGTTGTAGATATGGTCAGTCAGTGTTGGTTGATGAATTACCATAAAAGCAGCAGTCCAGCAGAGACCACACATATCATTGCCAAGCTGTCAGAAGATAAGATCAAACAATACTTGACCATGGTTTTGTCTGATTTGATCAAGCCTTTAAATATTGACTTGCTTCCCTTTCTAAGGTTTTTACGTTACGCCAGTTATTACTGGGAGGGTCTCGATGACGCTGATATTGATCATGCCTCAGTTGGGGTACTGCGAGGTATGCATAACACTGCAGGACTGAGTACGCAGGACTTTTATCGGTTTTTGAATCAGAAATATCAGCATACAAATGAACCTTATGATCTAGAACATATTTTAACGCTGTCTATCAGCAAAAACTCTACTAATCAAAAAGAAAAAACTAACATTTCCACCAAAAAGATAGAGGTTAGAAAGTCTGATTTGATTGTAAATCTGACTAAAGACTTCAAAATGGATGAAAAACAGACACAGCAAAAAACCAGTAAAAAGCCGCCTACCCTTATCGAAAGAGTACAAAAACGTTATAAGCAATACGATGACTTAAGTGAAAAGATTTTATTAGATTGGGTACTCAGTTTGCTAAGCCGAAAAGGACCACCGAACAACGTAACTATTTTGAAATATCTTAGAGCTATAGGCTATGAATGGTTATATTTCACAACAGCGCAGCCGCTTGATATTTGGTCAGAGGAAGATTTTGAAGAGCTCTATGAAGATATTTTAGAGTACAAAGCTGTCGTACGTAATAATACTGACATTGTATATTCTGCCAATTTATTGAAGAGTATGCACAATTTCGCTAAGGCCAAATACAACCTACCCTCCGTGAACTTCCAACATTCCAAAAATGGTCGGCGTGTACGTGCGGAGCTGATATCACCGCAAGCGTACCAAGCCATTATTACGCAGATACTGGGTTCTGTAGATATATTGGAGCGGGAGATGTTCGCGCTTTTATTTATCTTAGTCTATCGTACTGGGATGCGCAAAAAAGAGCTGTTAGGACTTAAGTATAATGACATCGAAGGTCTAAAGGCAGCCACACCCTCAGTGGTGATCAGGCCCAATAGCTATCGTCCAACTAAGACTCAAAGTAGTATTCGCCGCGTTCCCTTATTTGCCCTATTAAAGCCTAATGAACTGAGTTTTTTTATTAACTTTGTGCAAAGTAATATCGGCGGCAATTCAAGCAAATTTATCTTTACCTTATCATCAGAGCAACGCCCTATTGATGACCATGTTCCGTTAAAGTTACTCAAACGAACCTTAAAAGACATATCGGTAGATGATAATGTTACAGACCATACTTTTCATGGGTTTAGGCATACGGCAGTGAGTAACCTATCTCTGGTGCTAGTAGGCCATTCAGATCTCGTAGAAGCCCTTACCGATTATGACGAAAGCGACGTACTCCGCATCAAACAAGGCATACTCGGAGAGCATATCAATGCACAAGATCGCTGGTATGCTCTCTCAGGTATTATGGGCCACTTATCGCCTGAGCGGAGCTTTGAGTATTACAACCATTTTGCCACACTGATGGCGACCTATACGCTTAGTAAAGCAGATATAACATTGCCAGAGCGGACGCTGTATAACGTAACAGGTTTTACGAACAAAAAGCTTAAGGAGAATAATGCGACTGTTCGTAATAGTAGCGTCAGCATACCTAGTATTCGTACACTCTTATTTAAAAATATTATAGAAGGCAAACGCAAGTCACCGAAGTTTACGGTCGAAAGCTGTGATAAGCAACTTCTCTTGAATACCAATACGCCAGCCGCTGATGAATTGTTTGGTCGTTATGGTCTAAACCGAGTACAGCTGCTGTTACAGACTTATGATAAAGAGATGCCATTAAGTAAGGCAGCCCAGTTAGCAAATATTTCTATTCACGATGCAAAGGTTCTAATAGAACGTGCCAGCGAGATTATCGACATCACTACCAAACGCGGCAAACCTCGCTTTGTTAAGCTATCAGATTCAAATACCCCTGTACTGAGTCCACTGAACATTCAATACCAAAGTGACTTAAGATTGCTATCGCTTTTGTTAAGTAATGCTTACCGTCTACGAGAAAAATCAGAGACTGATTGGACTTGGTTTATTGAGATATGTCGTGAAAAACTATCTGTTAGCAGAGCATACCTACCATTTAGAACAGAGGATGAGAAGGAGTTGCAGCGGTTCATTGGTATTGCTGAGAAACTGCTACCTTTGAAGCGTTGGCTAGTGAGTAGCAACGAAGATTTATTGATGAAAACTATGTCATCTACTGACTATCGAGATATTAAGCAGCAATCTAATGATTCGAAAAATGCTCTCCATATCGGTATTGCTAGTCAAGACCATAGGGAACGGACTAACAAGTGGCAATACTCACCACTACTACGGTTTTTTGTGCATATGATGCTGATTACAGATGAAACATTATCTATTGCGAATTAAGCTTCTTGTACTAGCGTCCTTTGTCATAATGACTTATAGATTTGCCTGATGGCGATACCACAAAAAATATTATTTTTATTAGTCAATAACATTCGTAGGAGCTTCCTTGGTGCACAACAGTAAATCACAAACCTCTATATCGAGCCTAGATTTTAATAACCTACGCAGACTTATGGATACTTTAATCAATCTAAAAAAAATTGATGATCTGGATTCTCTTGATGCTGACTACAGCTTTGAATGGCAAAAAGATGCCAACGAAATGATTGATGGCATCAATCAGTATGTCGAGCAAACTTTATCTAGTCTAGAATCAGAGAGCTACCAAAATGCTCACTGCAGTCTTACTTCTTTGAGAATACGCCTACAAGAGCTAAGGGGTACAATAGATGGGATTACTAACGATGCCATTTTAATGAATTGTGATAATGAAGAATTTACTTGGCCACCATTGAGTGAAGAGTGTCGTCTTCTTGAGTGAAGAGGCTGAGCAATGCTAGATATTCATAGAATTATACCTTTGTTGCGACACACTATAACCTATACTCCACCCGCGCCGCGACTAGATGCTTCGCTATTTTCAACTAATATAGCTGCTGCTGTTTTTTTGAGTATCGCCCACTGTTCGTCATCGACATAGATACCCTCTTTCCATGCGCGCTGATGGGTTTCAAACAGCTCATCTGTCGATATTTTACGGTCGAAATGCTGGATATCATGTTCGATATCGAAGTTTTGAGTCGCAATCTCGATGACCATATCATTGGTATTGTAATTTGACTGTGCCTTGTCAAAAAAGTAAAGGTCAGGATAGACAAACCCTTGATTCAACGTAAATAACGTATGCTTGGGCACAGAGCCGTTATCCCATTTGGCCAAACAAGCATAGCCTTTGGCCGCCAGCCCTACCAGCTCACTATAGGCCAGCCAGCGATTATGACAGTTCTGCAAGTAAATATGAAAGTGTGCAGAAGCACCCATTTTTTCAAGAGCGTAATCGATGATCGTCGGTAAGTGACACGCCAAGCTACTACCGTGCAAATCTAAACGCATCGCCTTAGCATCTTGATGGACGATATCAATTGGCGTATCGCTCTCGGTTAAAATATACGGACTGGCATTGTTAAAGTGTCTGACGCCATCCAAGCCTGCCATCTGTAATTCAGCAACCATTGTAGCGATTACATCAGCCTCCCCAACTTCTCGATGCATCCCAGTAAAGGCTTTATACACCATTGCTACGATTTCATTATGCGATACGATCATGAGTCAAACCTCCCTGCTCTGTCGACAAATCGGGTAATAGAGGAAACAGCCATTCATCACTATGCACTTCTGCAAATAAAGGTGCGCCTTGGAACAAGGTGATTCTGACCCAGCGATCTGATCTCGGATCAAACTTGGTCGCACCAAACATAGACAATTTACACCGTAACAGATGCATAGGTAACGCGTCTTTATGTAAGACATTCATCTGAATATCACCCAACTGTTTATGCCCCATTGTCCAAACACGGCGCGCAATTGAGCGGTACTTTGGTTGGTTTAAAATAAATTCAGATATCAATTGTTGAGCGTTGACTTGTTTGAGCGCGAAGTACAGCTTGTTTGCTTGCCTTGCGATGTCTAGTGCAAGCTCACGATCTGCGCCTACCTCTTGCCCACGCACACCTAGGCGTGGCTCTTCTTTATCCACCGAACGATACCAAAACCAATGACTATTATCAGGCTGGCTAAAATCAATATTGATCGCCCACTGATAGTGTCGCTCCAGTACATCAATCAAATCTTGAATCACCTTGCCCTTCGGTAACGACAAGCTTTCATCGGCATTTATTTTCTCTTGAAACGCATCAACACGCTCAGGATACAGCTCCATCAAGCAAGAAATGATGACCTCTTGGCTCTCAAGACTCAAATCATGGTGCACTTGCAAGAACTCCGCCCACGTCACATAGTGATTGATAGTAGTCATCAAATTGTTTTGTAGTACCATTAATTCTGTGACGACCGTTTCATTGCGTTCTATTTGCTGCTCATTGATGGTGACAATCTCGCCAAAGTGCTGAATAGCACGTTTGATTAAACTGGCAAAATGCGCCGTTTCTTTGGGTTCAATCTGACAGGTTAATGTCGCTTGCAGTGCTTCCTCACGGGTGGTCAGCCATTGATCAACCACACAAGGGTGGTTAATCAAATACGGCGCCATACCCAAACCAGTGGCATTACCAATCCCCAAATAACGCTTAATCTCTGGATGCAGCTTGACTGCGTTGCTGCCACCTTTTTGCTGTGCCAAATAATCAACCCAATCTAAACTAAACTCACGTAGCAAATACACGGCACACATCTGCGCTCGAAACGATTGATCAAAGTCTGCACTATGATCTAACGGTTTAAAGTCATAAATACCGAATTTACCGTTGCCATAGACGGCAGTGGTACGCAGGATGTAGCCGACTTGAGCTAATACATCTAAATCTGGTTGCCGACCAACGGCGAGTGAGCTAACGATATGATCAAAAACTCGTACACTCTTATTTGCTCGTGCCAGCACCATCACCATATTAGAATTGCGACCTGCTTCTTGTAGCGGCACATTAGCTTGCAAATTATCTAGCAACACTTCGCTTATCTCACCAAAGACCAGACCAAATGTCACATCCCACTTTCGGGCAATCACTCTATCGTTACGTTCTTCATCAGCCAACTCATTGCAGAACACCACCAGATGATACAGGTGCTCTGGGGTATTTAGGCGATAGATAACTTTGCCATAGCCTTGTTCATCCAAATCCCACAAGTGCGTGCTGAGTGTCCATTTTTCTTTGTCAACTTTACGGAGTAATGTGCGCACGAAGCTGATACGAGTCTGGTGCATTGCGCCTAACCTTTCAGCATTCATAATCACGTCACGAGTACGAAAACCCGTACTAAGCGAAGGTTGTTTGAGGTTAATGTTTTCGTTACTTGCATAAACCATATTCATAATTTCACTACCTTACCTAATATACTGAGCCAGCAGCTTCGTTAATAATCTCAATGATAATATCTATCGATAAATAAGAAGTCAGCGGTATAGATGAGGGCTAGTTTCTTATTTACCGTTCAGTGATTTAGTGCTTCAATTAACTTTTTCAGCCAATTTTTTCTTAGCCTGTTTCTCTTCACTGATTTTGTGCCTTACCTCTACTTTATTAGGACGATACAAGTCCTGCTCTCGTGCCATTTTCTGAGCAATCTGTGGCCCATTCCATAACGAAGGTAACAATACAAAAGAGACTGGCACTGCGGTGATAACGATAAAAGACTGCAACGCGGTCACACCGCCCGAACCTAGAGAGATTAAAACAATCGCCGTCACACCCATCATGATGCCCCAAAAGGTACGAATCATGGCGTTTGGTTCGCGTTCGCCACTGATGACGACACTGATGGTATAAGTCATCGAATCGCCCGTAGTAACGATAAACACTGTAGTTAAAATTAAGAATAATATCGAGGTGATCAAAGGAAATGGCAGTTGCTGCGTGACGGCTAATAGCGCACCTGGCAAGTTAAAACCCTCAAAGGCGCTACTGACACTACCGGGGTTGGCAATTTCAAAAGCTAGACCAGAGCCACCAACGACAGTGAACCAAAAGCAGGTGACAAGCGGCGCAATGATACAGACGGTGGTAATCAATTGACGAATAGTGCGACCACGTGAGATGCGAGCGATAAATATCGCCATCATCGGACCATAACCTAAAAACCAACCCCAGAAGAATACCGTCCACCAACTCAGCCAACCCTCATCACCGCGAAAGGTTGCCATTGGAACGAAGTTGTCAATCATCGTACCCACACCCTGAATGTAGCCGTTGACAATAAAATTGGTCGGTCCAAATATCAAAATAAAGACCATCAGCGCAAAAGCCAAAATGACGTTAAAGCGGCTGAGTAGCTGCATACCACGAGTTAGGCCACTGATCGCAGACAACGTATAGAGTACGATGGCAAAGACAATGATGATTAGCTGAGTGGTGAACGTATCGGGAATACCGAACAATTCATTCAGCGCATAGCTGGTTTGCAATCCCAAAAAACCAATAGGACCGATAGTACCGGCAGCCACTGCAACGATACAGCAAGCATCGATGATTGCGCCCGTTTGGCCAGTGAGTACACGCTCACCAAACATAGGATAAAGAAGCGTACGAGGCTTCAACGGTAAGCCTTTGTCATAATGCAGATGCATAATCACAATCGCGGTTAAACTACCTACAATCGCCCACGCCAAAAACCCCCAATGCATAAATGATTGAGACAATGCGTTAAAAGCGCGTTGCTGTAGATCGGCTGACTCACCGTATAAAGGAGGTGCTGAAACGAAATGCGCGATTGGCTCGGCGGCAGCCCAAAAAACCCCGCCCCCAGCCAATAGTGTGCAGAAAAGAATAGCCATCCATTTGAAACTGTCTATCTCAGGTACGGGTAGATTGCCTAAAATCACGCGACCTGTACGGCCAGCACCGACTGCCAAAGCAATAACAAAGGTCGCTAGTAGCAATATTTGCCAAAAAGGTCCAAATATTTTGACGGACCACGAGAAGCCCACTTCGACTATTTTTGCCAAACGCGCTTCTGCAAAAATTGCCATCAAAACAAAGGCTACAATGAATCCGCCACTGTACCAAAACGCAGGATTTTTAAGGCCTAATGTGTCGGTAGAAATAGTGGCGGCTTCGGACTCACTTGTTCCTTGATTAACAGGAGTTGAGCGTCCTTGCTCATTTTGATTAAATCCCTTTAAGTCGGCCATGATGTGGCTCCATATACTATGCTAACGTTGCGTTTTAGATCAGAGTGGTAGCAATGAGGATGTGATCAAACGACCTCACTATATATACCTATCTAATTTAAATTACCTACTTCAAATGGATATGCGCTATAACACGACTGTCGTCTTATAGCGATTTCGAGCAACCATTGATTAAAATGACTCTTTAAATAGCTAGTTAAGCCAAAGGCTTTAAACCTTGCTCTAAAAAATCAAACCAGTTTTGACCGATGACTTTTCCAGCATCGCTTTCGTTAAAACCATGCTTGAGCAGACCGTTATAGATGTTTTCCATACCGTCTTTACCTGCAAACCATGGCAAAGTATCTGGCCAACCTGAATTACTGGCATTGCCTTCGCCATAGTCCATCGCTTTTGACCAACGTCCATTACGCATCCACTCAAGTACAGCTTGTGGTTGATTAAGACATAAATCACTGCCAATCGCTAAATGCTCCACGCCATACTTATCAGCGCAATTAGCAATCATAGTACAGAAATCATCAAGCGTACAGTCACTACCGTTTGGCAAATGGAATGGATATAAACTAAACCCTAACAACCCGCCTGCTTGGGTCAAGGCACTGATGACCGTATCTGATTTATTACGCAAGGCCTCATGAGCCGTGGTCGGATTGGCATGGCTGATACATATCGGGCGCGATGATACCTCTATCGCCTCAAGCGTTGAACGCTCTGCGCTGTGTGACATGTCAATAATCATACCGACACGGTTCATCTCAGTGATGGCCTGTTGACCAAATCGGGTAATGCCGCTGTCATTCTGCTCATAACACCCTGTCGCCAGTAAGCTCTGGTTGTTGTAAGTCAGCTGCATAATCAATAGACCTAAACGCCGCATCACGCTAATCAGACCAATTTCATCGTCGATTGGTGAGCAATTCTGCGCACCAAAGAAGATGCCAACTTTACCCTGATCTTTTGCCATCTTGATATCAGCAACTGAGTACACGGGCAAGATAAGATCTGAGTTTTGCTCAAAGCGTGCATGCCATTCAGCAAAGCGAGTTGTGGTTTGGCGAGCGTCTTCGTGATAGACCAAGGTGGCATGTACCGCATTGATACCACTGGCTTGCAGCATCTTAAAATAATCGCGATCCCAATGGCTATACTGTAATCCGTCAATGACGATATGGTCTTGGTACATATCAATTCCCTTTAATACTTTTATAAGTGACCGCTATCATTTGCTATTGAGTGCGTGTTTACACCCTGTCGCTTCGATAGCGGCTAACATGCTTATCAATAAGGTTTCTAATACGCTTTTTGATAAGCGGTCTTGACGATGGTATAGAACTCTTTGGCATATTGACCTTGCTCACGCGGGCCAAAGCTTGACTGTTTACGGCCACCAAACGGTACATGATAGTCCGTACCCGCAGTTGCTAGATTGACCATGACACAGCCTGCTTGTACTTGCTCTTTGAATATCGCACTGCTACGCAAGCTCTGAGTGATGATGCCGCCCGTCAGACCAAAGCGCGTATCATTGGTCATCGCAATCGCTTCTTCTAGATTTTTGACACGTAAGACACACGCTAGCGGTGCAAACACCTCTTCTTGATTGATATCCCAGCTGTTGTCCGTCTCAGTAAACAACGTCGGCGACATATAGTAGCCGTCATGTGGCATCTCTAAACGCTCACCGCCAAACGCTAAATGAGCTCCAGACTGCTTGGCTTTTTCGATCCAATCCATGTTTGATGCCAGCTGCTTATCATCGACGACAGGCCCCATGAATATGCCGTCTTCAAGCGCATGGCCGACCTTCAAAGTTTTCATTTTGGCAATCACACCGTCTACAAACGCATCGTGAATACCGTCCATCACGATAAGACGTGAAGAAGCCGTACATTTCTGCCCTGAACCACCAAACGCACCAGCCACTGCTGCATCGATAGCAACTTGCAAATCGGCATCGTCAGCGATGACCAAGGCGTTTTTGCTGCCCATCTCAAGCTGACAACGGATAAAGTTTGGCGCAGTAGCAGCCGCAACTTTGCGGCCTGTTGGTACAGAGCCCGTAAAGCTGACGGCATCAATATCTGTAGAATTGATGAGCGCATCACCGACTGACGAGCCGCCACCCAATAGTAAGTTAAATGTGCCTTCTGGCAGGCCTTGACGATGGATAATTTCGGCCAATGCCACTGCGCTGGCTGGTGTTAAATTCGCAGGCTTCCAAATGACTGTGTTACCAAACGCTAGCGCTGGCGCGATCTTCCACACAGCGGTAGCCGTTGGAAAGTTCCAAGGTGAGATAATCGCGACCACACCAACTGCTTCACGGGTGACTTCGACTTTGACACCAGGACGCACTGAATCAGCCGTATCACCCATTTGACGCAATACTTCCGCTGCATAGTAATGGAAGAACTGACCCGCACGATAAATCTCACCGCGACCTTCCGCAAACGGCTTACCTTCTTCAAGAGACAACAGCGTACCTAGCTCATCACAGCGAGCAATCATTTCATCGCCAATTGCTTGTAGGATAGACTGCTTTTTTTCTAAAGGAGTCGCTTCCCATTTTGGCTGAGCGTGACGGGCGGCAGCAATAGCGTCTTTGACTTGATCGCCACTGGCTTGGGCGAACTCACCGATAGTGTCAGTGATATCAGATGGGTTAATATTGGCAATGGTATTTACGCCTGCCTGCCATTCACCGTTGATGTAAAGTGATTTGGTTGGGTCTTGCTGTAATATCTGTTGGGCGGTGTGAGCTGACATAAGAGCTTCCTTGATAAAGTATTAAATATTTGATTTATTGACTAGAGTACATTCAAAATTTAAGGCACAGCGGCATATACGACCAACTCAACCAGCATCTCTTCACGAGCCAATCCTGCTATCACGAGCGCTGCACGATTTGGGTAAGGTGCTTCAAAATATTCGGCGTAGACTTGATTGACGGTTTTTAGGTAGTCGCGGTCGGTCACATAGATCATGACCTGTAGCACCGAATCCATGCCAACATTGGCACATTCTAGTGTGTGCTTGAGATTGTCTAACGTTTGACGGGTTTGCGCTTCAATACCACCTGCAACCACATCACCATTTTCATCGATAGGAATCTGCGCAGTGTACAATGTACCATTGCTGGTAACTGCCCATTCTAAAGGGGCTTTAGACGCATAAAGTGAGGTTTTGATGGCTTGTTTGGTTGAGTGAGTCGTCATGTCGTCATATCCTTTGATCTATGATTGGGCGGCAATTGGTATAGACGTATCCTACCCAAGTAGGCACGATAAATCTAACTAATTAAATTTGGATTTTGATAGATTTAATCTATCATTTAGGATAGATTATTAAAGAATAGTTTTGGATGGTCTGAGTATGAAGCTACAGCAATTGCGTCATTTCTTATTTGTCGTGGAAGAAGGAGGGTTTCGTGCGGCGGCTGATCGTGCCAATCGCTCGCAAGCTGCTTTGTCAGCATCGATAAAGGAGTTAGAAAAAACCTTAGGACAGCGTTTATTTGAAGTAGGAAACAAAGCCCTGCTCACGCCTTTCGGTGAAACCTGCTTACCAAAGATTGAGCAGTTTCTTAGCGTTTATCAGGCGCTAGAAGACGACCTAAAAGCTTCTGCGTCTGGCGAAAAAGGTAAGATTAGGATTGCAAGCGTACCGTCGCTAGTGACTAAATTGTTACCTAGCGTATTGGTTGAATACTCAAAAAAATATCCTGATATTGAGATTGTACTGATAGATGATAACTCTGTCGGTGTGGCCAATCGATTGTTAGCCGGAGAAATTGATTTGGCACTGGGTAATTGCACCAGTATTGATCAAACGAACATCGATTTTACTTTACTCATATCAGACCCGATTGGCGTGGTCTGTCTGAAAAGCAATGAGCTGAACAACCAGTTAAATCAAACGCAAGGGCTAACATGGCAGCAACTCATGGCGCAGCCGTTTATTTATAATGGCACTTGCAGATTGCTCGAAAACACGCCAGCCGAAGCGCTCAATCGCAGGGCCAGATATACAGTAGAAAACATCACCTCGCTATTTTCTTTATTACGTAATGATCTGGGTATCACTACCTTGCCTAAGCTTGCCTTCCCTGCGAATGAGCCGGAACTAGTTTGGATAGATTTAATTGAGCCCACTTTAAACAGGCAGATTGGTATCTTTAAACTCGCTGATAAATCTATTTCTCCGCCTGCTCAGGCTTTCTATGAGTTATGTGTTCACTATGTGCAGAAACACTACCTACTATAGCTTATTGACAATAAAATCACTGATTACTTGATTGGTTAAAGACTTGAACCTTTGGTTGCAGCACAAATGATCTCAATGGGTATACCCTAGCGGAACCAGCTACTTCACTCTTCAAAGCTATTGACAGACTATTCAAAGCAGACTGTTAGCATGGAACTATCTATAACAGACTTTTGAATTATAAGACTGGCTGCTGTGCTTTTTTCCTATCATTAGCCTATACCCAAAATATAAAACCTTTAAATGATAATCTATCTATCATTAGACTTTTTTCTATTATCAAATGATAGTAATATCCTGCTATTATCAATAAACATTAATGATTAAGTCTAAGTAATAGAGGGGGCGTTATGACCGTTCGTATTTATGTGAGAGCCAGTACTAAGGATCAAGACGCTAAGAGAGCGTTGTCTGACTTGATTAGCTTTAGCCAAAGCTATGATGATAACCATGTTGAGTACGTTGAGCATTTCAGTGGTACGAAGCTTGATAGACCAGCACTCACTCTGTTACTCAATGATGCTGAAGAAGGCGATATTCTGCTGGTTGAAAGCGTGGATAGATTAAGCCGGCTATCTCAAGATGATTTTGCGATCTTAAAGCAGCGTATCAAAGATAAAGGCTTACGATTGGTGGTGGCTGATCTACCAACCACGCATACGGTAAGTATGGGCATGACAGGTGATATCCTAACAGTGATTAACCATATGCTGATCGACTTGTTAGCAACGATGGCAAAGCTTGATAACGACAAGCGTAGAGAGCGTATCAAGCAGGGATTAAGCTATGCTGAAAAAACTGTAGAACCCGTTTTGGTAAATTAAAGACTTAATAGAGCGTTTATCATGACTAAGATAACCAGGACTCATAGTGCCGCTTTTATGACTGAAACTGTCAAAAACTAGCAGATGACAACGACAACGGCAAAGTAGCTAGGCAGCTCAGGATGAATGAGACTTCTTAAATGAGGAAGGAGGAAGCGAAGCAGTATTACGCCCCGAGGCAAGATAGTGGCTATGCTAGCAGTAGGATTCAATAGCGTTTAAGCTATAGAACGCCAAGAAAAATGTGGTTTGACTTTCATTATCAGACTGCGTAAATAAAACCCCCTAAGTCAAGTTCTACAGGATTGATAGTATAGGTCTGTAATATAAGTATCTATTAGTTCACATAAAAAAATACTGCCCTACTTTTATCAAAAATATTCAATATAAATCGTAAAACACTCATTCATTGGAATGATTGGGGTAGTAACACATCATAATTTTGATAATTGAATGATTGTCATTTACAATAATCTGTAAAAAACTACCTGCAAATACAGTTTATTCTCTAATAAAAATATTCGCAGTTCGCTAAATAACTGGCTGCTACTCTTTAATTATCGAGCTACTTTCTTATGAACAATGTGCAACCTTCAACAAATTCATCGAATTTACAAAAAAAAGTAATGCTCAACCAAATTCATCATAACCGCATAATACGAATATTATTTATGGCGCTAGGCGGTTTTTTCTTCTTCATAGGCTTAGTCGGTATTATTCTTCCAGTATTACCTACCACCCCTTTCATTTTACTAACGGCAGCATGCTGGGCTAAAGGGTCTGATAAATTCAATCAGTGGCTTCTCAAACATAAAGTGTTCGGTGAAATGGTAAAGAACTGGCAGCAGCATCGAGCTATTCCTCGTAAGGCAAAATATTTGGCTTGGTCAATGATGGCTATGTCATGCGGTATGTTGTTTTACCGATTTTCTGATAGTTTGCAGTGGCTTGCTTGGGTTACATGCGCAATATGCATCACTGTTACTGTGTGGATGTCTCGACTGCCGGACGCTTAATTTTTCCTACTATTACAAGACGTTTTCCTGACTCCTTGCTAAGCCTTTGCAAAAAGTAAAATACTCTAAGATAATATATTTTCCTATTTGTTAATGATTATCGTTTACAATGTAACTATATTGTTTTATTATATGAAGAAACTATCAGCAATGTTATTAACAATTAATATTATTTCCTTTGACGACGAGGCTGATGTGAAGAAAATTGTGCTTATTTTTACTATAGGAAATTTGGAATGCACGAGGATTCAACTTATAAGAAGTCGATATATATACCTAGTCTTAAAGGTAAGTCTAAAACCCTATTAAGTATTCTTGTTGGAACTTTGATGTATCAATCAGCCATTGCGGATACTCAGCACCAAGAAGAAAACTTACCGATGTTACATATGGACACGATAACTGTTTATGCTAATAAGCAGCCCCCTATAAATGTAGGGGACGACCTTAAAACGGCCAAGACGATATCAGACAACCTAATTGACAGTGATAAAGATTTAGTCCGTTATAACCCTGATATAAGTGTGGCAGATGCAGGAAGATATGGTAGCAATGGCTACGCCATCAGAGGGGTAGATGGCAATAGGGTAGCTTTAAACTTAGATGGCGTTAGCTTGCCAGATAAGCAAGTCAATGAAATATTTTCAGCTTATGGATATATGTTTGAGGGTCGATTTTCACCCGATGTAGAGCTTCTGTCAGAGGTGGAGTTTGAAGTCGGGGCGGACTCTTTTAATTCTGGTAGTGGTGCAATGGGAGGGTCTGTTAGTTTCAAGACCAAAGACCCAGAAGATTTAATAAGACCTGATCGTCAACTTGGTGGTTATATCAAAACAGGTTATAGCAATAGCAATGAAGAATTTAGTAACGCTTTTGGTTTAGCAGGGAAAAACGATAAGGTTGAGGCAATAATTAATTATGTGCATCGTGAAGGACATGAAACAAAAAATCACCGAATGTTAGATTTCGATAAAAACAAACTAGATCCTGCCTATGATTTTATCAATGATCCAGACTATAAATATCCCTCTACAGGATACAGATCTAATACAGCAGCAATATTACCTGACCCATTAAGTTATACAACAGAGGCAACGTTAGCAAAGTTATACCTCCATTTGAACGAAGAAAACCGATTAGGTTTTCATGCCACTAAACAAAAAACGGATAGAGTATCCAATAACTTTACCAGACAGACTTTTGCTTCAAGAATTGGTAAGGATACTGCAGAATTAGAAAGTTATGGCATCAGTCATAGATACCTACCTATTACTAGTGAGTTCATAGATGAGGTCAATACCACTTTAACTCAGCAAAAAATTACAGGAGTGGCTAATACAGAAACTTATAGCCAAGTATGGGGATCTGACTCTTATAGGGTAGATGGAGTGAAGCATCGGCCTCAAGAGGACAAAACCATACAACTAAGTATAGAGGCAACAAGCTTACCGTTAGAAACTGAGAAGCTAGGCTCTCATACTTTGTCAGTTAATACAAAATATGCAAAGACGGACCATAGATTGACCTTAGAAGAAACTTATATTCCTTCTTCAGGCAACCCCAGTTCTTGGTACGATTTTATTGGGCCCTCAGTGAAGCAAGATATCTTCAATGTGGCCATTCAAGACAAAATAAATTTAACGGAAAAGCTCGATACGACGATTGGACTTCGGTATGACAATTATAACTACAAACCCTATATGGATGAAATCAATAAAAAAGGCATCGAGAAGGCGAGCAAATATTATCCGGTACGTATTGATTATGAGAATGGCGAGTTTGATCACAATAATAAAATGGACAATATAGGAGGGATGTTTTCCATAAACTACAAACTTAGCCCATATTTACAGACCCAGTATCAGCTATCTACAGGATTCATGGCACCCGCTACCAGCCAAATGTATTCAGCATTTGAGATGATGGGAAACAGTTTGACGCCCAATGTTCATCTTAAGCCTGAGAAATCTATCAATCATGAACTTAGCTTGTCTGGCCAGTTTCAAGATTTAAGTTTTACAGCTATAGGTTTCTATACTAAATATAGTGACTTTATCAGTTTGTTGAATTCTCAAGAGGAACAACAACGATGCTATGAAGATTTTTCGACCGGCCAATCGGTTTGTTCACCCCTTTCTATAAATATACTCAGCGCCCAAAATATTGGTGACGCAGAGACTTATGGATTGCGTTTAGGAGGCGTATGGGATGTTGGACAGCTTGCTGACCTAGAAGGAGATATTCGAGTAATTGCTAATTTAAGTTATGCCAAAGATAAAACTGATAAAGGAACCAACTTACTTGCGACTCAGCCTTTGAATGTCACATTCGGGTTAGGTTATGAAGCCCCTAAAAAGGATTGGCAACTGTCTGCGAATCTAAGGTATTTAGGCAGAAAACATGCTGAAGACGCAAAAGTAGCTACCTTAGAATCAAATGGTTATAACATGCCTTATGAAAATGTCATTGCTCCTTATAAGCACATTGATAAGTCTAAATCGGCTTATGTATATGATGTTTATGGCAGTAAAAGACTAGGTTCTAATTTAAAACTATCAGCAGGGGTGTTTAATTTATTTAATGCTAAATATGTTCCATGGGACAACTTGCGTTCGTTAGCAGAATTAAACGTCAACTCTATGGTAGATGACCAAGGGGTTGGCATTGAAAGATTTACGGCACCAGGAAGAAATTACAAAGTAGGGTTAACCTACGAATTTTAGCCCATATGTCTTGGATAAAATACATAAAAAACTATCAATAAAAACCCAAAAATATTTTGGCGTGCGCTCAATCTAAAAAAAGCTAACTAAATAGGATGAAATGGGAGAGCGCCCCTTAAATTAATAAATATAGGAAACAGTGATGAACTTACCTCTTAGTGAAGCATTAAAAAAGCACTCCCGCCAAACACATGATAGTGTTGACATGCTCGTTTTATCTATGGAACCATTTGCCTCTATAGAAAATTACAGTAAATTTTTACAAGCACAAAATGCTTTTCACGAAGTTTTGAAACCTATCTATGAGAATCCCAGCTTAAACCTTAAGATTAAGGGACTTAATAGTCTATCACGCTTAGAACAAGTAGCCATGGACATGCAAGACCTTCACGTTAAGACTATGTTAGTCGATGAGGCTATACCTAGTCCAAGTGAGTTTGAATCTATTGGTTGGCTTTATTGCTCTGAAGGTTCAAATTTAGGCGCCGCAATTTTATATAAAGAAGCTCAAAAAATTGAACTTACAAGTACTCATGGTGCAAAACACCTATCTGCACATAAAGATGGCAGAATGGTGCATTGGCGTAAATTTAAAGAGCAATTAGATGGCTTAGAATTGACACTAACACAACGCCAACAAGCATTAAAAGGAGCTGAAGATGCCTTTGCATTTTTTAAAAGGGTCATTCGACAAGTAAATTATGCTGAAGAAACGGTGTAACGGTCATTTAGATTGAATGGTTGCTGACATACATGGTCATCAATGTAATTCGAACGCGCCTTAAAGCAGACGTTCGGTTTTTTAATGCCATATTGAGTAATCACTGAGCTATGCTGAGGAAACTGAACCGCCCCGACTTTATCGGAGAGTGATTTACTTGAGTCAGGCAGCGATGCCTGACAGGGTTAAATTATCATAATACCGCTTTTCAAAATCAAAAGGTGACACATAACCAATCGTACTATGCAGTCGTGTTTTATTAAACCAGTCCACCCACTCAAGGGTTGCCAGTTCAACATCGTTCACACCAGTCCAGTTTTGCTTTAAATAATGAATCACCTCAGACTTATAAAGCCCATTGACCGTTTCAGCCAATGCGTTGTCATAAGAGTCGCCTGTTGTACCAACAGAGACAATCACGCCAGAATCCGTCATTTTATCAGTATAGCGAATGGATAAGTACTGAACCCCTCGATCACTGTGATGAATGATATCTTTGGGATGGTTTCTATCTGCTATTGCTTGATTTAAAGCCGCCATCACCATATCGGTGTTCATACGATTAGATACCTTCCAACCAACGATAGCACGGGCAAACACATCAATAATAAAAGCGGTATAGACCCAGCCGCTTGTCGTCTTGATATAGGTAAAATCTGCAACCCACAGCTGGTTAGGACGATAAGCGCTAAAGTTACGATTGACTAAGTCATCAGCGCGCTTTTGGTCGTCACGGCTGTTGGTGGTAATCTTGCCTTTGCCACGCCAGACGCCTTGTAGGCCATACTGCTTCATTAATCGCTCTACGGTACACCGAGCAACCTTTAACCCGTCAGCTTTCATCTGCTGCCATACTTTACGCGCACCGTAACGGCATTTGCTGTCCTGCCAGATGCGTTTAATCTCGCTGAGATAGTAGTCGTCATGCTGACTGCGCAGTGAGCGTTTTTCAGGGTAGCTCTCCAAGTCTTTAGCACGGTGATAGGTTGATGGGGCAATCGGTAATACTCTACAGATCAGCTCGACCCCATAATTATTCTTATGATCGTCGATGAATTGAATCATGATTTTAGTCAGCGGTCGAGCTCCGCCTGGGCGAAAAAAGCGGCAGCCTTACGTATGATCTCATTGGCTTGCTTGAGCTCTCTGCATTCGCGTTCAAGCTCCTTGATGCGCTCTTTATCACTTTGCGCTTGCACCGATGCAGGAATAGTTTGATCGATGTGTTTTTTATGCCACGACCGCAGGGTTTCAGGCGTACAGCCAATCTTAGGGGCAATGGCTTGAATCGCTGACCATGTGGAGGGATAGTCGCCCAACGCTTCTATCAGCATGCGAACGGCGCGTTCTTTAATCTCAGGAGTGTAGGTTTGTTTTTTCATTGTCGTATTCTCTCAGAATGTTGAGTCTCCGACAATTCCGGGGCGGTTCAATCCGTGACTGGACGTCTGTTTTAGATCGCTTTATGTTTGATGACTGTATCAGTAAGCCTTTAACCTAAACGTCAATTACACAGAATCTGAGATATTTTATCCAAATTAAAAAAGCCATAAAAGTCATTGCTTTTATGGCTTTACTATTCTGTTTTATATTTTGAAGCTTAGACCTAGCTTTAAGCTAAATAAGCTCTTTTAATTCAGTCAGCTTGTCTAAAACTGCATCAGGTGAGTATCTTAACAGCTGCTGCTCATTTTGTGCACCAGATAGCACACCTAAAACTAGCCCACACCCTGCATTCCTACCTTCTTCAATATCGATACCACTATCCCCTGCTTTTAACACCTGCTGTGAGTTATCAATATTAACCTGTTTCATTGCAAGAGTAATCATATCAGGGCCTGGACGGCCATTGTCTACATCATCGGCTGTTATTAATGCATCTACTTGATCCCCCACAGACCAACCTAAGATAGTTAAAATTTTATTAGCAGTCTTAGCATCATATCCTGTATTTAATACCACTTTACGACCGCTCACCTTTAACTGCTCGAACAACTCTGACATGCCTTCAAACTCAGATAAGGTCTCCTTGCTATAGGCAGTTGCAAGACTGTTTTTAAAGGTAGCAAACGCAGTATCCGTTAACAACTCAATACAAGCATCAGATAAATCTAACCTGTTTAAAATATCGCGGATGGCGTTGCGTTTTTCTTTCCCTGCACCATATTCTAAACATAACTCAAGACTCACTTGTTTATCTGACTTGCCAGCGCTATTCAGTGCTTCATTGATGGCATTACATACGGTTTTATAGACTAGGTTACCTTCATTTACTGTTGTGCCAGCCATATCAAACACACAGAGCTTAATATCAAAAAATTTGTTTTTAATACTGTTTAAACTATCACCATGTGAGCTGCTGCTCATTATATTATTATTTGCTGTATTCATTACTTTGATTCCAATACCAATTCAATTAACTCTTCGCCAAATGCGAAACCTGTTGATGCCCCTGTACCACTGGTGACTGCACCGACCACCACGCCTTTTTCAGGTGATGCCTTAAATACCACGTCATCTGCACTTGGATATACACCCAACCAGTGCTGAGTAATATCCATCTCACCAATATCCATCACCTGCTTAAATTCATTAATGATTAGATCATCAATTTGAGTGTCTCTAAACGGTAGTTCTCTATCACTATAATCATGACTATCGCCAATGATTAGTGAGCCATCTTCAGACTGAACCACAATTAGGTGGACACCTGCTTGACGCTCTACACTTTGAATATCGTCAAGTAAGCTTTTTAGTACCGTAGCTTCAGGTAACTGAGCAAATCCATCATAACGGGCAAAGCTTAAATCTGACATGACAGCAGCATTTAATTTAAATGTTTTTTTGGGCATGACTCGCATCATATTTAGCGTGCACATTTTAGCCTTTGTCTTAGTGAACACGTTTGGATATAAGCCAGTAAAGTCCGCTCCGGGGCAGACCACACAGTGCTCAGCATTAAGTACACCGCGACTGGTATGCACTTTTGGTAATTCCACTGAAGTCACTGTAGTATGGTTGTAAAAATTCACACTCTGCGTCTCTTGTAACCAATGAGCCAGCTTAGCGACTGCAGTATTAGACTCCACTCGAAGCTCATGAGGACTATATAACACCCCTTTTCCCTTGTTCAGATAAGGCGCGGCTTCATTAATTTCAGACTGTGTCAGTAGTCGGCACCCCTCACCCATTTCTGTCTTTAAAAAAGCTTGTGCAACATCTACCGCTTCAGGTCGCTGCATTAACATATGCAGACCGATATGCTCTACCTGAATACCTGCTTTTGGCGCAATATCGGCCCAAACATTACGAGAGTGCATGGCGCGTTGCCAATGCTCACCTCGACGCTGACCACTAACGGTCACAAATCCAAAATTACGAACAGAAGCATCTTTGTTCTGAGATTGGCGTTCTACAACCGCAACACTCAGCCCCTTTTTAACGGCGGCGTAGGCGCTTGCCAGCCCAACGATACCCCCACCTACTACAACGACATCGTATGTTTTATCAGAAAGTATTTTGCTCATTGTCATACCTGCTCTTCCCATATATCTTTATTAATTAGCCCTCTACTTGCTTAACCTATGAACTAATATAGCTAAGCATGAATGGGCATTATTTTGATTCAACTAAAATTACTCACCATGGAAAAAAGCACGGTGCTTATCTAACAGCTCGGCAGTTAATGGCTCTGGATAGGTCTTAGAGTTATCAATCTGATTTTCAGCAGCTACTGTCTCACCGTCATACACAATATTTGGATAAATTTCTAATAAACGTGGGCGAGCTTTAGTGACAATTAACTCAGCCATTTTCATTGCTTTAGGATTGGTTTTCTCTCCTTTATCAATAACAGCAACCGATTCAGTCAATGTGTAATTACCTTCACTAGGATCAACAAAATCAATTGGTAAACCTTTTGCCTTATTAGCGACTGCCTGATGACGTAGACCGAAACCGATAGGCACCTCACCTGCCATTACCTTTTTAAGAGGACCAGAGCCAGATAGCTCTAAATTAGGTCCTGCATTTTCACGAATAGCATTCATGATTTGTTGACCTTCAGCATCGGTGCCATATTCAGCAGCAATGTCTTGTACAAACAACCAACCAGTTGATGAACCATTTGGATCAACCATAGAAATTTGATTTTTATAAATAGGATTCGCTAAGTCTTTGGCACTGGTAGGTATGGGGAGATTATTGGCTTCCATCTCTTTGGTATTGAGTAAGATGGCACCCGTAAAGCTGAGGATCGGTGCATAATAATTAGGCGTCGCAATCTGTGGATTTGCCGTAAATGCTAACGCTTTAAACATTGGGTTCTTTGCTTGAGCACTTTCGATATAAAATGAGCTCATTGTCACCATATCAGCTTCAATATTTTTTCCTTCTGCTAATAGTCGTCCACCAAGCTCACCTGTTCCGAATGATTGAAATATGTATTGTCCTTCAAAGCCTGCCTCATCAAGCACCTCTTGAATAACCTCGACTGCCTCTTCATCAGCATTACTATAAATAATCACCTCCTCGCCAGCCGTATCTCCCGAGCTTTGCGACCCACAACCTGCTACTAAAACTCCACAAGTTAATCCCGTTATTATCGTTTTAAATAAATTCATTGTTTTCCCTGATTATTTGAATAGTTAAAAATTAAATTAGTTTTCATCACATTAAGGCCTAAACTGTTTTGAAATATCTAAGCGACCGTCGTCACTGTGGTTTTTTTCACTTTTATTTTTGTTGTGCCATTAATGCTTCTGGTATAAAGATATCGCGCCACTGCGAAGAATATTAATGCCGTGATATTTGTGAGTAGTACCATCAGCGACAATATAAAAATCTCATCAAAGCGGGCGAAGTGCTGTAGTTCAACAATTTTTGTAGTAAGCACCATCGTCTTTGCACCTGAAATAAATATCACAGCACTGATGCTGACCATCGCACTGATAAAGAAGTACGATGCTACTTCGATAAGCGTAAATATTGAGTTGGGTACAACAATTCGGCGTAAAGACTGTAGCCATGAGTCTCCAAGTAAAGAAGCTGTGGTCTCCCAACCTAGGTTCATTTTTGATAGTGCGTTTTTACTCATGAGATAAGGTGTCGAGAAGTAATGAATGATATTACTAATCACAATAATGAAGATGGTGTTCGATATCGATGAGCCTGAGAAAACCATCAGGTAAGCAATACCAATAACCATACCTGGAACTGTATTGGTTACTAATGCTGAGCTTTCGATCGTTAACTTCCCTATCTTGAATAACCCTGAGCGCTCGTATATCAACGCGGCAACATAGGTAATAATAGTGCCAAAAACAGCCGTTAAGGTCGCGACAATAAGTGAGTTCTTATACACTCGCATTAGGTTCGAGGACTCGATCACCTTAGTAAAGGTGTCTGTACTAAACGCCATCTCGTAAGGCCATGTCTTAATCCATGGAATGATGAATATCACAGCAAATACGAATAACAGTGAAATCAAAATGCCACTGGACAATACCCCAAGAATCCTGTCTTTGACTTTAGAGGTAGGCAAGTCAAAATGCTCTACTGAGTCATACCTGACATTAAATCGAGCCACATACCAAAGCAGTAGAATACTCAAGACAGAGGGGATTAACATGAACAAGGCAACCACAGAGCCCTTTTCAAACGAGGGAGATGCACCCAGTATTTGGGTATAAAGCTCAGTGGCTATAACCTTATACTGACCACCAATAGAGGCTGGAATACCAAAGTCAGTAAAGGCCAAAAAGAAGCATTGAATGATAGCGGCTGCAAAAGTACCAATTAAGGGACGAATGACCGTCATATCTATCTGGCGTAAGCGTGAATCGCCCATCAGTTCTGATACGATCACGAACTTCTTATCCAAATATTGAAAGGTATTGTTAAGCAGTAAAAAGGCTATTGGTAAGGTATAGATGGTGTAGCCAAGCCACATACCATAGAAACCATATATGTCTTCAAACAACTGAAAGCCAATTATCTTGGTGAGCAGACCTTGCTTACCAAAGGTGTAAATAATGGCAAATCCATAAGTCACTGTTGGCAATAGCATGGGAAAGAGTGATGCAAGCTTAATGGTTTGTTTAAAGCCCTTTGGCAAGTTAGTCCAGTGCACCGTATAAGCAAGGATAAATGCCAAAAAGGTGGCACTCATCGCACTAACAATGGCGACAAAAAAACTATTTAACATCACTTGTCTGAAGTCATTACTGCTGATGATATCGACATAGTGGCTTATACCTAATCCATCAGCCACATTAAATGACAGCACCAACATTTTACCCAAAGGCACAAACATAAAGACGAGAAATAGCGCACCAATGAAAAGCCACGAAGCTTTCATTAGCGGTGAGTTATTAAGTTTCATAATGACCTACGCGCAAAATAAGTAAGTTTTGAAAGACCAGCATTGGCCTAGTGCGATTAACCTTTGGAGGTATCTTTAATGGATTTAGCAGCTGTGCGCTGGATTATGGAATTGATATCTTCAGTGACTGAACTGCCATCTAGCACAGGTCTCATTTGAGTGTATTTTTCTAATGGATCAGCTGGTGCATCGTCCGTTTCAAATAGGCTCAAGATATTACGACGTTTGATATTGAGCTGATTTAAGATAAAGCTCTTAACAAAATCATTGGCAGGGTTTTTGATGATTTCTGATGGTTTGGCATATTGAGCTACTTTGCCGTCTGATAACAACAAAATGCGATCAGAGAGTGTCATCGCTTCTTCAGGATCATGTGTCACAATCAAAGTGGTTAGCTCATAACGCTCTGCAATCTCGCGAATACGTGCCTTAATGGTCTCTTTAATAACCCCGTCTAAGGCAGATAAAGGCTCATCTAATAATAAAATTTTCGGCTTCATCACTAGAGTACGCGCTAATGCAACACGCTGCTTTTGCCCACCAGAGAGCTGGCTGATTCGCTTGTTCAAATGCGGCTTAATCTCCAAAAGGTCAACCAGCTCATTAACCTCCGCTTGTGTGCTGACGTTAGGTCTATTACGTAGCCCATATTCAATATTCTGCTTTACATTCAAGTTAGGGAACAACGCATAGTCTTGGAATACAATATTGAAACCTCTGTGCTTCATAGGCACACGTGTGATGTCTTCCTTATCATAGGCAAGTCGACCAGAACTAATATCGGTTAGACCTAAAATAATATGCAGCAACGTGGTTTTCCCACAGCCAGATGGGCCCAATATTGAAACAATCTCACCCTTATTTACCTTTAGGGAGATATCCTCAAAAATAACTTTGCCATCATACTTCTTAGTCACATTTCTTAGTTCTAACATAATTTTCAGCCCAAACTTATATTGTGGGGTTGGCAGTGAGTAATAACTCAAGCAGATACACTGAAATAAATTGTTCAATGCTTTAATCGTTTACACGTAACTAATATAGAAGATGAATATGACAGTTTGGTGTCAAATATAAGGTTAGCTTATACATTTAATCATTCAGTCTTATTTATCGTGTATAACTTCTCGTACTTCCCAGAGATAAGCCTGACAGTCTCTGCAACTGAAACCTATATGAAAAACGGGGGTCATATGACGAAAAAACCTTACACCTATAATCAGCTAAATATCTTAAACTCTGTGCTTGAGGAAGGTAATTACACGCAGGCGGCTAAACATTTGGGTGTGTCTCAATCTGCCATTAGCCAAGCATTATCTACGCTTGAAAACAATCTTGGGTTTAAGCTATTTATGCAGCGTGGCAGGCACTTTGTGCCAACAGATTACTGCTTAGAGCTTGGAACGTTAACGAGTAAAGTGCAAGCAGTTGAAGATGAACTAGATCAGCTGATTCAAAGGAGTAAAGTTTTTGAATCAGCTATATTGAAGGTGGGTCTATGCAGCCCGCTGCCGGGCACTGAAATTATTAGGCAGTTTAGTAAGCGCTATCCCAAGCTACAGACTGAAATCTATTTTGGTAATTTCCATGAAACGTTTAGTAGAGTGGTTAACGGTCAGGTAGATGTTGGTATTCTTGCAAATGTTCCAAAAAGTGACAAGTTACAGTTTAAGAAATGTGCTACCCAAAGGCTTGTTGCTTTGTGCTCACCGAACCATGCTTTTGCATCAAGAGAATCTATAAGCTTAACTGAATTAGCGACCGAAACCGTTATATTCCGCACGCACGGCTCTACCACTCAAAAACTTATAAATGAGGCGCTAGCAAAAATTAATTTAGAGATAACCCCTACGTATATCGTAAACACCCAAGAAAGTGTTTACGATGCGGTTTACCAAAACTTAGGTGTGGGATTTGCATGGAGCGAAAGCGCGATCAGAAAAGGTGGTTTTGTGAAGGTACCCATTGCGGAGCTACCTTCAGATTATGATGAGGTGGTCTTTTCACTCAAAAATGTAAACAACTTAGTGGTGACTGCTTTGATGAACTCTTTAGATACCTCTGGTTAGACTATTTGAAAAAAGCATCCTAATGTTTTCAATATATACGTATCTTGCGAAGTAAGTTTTCTGCATCAAATCCATTTATCATAATTGATCTCTTGGGAACAATTAATGTGGTTGTGGAGTAAGTGTTTAGTTCATTTGAGTACCGGTCACGCTTATTTTTACCTGCATGATTAGTGATAAGCAATAAAGGATTAGTGCTAAGGCTAAAAAAATAAAAGTCAGAGGTAAAAACAGGCTTTCTTGAAGCACGCCATCAGAACCAATGTCACCGTAAAACAAGCTTTCCATCAGTCCAGACAGTGCAGCAAGGGCCAGCATAATTGAGCCACTAACAAATAATTTAGACGTCATAAAAGCTCCATAGGCTCATATTTAAGCATAATAAGTCATTTTAAATTTAGAAGCATTCATCAAGTCATGAGTGCCTAGGCCTATATCGTATATGAAATAATACGCGGATTGGGCGCGCTCCTATTTTTTCATAAACTATTCATACTCGGTCTTTAAAATTATCAATATTCATGAAAGTGAATTTATCTGTCGTTGACTATAAAAACTTGTGAGATCAAGCTGTAGATCCAAACTCAAATCACTATCATCTGTTCTACTAGAAAATCTAAAAAAACACGTGTTTTTGGTGAAACCATATCTCGCTTTAAATAAATAGCGTAAGTAGCACTCAGTTCTTCATAGGGACTAAAAACATGATCTGGCATGACTTGAACTAATGACCCTTTCGCCAATTCATCTTTAACAGCCCACAGTGGTATTAGCGTCAGACCTGTATGATTCAATACCAGCTGCTTCTGACCATTCACTGAGTTCACTGAAACCTGACTATTAATAATCAACTTTTTACGATCTTCTGCTATCAAAAACCACTCTTTCCAACCGTTATAACCATATCGGATACATTGGTGATCAGCTAGATCGTCAATCCTACGAGGCGTGCCATTATTTTTTAAATATTGGGGGCTTGCACACAGTAGAAAATCATTAAATACCAAGCGTCTGTCAATCATGGTCGAATCAGATAAGCGTCCACTTCGAATAGCTACGTCAATATTTTCTTCTATAAGATCCACAACCCGCTCTGTTAACTCAATTTTTATATCAATATCTGGATATAACGACATAAATTTCGGTATTAACGGTAATACCATGCTTTCACCAAAACCGACTGTCATGCTGATTTTCAGCTTACCCTGTGGCATTATTTGCAGGTCATTAACGGCTCTTTTGGCATTATCAAACTCTGACACAATTCGCTGAGAGTATTCGTAATATTTGTGCCCCGCTTCAGTCAAACTGGTGTTTCTGGTCGTTTTATTGAGCAGACGTACGCCCAACTCCTTTTCAAGCACTGCTAACTGCCGTGAAATGGAAGACGGCTGTACATCAAAGATGCGGCTGGCCTCTGAAATGCTACCGGTTTCGACAACACTATTGAAGTATGCCAGTCGATTTATTGAGCTCATTGCCACTCCTCTATTAAGTTGATAGGTATTCCATTTAACTGTAACCATGGCTTGCTCAAAAAGCAAAAGTAATTTGTTTACTGGGTAATGGTTTGCTGGATTAGCAACGTCTAAACTTATTGTCCTGAAACAAACAATAAGACATTCACACCAGTAAAGGGTAATAACATGAAAGCGATGATCATTAAAGAAATCGGTACAACTGCAGTTTTTCAATTGGAAGAAAAACCAAAACCAACGGCAACACTAGGTCATATGGTTGTGGAAGTGAAAGCCACTAGTGTGAACCCTATTGATACCATGCTGCGCTCAGTCGAGCTGCCTTGGTCGGAGAATTTGCCAGAGATACTACACGGTGATGTAGCTGGTATTGTGAGCGAGATAGGTGCCGACGTCACTGAATTTAGTGTTGGTGACGAAGTTTATGGTATGGCTGGTGGCCTCAACGGTATTGATGGTGCACTTGCTGAATTCATGTTAGTTGATGTGCGTTTAATGGCTAAAAAACCTAAAACACTCAGTATGAAGCAAGCTGCAGCCTTGCCGTTGGTCGCACTCACTTCTTATGAAGCACTCGTACAAAAAATGAATGTCAAAGAAGGCGATAATGTCCTGATTCATGGTGCAACAGGGGGCGTTGGTCATATTGCCGTTCAGCTAGCAAAAGTACTTGGCGCGACAGTCACTGCTACCTACTCTCCTGCTAATTGTGCACTAGCACAAACACTAGGCGCGGATCATCTAGTGGATTATACAACAGCGGAGGTTGATGACTATGTGGCGACGTATACTGACAGCGTGGGTTTTGACAAAGTTTTTGATACAGTAGCTGGTGATAATATACAAAAATCTTTTCAAGCAGTTAGATTCAATGGCCATGTCGCCACTATTTTACCGATTGCTGATCCATTGCAAGTTGCTCTCAAAGCCTTATCCTTTCACGCTGTTTTAGTGCTCATCCCATTATTTCATGGCGTCAACCATGAATCGCACGGTCGTATCCTGAAAATGATTGCAGAGCTGGTCGATAGTGGCAAAATCACGCCTATCATAGATGATAGTAACTACTCTATTTGGGAGGTAGCGCGCGCGCATGACCACCTTGAATCAGGTAAAGCAGTGGGTAAAATTACGCTTACTATAGAGTGGTAAGGTTACCGAATAGACACGGTCACAGGCTTTGAACTCCTCTATCCTAGTGCCCTGACTTAGACCCCATCGAGAGAAATGGGTACAAACCAATATTCCACGCCAAGAATGGATAATGGTTTTTTAAATTGCTAAATGATGTGGGCTGTCATAAATTTATTATGAATGGCCCATATAACGATCTTCTGAAGGAATAAAAATTATGATGAGAAAAACGTTACTGCCAAGCGTGCTGTTATTAAGTCTGACTGCGTGCCAGAACACTAATACACAGGGCCTTGAGACAACAACGGTTTTACAAAACGACCTACCGACGACAACCTCAACCGATAAGTATACTAACAATATAACGGGCGATTACGTCACAGATGGCTATACAAAGCGTAACGAGGGTTATGACTGGTTTGCGATCAGCGTACGTGATGCTGGTCAAGATGCTATTAGTGTGTCTATTCGTTCTCGCATAGACAAAAAGAAACCTACTTGTACATTAGACACCGTACTTCATAAAGCTCATGATGGACGGTATCAGTTTTGGGTAGATAATAACCCCGTTTATTTGCGCTTTAATGACAATAGCTTATCCATTGAAGGTGAAGAAGCCTATCTACAAAAAACAGCTTTTTATTGTAGCGGCGGTGCAACGCTTGGTGGCGTATATCAAAAATTAAGCGATACGCTGGACACTCAACAATTGGACAATTCGCAATACGCTACATCACTCAACTATGGTGATTTTTCTACTCAAGTGACCAGCACCTCTGACGGCAATGGTGGTTATGTCTTAAAAATCCAGCCTATAGGCGAAGACATTATTGAGCGACCAATTAGCGATCCTGTTGTTAGTGCTGATGTGGGTGATATGAATGGCGATGGATATCCTGAAATTCTAGTATTCACCCAAAGTGTGGGTAGTGGCTCATATGGTGACGTGATTGCTTATTCGAGCAATAAAGGGCTGTCGTGGAGTCAAGTCTCTTATCCAGAGCTGACTGATACACTCAAACAAGGTTATATGGGGCATGATGAATTTTTGCTAGTTGAGAATGTGTTGGTTAGACGTTACCCACTCTATTTAGAAAACGATAGCAATGCCAATCCACAAGGTAAAACACGCCAAATCCAGTATCGTATGATCGAGGGTGAAGCTTCTCGTCAGTTTGTGGTTGACGCGGTTAATGAGTTTTAAGCACCTCTTAAAAGTTTACTGGATAATAGGATAAAGCAAGTGCTATATAAAAACTTTAAAATACAGTTAATTTTAGCATTAACTGTATTAACTAGTGCCTGTACAAATATGGACCTTGTTCAAACTACAGCTATTAATACTGTATTTGAAGAGACGGCGCTGGTAAAAGCTAAACCAATAGCTATCGAAAAATCGAATATAAATTTTGACAGTCATCCAATTGCAAAACGTTATAGAACTGTGATTAGTGGGGAATATGCAAAACAGGAAGTAAATTTTGCAAACCATTACGTAGTAATAACATGGGGCTGTGGTTCAGGCTGTGTCAGTGGTGCGATGGTCGATAGCCGAAATGGAACGGTTTACCCTTTACCAGAAGATAAAGAATGGGGTGGTAATGGCACATATGTTACATTTGAACAGGAAAGCAATATTTTAACGTCAGTATGGGTAATTCCGACCCCAACAGGCGATACTGAAGAAACGCGAAAATACTGGAGATGGGATGAGCAATCTAAAATATTTGCACATACTTCTGCATTTTCAACCTATCTTGAGAGTAAATAAGAGAGAAAACCTGTGAAAAAAATTACCAAAGTGCAAATGGCAACGATAATCGCCATAGTCTTTTGTATTGTATGGGAAATTTATATAGGTATATGGTCTAGAACACAAGTTGGAGCGATAATAAGAGTAGATATATTCATTATTTATCCAATTTTGATCGCTCTAATTATTATTTCAGTCAAACAATATATAAAGAATAAGCGAAGCAATCATAGATAAAGAAGCTTAAGAACAGTGCTCGATGAAAAATTAAACTTTTCTTTTTGATGCTCATTTTTGCAAACAGGACATATGTCATGCTTACCCTTCATATTGTTAACGGCGCATCAGCTTCTGGCACTTTAAAACATTATTTCGAACAAAATAAGCTTGATGGTACAAACCAAGTATTGTGCTTTGATGACTATTTGGCCATTGGCCCTTTATATGACGGTAATAAAGTCAATGATCATCAATTGTTAAACCAACGAGCCAACTATCTATTTGATATGTTACAAATAGCGCATCTCGAAGAATTCGCTGACGCAACTATTGAAGATCAATGGTTAATAGATATTACTAAAGACATCAGTAAATTATGTCACTTTAACTTTACTCATTACCACAAAGTGGTTATATGGCATGGAGATAATGCGCCTGAACGGTCGTTACTCTATTTGTGTTGCCATATAATTGATGAGCATAAACTCTACCATATCAGTATTAACGACTATAACCTCTCTACTCATATGCTACGTGGAGTGGGTGCCTGTTCTCTTGAAATGTTAGATTTCCTGCATAATCAAGAAAAAAAGATTAATCCCGTAGATTGCGTGCAATATGCACAACTATGGCAAACGCTCGTTAAGTCCTCGAAGCGACCTGACAGCTTATTGCGAATTTTTGAGAGCAACGAAGTCAAATCTGTTGGTGAAGATTATTTTGATAAACAAATACTGACGCAATGCCAAGAACAAGGTCAAGGAAATTTTGTATTAATGATGGCATTGGTTGGCCGTGTTCTGGGGTTAAGTGAGCAGCTTATTACAGACACTTTCATTATCGCTCGAGTCTACTATTTAATCCAAAATACCAGTCTTGAGTATCAAGGAGATTTGGATCAGCCGCGTCAGTTACAAGTTCGAGTCAGAGATTAATCATAATCACCAGCCCTAAATTCTAGGAAAATATCATGAATGTTTTGAAATCTGGCTCAATCATCTCGTTAGTGACATTAGTCACGCTAAGTGGCTGCCAGTACGCTAATACAAGACTAGAAAGTCAATTAAAGAAAGAGCCATCTGAAGTCATGCAGAAACTGTTTAGTATCGAAACTGATAGACAGTTTTATATCACTTTTCCTGACCACAAGAATCAAGTGGCGTTAACTGAGTTTGTCAGTGCCAATGACAGCCAAGATAGCAAACCGTATGTGAGAGGTGTATTAGCAGATAATAAAAATTATTCAGTGTCACTGGACTATAGAAATATCACCGCATTAAATGGCTCAAAAAATCAAAATATTGTTAAGTTCATCGTTCCTTATACATTAACCAATAGTAACGCTGTGTCAGATGAAACACTGTCTACTCTAGATAATCCAAACCTACCCAGCAACTCACTGTATTTAGGATTTTTCGAGCTAGATTATATTACCAATAATATTACTCAATACGATCAACAGCTCCTAGGCAAGTACAGCACTCTGACTGCGATAAGCTATGATGGACAAGATACTGTTAATATCAACATACGTCAGTACCCAACAGAGACTGACCAAAATAAAAATGTCAGATCCAGTTTTCACGACCTGACGTTTAAAGTGGGCGAAGAGATGACCCTGATTGAAAATGTGATTGTAGAATAATTATTTATTGGCTTTGGGTATATCCCAGCGGAACCGTCTATAAAGCCTTTTAAACCTATTAACAGACTATTTATTTTCTGTAATAGTAGACTTGAAAAATATGATTTTTATAATAGAACCAACTCATAACTCGTACTACGCCCTGATGCTACAAATTTTTGTATCATACCCTTCTCTACTAAATCATTAATATCTCGTAGTGCAGTGTCTATAGAGCACTTGGTTATTGTCGCCCATTTTTTAGTGCTGAGCTTGCTATGAAAATTAGTCAGCAAAGTATTTGAGCTATGCTGAAGAAACCGTAGAACCGCACTTTATAAACCAAGCGTATTAACAGGAATCTGCTCATATACCTTGTCTTAACACGATAGACTTGACATTATAAAAGCTCTCCAGAGTTAACTCATAGCTCGTATTACGTCCTGAAGCCTCAGATTTTTGCATCATGCCCTTCTCTATCAAATCATTATCTTGTAGTAACTAATCCTCTCATCACTGTAGAAAACAGGCTAGACCATAGTCTATTTTTTGGTCTTCAAACTATAGATATTTAATACTATCACCGACTGAATAGTCTCCATTACTATATCAACCTCAAAAGCAGCAGATAGCCCTCCTGTCACCTTTCTCTGAATATCAAGCATGAGAAGGCTCTACTTACTTATCATTTAGGGATTCGCTTTCAATATTATTGGTCTAATCCAACAATATAGTAGAGGTAAAAATACTATAAAAATATAGTGCCTAAATACGAGTTAAATTTTATTCGATTATAATTTACGTCGTAAGTATTCAATCGTATAATATCTATAGGCCTTAAATATCAATGTATGTAAGATATTGTCACAATATGTACTTTAGTTGACCTACCTTGACATGGTAGAGGTCGTTGGTTCGAATCCGATTACGCCTACCAGATTCGAAAAGCCCCAATCTTAAGATTGGGGCTTTTTTTGTCTGTAATATATGGGCTGTAGAGAAAAATACTTTCTTATATCACCTCATAGTCATGATTATGCAATCAGATTTAAATCATTCAAAAAAGTGATGGTGACCAAAACGTGACCGACCCTTAAAAACCATTAAAATTAAAATCTTCTTTTTGACCTCTACTTTAAACTGTAAGCTAGAACCTATTTTTTAGTATTTTTCTCTTTATCCTCTTTTACATATTCAAAAATATCTCCTACCTCTACTTCTAAATACTCACAAAGCTTATCTATAGTATCGAAATCAATTCTAGATGATTGATCGTTGTATATCTTATGCAACGTCGTTTTGCTTACCCCTGTTGCTCGTACGGCATCCGCTACTTTAAGCCTTCTTTCAGCTAGTAAAGTTGGGAGATGGTTAACTATCATCTTACAAACTCCAATTGTCGTAGAATAAATACCCTCTACTACCTTGCTTTTCTACTTGAAACACTTGCGAACACTGAATTCGAGTCCAAAATTCAATATCGCTCTTTAACATGTAAGGCAAAATAAGGTGATTAAATATTTTATAGTAGCCAATATTAGCTTTATGAACACTTAGCTCTTTTTGCTTTATATCGTTTAGGTAAGTCTTTTTCATAAATAGTGAAATCCAATCATACTTACTGAAATCTTATATAATTTATATCTACTGTTATCTACAGAAATTGCAAGTAATTATTATAAAATAATAAGTAATTTCAGTAACTTATACCAGGATATACCTATTTCATCTGAGCTGAGTTTCTACGCTGCATACTTTAAGAAGAAATGATAACCATCCTGCCATTAGAGTCGTAGCTCTTATATCAAATTATTTTTTAGAAGCAACAGATTGCCAAAAAAATGCTGCCTTTGAAACGTTGGCTATAGTCAATCCAGAATAAAAGAGATACAGCCCATATCATGAAACAGTTTTATTTTGAACTAACTATATATCCAAATGAGCCATTTATTTAATTCACCTTATATTGACTAATGCGCTTCACAAGCCCGAAAATAGTATGAAATCGTGATCGATGCGCTATACAGGAATCGAGCTCTAAGCTGTATACTCAATATTTAGAGTGCTTTCAATAACTGTCTATTAACTCGTAGCGCAACTCAATATTTTTGAGAGCTCAGCAACTGATTTGAGATAGTTGTATTATAAATAATAATGTCTATAAAACTAAATTACGATAATTTTTGTCTTCTAAACCATCTCGGCAGTTGTACATTGGTCGAATTTGTTAGCCCATTTAATAGAGCAACGAGCAAAATCAAAAAAACACCTATATATTGAACACCTGATAACATTTGATGCAGGAGCAACACTGCCAAAAATATTGCGGTCAAAGGTTCAAAGATAGTAAATACTGACGCGCGTGTGGCTGGTAGTTTTTCTAATGCTTTCATATATAATGCAAAAGGTGCAATCGTACCCACCAAAGATAAGCCCAGTACATATATCCAGCTAATAACGGGAAGCTGTATCAGCTTATAATAAGTTGTATACGTGGTAGGAATGAACAATAATACAATGCCACTGAACAAAATTGACGTAAAAAAGACAAGCGGTGCAGAGTGTTTATGATGCATGGCGCGTTTACCAAGCACACCATACAAAGAGTAACAAACGCCAGAGAGCAGCCCAACGGCAATACCCAACTTCCCTTCAGTAGTGCCACCCATCGTAGTCATACCAACGCCAATCACTGCTACAACTGCTAATAATGCAGCTTTATAAGTAATTCGCTCATCTAATAATAGGTGCGAGAATATCAAGCTAAAGACCGGCGCCGTATAGAGTAATGCGACTGCCGTGCCTGCACCCACATGAAGCACTGCAAATAAGTAGCAAACCGTCATACCCAGTACGCCAATTAGGGATTGTAGACCAAGCCCAAACCATTGACCGAGTGTTAGCCTACTTAATGGTTTCCAGATCTTAGGCAACATCGCTATAGCAATAATAGCTGCCGTTATGATACGCAATATCGTAATTTGCCAACTACTAAAACCTAATTGACTAAGATAAGTCGAAAATATACCAAGTGTGCCCCAACATATGGCCGCCATGACAATTTGTATGGTGCCAATCCATGGCTTGACATCAACCGCTATAGGTCTGATTTTCAATACTTCCGCGACTAGTCACCTCTATTATTGAACATAAAATGTTCGTAATATCATTGAGTAAATATAAAACTGGTACAAAATAACTGAGTGTTAATCAGCATTAGCTTATCTATACAACTCATACTTGCCAGCCTTACTGAATACGTCAACCGCTGAATTTATGACTATCAGTCAATAAACTCAGCGGTTAACTTAGGCTCTGTTAAGTATTAATAAATATAAGTAACTATATCTAAGCGCTGACAGCTTCTTCTGATATGACTTTGACTCTATTAGGAACCAACACACTAACGACCAAGTAAGTGATGGCTGATGCAGCTGATCCGATAAGAGGTCCCTCTACCCAGCCGACAATACCTGATGTTAAGAGATAACTACTACAAACAGCACCGATGATAATAGAGGCAATAGCAGCCATCGTTGAGCCTTTATAAAAGATAGTCACTAAAAGCACGCCAGATAAAGCTGCCATTAAGGTACCGCTAGAGAATATTCCTAGATAGCTAAGCATCGCTTCAGGTAAGAAGAAGGTAGAAATGAAGGCGATAGCAGCCACAATAGCGACCCACAATCTATTCAGTTTCAATAGCTCAGCCTCAGTGCGAGGTTTATTGTCAAATACTGCCAAACGCAAATCATGTGAGGCAGCAGTTGATAAGGTATGCAAGATAGAGTTTGCCGTAGATTTCATAGCAAAAAGAATAAACAAAGTGATCACACTACCCACCACACTTGGAATAGCATTGGCTAAATACCAAGGCATTGCTTCATCGGGATTGATCAGACCTGGGTTTTTGATACGAACATATAAGCCAACGATAGGCACTAAGCTCAAAATACACCCTAGAATGGCCGTATAAAAGCCTGTTTTGGCAATACTGATATTAGATTTCATCGCCAAAAAACGTACTGACATATAGGGCAATGCAGTACTAAAGATAAGCGCATAGACAAATACTAGAAAAACAGAAGCTTTGGCATTACCATATGGGTTAGAATTTTCTGGATTGACAAGGTTTGGATCTATCGCATTCAGCTGCGTCATCATATCTGCTAACGGAATGTCAGTGAACACCTGAACCACTATATAAATGGCAGCAGTGGCCATCCCAATCACCATAAAAGTATCGGTCCAAGCAACGGCGAGCAATCCGCCTGCCATGGTATAAATAGTAATAATTACCAATAAAAGCGCAGAAGCCAGAAGAGGTGAAATACCGAGCCAGCTACTACCTAACATACCAAGCGCTCTAATCTGAGCCGTCAAAAATACGGTCAAAAATATAATCATGCCCAAAGACGTGACAATACGCAAAGTGCGAGCAGATATTGAATTTCGATCATTACAGTGCAAGTTAACGATAAATTCAGGAATGGTACTACTACCCATCTTCATGGCTCTATTACGCAAATAGACCGCAAAGAATAGTACGGCGACGACCATGGCTGGTGCAAAAAAGAAATTACCTAAAAGCTCAATCGTCCCGTATTGGTATGCGGCACCAGGTGAACCCATAAAGCCCCAACCACTAAACCCAGTCGCCACGACAGTACCTGCCATAACAAAAGGCCCTAATGAGCGACCGGCTACTAAAAAACCACTTTCCTCATCTGCTGACATGACTTTTGACGCTTTACTAGCCAATACAATGAGAAGCGCAATTGCTGCTAACAATATCATCCAATTAATAAACATGTCGATTCCTCGTATCGTTTACTACATTACTTGTTATGACGCTCTACGAAGAAATAACTCACTGCCAGTAATAGCGTCAGTACATTAATGGTCAAGAACCAAAATAACGTCCAGCTGTTAAGAAACAGGTCCATAATGTTATTTCCTTAATAAGTAAAATGTGAAAATAATTGCATCGTGCGAGGCGCATCATCATCTATGTTGGTGAGCTTAAAATAAGGAAATTATTCATGGTAGCCCACTCGATATAGACAGTATTTATTGATGACACCCCCCCTACATTAACGACCGATAATATTATGCTCAGGGCCGTACTTAAAGCCTGTGATATTATCAGCGCCCGTCTCATTGATGACTAAAATGTCATGCTCTCGATAACCGCCAGCACCCGGCATGCCCTCTGGAATCATAATCATCGGCTCCATAGAGATGACCATACCTGGCTCAAGCACTGTTTCAATATCTTCACGTAGCTCAAGTCCTGCCTCGCGTCCATAATAATGGCTGAGCACACCAAAAGAATGGCCATAACCAAAGCTGCGTTTTTCTAATAAGTCGTATTTTGTATAAATTTTATTCAGCTCATGTGCGATATCGCAGCAGCGCACGCCAGGTTTGATAAGCTCAAGACCTGCTTCATGTACTTCACAATTTATCTGCCAGTAGCGTAGTGAATCTGCATCACATTTATCCAAGAACAATGTGCGTTCAAGCGCGGTATAGTAGCCTGCTATCATAGAAAAACAGTTAAGACTCAATATATCACCCGATTGGACAAGACGATTGGTCACTGGATTGTGGGCACCATCCGTATTAATACCTGACTGAAACCATGTCCATGTATCCATGAGTTCCACTTGACCAAACTGCTCACCAATAGCCTTCACCATCGCTTGTGTAGATGCCAAGGCAACTTCGTATTCGGGCACGCCATCATAAACAGCCTGTACCAATGCAGCTCCACCAATATCACAGACCTGAGCACCCTTTGTTATTAGCGCTATCTCTTCAGAGGACTTAACCATTCTCATGGTCATACATGCTAGGCTAATATCAACAAACTCTACATTGGGTAAGATAGCTTTGAGCTTAGCAAAGCGATCCATTGGTAAATGATCAAACTCAATACCTACACGTCCGTGATGAGGAATTTGTTGAGCAATGGCTTTGAAATAGTTATCACGCTGCCAATCAGTGTAAACAATATTATTGTCGCCCACAGTACGCCGCCAAGGCTGTCCACCATCGATATTGGCAGAGATTGACACAACTTCTTTTGAAGTAACGACTAGTCCATAAGGTCGCCCAAAAGAGCAATATATAAAGTCAGAGTAGTAATTGATGTTATGTATCGAGGTGAAAAGCGCCGCCACAATGCCATGATTATCTAAATACTCACGAAGTTTCTCATGACGATTTGCATATTCTTGAAGACTAAAAGTCGGTTGCACTTTCTGGCCGTTTTTAATTTCGATTAGACTTGGGAGATGCAGATTATCGAATGAGCCATCTAAAGAGGTTAGGTTTAATGAATTCATCGATTTTCGAGAAAAATCTGTAGAAGATAACGTGCTAGTAAGGTCTTTTAGTGCTGACATGGAACGTCTCCAAAGTAGTAATAATTAACTGAGAACACGTTCGATAATAGAGGTAAAATTAATAAGGTATTTTTTCATAAGCGACATTTTATGTTTATAATCGGACATATAGACAAACAACTTAACATTAGCCAGAATTTTAGGTATGTTCTGAAGGCGACAAAAAATGACTCAGATAACGGAAAAGATGATAGACAAGCCTAGGCGTATTGGGTTTCTACTGATCAATGGCTTTACCATGCTCGCGTTCAGCAATATCATTGAGCCACTTCGAATGGCGAATTATGTGAGCGAGCAACTCTTATACTCGTGGGTGGTGGCAGGGTTCGATGACAATAAAACCAGTAGTAGTAACGGTATTAAGTTAAGTCATACTGCACCACTCGACTACTTATTAACCTGCGACTTGGTGTTCGTATGCGGAGGACACCAAACAGATTACTTGGAATCTAGTAAGCTCATTACCTTAATTCAGCGATTGGCAGTACGGGATATTGCACTTGGCGGTTTGTGTACAGGAGCGCTGGCATTGGCCGCAGCGGGCTTACTTGAGCAGCAAGCAGCCTCATTGCATTGGGAGAACATCAGCGTAGCCCAAGAAAGCTATCCAGATGTTATTTTCAATGACCAAATATTTACAATAGCACCGCAGCTATATTCTTGTTCAGGTGGAGCTTGCGCATTGGATATGACTTTACATATCATCAATAAGCATCATGGTCATCATATCGTTTCCAAGATACAAGACATGTTTATTATCACCTCTATACGTGAGCCTACTTACGTACAGCATATGCCCAAGCCAAAAATACTGAGCAGTAGCTATACCAATGTAATAGATGCTATTGCATTGATGAAAACCAATCTTGAAGAGCCTTTAAGCGTTAAGGATATTGCCCGTCATCTTGGATTATCAAGTAGACAATTACAGCGCATATTTAACAAAAATTTTAGTTGTTCACCGCAACAGTATTACGTGCGATTGCGCCTTGAACACGCCAAATATATTCTTAAACATACTACGCTGCCTATTAGCCAAATCGTACTAGCAAGCGGCTTTATCGATAACAGTGCATTCTCTAGCACCTTCAAAAAAAACTATGGCATGACGCCAAGCCATTACAGACAAGAGAATCAGCTGGTATAGCCTATTTAATCTTGACGCAGCAACTATAAGAATGGTCTCTCCAAAATTAAAAAAAGCCATAAAAGTCATTACTTTTATGGCTTTACTGCTCTGTTGTATATTTTGAAGCTTAAACCTAGCTTTGAGTTAAATAAGCGCTTTTAATTCAGTCAGCTTGCTTAACACTGTATCAGGTTCATATTTCACCAGCTGCTGCTCATTTTGTGCACCAGATAGCACACCTAAAACTAGCCCACATAAAGCCCACTATATCCATCTGGAAATAATGCTCGATGCCATCCGAGTAGATCATCTAATAATAACGGCTGTTGATAATGATAGGTAGCACTTAGCATCATCTCTACCACTGCATCGATCTCACGAGTATTGGTTGGCATACTGGCATTATTCAGCCCTAAATGCCGCGCAACTGAAGAACGAACCTGCTCATCATTTAGTGTCTCACCTTCTATCTCAGAAGTTTTGATAATCTCTAAGGTCACCGCATCTAATTGTGCCTCAACATTCAGATCGAACCCTAGTGTTAGCAGCTTTCCTAGTAAATGGCCTTGTAATATCCGCACACGACTAACAAGTGGCAATAGCTTTTTGTCCGACCATTGCCATTCAGTCCAGTTTAGATGTTCATGAATATAAGTAACATGCTTCATATGTTCCTCAGAAATATGCAGAGATTAGGACAGTAATCTCCTTATAATATGCAGAGAATAAGTAGTAGAAACAATACGTAGAAACTCAAAAATGACAATAGTAGATGCAATAAGAATAGATTTTCAACGAACACACATATTTTTTATTCTAATAAGGGCTTGAGTAGAGGTAAAAATACTATAAAAACACAGTGCCTAAATACGAGTTAAATTTTATTCTATTACAATTTACATTGTAATTATTCAGTCGTACAATATATACAGGCTATATATATCAATATATGTAAGACATTGTCACAACATGTACTTTAGTCGACCTACTTTGACATGGTAGAGGATCGTTGGTTCGAATCCGATTACGCCTACCAGATTCGAAAAGCCCCAATCTTAAGATTGGGGCTTTTTTTGTCCGTGAAATATTGGTTGTAGCGGAAAAGAGAACTATACGCCGATGCAAATTATCTCTTTTCTCACTTTCAGCAAACATCATCAAACTGACCTATGCTGTCAAATCTGTAGACATTGACTTGGGAGAACTCAGCACCTACAAGTGAGGTTAGCAACCAATGTAAGTAGTGATATAATATCCTGATAATTGATATTTTATAAAAGGGTTACATTATGGCTCGTACCGCTAGCGCATTGCACATTTTAGTAAAACATAAAGAACAAGCTGAGGACATTATTGCCAAGCTTAAAAAAGGCGCTAAATTTGATGTACTGGCCAAACGATACTCAACTTGCCCATCAGGAAAAAAAGGTGGCAGCTTAGGTGAGTTTGGCAAAGGTGATATGGTGGGGCCATTCGATAAAGTTTGCTTTACCGGCGAACTATTTACCCCGCATTTAGTAAAGACCAAATTTGGCTGGCATGTCGTAAAAGTCCTTTATAGAACTTAAGCGTTGAAGCTCTGATTGTAAGCCACCTGAGCTATATCTCAAATGTTGTCCTGATTCATATATGATTTAACATCGTGATAATTATAGTAGTCAGGACTTGGTTTTTGGTCGACCTACCCATTCTAATCCTTACGTCAAAATCCCCTTATTTTATTTAAGCAGTATTTTACTTAAACAGTTTTCTACGAGTTAAGGTCAAATAGTGAGGGGCGAAATAAGTTGTCATCAGCCTTTAAAACCTTTCGGTAGTTCAGGTGCAGGCAAGCGCTTCATATCAGAGTCAACATTATCGAAACGCTCATGGCCATTATTCCAATCAACAATAGACTGTTCAATCTCAGCTTTATTATCAGCAACGAAGTTCCACCATAGTAGCACTTGGTTATTAAGCGGTTCGCCGCCGATAAACATGATACGTGTGCCCTTTTTGGCAGCCAGTTTGATACTTTTGTTATTAGCGACATCGCTATCATGAAAACGGAATAACTGATCTTGCTGACAGACCTTGCCTTCAGACTCTACCTCCCCTTCTGAAACCAAGATACCGTACTCAAAGTCTGACTCTAAATTTATTATGCCACTACAGGTACAATAAAAAGGATATATAATTGACGCATCTAAAATATGAGCAATAAAAACATGGATATCGAAGGCAATACTGCTGATCAAATAGAAATTATCTATGAAGATGAGTATATAGTAGCGATTAATAAAGAAGCTGGTCTGTTGGTGCATCGCAGTTGGCTGGACAAAGGCGAGACACGCTTTGCCATGCAGCTCACACGTGATGCGGTAGGCTGTCATGTGTTTCCAGTACATAGGTTAGACAAACCTACATCAGGTGTATTGTTGTTTGCCAAGAGTTCAGCCGTGGCACGTAGCCTTACCGAAGCGTTTACTGAACGCAAAGTGACCAAGCAATATTTGGCCGTGGTGCGCGGCTTTATGTCTGAGCAAGGTACTGTTGATTATGCGTTGAGCTTTAAGCCTGATGCCATTGCCGATAAATTTGCCAATTTAGATAAACCTGCTCAAGAAGCGGTGACTCACTGGCAGAGTTTGGCACAAATTGAGCTGCCATTTGCAGTATCAAAAAAGCATGCCACTAGCCGCTATAGTCTGGTGCGCTTAACGCCTGAAACTGGACGCAAACATCAGCTGCGTCGGCATATGAGACATGTATTCCATCACATCGTGGGTGATACCAGTCACGGCGATATACGTCATACACGATTCTTTCGTACTCACTATGATTGCACGCGTATGTTGCTGCATGCACAGACTTTGGCACTCAGCCACCCCGTCACTGGTGAGCCACTAGTAATAACAGCGGGATTAGACGATCAATGGATACGTATCTTAGAAGAGTTCTCTTGGACAGATAGTGTTGAGGTTTAAGTCCCTAGTGGGGACTGGAAAAGACAACCTCTTATAACACGCTCCAAAACCTCAAGTTTTTCAAAATATCTTTTTTATCAAATCATCAGTATCTTGTAGCACCACGCATATAGACCACTCAATCATAATTAGCCATTTATTAGTGATCATCTTATCAAAAACCTTTTCCACAGCTATGTGACTACGCTCACGGATGTTAGTCTCATTTAAACTTACACATTTTTCTTGAAAGCTAAAAGATAACAAGAGAATAAAAAACGCAGAGCACCATTTGAAGCCCTGCGTTTGTTAGATTGAACTGTATTTACAGGATACTGTATCTAAATTGCAGATAGGCCGCTGTGATCGCTGCCGCATCTTCTACCTGCGGATAATGGCCTAACATAGGCATATTGGTTATATCAGCGTTGGGTATTAGCTGACGATAACGATCAATCATATGCTGACCTGAGATGGGATCTTTAGCACCTGCAATCAATTTCACAGGCACGGTACTGTTGATAATCGCGCCTACCCATCGCTCGCGGTACTGCTGACGTTGGGGCATATAATTAATCAGCTTATGTATCACACCCAATCCATCATTGTGATTTAACAGCTGCCATAGCGTATCTATCACCTTTACTGTGGGCTGCGTGTCAGGGCCAAATATCCGTTGTAGACTGCCCGCAAATTTCTGCTTATTAATCAGCTTTGATACTAGAGGGCCTAATGGCGATAGCAGTAGTTTCTGTACCAAGATAGGTTTGTGCGTCTCAGGAAACAGACCACCGTTTAAAAAGCATACGCTAGCAATGTGTCGCTCAGCGCTCCCTTCGACTTGTCTGGCTAGCAATTCCTGAGCCACCGTATCACCATAGTCATGCGCTAATATATGATAATCACTAACGCCCAGTTTTTGCAAAACAACTTGATAAATATCAGCCTGTTCACTGATTAGATAGCGCGTGTTTTTGGGTTTATCTGATAACCCAAACCCTAGCATATCGAGTGTGATGACATAATAGTGCTCGGTTAGCGCATCCCACATGCCCTCCCAGTCCCAACTGGCACTAGGATAACCGTGAATCAATAGCAATGCAGGCGCACTCTTATCCCCTGCATACCGAGTAAAGATTTGATGCCCATGAATGGATTCATATTACCCCTGCCGTTGCCACTCATCAAAAGTTATCATTAGAGACTTACTCCTCAAATGATGGGTCAGTGCGGCGTAGCTTTCTTAATAAGGCAGGCCATGCGATGTCACCGTTTGCACCTCGGGTCACTTGCTCAGATGCCGCTTGAATACCGGCCAATATTTGTGCTGGTATCGGCGTCAATGCACCACCCCCGCTCTGTGCTTTGATCTGAATCTCACAAGCTCTTTGCATGATATACATGTATAAGAACGCATTGGCAACCGTATCGGCACAGGTGAGCAGACCATGGTTACGCAAAATCATAAAGTGAGCATCACCCAAATCGGCAACCAAACGAACCTTTTCTTCAGGGTTTAATGCGACGCCTTCGTAGTCGTGGTATGCCAAGTTAGATAGTGGAAATAATGATTGTTGAGAGATAGGTAGCAGGCCTTTTTCTTGCGCTGAGACGGCAACCCCATCATTTGTGTGTAGATGGATGACGCAATGCGCATCGTCGCGAGCTTCGTGCACAGCACTATGAATGATAAATCCAGCTGGATTGACGTCAAACTCTGATGGTGCTACTTTCTCGCCTGCTTTATTGACCTTTACCAGACTAGAAGCGGTAATCTCTTCAAATAACATCCCGTACGGATTGATTAAAAACTCATCCTCAGTACCTGGTACGCGCGCAGAGATATGAGTGAATACCAAATCATCCCAACCATAAGAAGCAATCATTCGATAACAGGCAGCAAGATTTACGCGCATCTGCCACTCTTTTTCGCTCATGTTATGGTGTACACTCGAAGCTGAATCAGTCGATGTCGCGGTTTGCATAGTTGTTTGCATGGTGTATTCCTTTACTGTGTTAGATATCCTGAATGATTACTTTACACCATTTCATAAAACCAAATCTGTCAAAAACATTACACTTATGAATATCAATCATTATTTAAATAACGACCCATGGTTTATTCAATTACCAGCCATTGTGCAGCCACTACTGGCAGGCGATGCGGTGCTAAAGGTATACCAAAAAGGCCAAATGATTCATGCCATCGGTGACAACGATGATGCGGCGCTACACTTTGTCGTGTCGGGTACGATTAGGGTCTGTAATGTGAGCGCTAGTGGACATGCTATGACGTTGGCGCATCTATTTAGTGGGGAATGGTTTGGTGAAATATCTATCATAGATGACAATCCTCGCACCCATGATGCGTGGACGATTAACAAAGTAACGCTCATCTCAATCCCAAGAAATCTAGTGATTCAAACAGCGCAGTTGCATCCGATTTTATATAAACACCTCGCGCTTATAACCTGCCAGCGAATCCGCCGAGCATTTGATTGGATTGACGATGCTACCTCACTCAATACCTCAGCGCGATTGGCTAGCATGCTGATTGGACTGATCGACACTTATGGACAGCAAATAGGAGATGATATCAAAATAGAACTGCGCTTATCGCAAGAAGAGCTTGGCTTTATGCTTGGTACTACCAGACAAACCATCAATAAAATCATTCAATCATGGCAAAAGCAGCACCTTATCGATATGCACTATGGTTTTATTACCATAAAGGACAAGCCCCAGTTGATGGCAATGATGAATCCTGCCTAACTTAAATATATAAAATTATCTCAGAAAACATTCCAACATCTAACTTATTAGAGTTAGCATCAACCGCCTTAACATCTTCTTAACAGACCACTTGCTATGGTAAGGAATGACGTTTCCTACCATCTGTTGAGAAGTATCTGTATGTCTATACCTCAAGTCATCAAAACCAATGCGCTAAAAATCAACGCACCCAACGCCAATACAAAGACTAGCTACCTTAGTAAGCTCTATGATCGCGAGATAAATCTCAGTTATCTTATTATCATCGTGGCTGTATATTTGGTAGCGACTGCAAATATTGGGTTTTTTCAGCAGGTGCTGGCTGTCTATCCATTTAGCACAAATATTGGCTTTATACTCTCCATCACAGGCTTGTTGTTTGGATTGATGTGGCTGGTATTACAACTACTTTGCTATCGTCCAATTGCTAAGCCGGTACTGGCTACGCTACTGATTATCGCTGCCATTTGCGGTTATTTTACCGACGCTTACGGGACGATATTTGACACCAATATGCTGATCAATAGTCTGGAGACCGATCAAGCAGAGGCGATGGGATTGTTTGCCCCCAGCATGGTTATTCGACTGCTGATATTAGGCGTGTTGCCAGCATTTATCATTAGCAAAATTCGTTTAAAACGCTTTACTTGGCAGCGAGGCATACTACAAAAAACAGCCACCTTGATACTGTCTGTCGCGCTAATCGCCGTTTGTATTTTGCCATTTGGTGACCAGTACGCCAGCTTTTTCCGTCAACATAAACAAGTTCGCTCTTATGCCAATCCGATCACGCCTATTTATTCTGTGATCAAACTTGGTGAAAACTATGTCGATGAGCTACGCCGTCCTGATACTTTGACACTGCATGCGACAGACGCAAAACGCGTGGCACCTGCTAATAGTGTGAGTGGTAGCGGCAAACCAAAACTAATGGTGTTTGTGGTTGGCGAAACAGCTCGCGCAGATCACTTCGGCTTGAACGGCTATACACGCAATACCACACCCCTGCTCTCAAAACAATCAAACCTTTATAGCTTTAAAGATGCCGTCTCTTGTGGAACCTCTACAGCCTACTCCGTACCTTGCATGTTTAGCTATGCAAATCGAGCAGACTACGATATCGATACAGCCAAGTATAATGAAAACGTACTAGATACGCTAAGTAAGCAAGGGATTAATGTCGTTTGGCGCGACAACAACTCTAGCTCAAAAGGCGTGGCTGATCGCGTTACTTTTGAAGACTACAAAACAGCTGACACAAACCCAAACTGTGATGTCGAATGCCGAGATATCGGCATGCTTGATGGGTTTGATAAACTGGTTAAATCAGGCAGCTCACAGAAAGAGATGCCAAAAGACACGCTTATTTTGCTGCATCAAATGGGCAATCATGGCCCCGCTTATTACCAGCGCTATCCCAAAGAATTTGAAAAATATAACCCTGTCTGCATGACCAATGAGCTGTCTAAATGTGATGCTCAGTCTGTGATAAATGGCTACGATAATGCGATTCGTTATACCGATTACTTTTTGAATAATGTGATTGATACGTTAAAACCTTATGAGCAAGATTATGATGTGGTAATGGTATATATTAGTGATCATGGGGAGAGTTTGGGTGAAAATAATATCTACTTGCACGGCTTGCCCTACAAGTTCGCACCAGATACCCAAAAACACGTGCCTACGATAATTTGGTCGCCCAATAGTAATAGTATCGATACTGAAAGTCTTTCTAGTATGGTCAATCAGCCCGTGTCGCACGATTTTATTACCCCGACATTGCTTAGCTTTTTTGGTATTACGACCGATGAAGTCAAAGGTGCAGCAACTTTTTTTAAATTGGGTCATTCTAGTTGAGTGGCTAAAAATAATTTACTTCAAATAATTTGTTAAAAGTAGCTCACTACATTCGTTTTATATCGTTCAGTTCTTTTAGGTAACCACTATTTTTTAGGTCAGCATCATGTACAAGATACTCGTTATTGAAGACAACCCCGATATCGTGGCCAATATTTATGCTTTTTTTGAGCCAAAAGGGTTTGAGTTGGACAACGCGCACAACGGCTATAGCGGGCTAACACTCGCCTCAAACAATCGTTATGATGTGATACTACTCGATGTGATGCTGCCAGGTATGGATGGCACGCAGCTGTGCAAAAAACTCAGAGAAGAGTTGCATGACAAAACGCCTGTGCTAATGCTCACGGCTCGCGATACAATCTTGGATAAAGTCGCTGGGTTTGATAGCGGCGCTGATGATTATTTGGTCAAGCCGTTTTCGTTGGTTGAGCTGGAGTGCCGTATCAAAGCGCTCATACGTCGCCATGAGGACGATCATTTTGCCCACAGTATTGCAGTCGGATCGCTATCCTTGAACAATAGTGAGCATACTATTATGCGCGACGGACAATCACTGAAGCTTACCCCAACTGGCTTTAAAATACTGCATATTCTAATGAGTGCAGCGCCTAGAGTCGTCAGTAAAACTGAAATTGAAGAAAAAGTATGGGGGCTAGACATACCGAGTAGTGACGCACTGCGCACTCATATGCACAGCGTGCGTGCGCAGATTGATAAGCCATTTGACACACCCATGATAGTCACAGTACCTGGCGTAGGTTATCAAGTTGTTGACCCTAATACATCAGCAAGCGCGTAGTCATCATTGCAGTATGGATTGAATAAACCTTATCCAATTTACTAACTGACTGACCGTATCGTATTTATTGCTCTATTATATATAGCTCTATTATATATAGCCCTTTTCTATTAGGTTGTCCCATGCCATGCTCAATATAGACTCTATAGCCAATAAGTTCAGACTGTCTTACTTCATATTCGCATTATTACTGTGCGCAGCTTTTGTCAGTATTTTTTTATACGCAGAGAGCCGAATAGAGCAAGATTTGGTCAAGGCTCGCCTATTGCAGCAGCTAGAGCTTAGTCAAGAAAAGTATGGTGACCAGCCTATCTATGTCGCTGAACCAGGTATCAAAATTTATCGCTATGATAAAGCACCTGCCAGTTTGCAAGCGATAGCCAATGACACGGTGCAAGAGACCTCTGTCACTGTTAATAAAGCCTCTGGAGCAGGTCATGCCAACTTGCATCTTTTCGCCTATACCCAAGATGGTCAAACCTATATTTTGACTTATCTAGAAAACACCGAAATGGTGATGGGAAATTACCCAGTCTTGGCGATATTTGAGCACCTAGAAGACATATTTGCAGATACGTTAAAGGTAGCCGTGATTCTAAGCTTACTTATCGCCGCTATCTTTTCCCAATTGTCCTCTAAACAGATCATCAAGCCTTTATTAGATTTGAAACGAGCTGTCGAGACTGACCATCACAACTTAAGCGATTTGACACACTTGCCATCTGAGGTTGGTGTCTTGGCACGGGCCATCGATGAGAAAAACCACAAGTTAGAACAGTACCTCAAGCGCGAGCAACTATTTACTGGTGATGTCAGCCATGAGCTGCGTACGCCGTTGACTATTATCATGGGGGCTTCCGAGGTCTTGGCCTCGCAACTAGACCCTGACAGCCACTTAAATGAGTTTACCAATCGTATCAGTACCACGGCAAAAGAAACTTCCGAGATTATCACCGCTCTGCTCCTACTATCGCGCGCGCCTGAAAAGTTAGACGCACCGCAAACCTCTATTAACAGTATCGCCTTAGCGGAAATGCAGCGCCTAAAGTACTTGCTGCGGTATAAGTCTGTCACTTGTCAGATAATTGCTGAGCAGGAATATATTGCTTACGTACGGCCCGAACTACTAAAAATGGCACTAGGCAACCTCATAAAAAATGCGTTTCAATATACCGATGATGGCGAAGTAGCCATTACTATCGATGACGAAAAAATCACGGTGACTGATACTGGCTTAGGTATTCCTGAGGCGATGATGCCTTTACTCTATGAACGGTTTGAGCGACTAGAGTCTCAGTATAAAGACGAGCAAACAATCCTGTCGTCAGAGCATGAGACAAAACATAAGGTTGAAGGCTCAGGTCTAGGACTCAGTATCGTCCAGCGTATCATGTCGCATATGGGCTGGCAGCTCACTCACCAAGCCAATCGCTCAGGTGGTAGCACCTTTAGTATTTATTATAAATAACCTCGTGATAGCTCAAAGACATATTCATTTCCTAATAATAATTGCTGATTGGGAAACGACAAATTTAAACACCCATTATGCTTTATTCTCATCCCTCTATATCCTCTTAACGTTTTCTTAACATCTCCCGTCTTATACTCAGGCTATCTTAATTTTAATAGACCATTAAGAATGTCCTATGAAGCAAATCACTCATACCAACCTTATAGAGCCGTTAGCCGAGCATAGTTCTGTCAACCAAACAGCACATGATAGTGCACTTGCAGCTGACAGCTTCGCAAGTCATGCCAAAGGCAAAACAGGAATTTACCGCATTATAAAAGCCACTGGTTACTCTATAGATGGCTTTAAGGCCGCATATAAATTTGAAGCAGCTTTTAGACAAGTTGTGTGGCTCAACCTTATACTGCTGGCTGCTGTCATCGTTTTGCCTTTTGCGCTTGGTATAAAAATGATGCTGGTCGTCGCTTCTTTTTTGTCATTGATTGTTGAGCTGCTCAATACCGGTATCGAGGCGTGCGTCGATCACACATCAACCGCCAAGCATCCACTTGCCAAGATAGCAAAAGATGTCGGCTCTGCTGCGCAATTTTTGTCGTTATTTCTCTTAACCATCTTATGGTTAATGGCACTGTCTGTCTTTTTATAGTTGTCTATTCTTTATAGCAGCATGCTGGAAGCTATCATCATTTAATATACGTTATCAGGTGTATCCATGACTTTAGAGAACCACTCAATGGCTTGGGGCTGGCTAAAATTACTGTGCGTGACCATCATTGCTACCTTGGTTTTTGAGCATAGCCAGTTGGACATACGCATCAGTGAGCTTTTTTATAGCAATGGACACTGGCTACTAGAAAAAGGCGCGCAGCCTTATGCGTTTATCTTTTATGATTTGCCCAAAGTATTATTGATTCTATTGGCTGTCTACCTCATAGCGGTTTTAATCATCAAGTATAGACAGTCAAGGCTTAATGCTACTTCCCTAAACCGCAATAAGCTAAATCGCAGTAAGCTCAGTCATAATAAGCTTGATAAATTTCTGCTTCCTTTACCTATGCGCGAGATAAGCTACCTACTGATTATATTGGCGATTGTACCTGCTACTATTGCCACGCTCAAAGGTGTCACCCATGTCAGCTGCCCAAATGACTTAGTTATTTTTAATGGGGATTTGCCCTACCTCAATCTTTGGCAAAACATCGTAGCAGCGACGCCCGCCAGATGCTTCCCAGCGGCTCACGCCAGCGCAGGGTTTTCTTTATATGGGCTGGCTTTTTTACCGACACTAAGAAAATACCGCTATCAAATAGTCGTATCAGTAACTATTTTGGGCTGGACAATGGGACTGTATAAGATGCTGTTTGGCGATCACTTCTTTAGCCATACATTGGTCTCGATGCTGCTGTCACTGACGATAGCGTGTGCGCTTGCCACCCTTTTCTTCAAACACTCGATAGCAAATACAACTAAAAATACCGACAATCATAAAAACAGTGCTGATATAAAACTGTCTAACACTCAGACACCCAATATTTAGAATCAATATTGAAGTATGAATGTTCAGATATAACTGAAACCAGCGGTTATATATTACCAAAATAACACTACTAACCATTTGAAAAACAATGTATAAATAATGAATGAGAACTCGCTTAGTATTGAGCAAAACCATGGATGGTGCTCGTTAATAAAACGCTTTATATATCGATAGCCTACAAAGGAATGTAGCCATGCACCTCTTATGCATTGGACAAAAAATCTCGCACATCTACGCCTTGCTGCTTATTCCATTACTGCTTGTCAGCACTATCGATGACAGTCATGCCGCCAGTTACTCCATCAATCCTACCAATACGCACATACGATTTGCCATTGAACGCTTCCAGACCTCTGCCACTACTGGTGGCTTTTATGATATCAAAGGCCAATTGCAATACGACCCAAGTCGGCAAACAGGCGATATCTCGTTAATCATACCCATAGACTCCTTAAATACAGGCAACCCTTCTTTTAATAATAGTCTAACGGGGCCTGAATTTTTTGATATGAAGAGGTTTCCTTTAGCGCAGTTTGAATCGACAAGATGGTATTTCAATCAAGATAAAAAAAGCCCTCAGGTCACTCGGGTAGATGGACAACTGACCTTACATGGCGAGACACACCCAATTAGCCTAACCGCGACTAAGTTTGATTGTTATCTAAACACGAGCATCAGAAAGGATGTTTGCGGTGGCGAGTTCACTGCTACGATTAATCGCACAAAACGGAATATCAATAAATTCGCTTAGTTCGGACTGACCAAAAACCTTGACTTAAGTATCAAGGTCGAAGCAGCCAGACTATAGTATTTTTAATGTTTCGCCATTGTCTGAATGGATACTGGTAGTGATTTTCAGAAAGCTTAAAAAGGAATTAGACATGATTCATCGGTATTATAAGAGTATTGCGAAACCGCTTTCTGCAATCATGCCAGCATTGTCATTTTCTTCGATAATAACACTGACATTGGGATTCAGCTTAGTGTCTACCGTCGTGATGGCAGGCACTGTCAGTTTGCCAATAGACACTTTGCCCAGTCGAATAACCCTACCAAATGTCAGCCCTGCTAATAGTGCGCTTGCCAATCGCGGCGCTTACATAGCACGCAGCGCCGACTGTATGGCTTGCCACCGTGATGACTATAGTGGCGGCGTACCAATTGAGACGCCCATTGGCAATATCTACTCGACCAATATTACACCGTCAACGCGCTATGGCATCGGCAACTATACTGAATCCGACTTCAAAAAGGCTTTGCAAAAAGGTCGTGCACCCAATCATCAGATTTATCCTGCGATGCCTTACCCGTCCTATCATGGCATGACAGATGAGGATATCAGTGCCTTATTCGCGTATTTTCAGACCGCCCCTCTGGTAGACAAACCACCTGAAAAAACCACTCATTTGCCTTTCCCGCTAAATATCCGTAGCTTAATGCTGGCATGGAATATCATCAATGTGCCTTCTACCGAAAATCGCTCAGGACTGACGAAAACCCAGCAGCGCGGTGAATATCTGGTCAATAACTTAGAGCACTGCGGTACCTGTCATACACCGCGCTACTTAACACAAGGTCTTGATAAAGACCGCTATTTATCCGGAGCGCCACTTGGTAAATGGTTTGCACCGAATATTACGCCTGACAACGATACGGGTATCGGCCTTTGGAGCGAAATGGATATCGTGACTTACCTGCGTACAGGCACGCTTGATAAGCGTGCTTATGCGGGCGGCCCGATGGCAGAAGCCGTGGCGCATAGTACGCGTTATCTCACTGATGAAGACCTTATAGCGATGGCTGACTATTTAAAAGTCGTTCCAGCCATTAAGACCGATGACTACTTGATACCTGTCAATGTCTCTCGTCTACCGCAACCAGTCAGCAACTCGATTACTTACGACTTGCTAGAGCAGAAAAACTATCTGGCGCGTGCCAAAACCAATACTGTCAACAGTAGCGGCAGCAATAATAACTTGAACAGCAATTCGCCAAAAGACTTATATCTCATCCATTGCGCCAGCTGTCATGGCGTCGACGGTTACGCCCAGCCCGATGCACGCTATGCCTCCATAGTTGGTTTGAGTAGTATTCGCCGCGTAAAACCTGATGCACTGATTGGCGTCATTGCATTTGGGGCAAAAGGTGCCTTTAACACAGCACCAAAAATGCCCGGCTTCTCAGAAGACTTAAGCCCTGCACAGATTGCTAATATTACTAACTATGTACGAGTCACCTTTGGTGGTCTACCCAACAGCGATGTCAGTGCGGCGGATGTCACGCGTATGATAAAAGAAAAAAGTTAGCTATAAAGAATAAGCTTAAATTAGTATTTTCAATAATAACGCAAAGACTCAGCACGATAAGGATAATCCTATGAATGACCTGCTCCAATCCCCTACACGGCGGCAACTGCTATCCATGATAGGCAAGACGGCAGGCGCGACCGCGATGTATCAAGCGATGACCACGTTGGGGTTTGCATCCGAGTCGAGCTTTAAAGAAGAGATGAATCTCAAAGGCGCACCTGCTGGCGCAAGTATCGTGGTTTTGGGTGCAGGATTGGGTGGTCTAACTGCTGCCTATGAGCTGCGAAAAGCAGGCTATAAAGTCACCGTGCTTGAGTACCAAAATCGTGGCGGTGGACGTAGCTGGACACTCAATAGTGGTGACAAATACACTGAATTAGGCGGTGCTGAAGTTACTTGCGACTTTAAAAAAGGCAATTACTTCAATGGCGGACCATGGCGACTGCCCATCCACCACTATGCGGTCTTTCATTACTGCAAAAAGTTCGGTGTGGCATTGCAGCCTTTTATCCAAACCAATGATCGCGCTTATCTACATCGTACCAATCACTTTAACGGCGCGCCACAGCGTTTAGGCGAAGTACAAAGCGATATTCGTGGTTATGTATCAGAGTTATTGTCCAAAGCCTTAAATAAAGGCAGTCTCGATAGTACGATCAATAAAGAGGACAAAGAAAAATTACTCGAAGGTCTCAAGGGCTGGGGCGTGTTAGATACCAGCTACCGTTACGTCAAAAGCCATGAGACTGGTAAGCATCGTGGCTATAGTGTATATCCCGGTGGTGGTCTTATGCCAGATGCCAAGCCATCAACCCCCATACCGATGGACAAATTACTAGACTCAGGCATGTGGTCGGATATTTATACCAACTATACCGTCCATGTACATCAACCAACGATGTTTCAGCCTGTCGGCGGTATGGGAAAAATTGGTGATGCCTTCACGCGTGAGTGTCGCGAAATGATCACATTCAATGCTAAAGTCACCAAAATCAATCAAGACGAAACTGGGGTTACCATTGACTATGTCGATAGCAATAGCCCTGACAGTGAAGCCAAAACAGTGCGCGCAGATTGGTGCATTTGTACGATTCCCTTGTCTATATTGACTCAGATTGATATCAACGTCTCCGCGCCAATGAAACAAGCGATGGCAGCCGTCCCTTATGACAGCTCGTATAAAGTAGGTTTGGAGTTTAAGAGGCGTTTTTGGGAAGAGGATGAATGGATCTATGGCGGTATCACTTATACTGACATGCCCATCTCGCAAATCTCCTACCCGTCACAAGATATGTTTAGCTCAGGCTCGGGCGTGCTACTTGGCGCGTATGGATTTGGGGAAGCCTCATACAAATTTAACTCATTGACACCCAAAGAACGTATCAATGCCGCGCTCGCCTATGGCAAACAGATTCATCCGCAATATACCAAAGAGTTCCGTTCGGGCACGTCTGTCGCATGGCACCGTATCCCTTGGTCACTTGGCTGCTACGGTATTTGGAGCGAGTCAAGTCGTGAGCAGTACTATGAGACATTATGCGAGATAGATCATCGTATTGTGTTAGCAGGAGAGCATTGCTCACATATTCCTGCATGGCAAGAGGGCGCGATATTATCCGGTATGGATGCTGCCAAACGCTTACATCAAAAGGCCAAGAAACTTGGATAGCTAACTTTTGAGTAATGAGCTTTGAATAACCAGTCTGCCGTTGAAGCAAGGATGATAACAATGAGACTAAGCACATTAGGAACAATTATGAACGTGGTGACAGCAAACTCAATCAAATTATCTAGCTCGAGCAAGGCAATAATAATGCTCATGGTCGGCGGGTCGATAGCGTTAACAACGTTGCCAGGCTGTAGTCAGAATAGAACCAAAAACGCAGCTACTATCGCCAACCCGCAGACAGCACCCATGATATTTGACAACAGTTTTGACAATCAAGCCAGTCGCAATCAAGGTGCATGGGGCGGCGTATATATGTCCAAAGCAGAATTGGCTGAATCTACTACCAATATAGTCGATGTACGCTCAATACCAAAGATGAGTGAAGATGCCAGCATGCAGAAATGGCTCACTAAATTTGAAGGCAGCACCCAAGGCAAAAAGGGATTTTTTACCACTAATGGTAAAAAGCTTTACGATGACTCTTGTGCAGGTTGTCATATGCAAAAAGGTGAAGGTGCACAAGGCGCTGGCTACTATCCACCGCTAGCCAATAACAGCAAGATGCAATCGAAATACTATATTATCAGTGTGTTAATCAATGGTCTGCGCGGTATGCCATCGTTCCACCGCATGATGAGCGATGAACAAATAGCAGCCATCACACAATATGTGCATAGTGACCTAAACAATTTCACAGATAAGGTTACGACTGCTAATGTCTCACAGCTACGCCATGATTTTCCACCAGGTTCAGACCCGAGTGAATAGATGAGACACACGATGAACTAGCCACCTTATAAAATATTGAAGCTCTTACGACTAGCTTTAAATGCGTTCAGGCGGCACCGAATATGTACCAACCACATGAGCCACGATATCATCAGAGCCTTCTGAGTAAAGAGACACCTCACCCACTATCAGTGTGCGCCCTACCTTCATTAAAGTACATTCGGCGATAATACGTGCATCTGCTGATGGCTTACGCAAAAAGTTGATGGTCAGACTCGTCGTCACCGTTAATGGAACGATACCGATTTTTCCGAGTATCGCCACATAGATGGCGACATCAGCAACGGCCATCATGACAGGGCCAGAGACTGTGCCACCGGGACGCAGCTCATTTATACCAACCTCGTGTGATAAGGTCGCGCCATGTTCACTGACCGCCTCAACGATACATTTGGTTTGGGGAAACTCCAATGCCATAAAGGCACTGATTTCTTCTTTGGTTGCAGACATAAGGCTTCCTTGAATTGAACTGTCCATGTTGATTCGTTTAATACATGTATACGATCATCGCTAGATAGCAAAATCGAAACTATTTTCGCCTATACTACAGTGCTCTTTTAATACTATAAACTACGCACCGACTATACATATATCAATGTATCACGGGCGTGCCTTCTGTACTAAAGGCAAATCCTTTATTGCTAAAGTTGCCAATCATGACCGCTTCTATCACTGGTCTGACTGTCTCATCTACACCTTCGACTTCGATGATAAAGTTGGCACCAGAACCACCTTTGTCCTCTTCTTTTTCGACTATATAGTTCAGCGTGGCCATCGCTGGTAGCTCGATAGGCTTATCTAGATATGACTTGACCAATGCCCCATCTGTATCATAATAATCAATTTTATTGATATACAGTGACTTTTTGAGCGTGGTGTTACGTACACTCAGCGTCGCCGATAGCAGCACTTTGCGAGCGTCTCTATCGGTATAAATATCAGAATAAATCGGTACATAAAAGGTTTGCTTGTAACCAAACTGACTGTGATCCACGTCTGAGGTAATCGCCAACTCTTTAATCGGGTCTTTTTGATGCTCAGACAGAAGAACGTTCGGGTCTTGCGCGGACTGATCACAACCTGACAGTAGTGCCATTATAGCGATCAGTAGGACAGATATACTTCGCTTATTCATAATCATTTCCCTATACCTTCTGGTATCACTGCGATGACAAGCTGCTATTTGATTTTCACACCTACACTACGTAAGAACTGATTGATGTGTTTGTTGGCACCATAAATCACCAGTACATCGCGCTCTTGCAATACTTGCTCAGGCGTCGCCAAACCTTGAATGCTAGGCTTGCTCTGCGTACGACCAAAACTGTCTTCATAATACTCATAGCGCAACGTACTAAGCAATCGGAGATTAAACTTTTGCTCTAACTGTAAGTCGTCAACAGTCTTGCCAATCAGCACATTTGGAATCTTAATCTCTACCATGCTGAAGTTATCGCTCAATTCGAACGAATCGACAAAATAACGTAGTGACAGACGCTTGGCCCAACGATTGGCTGCTTCTTTTTCAGGGTGAATCAAATCGTCCACGCCGATGGCTTGTAGGACTTTTTCGTGTAGCGGATTGATACTACGGCTGATCAAACGTTTGGCTTTTAACGTCTTAAAGAGCGCCGTTGCCATGACATTGGCCCCTTGATCTTCGCCAATCGCCACAATGACAATATCGGTATCAACGATTGGCAATCCGCTAACCGTATATTCGTCCGTGGCATCCATACACAGCGTATGAGAAATCACTTCTTTATACGCTTCAACCCGTTGCATACTACTATCAATAGCAATCACTTCATGCCCTTGACTGGTCAATGCCGAGCCCAATGATGCACCAAAATTTCCTAGCCCTACGATGATGTACTTCATAACTTATACAACCTTTTTTAATATTTTTTTGCTATTTATTAAGAACGACACAGTCTAATTGCGACGAATTAGTTAATAGTAATCTCTTCCGTAGGATAGCGATAATTACGTTGACGCATATTTTTTAGCAGTGCAATAAAGATTGTCAGCATACTGACGCGGCCAACGAACATAATGACCGAAACCACTATTTTACTAAAATCTGATAAGTCTGCTGTCAGGTTTAAACTTAGCCCCACCGTGCTATAAGCTGAGAAGCACTCAAATACTACTTTAATCAAATCAAGCTCTGGCTGATCATAACTGATGAGCGTCACGCCCGTACCGATGACCAGTAGTGACAACCACATAATAGAAAATGCGCGGCGAACGGAAATCTCAGCAATCTCCCGTTTAAACACCTCTATCTTGGTCTGACCACGAGCTAGGCTTAATGTATTCAATAGCGCAATCGCAAAGGTACTGGTCTTAATACCACCACCTGTCGAGTTTGGCGAAGCACCAATCCACATCAAAAATATCGTCAGCATCACCGTTGGAAAAGTCAACTCACCCATATCAATGACATTGAATCCTGCCGTACGCGGGGTAGCAGCCGTAAAGAACCCTGTTATTAGCTTGCCAAGAAAACTGGTATGGTCAGCGAGCACATTATTGTATTCAAATATCATCACGCCAATCAGACCGACCAGCAATAATGCGCCTGTGGTAATCAAAGTAATACGGCTATTAATATTAAGTAACCAAGGCTGATAAGTATAGCGTTGGTCATGGCGATTTATCAGCCGCTGAGCACGATAACGTAAATACCTAAGCACATTGACCACAATAGTAAAACCCATACCACCGAAGATAAATGTCAACGCCAGAATCAGCTGTAGCGAATAATTAAAACGTAGCGAATCATCGTACAAGCCAGCACTAAAGGTAGAGAACCCAGCATTACAAAAAGCAGAAATCGCATGAAAGACCGAAAAAAATAGCTGCTCAGACCAATCCATATTGGGTATGTCATAAATACTGATATAAATCAGCGCAGCCGCTACCGCCTCGACAGCAAATGTGACGTATAAGATAGACTTGAGTGTCGACACCACATTACCCATACCGCGCATATAAGACATCTCGCTGATGCTGGCTTGTGTCTCATAGCTGACACCACCCTTAAAAAAATAACTAAAATAGGTCACAAAGGTCAAAATACCTAAGCCGCCAATTTGTATCAGCCCCATAATAATGACTTGGCCAAAAGTCGTAAAATAGGTGGCAGTATCGACGACGATAAGCCCAGTCACACAAACCGCGCTAGTCGCAGTAAAAAGCGCATCAACAAAAGACAGTGGCTGCGTCGTCGCATTAGGCATCATCAATAGCAAGGCACCAACCAGCACCACGACTAAAAAGCTTAGAATAAAAAACTGGGCAGGATGTAGAAAGGTACGATTGAGATTGAAATTGTGATCAGAGAGTTCGCGGACGAAGGTGACAAACACCGCTATCTTTATCGCGACAAAGCCATCAACGGCAGCGGACAGGCCCGAACGTACTAAGTCCGTAAAATGCGCGGTCAATAAAATGATGATGGCAATGCTAGTCAGTGCATCAAAGATGGCGACTTTATTAAGCGTTAATGGCTTTTTGGTATAGATATAACGACCAGCGGTCACCATAAAACTAAGGAAGATGATGACCAAATAGAAAATATGAAATATTTGTTGGAGCCACGTCGGTAGTGTAAAACCACTATCCAACAAGGCAATCGCTACCCCGATGACACTAATGAGAATGGTAAAATTGTTCAGTAAGCGATAACGCGCGGCTGCATTCATAGCCTGAGTCCATGACAACGATAACCACGATACTTATACTCCTTTTTTGTCGTCTCTACAAAAAGTGATTTAAGTTAATCGTAACCAATTATTGAGTCATAGTAGCTATTGATAAGCTAGATACTGATAACCAGAGCGAGATAAGAAGTGCTCATTAGGAAGTAACGGTTTTAATAACTCTATAGTTTAATGCTATCGCTTATACACATTTATTAAAATTCTTCTTTTACTTTTGCTATTTTTACACCGCCCCATGTCACCAATGCCACACCAATCGCAATTAAGGTAGCACCTAAAAATAAACCTTCTGGAGGACTCTCCCCTTGCAAAAAAATAGCGACGGGTACGCCGACAATGGCTCCTACCGCACCTAACAAACTCAGCAACACGGGCCCACCTGTCTTTTGTAATAGGAATAACAGTAAAAACTGTCCAGCAAATACGCATGCTTGTATAGCTATCATGCTTAGCGGTAGCCAATTCTCTAAAGGTACAGCAATAGAGAAATCTGACATCATACTGAATAAACCTATAGTCAATCCAAAATAAAAGAAGTACAACCCATATTATGAAATAGTTTAGGTAGATTATTCTCCATCCAACCTTG